>CAZCDS010000001.1:0-400054 GCA_964497585.1 uncultured Syntrophaceae bacterium
AGCTTCCCGATGATCTGCTCAACGCTGTATCGCTTGCGTTTCATCCTGACCTCCCATCGAGGTCCAGATAACGCCACAGACTAACTCAGAACCTAGACCACCTTTAGGGGGGCAGGTCAGAAGCGGAAAGGTACTTAGCTCATCGCATGGAGGAGATTCGGAAAGCGCAGCGATACGGGGAACGCCCCAGCCGGACCTTTCGTTCCGCAGCTACCAAGTACCTCAAAGAGACCACCAAGAGCAGTATCAGGCATGACGCCGACCACCTGCGACTTGTTGATCCCTTCATAGGTGATTTGCCGCTAGAGTCTGTCCACATGGGGACGCTCCAGGGCTTCATCGAGCAACGAAAGTCGCAAGGCGTCAAGAATCGGACCGTGAACTACGCTCTTCAGGTTGTCCGCCATATCTTGAATATGGCTGCTTCAGAGTGGCTTGACGAACACGGGCTGACGTGGCTGCCCCCCGCTCCCCGAATCAAGCTCCTTCCGGAAACTGACCGAAGAGCGCCCTACCCCTTGTCTTGGGAGGAACAGGCCCGGCTCTTTGCAGAACTCCCCGAACATCTGGCAAAAATGGCCCTTTTCAAGGTCAATACCGGATGCCGGGAGGCGGAAGTTTGTGGTTTGAGGTGGGAATGGGAGGTTCCGGTTCGTGAGATGAACACCAGTGTATTCTTGATCCCCGCTGAGCTGGTGAAGAACCGACAAGAGCGCCTCGTTGTGCTTAATCGGTTTGCCAGGACAGTAGTTCAGGAGATGCACGACCGACACCCTACTCATGTCTTCACCTACAAAGGCCGGCCGGTGGGAAAGATGTATAACTCGGCATGGAAAAAAGCCAGGCAAAGAGCTGGTCTTCCACAGGTGAGGGTTCATGATTTGAAGCACACCTTTGGACGGAGACTTCGATCTGCTGGAGTGTCGTTTGAAGATCGACAGGACCTGCTTGGCCACAAATCCGGCCGTATCACAACCCACTATTCCAGGCCGGAACTGGAGAATCTGATCAATGCCGCGAACACGGTGTGTCCACAGGGGGGACACAAAATGGCCACACTGCTGATCCTGAAAAAGAAAACCGCCCACCTTGCCGCCGCTAACTAGACGGTAATTCAAGTGATTTCTGGTACGCCCTGAGAGATTCGAACTCCCGACCTTCTGATCCGTAGTCAGACGCTCTATCCAACTGAGCTAAGGGCGCATTCCCGTGTTCACGGTCGGTCCGAATATTGCCGGATCGACTTGCGGCCGGCATTCACTATCATTCATTACTTCGCCCGACGAGACCAGCAGTTCCTTCTACTTAGACTCTTTCCCTGGACTTGTCAACCGGTGAGGGTTCGGACTGCTCAGGGATTCCGGGGCACCGTTGTTGCCCTGTGGGGTTTTACGGACGAGGGGATGACCATTGAACGGGGACTTCTGCGCTTATCGATAGTGCGCGCTTTTCAGACATACCATGGCAGGGAGATGAACTCGGAGTCCCCCTTCAGGGTGCCCATCTCACTGTTCTCCTCTCAACGGGGGAGCGTGGCGTCTCCCCCTAGCCTTTTTGAGTAATTCCTGCCCAGCAACCCGTGTTGAATTCAAGAGCATCGATTGGCTCGAACCGGTCATCCATGGTCCCGCTGGATGAGCGAAGCCTCTGCAAGCGGGAGAACCAATGGCGGTCGTTTTCAACAGGAATGAGGCTCCCGTAACGTAGTGTCAGATCAACCACCTGTCCGCTTGGCTAGTCATCTGTATTCCACTTTGGCTTTGTCTGCAAATAGGGGGGAGGGTCACTCACACTAAATTGTGAATGACCCGCGTTAGGTAGGTCTCCATTCAGATGCTTATCCGCCGAAAACCTGTCAAGTTCTCGATTGTGAGACTCCGTGGATGCGTGTTGGATATGTCCTCGGAGTTGACGGGAAGCGTGAGTCAAGGGCGAGTCCGTCCAGTGCGCGCAATTGCGACACAGTGGCGTGCGGGCTTCGAAATCCGGCAGCCGTTTACGGCGTGGGGACGATGACCTAGGGTGACGTCAGAGCTGCGGCCCGGCTTCAGCCCTGCATCGGGCCCACTCCCGAAATCGGTTGACACGCCGGGTGACGTGCGGGTATGGGTTCTTCATCGGCATTGAGGAGCCCCAAGCATGCAGCAGATTCAGATTCTCACCAGGGAAGACGTCGCGGCAATCGTAGAACAGGTGGTGAATGAGCGATTTCAAGATCTTCGGTCCGAGGTGACGTCCACGGTAAGGGAAAGTCTGACGGAAGTGGTCAGGGCCGAACTGCCTCAGGCGCTTGCCGGCATCATGCAGAGCGAGCTGTCAACGCTGCGCGGCGAGATCGTGGGAGCGCTGGAACAGGCCATCCGAAAAGTCATACAGCAGCCGGTGATCCCGCAGCAAGATGATGAAGAGGACTACACCGTGTGAGCCTCACCGCTGCTCCCAGTCTACTCCATGACGGCAAATGCGTCGGGAATAACTTCTATGATCGGTGGGTTGTCCAGTGTTACCAGAACCACGTCAAAGCGGGCAGCGGGAAGGGTTCCGGACTGGCGGCCCAGATAGACTTCGGCCGTCCGAATGATCCTCCTCTGCTTCTGGTGATTCACTGAGTAAACAGGATCGAGTGCCTCACTCGAGTGCCGGGACCTGACCTCCACAAAGACGAGGTCTCCCCCGTGCCGGGCTATAATGTCGATCTCCCCTACCCTACAGGTGAAATTACGCTCGACTATCGTGTATCCCAGTTGCGTGAGGTGGTCCGCGGCGATCTGCTCCGCGTGCAGCCCCTTGGCTCTGGTGTTCTTGCGCTTCCTCCCGAACAACGATTACCCACCTCATTTCTTGTGGTGGTGAGCCCTAAGCGGTTCAAACTCTCCCCTCACCCCCTGCGAGAGAGAGCCCCACAGGAAACTTCCTGCGGTGTGCGGGAAAGACATCTGGCAAGGACGGATCCCACGTGGAGATCAATGTCAGCGCTTGATACCTTGCCGGGACAGCTTTCCGCCTCACATCATGTGAGTGACGGAAAGACCGCCTCTTCATTCGGCATCTAGTGAGCAATACCTTCAGCCAACATCTCCTCGTGGAGGCGTCTTGCCTGGAGCGCGAAGGCTTCCAGCCTTGCTTCGATGATCTGAGGGAACGCGTTGCCGTCGGTTTCTATGGCCAGGAACGGCAGCTTCCGATCGCTCTTCTGCAAGAGTCCCGGAGTATCCGGGACACTGCCGTTGGCCCTGAGGAGTAGGTCGAGTTTCTCTCCTCTCGTGAACCGCTCCGAGAGGATCGATTCTGCGACCCTGCTCGGCATACACCCGAAGGGACCTATGGAGAGAATCCCGCAGGCCGGATGAAGGATCTCGTGCAGCGCCGCCCCCACGGTAAGGATCGCCTCGCCGGTGAGCAAGGGGGAGACGAATCTCTCTCCCGCGGTGATGAGATCGTCCACATTGAGCACTTCGTGGAGGAACAGTCCCGATGGCGCGAACAGTCCCCGGATTTTGCGGTCGAAGTACTTTTTGACCCAATGCCTGATCCAGAAAGGAATGTCGGGATTGTCCCCTTCGATCCGGTGTTTGATGAGCCAGTCCACGTATTTGATCCACTCGCTCGTCTGGGAAGTCCGAACGACGAATCCGCGGTCGGCCATCTTCTCTACGAGGTTCTGGAGAGATATTGGGTCGTTGCGAACATAGATCTCACCGATGAGCGAAATCTTGGGCAGCTCTTCATACGGAACCTTCAGAGGGATCTTCGAGAGATTCTCCGCGGCCGATTCGATCTGTCGTCGGATCACCCGCCAGGGCTGGTCCACCACGTCCACGATGGCGTCCCATTCCCGGTGGAACACTTCCATCGCGGACGCCCGGTCCTCTGCGCCAGCCATAAGCGTTGACCAGGTCTCGTACATCACGTCGCCCATCACGATCGCTCGCCACGCGGGCAAGGTGAACCGGTCGCCGAGCCCCATGTACCCGTTGGCCGCGTTGAGGGTGAGCACCGCGACATTCGGGATCTGATGCCGCTCGATCAATCGTCGGGAAAAAACATTGTACTGGCCGAAACGGCAAGGCCCCGACGCTCCCGGCATAAAGTAGGCGGTAATCTCACCTTCGGGCCGGTCGTTCCACAGATAGTTGAGCATCGAGCCTACCGTTGTCTGGAGCGGGAGGCATTCCTTACAGGACGAGTTTCCCCGTCCGATTTTCAGCACCTCATCGTTGGCCGGCGGAATTGGATGGGCCCTGATGCCGACCTTTTCGAAGCACCTGCAGAGGCCTTCATGTCCGAAGCGGCCCATTGCGGGAATGACCACGCGCACGTCCGGGTGAGTCAATGGGAGCTTCTTCCCGTCGGAGGTGACGATACAGGGTTTCCCGTCCGCAATACTGGCCCGCGCCACTTTGAAGTCCTTTGCCACGGCCTTGATCTGCTTCTTGCTTTCCAGTTCCCGGTAGTGGTTGACGATGTCGAGAAAGGCCTCGATCCGGGTCTCCAGCCCTGCGTCCGCGGTGTGGCTGTCAAGTTCCAGGGTCAGGGACGGTTTCCGCCCCATCTCCTCACGGAAATAGCCCACGATGAACGAATCGGGACCGCAGGAGAAGTTGCTGATGTAGGTGCCGAAGAGCTGGGGGTGGTTTTTTACAAGACGGGCGCCTTTGAGAATCATCCGGCCCATGGACCAGTACATGGTCGCCGCGTCGTCCATGGTCTGGTCGTAGAACGGGAGCATGTCAAAGGGAATGACCCGGAATCCTCGAGAAGCGAACTTTGCCGGGATTCCCTTGTTGGCCTCGCCCGCGAAGCTGTTGTACGGGCGACCGAAAAGCACGACGGCCATGGCATCGGGGTCTGCTTCGAGTTCCTGGAGGATTTGCGCGCCCTTGGCCTGCAGATCTTTGCTCAGAGAGTTCTGAGCCGCGAGTCCGGCCTTGAACGCGTCTAGTCCCTCTTGCTCCGAGCAACCGAGTTCTTTGGCCACCTTGACGAAATCGTTCACCTTACTTTCGAAGCCCTCGCACAGATCAAGATAGGGAGTGATGACCTTCTTTCCGCGCATTCCTTCGAACGTGCTCGCCAGATAGAAGGCTTCGCCTTGGACGAAGACGCAGGTACAGGTGTTGGCATTCTCGGGGTCCGTGGGGATGCTCCTGATGTGTGGAACGAAGAGAACGTCCGGGTCCTTCTTCAGCAAGTCGTACATGAATCCGTGGGCGATCTCCACGGGAAAGCAGAAGGCCGCATTCTGTTGATCGACTCCTTCCGTCGCTACCGTATCTGGCAGGACTACCCGGTAGCCCAGATTCTTAAAGAACGCGTTGAAGAAGGGGAAGTACGTATTGACGAGAAACGAGCGGTTCATGCCAACGGTGGGCCGGCCATCGGACGGATCGTCCGGCTCCCGATCCCGAAAGACGAGACGCTGTCGGTACTCGACCATATCCAGCGAGGCCTTGTCGAACTTGACGTTCCTGACGAGGTTCACGTAACGGTTGCACGCGCCGCCGAAGGGATAGGTTTTTCCCTCGATCTCTATGCGTGCTATTTCACAGCGCCGGTCACATTTCTCTTTTCCGCCGCCGCAGACGAAGGAATTCTTGTACGTAACTTCTCTGTTTGCCAGTGTTTCGAGGTCAAAGGAGCCCTCTTTGAGCAGTCCCCGTTCGATTCGACGCTCCACCTCGAGCGCGACCCCGAACGCGCCCATGAGACCCGGTTCGGGCGGAACAACGATCTCCTTCCCGGTCAGCGCTGCCATTGCCGCAGGAATCGCCTCGTTGTAGCAGACCCCGCCCTGCATAAAGACCTTCTTGCCGACCGGACGGTTGCCCTTCACCCGGTTGGAGTAGTTCATGCAGATCGAATAGACCAGACCGGCCACGATATCCTCGACAGGAATTCCCTCCTGCGCGGCGTTCTTGATGTCCGAGCCGATAAAGGCAGCGCATTGATCGTTGAAATTGGGCGGATTCGCGCCCCGGTAGGCCACTCGGCCTATATCGGTCACCGCGATGCCGAGGCTCTCCTTGGCGGACTCTTCCAGAAAGGATCCGGTTCCCGCACTGCACGCCTCATTCATGGCGTAGTCGCTGGGGACCGCGTTGGTGATGTATGTGTACTTTGCGTCCTGACCGCCGATCTCGAAGATCGTGTCCACCTCGGGGTCGAAGTGGACCGCCGCGGAGGCGTGCGCGATGATCTCGTTTATTACTCCGTCCGTCAGCGCGTGCAGGCCCGAGATCTGGCGTCCCGATCCGGTCACACCGAGTCCTACGATCTCAATGGGGACGTCGATTTGATCGGCAAGGCTTGCATAGACCCTTCTCGATGCTCCCACGGGATCGCCATCGGTGCGGAGGTAATCCGCGGCAAGTATCGCCTTGTCGCGGCAACGCATGATCACACCCTTGGTGGTCGTGGAGCCAACATCCATTCCGAGGATGGTTCGGTCGCCCGAGTCGGCTTTGCCGCGGGGCCGGTCCTTGAACTCCACGAGCGGACGGAAATTCTCGAGAGGCTTCAAGTAGCTGAACGCGGACCCCTTTTGCTCGAAGACCTTGTCCGGCCCTCGGTACGGTTCGGTGGGATTGTCCAGGGCCCAGAGAGCCGCGCCCAGAGCCTCGAAGTACGAAGCCTCTGCCGGAACGAAAAGGTCTGCGATCTCCTTGCCGAGATAGTGCATCATGGTCTCGTTCCGGGAAGACCCCCCAACGAGCATGACCGATTTCTTGGGAAGCTTCTTGAGCAGCTCGACGACCTTGTTGGACATCATCTGCGCGAGGCCCGCGACCACCTGTCCCTTGGGAATCCCCTTGTTGAGCGCGTGGGTACAGTCGCTCTTGCAGAAAACCGAACAGCGGCCGGAAACGCGATGAGGATGTTCAGAAATGCCCAACTCGGCCACATCATCGAGTGTGAGGTTCATCCTACCGATCTGCTGAAGGAAAAACTCCCCCGTCCCTGAGGCGCACTTGTTTCCCGTTTGGATCCCCTGGATCTTGAGGTCCTCGTCCAGATGATAAACGATGAAGGTCTCTCCCCCCGCGCTCACCACGACCTTGTACCGGTCGTCGCCCGCTCGGATGTGGGCCACCGCGATCTCGACAGCTTCAGGCTCGGGGATTGTGGTGAGATTGACAAAACTTATGAACTTCCTGCCGGTCACCGCAATAGGGATATCGTAAACCGACGGCACTCTCTCGAGTGCTTCCAGGAGTACCTTCCTCGGGTTTCCCTCGTGGGTGATCGTCTCCCTAGCGATCTCACGAACAAGATCGCCTTCTCGTTCCAGACGCACCATACCCAGAGTTGACGCTCCCAAACATATACCCAGGGATTCCATTGGGCACCTCTTCTCCCATTTTCCGTCATCAGTCGCAAATCGACCCGGCCACGCGCCTGACGACGCGGCCTGTCGGCGCAGGATTTCCCCTGTGATTTCCCAGGATAAATCTGCTGCCGGCCACAGCACGAAACTGGTACCATTTCTTTACGTAAGCTTTTAGTATAATCGACACAATAGCTTCGGGCAATAGGTGCGGAGTGGGACTCTGCCGGCGACGCGCAGTGGAGCGGGTCACAAGCAAAAAAAAAAGCAATCCCGAAGGAGGATTGCTAAGAGGGTATGGTAAGGAGTCGTTTACCTCATACGACACCGGTCCTGAAAAATGGTTCCCGCAACTTTCTCCTATTCCGGTTTCTCACTCAGCCCACTGTGGTGGTCCCGGCTACCGCTTGATCCATGGTGGGGGAACCCCCCGCATAGTGGGACCTTGCCCTCAGGTACAGCGCCCGTTGACCGCATTGTGCTGGTAGCGGCTTTGCCAGAAGGTGCGCAAAATGGTATTCCTGGACCCCGAGCCGAACAGGTGGAGATCGCGACCGGGGACCCCTCAACGGACATATCCCCGCGTGACTGAGAGATTTTTTCGGAAGGGAGGCTACGTCACATGGGCACTCGCGGCCAGCTCCCGATTCCACCCCATTTCGATCCCGCGACCGTCAGCGAGGTATGGCGCGTTCCCTATCAGCAGAGGGCCTTGGAAGCTGCTGAATGGGCCCGGTCCCAGCATGTTCCTCCTGCCATTGAAGACCGAGTCAGGGTCTGTCTCATCGCGGTCGACTGCCAGAATACCTTTTGTCTTCCAGGATTTGAGCTATTTGTCGGCGGTCGCTCAGGAAAGGGCGCGGTCGAAGACAACGTGCGACTCTGCGAGTTCATCTACCGAAATTTAGGGATACTGACCGAGATCCACCTCACCATGGACTCTCACAAGGTCATGCAGATCTTCCACCCGTCCTTCTGGGTTGATGACCAAGGCAGGCACCCGGCCCCGATGACCGTCATCACGGTCGAGGATGTGGAGCACGGGGCTTGGATGCCCAATCCCGCCGCCACCTACAGCGAGACCGGACGGGGCCTCGAAGAAATTCGACGGTACGCGCTCCACTACGTCCGGGAGTTGGACGCCCGGGGGAAGTACGCGCTCACCATATGGCCCTATCACGCGATGCTCGGAGGCATCGGACACGCGCTCGTCCCCGCGGTGGAAGAGGCGGTCTTCTTCCACAGCGTCGCTCGACACAGCCCCAGCAGGTTCGAGATCAAAGGCGACCACAGCCTCACCGAGCACTATTCGGTTCTCAGCCCCGAGGTACTCACTGACGAGCACGGCAATCCTGTCGCGGAAAAGAACGTGAAGTTCATCGAACAGCTCTGGGACTTCGATGCTGTGATTATCGCGGGCCAGGCCAAGAGCCACTGTGTCGCGTGGACCATCGACAATCTTCTCGACGAGGTTCGCGCCAAAGACGCGGCTCTGGCGCACAAAATCTACCTCCTGGAAGACTGCACGTCGCCCGTTGTGATCCCCGACGTGGTGGACTTCACCGAACAGGCAGACGAGGCGTTCCGGAAATTCGCTGACGCGGGAATGCACCTTGTCAGATCGACCGACCCGATCGAGACCTGGCCGGGGATGGATCGATAGGTTCGGGCACCCGAAACGGAGACAATAATCCGTTCCGCTACATCGGGGGGCAATGTCGCCCGCCCGACGAAGAACAGCTAATGCTCTGTCCGGAGGGCTCAACTGGTCTTTGAGGTGGCGCCTCCTTGAGGCTAACGACCCACAATCCACGCCCGTGAGCAGGAAGGGAACCCCCGTTTCGGAAAGGGCTCATCGGCTTCTTGCCGGATCAGTTGGCAATGCCGAGTAGCGTGTCCTCTACTGGGCGGGTCTTTCGCGGGAACACTTCTCTGACCAGCACCTGTAGTACTCGTCCGCCTATTTTTGGCGCCCGACTCCCTGGCGTCTTCGTCACCCTGATCAGCCTTCCCTGTCTTGACAGTCAGGGGGGAACCACGTTAGACGTGCCCTGGGAATCGTAGTTCCCGATCGATACTTCAATTGAGCTTTCCGGTTACGAGGTTTTATGCCGTGGACAAGGAACTCGGCGAATATGATGCGGTGGCCATGCTGTCGAGCATTGGAGGTCTTCAGGTCTGGCCCCCCAATCAAGCTCATACTGCCCGCTTGGACGAAGCTGCCAGGACTGCCTGCTCGGTTTCCTCATGGGGGACGAAAAAGCCTGGAAGTAAGCAGCTTGGGGACCTTCTGAATGGTCTTTTTCCCTCGGACGGACTTTTGGGGCTTCTTGAAGATGCGCTGACTGGCCCATTCACGGACAACGTCGTGACCTTGGGCGGGGACGCCATCGTGTATCCAGGTATCAACGCGGATGGACCCTATCTACTCAAGGTTCTGTTTGCGTGCATGTCTGGTGACGATCACCGTTTACCTCGATTCTTCATTAAAGAGGTGGCCGAGGCTTCTGTTTCGTTGCTCGCACTCAGTCATCAGATTGCTCTTCGGCTGGGGCATACCCGGTACATGGGTGGACCGAACAACCCTGGTGGCGACATCGAGGTTCCACCACAACAGACACTGGAAGCTTTAGCGGCAGCCGTCACTTTCTCTGGGGACCAGCTCGAAGACCTGGCTTATGAGGTTGGATTCGATTCAGGGTCGCTGGCCGCGTTTGAGATTGAACTGGGTCGGGAATATCCCGGAACCGACGACCCGGATAGTAACCCGCTTCTTCTGAAGCCTCTGGCAAGGGTACGAGATAGCTTGGTGGTCGTGTCCCCATGCTCAATGATGCACGCCGTTGCGCACTTCATCCTCGCGTTGGCCTCTGAGAAAGGCTTGTTGGGTGAGCTTGCAGAGGGCTATCGGTCCACCCTGTGGAGGTTCGTGCAGGGCTACGTCAGATTGCTCTCCCAACACCCATTGGATCTTGACCTTCCGGGTAGCACAATAGGATTCCCGCTGGAAGAAACGCTGTACGAAATAGACACAGACAAGGTGGCCTACATTCAGCTCGTTACCGACGATTTGTCAGGCTACGACCCCAGCACCCCATGTAGCACGTGGGATTTTGAAGATCTTGACAAAAGAGTAGCGCAGCGAGCTGAACAGATCACTGATTGGTTGACTGGAGAGGGGCGAGGGTACTGCTCAAACGTTCTGGTGGTGACGGTATTGGGGTCCCTTGGACGAGATATCGTATTCCCCTTCCTTGGCGAGCCTGAAGGCGCAAGAGTCCTCTTGACTAACGCACAGGATCTGGAGATCGTCACCCAATTACGGGATTTCGGGGAACTCAGACTGTGGAAGTTCGCCGAAGCCGATCACAAGCTCAGAACGAAGGCTCAAACCTTAGCCCTGGGTTTCCTGGATTTGTATGCCGTCTATAAGGCTCATCAAGACTCCTTCTATTTGTCTGACGATGTTCCACCAACCCATGTCATGATCGAAGCGGGCGGAGGCCGTTCCTTGCGCTTGAAGGCCCTTCAGAAGGCCGATGTCCATGTCTCTCCCCGTTTCGGCCCGTTCGATAGAGTGCTCGTGACCAGATTCGAGAAAGACGAAGCGATCCCCATCTACTACCCGGAAGGCGGCATTGGTCGTATTCTGGATCGTCTGATAGAGGGATACGCGCAGCCAGTGTGGGTCGAATGTACGGACAAAGCACAACATGCCGGTGGCTTGCTCTGGACTCAACATGTAGAAATTGCAGACATGTTGGCCTACTGGCTATGGCAACTGACGCCAAGTTTGCGAGTGCACTTAGAGCGCCTCGGGAGAATCCCGTTAAGAGTCAACTTCAGTTTGGAAGATGCTCTGTCGTGGACGAAGGGGACGGTACTGACAGGCGAGATTCTGGAGACGGTCCCATCCGCTCGTACGAGGACAGCGGAGCGCGTAGTACATGTCGAAATTCCGAGGGATTTCCAACGGCTTCTTCACTGCCCTGACAACAGAGCGGAGAGAGGCTTGATGTGGGATGTGATGCGATCCTTCGGCCAGATGGTTGCTGACAGTGATCTTGATAATACCCTGACGGAGGAGGAATGTTGGCGCATCCTGGACATTCACTCACCCCTTGGACCGAAGAAGAGATTGGTCGGCGCAAATCCGAATTTGAGAATTGCCTTGAACCCAGCCCACGCTCCCTTTTTTCGAAGGCTGGAAAGTCATGACATCGAAGAACACCTCGATGACCTGGCTCTATCACTTCCAACAACACGCCCAGTGGGAGAGCTAAACGATCCAACAATAGCCACCTCGGTCTGCAATGAGCTTGTAGATCTCTTTCTCAATCGTATCAAGGAATCCGTGAGAAGGTTCTCGTGGAGATCTCTCCTCAAGGAATTGGTGTCTCAGCACGAAGCCTATTGGCACCTCAAAGCCTATGAGCAGATTACTACCCCGACGAATATCGCATGTTACGGAGACGTACAATCTCATGTGGAGAGACTTGCCAAGGACCTGACACAAGCCGAAGAGACTGCGGTTGCCCTTCGAGTACTCATAGAGATCGTTACAGCCGAACCGCCTGACGGAAACGAGTTACTTAGCACCGCCAATTTCGACAAACTGATTGCGATGGCTTTCCACCTCGTCAACTGGGCAATGCTCAGTGATCACATTCACTTGGGCATAATGGATTATAGGCTCAGCATACTCCCTTCGGGGAGGATTGGGGTCGCGCCCATAGACGCTGTCGAAGTCTGGAGGCCGTTCACCGCCTCCAAAACATATGAGCAAGTAGAGGCAGAAATTAGGGATTTTGCGAAGCGTTTTCAATCCGAAGGTTCAGTTGAGCCTGATCCCCAACTCATCGCCCTCCTTGACAAAGCATTTCTGGCCGAATTTGGGATGACTTGGAGCGCAATAGTCCAGTTCTGCCAGAGTCTTACGGTGCTTGGATTCGAGTTAGGATCGGCGTCACCATCGTTGCCATATTCGAAGTTGGAGGCCGACATCCGGACGCGACTCGGATGGCAGGAAGATGAGTTTCGATCCGCTCTGGAATTGTTTTGTCTTCGACCCAGGCCCGTGTGGGAAGAGGCACCGCCAGGATTTGACGCGAAGGAAGACATCTGGCCGTGGCGGAACAACAGAAGGTTGTCGTACCTGAGACGTCCTCTCATCGTCGGGCCTGAACCCAGTGACGACCCTCTCGTATTTTGGGGGCCTCGCCACGTAGATGAAGCGCTTCGCAATCTGTTCGGGCTCGTGTATTCAGGTCGATACAAGCTTCAGCCGGACAGTGCGAAGGAGATGAGCGATCTCATTTCTGACTTCCAAGAGAAGGCCGGCAAGGCATACGTCCGAGAAGTGAAGGACTGGCTGGATTCCAACACCGGATATAAACCCTATCCCGAAGTCCCGATAAAGCCTGGGAAGCCGCTTCATTCCGATGAAGACCTGGGAGATGTTGACCTTCTGTGCATCGACGCAAGGATGAAGAAGATCCTTGCGATCGAGTGCAAGAACATAAACTTCGGGAGGAATCCTCGGGAAATTGCCAATGAATTGGAGAGGTTTGTCGGGAAAAAGGGCTCAACAGACCAGTCATGGGTGGCGAAACACCAGAACAGAGATGAGTGGCTTAGAAGCCACCTCGACGTGATTCGGCGAGTCTATGGCCTGGAGGCTGGCGCTTGGCATATCGAGTCAGTGTTCCTTGTCTCTCAGGAAATATCGGCAACATATCTGACCGATATGCCCTTGCCCTTTCTATCGTTCCCCCGTCTCATGAGGGAAGGACTCTCGGCTTTTGAAAGGATCCTGCGCTGACGCAGAACAACAGGCTAAGAACTGAAGGCTCGCTTGTCCTCGGTGGACGGACTGCAAGAGACATGACTACCGAAAGCGAAAGGGAGCACCAGACAAATGGATTCACGTGACATGGCAATAGCGGAAGCACTCATCAAGCTTGAATCTCTTGCGCCTTGCACAGACCAGGTGGTCTTCAAGGAGCTGGCTATTCTTGACAAGCTGTACGGCGATTATCCGATGTATCAGATGATCGTAAACGGAACCCTCGTGAACCTGGGAGGAGACCTCCGGAACACCAAAGTGCTTTCGGCAGCAGTGACGCGACTGAATAGGCTTATCGCCGATGATCCAAAGGAGATATACTACTGGCAGCTGGGTTCCGCGTACGACTCCATCGGAGTTATCAAATGCTGCTATCCTCCCAATATCGAGACGCTTGTGAATTGCGACGAGCTGGTGGAGGCCAGGAAATGGTATTCTCAGGTTCAGACGGAGAATGAATTCTGCCTTGCCAACACAAATTCGGCTAACATATTGGACACATATAGCAGGAACTATGAGGCCATACTATTGTACAACCGAGTGTTGAAGCGCAATCCCGATTTCGGAATGGCGCTGGGGAACAAGGCCATTGCTTTACTCTATTTCTTTAATATCTCTGCCACAGGCAACCCCGCAATTCTCATCCAGGCACGAGACCTACTAAAGGAAACGCTGCAAAAGAAGAACACCAGGGATATTGGAGGTGACCAAAGCGTTGACAACTTTCTTGCCAATCTCGTTGCGTTGGAATCCTTCATAGAACGAGGGCCCACTAATTCGCTCCCAAAGTGTAGGATTGCGCTGGAAGACCTGCCACCACACGTCCAATTCTTCAAAGAGCACGAGATGTTCCTCAACTTCTGCTTCGATTGCCGAATATGTGAAGCGGGCCTCAAGGACAGCGTGTTTCCAGACCTTATTGAGAAGCTCACGGAAACAACGAAGGAAGAAGCCCTTGTGTACGGTAGTTTCAGCAGGCGGATCTTCTACTGCCTCAAAGTCCTGAATCACATTTTTGAGGATTTTGCTGCCGCCAGGTGGATGTTTTTCCAAGCATGGGAGCATAAGGCCAAACTATTCGAATTTGATGAGATTACCCGCTATGTCTCCACGCTTGATTACACAAGAAATGCAAGTCAGTACGGTTTGCTGAAAAGCGTGTTTACTAAGCTGTTTGGCATTCTTGACAAAGTCGCCTATGCCGTGTTTTTCAACTATAGCATCGGAAGAGACCATGTTGTTTTTGAGGATATTTTGAGACCGGAGGTGAGGGAGATTATTGTCCGCGACCGTAACTACCAGCTCCTCGCGTTGCATTCGTTGGCGCGTGATTTTCAGGATGGCGGTCTCTACAACAGGCTACGCCGGACAAGGAATCATATTACCCACAGATTCCTTGATATCGGCGAGATATGGGAGGGTTCCGTCATCGAGGATGGGCTGTCAGAACAGCAATTCCTGACACTAGATCGGTTCGAAGCCTCTATTCTTGAAATGTTCTCTCTGGCCAAGGCAGCCGTCTTCTACTTCCTGAATGGAATTCGAGCAGACTACAACCGGGAACGGGGTGGTTCAGAAGACGTCATCCAGGGCCTGCCCGTCCGGTTACAGGGAGAGATATGGGAGCATTAGGGCCCTTGGCATATTCGCGCACATCACCGGTGCAAGCCGAGCGATTGATTGCTCGCAGCTATCGTGGTTCCGGTCATTGAATTTTTGTGAAGGGCGCAGACACCGTTCCCACAGTCGAGAGGCCACCGGGCTCAAGGCTTGGTCTCAGGCGTCTGAAGAATTGTCGCGTGGGCCCGCTGCGCCTCTCCATGCAGCCGCGAAAAATCCCCTGTTCCAGTGCTCCAGGGTGATGAGCAAGAGCCGGGTGAACCGCATCGCTTTGACCGGCCGTCCCGTCATCAACAGGAACGCAAGGAAAATAACTGACAAGGGCAGGAAAATGATGGGCAACATGCCCGGGTCATTGAGGATCAGCCACGTGATGATTCCCAGGCCGACAACGAGCGCGATCGGCTCGTAGTGCAACATGCGAAAAGGACCGTATTTTCTCACAAGAGGCCATTGGCACGCACCGTATCGGCGCATCATGGAAGCGAACGCGCGATAGCTCTGCGGTCGATAGTGACGAACGATCGCTGCCGGATTGTACAGAAGCCGATATCCGGCACGGGTCATTCTCAGGTCCAGCTCGACGTCCTCTCCGGGCCAGAGGTCTTCGTCAAAACCTCCCATTTCCGTCAGAACACGTTTCCTGTACATCGAGTTACAACTTGGGTTATGCTCCGTTTCGATCGCATCGGCGTGGGTCTTGATGTACCCCGTCACGAATCCGATGGTCTTGAAGAAGTCCTGAATCATCCTGCCGAAATCGGATTCGTCTTCGGGGCTCTGCTGGTCTCCTCCGACCCCCGCGACTTCGGGCTGCGCGAACCCCTTTTCCAGTTCGGTCAGCCACAGTCGGTCGACGAGGCAGTCACCGTCGGTAAACGCAACGAACTCCCCGCGGGCAGCGTCGATGCCGATGTTCCGTGCTCGTGAGGGACCACCTTTGGATACCCTGATGACTCGCACGCGCTCGTAGGACTCGCAAATCTCCGCGGTATCGTCCGTGGAACCGTCGTCGACGATGATCACTTCGAAGGAAGGATGGTCCAGTTGTGCGAGCGACTCAAGGCACTTCCCCATGGTTTCCCCGGAATTGTGGACCGGTGTGACCACCGATATTTTCGGCTGCGGGGCGTTCATCGGTTGAAGCGCTCCGCGAAAAGGTACGAGATGAAGTTCTTCGCGCCACGCAACTTCCGGTAAAGGTCTGACTTGCTTCTCGTTTGGACGAGGAATTTGACCATGTATGAGGGCCGGAAATAGAATCTCTTCAATCCCCGGTCGATCGCAGCTTGCACCGCGTCTTTGGGCAGGCCGGGGCAGTTGACCACCGCTGCCTGTTCCCCGTCATCGAGCCACGCGTCCCATCGTTCGGTTCTCAGGAGCCCTTCTTCTTTGCAGTAATCGAAGTACTCCGTTCCGGGAAAGGGGACCGCGCCGGAGAACTGCACCGTGTGCAGGCCAAGCTCCAGCGCGAAGCGGATCGTCTTTTCCATGGACTCCTGTGTTTCCCCGGGAAGCCCCAGGACAAAGCACCCGTGTACGTCAAGCTTCGTTCTGCGAGCCAGATCCATGAACGTGCGTGCATGATCGAGGCTCTCCCACTTGTTCATCCGGGTGAGCATCTCCTCGTCACCCGATTCGAACCCGACAAGGAGTTCCCTGCACCCGGCCCGCTTGAGCGTTCGGAACAGCTCCTCGTCGGCCGTGTCGGTTCTCGCGTTCACCGAGAAAGTTATTTTCAGGCCTCGTCTGAGGATCTCTTCGCAGATCGCGATTGCGTTTGACTTCACCAGCGTAAAGGTATCATCCTCGAAAAAGAACTCCCCTCCGCGCACGACCTGCGGACAGAGGGCGATATCGTACTCGATCTCGTCGACGACCCTTTCCGGAGCCCGAAGCCGAATCTTGCGGCCGTGCATGACCTGAGGCCACAAGCAGAATGTGCATCGATGAGGGCAACCTCGACCGGAGAAGATGTCGATGTACGGATAGAGCTTGGACCCGTCGAAGTAGTTCATCAGATCCAGATGGCCCCAGGCAGGAAACGGAAGCGAGTCGAGGTCCTCTATGAGGGGACGGGGATCGGTCCTCAATGGCTCCCCGTTGCTCAAGTGGCATATGCCCTTGATCTCCGGCAGATTCTCGAAGTCCCTGACCACCTCCAGCACCGAATAGTCGTATTCCCCTATACAGATGACGTCAACCGCACCACGAGCCAAGCGAAGCGTTTCCTCGGGAAGCGCGGACGCGTGTGGGCCCACCATGATGACCCGGGCTGCTCCCGCCTCTTTGCATATTCGTGCGCAGTCTATGTCGGAATAGATGGAGGGAGTGGTTGAATCGAGCACCACCCAGTCAGGTCGTTCCTCTCTCACGAGGGGCCCGAGGTCTTCCTTGCCGCGTCCCTCTGCAGGGAAATCGGAGAGTTTCGCGTCGATTCCCTCTCGTTCGAGCACCGCGGTCGCGTAGGCCAGCCAATCGGGCGCACGGAGAACTCTTCCCCTTGTTCGTGCAGCCCATCTTTGCGTCCTGTTGAAGCCTTCAAGGTAGGGCTCGTTGATGAGAAGGACTTTCATCTGAAAGGGATATCCTCGATTTTCAAGCTGTTACCGGACAATCCAGGGGAGCGAGCCAGTCCTACTCTCTTCGACTCGAAAGCGCGCATCCCTGGCTCAGCCTGAGCGCATGTTCGAGATCGGAGGCTCAGACGTCCCGATCCTCAGCATCCCAAGGAAGAAGGAAGCGAAAACCAACTGTACCCCAAGCGCAATGACCGTCGTAGCCACGAAGACGATGTGCGTGCTCCTCAGGGGTCCCATGCGCGTGGCAAGCCAAGTGAAGAGTATGGCGACATCGACCAACAGTCCGAGCCAAATAAGAAGAGAGCCCAAGAATATCCCCCGTTCCACGGTGAAGCTCTCGAAGAACTTCTTGAAGAGCCGTCCCCGCATTTCGAATGACTCGTTCATTGCGAATGCTTTGGCAAATGCGCCCAGGCACAGGATCTGAAAGCCCATCAACGTAAGCAGACATCCGAGGGCCAGCCAGTGAATCCCCACGTAGAATCCTGCAAGGGTAACAGGGCCCCTGATGAGAATTCCCTGCAAGATTGTGCCGATGAGCAGGAGCAGGGCTCCCGGAATCGCGTAGAGCCAGTCGGGCGCGTAGAACAGGAGGAGCTTGAGCGTCCGCCAACCGTCTCGAAATGAGCGAAGGTGAGGCGGACCGGAGCGGCCGTCTGCATAGAGGGTAATGGGAATCTCGGCTATCTTGAGATTCTTATTGGCCGCCTTTACGACCATCTCGATTGCGAATTCCATTCCCTCTGCCCGTACGCCCAGGTCCTCGTACGCATCCCTCGTGAACCCGCGCATGCCACAGTACGCGTCGGAGACCCCCGTCCTGAAGAAGAGGTTCATGGTGCCGGAAAGAAACGGATTGCCGAAAAGCCGGTGGAGCGGGGGCATGGCGCCGGGAAGTATGGTCCCTTTGAGCCGAGTGCCCATCACCAGATCGTTTCCCTCGCGGAGCTTCTCAATGAAAGGCCCGATGGCCCTCCAATCGTAGGAGTCGTCACAGTCTGCCATGATGCAGTAGCGGCCCCGTGACGCTCCGATAGCCGCCTTCAGAGCAGCTCCGTATCCTTTCACCGGTTCGTGGACCACCCTCGCACCGAGTGACTCGGCAACCTTCGCTGACCGGTCGGCGGACCCGTTGTCACCCACGACGATCTCCCCTCGGATCCCCAGCTCTTCGAAGGTCTTCGTCGCCTTTTGTATGCACGTACCTATCGTCTCCTCTTCGTTGAGGCACGGCATGATCGCTGACACCTCAATTTCAGCGCCGGAGGCGGACATAATTCTCTCCCGCAATATGGAGTCTCCTCAATCTATAGCGGTCCGGAGACCTGATTTCAACAATCGATTTGCCGGGAGTGCCAAGCGATCGACCGATAGCGGTGGGTACCTCGTGACAACTCAACGGGTCCAACGCCTCACCAGACCGACTCTCGCCCGAATACGGAACCCTTGCTCGGGCTACCGCGTTGTCCCCGTTTTGTTGCTGATCCCCACTTCGTCGGGCCTTCCTCTCTCCCTTTCTTCTCTCTGGGGGGAGAGGAAATCTCCGCAAGCACGACGCCCGGCAGAGACTGTATTTTCCTGACCCTGTACTTTCGAAGGGGACCCTTGATCAGTCTCTGCCACCACCTCAGGGGCAGGACGGCGAATACTCTTCTCCCGTGCTCCAGGTTAAATTTCGTCAGCTTCGGCAGGTCCTTGCCCCGGTCCATCGCAGGAAATGCGATGCGGATTCGGTCACCTTCGATTAGACTCGGCGAGAGATACGGTTGTGAAAAGAAAAGGGAGTCGGGGGGAATCCGTGCCATCGCAGTGGTTTCGAGCCAGTAATTGCCCGCTCGAGCCCCCCGGTGATTGGGATAATCGTAAAAAAAGGCAACCAACCCGGCCCAAGTCATCGAAACGATCAGCAGTACCCACGCGGCGCCGCGTAACGGTCTGGATCCTTCGGTCCGGATGAGATGACCTGCCACCAGGAGGAAGGCCAGGAACAGAAACATGATCTGGGGAACTATGAGCAATGGAAATTCCAGGTTGTCAAGGGTGACACCCGGCCTGTAGATCAAATAGAAGAACCCGCAACCAGTCAGAATTGCGATGCACGCGATCACGGGAAGTCCAAAGGGGAGCCCCCACTCCCTTTTCAGTCGCCTCAGTGCGTACGCGCACAGAATGGACGCGAAGGGCAAACCGGCCAGGTAGTACCTGAAGTTGAGGCTCATTCCGCCGTATTCGTGCGGCTCGCACGAGTAGTACCCTACGAAAGTGACCGGAACGATGAAGAGTATGCACAGCTCGGCAAAATAGGGGTCGCGCCTCCAGACTGCCGCCAGCGGGACCATGAGAAGAGCGAGGTACGGCAGGCTTTGGAGCAGGGCCTTCTTGTGGGCGCCGATGTAGATCATGCCGCCTCCTGAACTCCGCTCCAGCGACGGGAGTTCGTCGGCCGGATGAAGCGCTCGAACGTCCACTACTGAAACAAAACCCTGGAGAAGAGTTATCCTCAGGAACGCCCGGCCTTGCGGCATCAGGGAGACCGCCAACAGAAAAGCGAGCGCCGCGGATATCAGAAGGATTCTCCGCTTGCGGACGAAATCCGAGCAAAAAGGGCGTGTCATGACCCAAACCAAACCGGTCACCGCTCCTGCGCCGACCAAGAGGTGAGAGGGCAACCCCGAGCCCGGTCCGTAACTTATAGGGGTGAAAACACCAAACTTGACGTAGTTCGTCCAAGCGAGGATCGTCAGTCCCGGCACGGTCCCCAGCAACACCGCGGTCGTCTCTCGAAAACGAGCCGGCCTGGCAAAGAGAAAGGGAAGAACGACCGCAGGCAGGGCCAGCAGGCTGTCCAGACGAACTCCCGGCGCTATTCCGCCCACAAGGCCCGCCGCAAACCCCAGCAACAATGCGGTCCGCGTGCTCTGCGCATAGTACGCGCTTATCCCCAGGTAGAACGAGACCATGATAAAGAGCAGAGCCGTCATGTGAGGCCAGGCCGCCTGCGAATATTCCCACGCGAAGGTGGCAAAGATGAAGATCAGACAGGAATTCAACGCGAGGTTGTCGTCACCAAAGAGCTTCATCGCGCACGCGAAACAGAGGGCTACCACTCCGATGAACGCCAGCGCGTTCACGACGAACAGACCGTAGAATCCCAACGCCCCATAGAACGGAAGGCTGATGATCGGGAATAGGTACGGCCACCGGGGCACTACACGGCCTTTACTTATAGGTAGATGGCGGTGACTCAGCTCGATTGAAGGGAGCTCGGAATATCCGTTCCACAGCTCCAGTGTGCCGGTAGCGGCAAAGTCCCGGCTCATCCAGTGGTAGCATGCCTCGTCGATGAGCAGATACCCCGGCACGATTGCAAACCAGGAAATGATCAGATGTATCAGGCCCAGGCCGACCAGGAGATAGACTTTGCTTCGGGTGGTAGCGAACCACGGACGGTCTTGGGCTTCCGGTTGTCCGTTCTCAAGTATTGAAGTCTCTTTTCTCACGGTTCGCTTCCGATCAGGCCATGCATCCCGCCGGCAGATAATACCGTTCTTTTGATACATTATCCAACCGACTTCGCATACTGTCCGACGACATACAACGCATTGAAGCCAGATTGTCGCAAAAAACCGAGTGAGCCTATGCGCCTCCACGGTCAGGTCCTTGCCAATCGAGAAGGTCTCTGCTAGTTCTCTCAGGCGCCTCTGCCGGAAGAGGCAGGCGGCCAAGATAAGGAAGAGGATCACCCGTTCCGGCCTGCATCCCTACCAAGCAGGCAGATCGAAGAGAGACGCATGTCTCAATCCTTCGGTTTCATAGACGTTGCAATTCCCTTGCCCATTTCGGGTCCGTTCACGTACAGCGTCCCGGACCCACTTCAGCCGCGGGTACGGTTCGGATCCAGGGTACTGGTTCCCTTCAGGAATAAGATACGCGCAGGATTTGTGGTGAATACGTGCCGTTCGGATCCTCCGGTGACGGATATTCGAGAAATCGTCGACATTCCCGAAGAGCCGCCTTACCTCACGACCGCGCTCTGGGAGTTCATCCTCTGGATGGCCGATTACTATCTCCTTCCGCCGGGGCTGGTTCTTCGCACCGCGCTTCCTCCCGGATCGGACAGGCGATCTCAGCCGTGGGCCGTACTCACGTCTGAAGGGCGGAAATGGTTCGGCGGACTGGGTAAGGACGAGGGATTGACGCTTCCAGGCAAGTTCGTGCGGTCGGGCGTCATTCTCCGCCGCGAATTGACGGATGCCATCGGTGCTGCGCAGGTCGATGAGGCGCTCAAACGGACGTGGATACGTATTGAGGAGCGAATTGCACGACCGCGCGTCAGTCTCAGGAAACAGAACCTACCCGAGCTTCTCGACCCGGCCGATCCCCGAGCCCAACCGCTTGAAGAGCCTCCCGAGATGACGCCGGATCAGCACTCCGCGTTCCGGATGATCAGGGAGGCCATTGACCGAGGAGAATTCAGCCCTTTTCTCCTGTTCGGTGTCACCGGCTCGGGCAAGACCGAGGTATACCTTCGAGCGATTGCAGAAACCCGCGCCCGATCGAAACAGTCTCTCGTACTCGTGCCCGAGATCGCCCTCACCCCGCAATTGGCGCGCCGATTCCTGAGGCGTCTCGGAGGGGGAGTTGCGCTCTTCCACAGCGGCCTGACCCGGTCCCAGCGGCTCGACGAGTGGCGGAGAATCCGTACCGGAAGCGTCAACGTGGTTATCGCGGCCCGTTCGGGCATCTTCGTGCCATTCGAGAACCTCGGCCTGATCGTCGTCGACGAGGAGCACGACCCCTCTTACAAGCAGCAGGACAGATGCCCGTACAACGCCAGGGACATGGCGCTGGCCAGGGGAAAGCTCGAGGATGCATGTGTCATCCTTGGCAGCGCCACCCCTTCCTTTGAAACCTTTGTCAATGCGCAGCGAGGCAGGATAACCCGTCTGGATTTGCCTTCAAGGCACCATGGGGGAGACCTTCCCGCGGTGGAGGTGGTCGACCTCAAGGAGTCCAGCGGTGTTCGCAAAACAGGCGCCTTTCTCACGCCAGTATTGGTCAAGGCCATCGAGACCGCGCTAGGCCGGAAGGAGCAAGTGGTTTTGTTCCTCAACCGCAGGGGATTCGACACGTTTGTGCAGTGCCGCTCGTGCGGAGAGGTTTTCAAGTGCCCCAACTGCGATGTCACGCTCACCCACCATAAACGTGCCAAGAGTCTCCAATGTCACATGTGCGGCTATTCGCAGGCCGCGCCGCCTCTCTGCGGCAAGTGCGGAGGAGCGGACCTCTTCTTCGGAGGTGTCGGGACCCAAAAGGTGGTTGACGAGCTGACCACTCTCTTCGTTGACGCTCGTGTCGAGAGGCTGGACCGCGACGCGACCCGTCGGAGAGACGATCTCGAAGGCATACTCGACCGGTTCAGAAACAAGGAAATAGACATCCTCGCGGGGACACAGATGATCGTCAAAGGACACGATTTCCCTGGCATCTCCCTGGTGGGAGTGCTCTGCGGAGACCTCTCACTTCACTTCCCGGACTTCAGGGCGGGGGAACGAACCTTCCAAATGATCACCCAGGTAGCAGGGAGGACCGGCCGGGCAAGCGATTCGGGTCGGGTGATACTCCAAACCTTCGATCCCAGTCACGACGCAATACGTCACGCGGCCACCCACTCGTACGAGGCATTCTTCGAAGGAGATTCGGTCCTCCGCAAGGAATTGCTATATCCGCCCTTCGGCCACCTGATCCTGATCAGAGTTGAAGGAAACAGCGAGAAGAGGGTCGAGAATAAAGCAATCAAGATCGGGCGGGCCGCACGCCTGCTCAAGGGGCATTCAAGTGAGGTCCTGATCCTCGGCCCAGCTCCCGCGCCGAGACGAAAAGTGATCGGGCGCTTCCGCTGGCAACTCCTGCTCAAGGCCGGAACCCGTGCGCCATTGCGAAACCTCGTCCGGGAATTGTTGAATGAGGGATATCTGAAGGGAGCCGGTTTCAAAATCGTGGTGGACGTCGATCCCATGGACATGTTGTAGCTGTGTTCGGCAGCCCCTTTTTTCCCGCACGCGCGGAATCATCGCCGATACCTCCCGAGGCCCCCCCTGGACATCACAAGGTTCAACAGGTCCCTCAGAGAAAGCCGCTTGCTTTTCCTTATATCAATGCGCTTTCAAAGAAGTGACATTGACCCCGCGTCCTCGCGGGGCAGGCCACTTTCAATATCCCTCCGCACGCCTTTTCAAGGGGGGGCAAGTCCAGTTGCCCGCTTTAGCAACGGGGGGACAGGGAGGATTTCATTCAGTAGGCGAGGGGCCGAGACGCCTGAATCTCATCGATTCGAACGCTCACAGGTATGAATCGTCGGCCATATAGGGTAAAGTAGAAACATCGGTTGCATGATACGGAGGAACGATGAAGAAATCGGGCGTGATAATTATTACGATCCTCTTGTTCCTGGCCGTGGGCGGATTGATCATCGCGTGGTCCGTCTACCGGACACCGGATAAAGATCTCGGCGGGGTACGCTCTTTCACGGACGAGAACTTCCGGACAGAGGTCGTTGAGACGTCCAAAACAAAGCCGGTCCTGGTCGATTTCTACGCGAGCTGGTGTGTTCCGTGCTACATGCTGGAGCCCATCCTCGAAGAGGTCGCCAAAGACCTTAAGGGCAAGGCCGTTATCGGCAAGGTGGACACCGACAGGAACATGATCTCCCGCCGTTTCGGAGTGCAGAGAGTGCCGACGATTTTCATCATTCGGAACGGAGAGGTAAAGGACGCGATTTCCGGCGTGCCCACCAAGAAAACAATAATCGAAATGCTCAGGAAATTCGGAGCCTCCTAGGGGAGAGCGAAAGAGATGGCTCAGAGCCTTTCAGAGTTGAAGATCATCATCAAGGGAGCCGGTGAGATGGCCACGGGAGTAGCCTCTCGTCTTCACCGGTCAGGCTTCACGAGGCTCCTGCTGACCGAGATCGAGAGGCCGCTCGCTGTCCGGCGCACAGTAAGCTTCTGCGAGGTTGTTCATGACGGCGGGTGCACGGTCGAAGGCATAAGGGCCGAACGGATCGACGATCCCGAACAGGCAGCCGAAGCCTGGCAAAAAGGGATTGTGCCCGTGCTCGTCGATCCCGCGTGCCACAGCAGGAACACGGTCAAACCAGACGTTCTTGTGGACGCAATACTGGCGAAGAGAAACACGGGTACAGGCATTGAAGACGCGGCCCTCGTTATCGGCCTCGGCCCGGGGTTCCATGCAGCGGGAGACGTGCACTGCGTCGTCGAGACCAACCGGGGGCACGATCTTGGCCGATTGATCCTGCAGGGTCCGGCTTCGCCGAACACCGGCACACCTGGTGTTTTGGGCGGCCAGGCGATCAAACGAGTTCTCAGGGCACCCCGCGCTGGCGTCTTTCAATCGGACCTCGAGATCGGTACGATGGTTCGTGCAGGTCAGATCGTGGCTCACGTCGACGGCACACCGGTCACGTCCGCCTTGAATGGGGTTCTCAGAGGCCTTATACGGCCTGGAACATTGGTCCCTGAGGCCATCAAAGTCGGCGACGTGGACCCTCGGGGCGATCCTGCCTATTGCCGAACGATCTCCGAAAAGGCTCGGGCCATCGGCGGAGCAGTGCTCGAGGCCGTTTTGATGAAGTTCAACGTCCCAGCATAAACGTTCTCTGAAAAGATTTCCCAAGGAATGCCTTATTTGGGAAGGACCCTCCCTTCCAGAGTTTTAGCATTTTCCTCATCCGATCCAACCCTGGGACCCCCTGCTGGAACGGTCTCCCACACCTGGCTGGCGACGTTCCTGTTGAAATTTTTTGTATTTTAGGGTATAAGATTAATATGGCGGTAAGGATCGCGCCTTAATTTATTTTGATCTCAACGATTTCGAGGGTTGTTGAAGTTGGGTAAGGGAGTTCTGTCGACCGTAATTACGGTCCTCCTACTTTTCGGTACTTTGTGTGTTTCGTGGGGCCAGGACAAAGCGGTGTCCAGCCATGAAGGGGCTCGGCTCGCGCCCCACGATCGAGATTTGGAAGGCAAACGAACGGATCGTAACGGGCATCGAGAGGTCAAGCCCCAGAAGACCACCAACAGGCCGTCAGCTTCCGTTGGCAAAAGTGACCGAACTGGCCTCAAGGTTCAAAGCGATGCCGAGGTCCCCTCGGACACGGTTCGTCTGCCCGACCTGTGCAAGTTCTCGCTCCTTTCCGAGGACCCCCTGGAACTCGTGCAACTCGACGACATAAAACCCCTGTACACGTCGCCCTCGCTCCCCGGTGAGGGAATATGGCGCACTGCGTACTCGCCTCGGGACTCCTCGCGACGACCGGTCATCTACACCACCTTTTACCGGCCGAGCGTAAATTTCCCCAATGCCCTCGTCTACATGATGGTCATCGACATGCGACGGACCTTTATGCAGTACTACGTGGGTTCGCAGGAGCCTGCCGCGCGCGTGGCCGCGTCCGAGGTCGAGAGCGAAATGCGGCCGTGGGTCGTTGCCATTACCAACGCGATGTGGATGCAGAGGCATTCCAGAGGGGCGGGAGCGATCTTCAGAGGGCGGGTGATCTACCCAATGGTCAACGGAATGGCTACACTGATCGTGTACAGGGACGGTTCCGTAGACATCCAGGAGTGGAGTTCCGACATTCCCGTGAATATGGTCCGCGACGCCCGTCAACTGAGATATCTGATCGTCAAGAATGGCATGGTCGTCAAATCGGTCCTTCGTGAGGGCCGCTTGGAGGATTCCGAGATAGGCCTCGGATTCCTGCTTGGCGGCGGAGGGAAGGACTACGACGGGGATCACGCGTGGTACGTGGCTGATCGCAGCGCGTTCGGCATTCGTCGGGACGGGAATCTCGTTTTCGCGATTGGTCATCACATCGGGACCCAGGATCTTGCCAAGGCTCTCGTGCTCGCCGGGTGTGAAAGAGGAATTCACGCGGATGCTAACCCCTCCAATATTGTTGGGAATCTCTACGTGAGAGATCCGCAGGGTACCTTGGTGCGAAAGTCCAAGCTCTCTCCGGAACAGTCCAAGTACGCGCTCAAACGATACGACTACGGGTACACCAAGGATTACTTCGCTTTCTTCTTCCGCCCCGATCGGCGCACTGCGGCACGAGCGTTGACACGCAGAAATACCAGGACACGCTCTCGCTAGAGACGGCACCCGGAGGAAGCATGAAGAGGTACGCCGCATTCGTTTCCATCCTATTGATTCCCGGATTGATTTCTCTCGGCTGGGCCGAGCTGAAGGATGTACCGGATCGGGAACGGGCCGACGGGCTGCTCCGTGAGGCCATCATCAAGGCCAACTCCGGTAAGCCGGTCGAAGCGGTGACCCTTTTCAACCAGAGCCTGAAGATCAGGCCCCGCAACGCAGCCGCATACTACAACCGCGGAAAGCTTCTCCTCAAAGAGGGAAGACCTGATCTGGCGCTCCGTGATCTGAACAAGGCGGTTAAACTGGAGCCCGACCTGGGGGGTGCCCACGTAGCTCGCGGAATAGCACACCAGCTTAACGGCGACCACGCGAAGGCCGTCAAGGATTTCTCACAAGCGCTCAAGCTCGATCCGAAGAACGTTCGCGCGTTGTTTCACCGAGCCGCCCTGTATTTTGATGCCGCGCGGCCGGAGGCGGCGCTCAAAGACCTCACTCGCCTCCTTAAGATCCGTCCGGGCAACACGAAAGCTCTGGGAAACCGGGCTTCCCTTCTCCGCCAGCTTGGCCGTTACGATGAAGCGACACGGGATCTAATTGCGATCCTGGCCCTGGAGCCGAACAACGTTATGGCCATGAAGCATCTTGCGTTCATCTATTCCAAAAGGGGAAAACCCGGTAAGGCTGTCCGCTGGTACCAGACGGCGCTAAAGCTCGAACAGGACCAATCTGCGCGCAAACGTTTGAAGGAAGAGATTCGGCATCTGATGGAATCTCGGGTGCAATAGAGCAACCTGCGCGACAGGAAGAGAATACCCGTGTACTGTCGAGGAGGCGGCCGCGGAATTCCGTGGCGAATCCCTGCAATTGCTATGGTAATCGCCTCTTGCATGGAATTGTGGGGCATCTGGTCACGCATACTTCGGAATAGGCGCGTAAAATCGTGGTGACTCCATCCATTTTCCCTTGACTCGCGTGTCAACGGCGAGTAAACTTCTAAAGTTCTTCTCGAACTTGCACCCTGGGCTGTTTTTTCAGTCTCCCCTGAATCATAGATGAAAGGAGTAGTGTCCGTGAAATCACTTGTGTGCCTCAAACAAGTCCCAGACACGGAAACACAGATCAAGGTGAATTCTGAAGGGACCGGCATCGTTACCGACGGGATCAAATACATTATCAACCCCTACGACGAATTCAGTGTAGAGGAAGCCCTCAAACTGAAAGAGAAGTTCAAAGAGGGCGAGGTCGTCATCCTGACCATCGGACCGGCCCGCTCCACCGAGGCGATCCGCACCGCGCTGGCCATGGGGGCCGATAGAGGAATCCACGTCAATGACGATTCCCTCAATCAAGCCGACCCATTCGTCGTAGCTCACGCGTTGGCTGCAGCGGCCAAAGAAGTCGACTACGACATCGTCTTTTGCGGCCATCGGGCCATTGACGACGATTTCGGCGAAGCCGGCGCCATGCTGGCGGAGCTGCTCGAAATCCCGCAGATTACTCTGGTCACCAAGGTGGAAGTGTCCGACGACAAGTCTACTGCGCAGGTGGAACGGGACATCGAAGGGGGCAAAGAGGTGGTCGAAGTGTCCCTGCCATGCGTCGTGACCTCCCAGAAGGGCCTCAATGAGCCTAGATACGCATCCCTGCCTGGAATCATGAAGGCCAAGAAAAAGCCAATCGATGTTAAATCCGCAACGGATCTGGGAGTAAGTGCCGAACCGAAGCTCCAGTCCCACGAGTACAGCATGCCGCCCGAAAGGCAGGCTGGCAAAAAGTTTGAAGACATGGAACCGGCCGAAGCAGCCAAACTCGTTGTGGAAGCCCTTCGCAACGAAGCGAAGGTGATTTAACCAGTTGACATTCCAGCGAGAAAGGCTGCATTGAGAGAGGAGATACACCCATGCCGAAGGTACTGATATACGGAGAAATCAAAGCGGGAAAGATCAAGAAGACCGCGTTCGAACTCGCCAGTGAAGGCCGTAGACTGGCCGATTCCCTTGGCGGGGATGTCGGCGCTGTCGTTATGGGGCCAGGGGCTGAGCAGTTCGCTCCCGAGCTTGCCAAATACGGAGCGGACCAGGTGTACGTAGTGGAAGCCCCGGAACTTGAGGCGTACAACACCGAGTTTTTTGCTCAGGCGCTTGTGCACGTGATCACGGAGAAACAGCCGGAAATAGTGTTGCTCAGCCACACCATGCAGGGCAAGGACCTCGCGCCCAGGACCGCTGCCAAGCTGGGCATCGCCTCCATCGCCGATTGCGTCTCATTCGAACTGGACGGTACCACACTCGTGGGAAGACGTCCCATGTACGCAGGGAAATGCTATGCCAAGTGGACTTGCGCAGGTGCACCGCAAATGGCTTCCGCCCGTCCCAATGTCCTTGAGACCGTGGAATCCCCGAAAGAGGGAGCTGTGGAAAAGGTTTCCTTCACCGCAGACACATCGCGGCGGACCTACTCCACCAAGGACTTGAACCTCGATACGAGCGGGAAAGTCGATCTCACCGAGGCTGAGATCATTGTTTCCGGGGGACGGGGTATGGGCGGCCCGGACTATTCCCTAATCGAAGAAACCGCCGAGATCTTCGGCCCAACATGCACGGTCGGCGCGTCAAGAGCCGCCGTCGACGCAGGGTGGCGCCCCCACTCGGACCAAGTCGGCCAGACTGGCAAGACTGTTTGTCCCAATCTCTATGTGGCCTGCGGGATTTCCGGCTCGATTCAGCACCTTGCCGGAATGGGTTCTTCAAAGGTGATCGTGGCGGTGAACAAGGATCCCGAGGCGCCCATCTTCACCAAGGCCGATTATGGGATAGTGGGTGATCTTTTCAAGGTAATGCCGGAGTTCAATAAGGAACTCAGGGAACTGCTGAAAGAATAGCGTCTGCCCGGGCATCCGCATCTCCTATGCCCCTAGGGGAAAGGCAGCAGGCAAACCATTCCGGGACGTGAATTGCGCGTCCCGGAAGCACGCCCAACCACCCTTCCCTCTGCTCTCCACCGATACTCGTTCGCATTTCGGCCTGTAGCACTGGCACAAATGGGCATCGTGGGCTCACGCTGGGAAATTCGCGAATCGGTCTGAAGGCGAGGGACCTGAACGGGGAGTCGCTCCATGACCGATCTATGGGTCGCGGCCGTACTGGGAATCGTCGAAGGAGTAACGGAATTCTTACCGGTCTCCTCTACCGGGCACCTTATCGTTGCAGGACATCTTCTGCAATTCACCGGTGAGAAAGCATCATCCTTCTCCATCTTCATCCAACTCGGTGCGATCATGGCCGTGGTAGTACTTTACCGCCGCAAGTTTGTCGGGCTGATCCCCGTGATCGGGCAAGGCTTTGGCAAGCAGGGAGGATTCCTTGGCTGGCGGGGATTGGGGCTGCTTGCCCTAACAACGCTGCCGGCGCTCATAGCCGGCTTTCTCGCCCATGGCGTTATCAAGCAATACCTTTTCAGCACCGTGACGGTGGCCTGGGCGCTGGCAGTGGGAGGGATTGGGATTATTCTCGCGGAAAGGTTCAAGCCGAACCCAACGGTGGTGGACCTTGATGGCCTTACGTACCATCAAGCCTTTCTGATCGGACTCTTTCAATGTCTGGCCCTATGGCCCGGCATGTCCAGGTCGGCATCGACGATTATCGGCGGTCTGTTCACAGGCCTCGACCGCCGGACCGCGGCCGAGTACTCCTTTCTTGCCGCGGTGCCCGTGATGATCGCTGCGACCACCTATGACCTCTACAAGACCTGGCAATTCCTTAAGTTGTCGGATCTGGCCTTCTTTTCCGTGGGGTTTGGAGTTTCTTTCCTTTGTGCGGCCGCAGCGGTAAAGACATTTATAGCCGCGGTCCAACGTTGGTCGCTCGTCCCGTATGCCTGGTACCGGCTTGCGATTGCTCCCCTCATCTATTTCCTGGTGAGATAGGGCGCCTCCGGGGAAGATCAGCCGCGCAGAAGTACTTGATGCGGAGCGTGATCGGCTGATGCCGACGGGACGTTCCAGGGAGGAACCTACCGCGGCGCCCCCAGGGTACTCTTGGTGGTGTCTTTGTGGCGGGGATTCCTTGTTTTCTTGGTGTGTTGGAGATGGAGGCGTGCGTCGACGGTATCTTTCCACGCGAGCATTAGGCTTGCTATTTCAAGCAGACATGTACACTCAGGAGACCGATCCGCCTACAGCGACTTTGCGGTCCGCCTGCGCAACGACCTGATTGAAGGAGAAGTGGATTGCCCCTCAGGATATTCTCAGTTGCGCGTATTGCTCGCTGAACTGATCCGCATACCTGAGGATCCAGTCAATTACCGCCTCGTATCCGAGGTCCTTGCCGGCCTTCTCCGATTCGATCCACTTGTGCCGTTCGATTTCCCGGTTTTGTCGTTCCAGATATTCTTCCAGGTTCATGTGGGATACCCGCTCAACTGCATTGTCGACGTTTCCCGAATCGTGTAATATCCCAGGTTGCAACTTTAAGCAACCCCAGACTTCATGTCAAGATGAAAGTGGGGTATGAGAGTATCTGGAGGCGTCTATGAGCAATCCGCTTCGGGAGATTGGGAGACTGGGACAGTCCGTGTGGTACGACAACCTCAGCCGGGACCTGCTTCGATCCGGCCGCCTTGCCAGCATGATAGAGGAAGACGGAATAACCGGAGTAACCTCGAATCCGACTATCTTTCAAAAGGCAATCGGCGGCTCCAAGGTTTACGACAATCAACTTCACGAACTCGTGGATCAGGGCTTGGACGTGTATGAGATTTACGAAGGACTGGTGTTGGAGGATATTCGAGCGGCCGCGGGCCTGTTGTTTCCAGTGTACGAGAGGACAGAGGGCGTGGACGGATACGTCAGTTTGGAGGTCGCGCCCGCACTAGCCTATGACACCGCGGAAACCATATCCCAGGCCAAGCGCCTCTTCGAACTCGTCGACCGAAAGAACCTAATGATCAAAGTGCCGGCCACCCCCCAGGGATTTCCGGCGATACGTGAACTCATATCAGTTGGTGTAAACGTGAACGTCACGCTGATTTTCTCTTTGGACCAGTATCGAGAAGCCGCTCATGCCTACCTCGAGGGGGTCGAGCAATGGATTAACTCGGGTGGAACACCGACCGACGTGGCTTCGGTGGCCTCATTCTTCGTGAGCCGCGTGGACACTCTCGTCGATGAGAGGTTGCAGGAACTCGCGCATCCGGGCCAGACTTTCGACATTTCGACTGTACAGGGAAAGGCCGCAATTGCTAATGCCAAGATCGCGTTCGCGCTGTACAAGGAGCTCTTTCACGATAAGCCCTTCGCCCAGATGAAAGAGAGAGGAGCCCGACCCCAGAGAGTGCTCTGGGCCAGCACCAGCACGAAGAACCCGGATTACCCGGACACCTTCTATGTGGATGCATTGCTCGGTCCGGAGACGGTAAATACCTTGCCGCAGGCGACTCTGGATGCTTTCCGCGACCACGGCGAGCCAGCGGTGCGCCTTGAAAGCGGACTCGACGAAGCGCGGGAACTGTTTCCCAAGCTCGAGGAGATCGGCATCAACATGGATCAGGTGATGCAGGAACTCCTGGACAATGGGGTGAAGTCCTTCGCCGATTCCTTTGACAAGCTGCTGGAGGGGATTGCGGAAAAGAGGACCCGACTGCTGAGAGGCTGGGGACACCGGTCCGCGTCGTTGGGAGACTTTCAGAAGAAGGTAGACGACGCGCTCGCCCGGTGCGACAAGGAAAAAACCTCGGAGATGATCTGGGCTGGCGACACCTCACTGTGGAAGAACGACCCGGCGCATCAGAGTGAGATCGGCCAAAGGCTCGGATGGATGCACGCGGTCGATACCATGAGAGGAGAGACCGAGCGACTTCGGAACTTCGCCGACGAAATCAGAGCAAAAGGCTTCACGAACGTCGTCCTGCTCGGGATGGGCGGCAGCAGTCTTGCAGCGGAAGTATTCGCCACCTGCTTCGGGGTTGCCGAGGGATTCCCGGATCTCAAGGTTCTCGACACGACGATTCCCGGATCCATCATCGAGGCCGAGCGCGGTATTGATCTCGAGCGGACGCTCTTCATCGTTTCGAGCAAATCCGGCGGGACTATCGAAGTGCTCTCGCTCTACAAGTACTTTCGACAGCGCATGGAGCAAATCTCCCCTAATGAAGCGGGCAAACACTTCATTGCTATCACGGATCCCGGGACCAGTTTGGGCAGGCTCGCGTCGGAAGATAAGTTCCGGCGGGTTTTTCTCAATCCTCCCGACATCGGAGGGCGTTTCAGCGCGCTCTCTTATTTCGGTCTCGTGCCTGCCGCGCTGGTCGGCGCGGACCTGGATCGGCTTCTCATGCGGGCATCCCAGGCCGTGGAAAGTTCGTCCGCCGACGTGCCTCCGCTGGAGAACCCTTGTCTGTGGCTTGGAGCGATCATGGCCCAGGCATCCCTTTGCGGCATGGACAAGCTGAGCATCATTCTCTCGCCCCCTCTGCGGGCCTTCGGACTCTGGCTGGAACAGCTCATTGCAGAGAGTACGGGCAAAGAGGGAAAAGGTATCGTTCCCGTTGACGGTGAGCCCTGGAGCGGCCCGGAGAGCTATGGTAAGGACCGCCTCTTCGTATACCTGCGGCTGGATGAGGACGGGACGTACGATCAATACGTTTCCTCAATGGAAAAGGCAGGTCACCCGGTAGTCACGCTGCGCCTGCACACCGCTTACGATCTGGGCAGGGAAATATTCCGTTGGGAATTCGCAACTGCCATAGCCGGAGCCATTATGGAAATCAACCCCTTTGATCAGCCGAACGTCCAGGAATCAAAGGACCTCACTGGAGATTTCCTTCAGCGCTACAGCTCGGAAGGGAAGATTCCGACGGGTGAGCGGATCGGAATCGATGACCCGAGCCTAGGCGACGCACTTAAGGCGCTTATGATGACGATCAAGCAGGGTGACTACGTAGGCTTCAATGCCTACCTCAGACCCTCGGCCGAAACGGCGAAAACCGTGGAGCAGCTTCGCAGGATCGCACTCGAGAGGTATAGGGTTGCCACCACTGCCGGGTTCGGCCCGCGCTTCTTGCATTCCACGGGGCAGATCCACAAGGGAGGCCCAGACGAAGGGGTGTTCGTACAAATCACCGCGGAGGATGCCGAGGACCTGGGGATACCGGGAGAGCCCTATTCATTCGGTGTTCTGAAAAGCGCGCAGGCCCTGGGCGATTACGAGGCCCTCAAGCGCAGGAATAGAAGGATCCTCAGGGTGCATCTCTCGTCGGATACGGAGTTGGTAAAGCTCGTCGACGTCTTCGGGAATCTGCCATGAGAGAATCTGAAAAGGACCGGTCGGCGAAAGCCGATTCTGAATTCAGCGACTATAAGAAGGAGATCGAAGCCACCGACAACGTCATCCTTTGCGTGGCCAAGGCGGAAAGAATGGTCCGCGAGATCGGGCTGTCACTTCTGAGCAAACCGGACAAGCCCGAAGATATTGGAGACCCTCAGGAAGAAGCGTCGGACCATGAACGGTCGCAACATACCTGACGGCACGTTTCGGAAGTCCTGATGTATACGAAACCGACATCTCGCTGCGCGCGGGATTACGCATCGTTCGCGGGTGCATGATGAAGCGAAACCCGAGGTACAACTGATCCGGGAAGCAAGTCGCTGCTCCCCGGAGAATCGGGCCGGTTAGCCGTCTTTTATTACGAGTGGGTATCATAGCACTACCCTCCCGAATCAATGAGACTCGGGCGGATCCGCCCAGCCGCCTGTACCATAAAATCCCCCTGCCCCCTTTGCTCAAAGGGGGAGCTGGGGATTTTGAAAGCGAGCGCCGGGTCCATCAACGTCAGTTCTGCGAAAACGGCTTGGTATTAACTGGTTGCAGACGAGATGGTCGCTCGAAGCATCTCCCGGCCGCTCTGCCAAACGGAAACATCACCGGCCTTATGGAAATTCGATTGGCAATTGTGACGGCCGTGTGGACCTTGTGGTGCGTGCAACACTCTGTGTTGAACAGCCGAGGATTTCTCGATCGGTTCGCCATCCCCAAAACGAGGATCGGCCCGTACTATCGTCTCCTTTATAATCTGGTCTCGGTGGGCACGTTGGTCGCGGTTGTCCAAATGACCCCTCGCGCGGACGAGGCATGGCTCTGGACATGGGACGGATGGCTCAAGCCGGTTCAGATTCTCATCTTCGCCATCGCGATTCTCGTCTTCGTGCTCGCGTGCAGATGTCATGACTTCTGGGAGTTCCTCGGTGTAAAACCCTTCATGGGACGCGGCCGAGTCGAGAGATCCACGAGACCTCTAGCTATACATGGAATCTACGGAGTCCTTCGTCATCCTCAGTACACGGCCGGCCTCATGATGCTCTGGGCGCGCAATATAGCCGCCTCCGAACTCGTCGTAAACATCGTTCTGTCAATCTATCTCATTGTCGGGGCACATATGGAGGAATCACGGCTCAGAGCGAGTATCGGTGAAGAGTACGAGCGCTACCGGAAGGAGGTACCGGCATTTCTTCCAAGACGAATTCCAAGAATATCGGATCTCGTGGGATCGAAATGTCGGTGAGCGGCTTTCAGTCCGACCAAGTCCCGGGTGATCAAATCGATTGATGCCAGTGCACGGAAGCTGCCACGGGTTGAGAACTTTTTCGGGAATCCGGATTATTTGTTTGAACAGGAACTCAGACACAGACCAACTGGTGAACGCATTGAGCCGAGTCGCAAGTGAGAAGAAGTGTTGATGGTTGCCGCAATTTCACGGGTTCTTCTTGGTCTCTCGCTGCTATTCTCCGTGATGAGCGCGGTAGGGATGAGGTTCCTTAATGAGGACCTGTATGTGGCCCTGGTCGCCGGGAGAGACATCCTGGGAGGAAGGCTCGGTCAGCCAGATTCCTGGGCCTTCACCACCGGTGGGGAGGTCTGGATGGATCCGGGCTGGCTGAGTAATCTCTTCTTTTACCTCTCTTACCTCTGGCTGGAAGATTTTGGGCCCGTTCTCATCCAGGTAGTCCTCCTGCTGTCATGTATTGCTCTGATGTATCTGAGATGTCGTCGGTTGGGGGCTTCGCCGGAGGCCTCCCTCCTGGCATTGACCCTCGGCGTGCTCAGTATGGCGCCCTTCCTCCAGATACGTGACGCGAACTTCGGGTTGTTCTATTTCGTCCTGCTGACCACTCTGGTTGCCGCTCGCCCGTCGGATCGCTGGTGGCGTTATGTAGGCGTGCTGGCTGTCATGGTCCTCTGGTGCAACTCTCATGGCACATATGTTATGGGATTCGGGATTCTGGGCCTCAAGATAGTCATCAGTTGGTGCAGCGCCCTTGGTCCGTTCCAGAGTCTGTGGGCATCGGTATTACGCCGAGGGCTTGAGCAGTCGGCAGGGATGGGGAAGGAGGGCCGGGCCTGTCCGGAGGTGGAGATCTCATCCGGGGGCCGCATCGCTGCAACTGAAGCTCTTCTATGGACTGCCACATTTGCCGTCTCCCTTGCCGCAGCGGCTTTTCTTAATCCGTACGGCCCGGCCTACTTGCTGGTTCCGTACATCCAGTTGTCAGCTCGCACGGTGACGCAGATGTCCGCTGACTGGCTTCCCCTTCTTCATTGGAAGTCGCTTGCCACAACATCCTTCTTTCACCCGACGGATGTTCGTCCCTTTGTTGCGACGGCATTCGCGACGCTCATCGTGGGCATCGCGGCACTGGTGAGAGCCGCACGACGGCGCGCGCTGCCGGGGCTTCTTTCCCAACTCGTCCGGACGTCAAAAGCCGAACTGAGCCTGGAGATAATCGTACCGCTGGTTCTGATTGTTCTGTCTTTCCGTTTTCGCCGCACCATCTTCTTCGCGGGGATGTCGATGATTCCGCTGATCGCTCTATCGCTTCGGTGTTGGTTGCCTGCATCGACGGGAGCAGGCCGGACGCGATTCCCAGGCGGTTCCGAGGGGGGGCGACGCCTAGTTTACCTCGCGTGTGGGATCGGTCTTCTCCTGTTTACCGCTCTTACCTTTTTCCGGACGACGGTGCCCCCTTATCTGCCGGGGAACCCTACCCAGCCGGATCGTTCTCTCGCGGCCCAGTTGATGAGCTTCGGTGAACACCCCTGGCGGGTTGCGCGATTTATCAACAGGAACCACATCGCCGAACGAATATTCGCGGGCTGGGTTATCTCGGGCTACCTGCTGCTGAAGGATCCCGGCATCGAGGTATTCATGGATTGCCGCGACCAATCAGCCTATCCCGATCAGGTTCTCAGGGACTATTTCTCCATCCTCCGGACGAATGGGACAGATCCGAAATCGGTCCGGCGAGCTCTCGATCTCCTCAAAACATATAAGGTCGAGGCAGTTGTTCTGCATGGTAATCCCATTGAATTCAACCTCGGGATAATACTCATGGGCACACAGAAATGGGCGTGCCTCTATTACGACCTGGAAACGTTGCTCCTGGTAAGGAGCGACTCCGACAACTTCGGGTCCTATGTGCGGGAAGGCCGCCTGCCTCCGCTGCGGTATCCTGACGAGAAGTCCCGGATGCTGTCGCGCGCAGTCCTGGAGTACTTCATGACCGGCAAGATCCCCGACAAGCTCACGACATACCTCAAACGCTCAACCCGCGAGACGCCTCATCCCAACATATACGGACTGATCTATCTGTCTGGCAGGAGTACCGGGGGTTGCATGAAGCAGGCAACGAAAGAGTATTTCTTTTCGGAGGGTAAACGTCTCGCGTCAATGGATCCGTTGACGCCGCAGAAGGGAAGAGACATTCTTCTGAGCCTCATTCGCATCCTCTCCCTTCTTGACCAGGACGAACGGGCCTGCTTGCCCATCAAAGGGCCCGTACCGTACAGACAGTTGATCAACAACGTTAAACAGAGGCTGAAACAACTTGAGAAGGTATATCTCGGTTACCGGGCGCCCTGAGCTGCGTCCGCCGAAGGGTTATCAATAAATTAGTGGGCCGTCCTCCGGCAGGGACGATGAGAATAATGGGAGAAGGGACGGGGGAGAGTCTTTTTCAAACAAGGCTCCCCTCAAGTTCACTCGTCGAAAAGACAGCCGCTTCATTCGGCTGGACTGCGTTCTCGGTTGGCCAGCCGTGGGTCCAGTTTGATTGCCCTTTCCACATGCTTGCGTCCTTGGACAACCTGTCCGGAATCTATGAGGGTCTTTCCCAGTCTGTAATGCGCCTTGGCGAAACGAGGCTTGAACTGCACCGCTTTGCGCAAATGTTGAACGGCTTCCTCCCTTTTCTCCTCATGGAGGAGGGCCAGCCCCAGGTTGAAATGAGCCTCCGCGAATCGGGGGTGAAGTTCGGTGGCCAGCTTGAACGTCTTGATCGCCTGGGAAGTCTGTCCGGACAGCAACAGCGCGTTCCCGAGATTCACCAGGGCTCTACGGTCACCGGGCCAGGCCCCCAATGCCCGACGGTACAGGGCTATCGCTTCCTCGTACTTTCCCGCACGTTCCATTTCAAGCCCCAGGCCTGAAAGGGCTATCATGTAGGATCCACGCTCCACATTGGGGCCCGGCGCGGGAAGCCCTTTGACGATGTCCCGCCAAAAAAACAGCGGCTTACGCCATATCTCGGCTCTCAAGTGTGTGACCATGGCGAACCAGACAAACGGAATCATGAACGCCATGGCGAGTCTCACATGAAGACCCCGGCGCTCCATGCGGGGTCCCGCCCAGATGATGAGGGCGGCGATCCCGTCTGCAGCCACGAACAACAGACCTACCATGGGCAACGCGGCCCGGTGGGCCATGAATAGGAACTGCGGCTCCAGCAAAGGCTCCGGAGCTACGTTGATGATGAAGAAAAGAATTCCGAAACCGGTGAGAGGCCTCCTGCGCAACAGCCATACCCCGAGACCGGAGAGGGTAACGGCCCCGAGGATAGCCAGCAACGTCACGATCGGATCCACCAGAGATCTCGAGACTACCATCGCATCCAGCATCCTGACATTCGACGGAAGCGGGACGACAAGCATGGAGAGATATTTGAACAGGACCGTGGACAAGCTGAGGAGTATCTGCGGTACGGTGAGACCGCTGAGGCTTCGGTACCGCTCCATGGTGCCGAGGATCACGTCCGAGGTCGACCTGCCGAAAATCGCCCAATGCACGACGCCGGCCATGACCATGCCTATGCCGAGTGCAATCCCCATGACCGCCGCGATTCTCAGGAGCTGCCTTCCATCCCGATGAAAAAAGGCTGCCTCGGCCAGAAACAGTATGACCGGCAACGTCACAGCGCTCTCCTTGCTCATCAGCGATGCGAGAAAGAGGAGAAAACAGGCAAGATACCAGATCCGACCGCTCGGTAATTGCCCGGAACGCGCCGATAGATAGAGCAGCAACGAGCAACAGTAGAAAAGACATGCCAGAAGCGTCTGACTCTGCCATATGTAGAGGACAATGCTCGTTTGCACCGGATGTACGAAGAAGAGTACTCCCAGGCCGATAGGAATGGCCCATTTCTCCCCCGCGGTGAGTTTCGAACTCTGCGTGTCCAACCGCAGCAGGACGGTCAAGAGGCCGACCACGGCAACCGCGCTCAAGGCCAGAACACCAAGATTGAGGATCCGATACCAAAAAGCGTCCAGTCCGAAGCACGCGTAGGTGAGATAGAAATACGCCATGGACACGGGTCTTGTCACACCGAGCGCGAGAAAGTTCTTCATTCCCTCAAGGCGATCCATGTTGACGAGGGAATCCAGACGCGTCGAGTCCATAACCATCGGCGCTCCCAATCCCGGATAATGAAGCGCGTAGCCCAAACCAATCAGAACAACGAGCAGAAGCGGGATTCCTATCCATGGCCGTAGCCGCAGTATGGCCCAGCCAGCCGGTTTTCCGGACTCGGAAATCCCCGTTTTGTTCCTTTCGGAATCCGCCCCGTTCGGACCGCTTTGCCGACCGCCACGTCTCTGTTCTGCCCTACGCGGTCCTTTTTGACGTCTCTCTGAAGACACGCTAATTCCCTCGTTCCTTCCCGGTCGACCCCAAGCCCAGGCGTGCCGCCAGGTCTGGATAGGGTGCGTTTCCCGCTGCCAGATACCTCGCGTAATACTCAGCTGCCTTCGACCTGTCCCCCTTACGAAGGTTGGCGATCGCAAGGAGAAGCATGACGTCGCGTCCGTTCGGGTCCAGCTTTTCCGCCTTTTTTAGCGCTGCGATCGCTGCGTCCAATCGCTTCGAAGAGAGGAGCACCCGGCCCACGTGGAGGTGCGCGACAGGATTGTCCGGTTCCTGATCTCTGATTTTCGTGAAGATGGCCAACGCCTCGTCATGGCGGCCCTTTTTCGCGAGAATGACCCCAATCATCCCCAGGTAATCGTTGTTCCTGGGGTTCAGTGAATACGCAATCCGATAATTCGCCAGGGCCTTGTCGAGCTTGCCCTTGTTCTCCAGTTCCTGCCCGAGGCCGAAATAGGCCAGCGCAGGAACATAATCCGCCTTCTCTATCAGACTCCGCCACAGGGTTTCTGAATTTCGCCAGACCCCAATCTGTCTATGGGTCGCGTATCCGTAGGCGACCGCGAGAACCACGAAGCAACCTGTGAGGAAGCCTCGCGCCAAGACCTTTCGTTTGCCTTCTCCCGCACGTTGCCAGAGCCGGGCGATGCCCAAGCCGATGAGCATCCAGATCACCATGGTCGGGACATAGGTGTATCGGTCCGCCATGGCTTGCCGATAGGACATGAAAAGCCCCAGAACCGGCACCAGGAGGGTGAGATAGGCGAACCAGCATGCAGCCCATATCCTGTCCCCCTTGATGGCACGCCACACGCACAGAACGGTGCAAAGGACAAACAGGGCCCCGGCCGAAAGGAACGCCGGACCGAAATAACCGAGTCCTCGATCCAACTGGTAGAGTGGGAGGAGTCTCGTCGGAAACACGGTTTGCCAAAGGTAGAAGAAAATGGCGTAGAGCGCGTTCATGATCCGCATGTGAAGCGGAACATAGGAAAACGAAATCGCGTATGCGCGTGCAGCGACCATGTTTAAGACCCCAGCCCCAATCGCAATGCCGAAGAAGGGGAGCTTCTCCCATACCCTCTTTCCGATCGAATCGCTGTTCAGGCTTTCCAGGGGATAGTAGTCCATGACAAGCAGCACGATGGGAAGGGTTATTGCGGTCGGTTTCGACATGAGCGCACACGCCGCGAGGAGCAGCGACAACAAATAGCATGTGCGCCGAGCGCGCGATGGGTCGCTCCGCACGTACCGAAGGTACGTTATGAGAGACCCGAGGAAGAAGAACGCGGAAAGAACATCCTTTCTCGCCGATACCCAGGCCACGGGCTCCACGCGAAGCGGGTGAACGCCGAAAAGAAGCGCAGCGGCGAATGCGGCCACGTACCTGCTCTTCTCGGGGACGTCGCGTACTTCCAGAAGCTTGAGGAAGAGGAAGCAGAAGAGGAGTACGTTAAGCCCGTGGATGAGAACGCTCACGAGGTGGTGGCAACCTGGATTCAATCCGCATACGGACCGGCCCAATGCATAGGAAAGCCAGGTGAGGGGATGCCAGACTGCCGCGTGGAACGTTGTAAACGCCCAGAGGAAAGTCCTGCCCGACAGCTCCGCGATGGACTGATTATCCACCACGAAGACACGATCGTCCCAATTCACGAAATCGTTGGCAACGCAGGGAAGGAAGACAATCAAAACGACTGCAAAGAGCAGAATCCAAGCACAAACCTTGGCCGTGCGGACGGGAACCATTCTCTTCTCCCACGGTGCAACTATAGGAAGTGTGGCCGGGTATTGCAAGGGTTCCCGGCGTCGGGCACGGAGCTTCAGCCGCGTGGTGTGATTCCCGAGCCGCGAATGGTCCCGTCATGTCAAGAAAATTGACGCGAAAATATGATGAAGAATTGCCAGGTTAGCGGGGTTGGTAAGAGGGAGGACAATTTTGGTCAGTCCCCTTCCCTTTCGGCGTTGTTGGCCTCTTGCCAACTTCCTGGATTTCAAAGTTTTTTTTGTTATTCTGCATGGCACGAATATTGCGTCTACCACTCCTGACGTTTTCTGACTATCGTGACATGTCCGCGAAGGATACGCGGAGCATCTTGGGGATACGCAGTTGAGATCACAAATCAGTCAACAAAGAAAGGAGGACTAGATGCTAAGCAAGATCAAGAACGTGAAGGGTTTTACCCTGATCGAGCTGATGGTCGTCGTCGCGATCATCGGTATTATTCTCGCCATCGCGGTTCCGTACTACTTGGCGTACAAGAAGTCCGCGTGCGACACCACCGCGCAGGGCGACATCTCCAAACTGGGGTCGTCCATCGAACGGTTCGGAGATGAGTTGGTCCACTTGAACTGCCTCACCAACCTCAACAACATGACATGGACGCCGACGAGAATTCAGAGCCTGGCAGGCCCGTACTACGGTTGGGGCGGCACGAGCACCAAGTGCGATGTGCGGATATTCACCGGTATTTGCTTGGAGAGAGATGGTCAAACGCAAGCAGCGGGGAACATAATGTGTTTCCATGGCTGCCCATTGAATGGTTCCGAGCCTCTGGCCGACATGCGCTACATCTTCCAGGTTCCGGTGCAGGGTGGCGCAGACATGGCTGCGTACCGCGGCCAGTGTTCTGGAAGTCAATACGCGTTCAACTCAGCTCTCACAAACAGCATGATTACCCCGACAAGCAGCGGGTGCACCTTCCCATAAGCATCCGGATCGTCGAACAGACCACAATCTGGTACGTCGAGACACGCCGGGTCACACATATGTGGCCCGGCTTTTTCGTTTGTTGAGTATCCCCGGCGCCGGTCACCGAAGGCGCTTACTCGGAGGGGCCTAGCATGCTACGCCTTGACCTGCGCGGCATCCCAACACGCTGATGGGCCAGACTAGGTCTTCGACCCGGACTTCTATTCCGAAACTCTTACAGTAATGGCCTTACGGGCAAGGACGGAGGGGCGTCCGGGTTGGGCTGGACGGGCGCAGCATACTACACCACTCCCAAAGACCGGCCCAGAGTGCATGCGGACTGCTTTCGTCCAGAGTTCGACGCAGGTCACCAAAGTACCCAGGCTCGCCCGCGTGGGCATCCGATCGTCGGAAAGGACCTGCTGAAAAGATACGCTAATGCCCTGCCACATCCCGCCAAAGGGCATATCCCAGGGGTTGGTACTCCGTCCTGACGCGTTTCTCGGTTCTTCTCACGACGTTCCTCATCTTCACGAAGTCGGGTGTTGGTCGCCCCGTCCAACACGATTCCTTGTTAATGACCAGTATCCCGAGAATCCGGTTCATGCTCCCCAGTACGGAATTGACTCCGTCGGGACGCATGATGTCCATTTTGGAGAGTCTTTTCAATTCATTGAGGAAGTAGGATGCGCTCTGTTCTCGCAGACATCCCTTTCGATCGCAACCTGTGAGGAAGAGGGCGCTGTAGATGACTGCCACGGGGGTCTTCTGAGCGACTTGCTTCAACCGGCCCTTAACCTCCGGGGACATCTTGCCTGTACTGTAGAATTCAAAATAGGCCGTACTCAGAGTCCTGGTCAGCGCATCGGGGTACCACACTTTGTGCTGCTGATCAGTGGCCGGAGAGATATCGCCGGCCGCGCTTCCCTTCCTGACAAATACCAGAACGTACGGGTCCACGTACACGACGTTCCATCGCTTTGATTTGCAGAGGAGTTCCACCAGGGGCGCGAGTACCACTTTGCTTTCAATCGTCACCGCTGAAACGCGGTAATCGTCCAAAATTCTTAAGACTTGTGCCTTCTGTGCTCTATTCTTCCGGTCCAGATTGGCTATTGTCAGATAATCTCGAAGACTCCGCTCCGAATAGATACTCTGTGCCCGGCAGCCGACAAAGAGCTTGATGTCAGGAACGCGGAAGAAAAGGAAATCCGAAATCACCCAGTTGGAGAAGACGCGACCCTTGATCCGGTTCTTCTTCATAAACTCCGTTACGTTGGTCAAATGCAGGGGGAAGTGCCCAATGATCCGTTTCGCAAGACTGCTCTCCGGGAGGACCGGATTCCCGGGGAGATAGGGGATCAAGGTATGCACGCAAAACACCCAGACCACTGCTACGAGTAGGGCGACGGAGAGTACCGGTGTCAGTCGCGTTCGAAGCAATTGAAGGCGCCCGTCGGTACTCGATCCTGCGTAAGAGTCAAAGGCTTCGGTCCACGATTGCATCAGCAACCCGAGACAGGGAACCATGGCCGGCGCTGCAAACAGAATGAATCTCCCGTGGCGAAACGTGACGGCAACGAGAATCAATGAGCTGACAATCTCAACAAAAAGGTCGCTCCGATTTCTTTGAAGTGGTCCGCTGAGAAGGAACCCCACCACCCCCTTTTTGCGAACCATGAGGACGGTCAGCACGATCAACCCGACGCACAACAGGACCAAACAAACAAAAAGCCAATTCTGGGGAACGGGGGCTTTGGGTGGCCAGCCCCACCAGATCAACGGCCACCAGTGGGGATTCGTCCGGGTAAAGGCCTCCGTCCCAACCTGCATGAAGGGCATGAGAAGGTTGTCCGGACCATAGGGATTCGCGAAAGCCATAAGCGGAATACAGGATATCCATGCGATAACCCATAATCCGAGGTCCCAGCGGTCGACCGCATCGTGGCCTTTTTCGACGATCTTCCCGTGCTTTCGCATCTGCCGGCGGGCGGCCACCCTGTACATCGCAGCCTGGGCAAGTGGACTCAAGATCTTCAGTCCCATGAAAATGAATCCGAGGACAAATGAGCCGTGGGAATTGGACCAGATGAGCATGACGAGCAGACAACCCGCCTGTCTAAGGAGACCGAGTTTCCTTGGCGCGACCAGAAGGGTAGTAATGAGAACGGAGTAGAGTATTCCGAAGTTCTCCGGTCTGATTGACATCCAGGGCGCCATTACGCCAGTTCCCAGGAAAAGTGCAAACAGAGAGGTTTGTCGTGACACGCCGAGAAGGCGCAGTCTATAAAAGAGCAGCGGCAGACAGGCAATGAGGAGAATTCCCTTCAACAGGATCGGACCCCATAGATTTGCTTTCACATAGGACAGATAGTAAATGAGTCCGCTTAACCAGGATTGATTGACCCATATTTTGCCGCCCGTCGCGAACGACCACTGATCCGGTTGACCAAGTTGACCTCCGACCACGTCCCTCCCCGCGCAGAGCGCCACGTAAAGGTCTTCGTTGAGGTTCCAGTCACCCCAGCCCATGACCACGGCCAGAGCCAATGATATCAAGAGAATTGCAGTGGTTACCAACCTCATAGTCGAAAAGGTACTCCTTACAAAGTCAGCTCGGTTCCAGACGAGCTTGTGAGGCACCAACGAGTCCCTGCGCACAATCTTACCCGATACCACGCGCCTCCACAGTCTGGCAGATCGATTCAGAATTACCTCTACAGCTTCTTGGGTTCTCTCAAGAGGCAGTGCCCAAACCATCGGTGGGCACCCGGATCTCCGCCAGCCCTGTACCTGGCAATAGAAAATTAGAACGGTCTTCCGGACCCTGACCGACCGAGGTCCGGACTGTCGAAATTTCGCGCTCCTCCCGATGGTGGAAGGGGGTAAGGTCAGACTTGCTAATGCACACGTCCGGAAAGAAGAGAATCACTCCCATTCATGCCCAAACGCCTGGGCGTTAATCATGACACCAGTCACCCTATTCCGCAAGAGATTTTCACAAGCCGAGCTTCCCCCGCTGGGTGCCCACAGTCATAGCGAACACAAGAGATTCCCCGGATATCACTTCAGCAAAGGCGACCAATCCTGGTGACCCGGAGCTCCACGCACAGGCGTATCCTTGAGGAAGGCTGCTGGGCAAGTCTGTTGTCGGACATTTGGCATTTCGTGATGGCTCCCCGTGGCCGTGTTCGTCAAGAGGAAGGATCTGGTCTGGTGCTTTCCAGGCCTTTGCCAGGCCCCATAACAATAGCGGGTACATGGGGAAAAGTCTTGCCACTGTGGGGCCCGACTGCTATTCTGCCAGTCCACCGGCTACGGTTCTTGCGGGCATCCTTCATGAAAACGAGCGCTGTTCGACATCTCTTGGTTGTTGTGTTAAGTATGTCCTTTCTGGTTGCGGCGTACGTCTATCTCGACACCAACGGGACGTTTCTGTTCCCGGAGACCCGCGTTTTCCTCAATTACAACATGCTCGCGGACGCCTTCCTGGCCAAACAGTTGCACTTAAAGATTTCTCCGCATCCCGGCCGAATTTACGCGCGTGACCCCACGGATCCTTCACTTCCGTACCCGTACATTATTGATGCCATCATCTGGCACGGACAGCACTATTTCACACAGGATCCTGTTCCAGCGCTTGTGCACGCGGCGTTGTGGACATTAGCACGCGGACTGTTTCCGGCAGGACCCCCTACCGGACTTATGGTAATCGTGTTTGCCGCAGGGTGTCTCATTGGGCTCTGGCTGATTCTACGGATCTTCCAGCAAGCACTTGCGCCCGATCAGGAGTGGATCCTTTGGCTGACGTGGGTTAGTTTTGGTCTCTCAGGCGCTCAACTGTTCATAGTAAGCAGGCCTGTGGTCTATAACGAGGCAATAGCCGCCGGGATGTTCTTCACTGTGTGGGGAACATATTGCTTCCTATGGGGGACCCTTAAGGAGAAGCCAGTACTGTGGTTGAGCGTGGCGGCATCACTGTGGAGTTTGGGGGTAGGCTCAAGGATAACATTGGTATTCTACCCCGCGGTTTTTGTCATGTGCGGCCTGTATGTGGCGCTGAGCCGAGGCGAGGGCAAGCTTCGGATCGGATTCACCGCGGCGGCGATGATAGGGCCCGTGGCGGTCACCGTGTTTCTGTTACTGTTTTACAACTATTATCGATTTGGTGATTTCCTCGATTTCGGCCGGACACATATTACTGTGCCGGCCAAGTACTTTCACGTGTACCTGACGGTCATGAACAATTCGTTTCGGCTGGTGCATGTGCCGTACAACCTGTACCACTATTTTCTGAGCTTGCCGGAATTTTCCTTGCGGCCGCCTTTTCTCCTCGAGCCGTACTATGACATCGCGTATACGCCTCGCGTCCTGATGTCGCGGGAAATGGTATCCTCCTTTCTTTTCACGATGCCGGTGCTCGTCTTCGCAATTCCTTCCCGGACGTTGGTCGAGACCCTCAGGGAGAAACGTTTGGAAGCATTGTTGCTCAGTGCGTGCGCCGCGGCTTCGTTGTTGAGCTTTTTCTTCCTGCTGTCCTACTACAGGGCGGTCAGCAGGTATTTGTACGAATTCACTCCGTTGCTTTTTCCGGTGATCCTTTGCAATGTTGCAGTCCGGTGGCGGCACGGGAAAAGGTCTGCCGCCTCAGGCCGGCTGCTCGAAGTGGGAATCGTCCTGATCTTTGCACTGAATGTGTTTTGCGGGATATGCCTCGGACTCAACGGGATGAGAAGATAGCGTCCGTATGTAGCTTCTGGCTGGCGGCAACGGAGGCGGTCCGCGTGATCGGGTCCCTGACCTGACGTAGCCCAACATCGTATGTGATGAGTCCTGTTACTTGCTTCGAGTCTGTACCATTCTTCTATCGGGTGGTTAAAAGTTCAGCGGCAGACCATTTAGCGTGACGCGCCACTCTTGGCACATTGCGATGCACGGGTCGTTGTCAGGACCAATCTCCGGGAGCCAGTCTCAGATTCATGTGCCACTTGCTCCCAACCACCCGCGCGGCCCAATTCGTGCCACCCGCATCGTCAAGCGCCGCCTCTCTGTTGGCGAGATCTCAGCCATACAGCGTCCCAAACTTAAACTTGTGACCCATCCGGGCGTTGACGGTTTCCATTTATCGGTACGGAGAATTATGCTTGACCGGCGCTGTGTGATTGTCTATGCTCAACGGGTCTGAGAGATAGGCTTTGCGATCAACAGGAGGCCGGTTTTGGCCTGTCGGGCTTTGATGGGGATCGTAGGAGGATCTCTTCGGGTTCAGGGAAATCATCCGTGACCGGGTCGGCGTCCTGAGCACGGTGAACGGGCTGGGACTGCTAACAGTTGCGGGAAGAATCAATGGGCTTTCCGCTAAATCCGCTCACCCCGTTGCGCCTGGTGTCAGAATGAATGTTACCAGCCCCGCTCTCCGAGAGAATGTGGGAAAACTCGCCGGCCCCGTGATCGCTCGGCATTCTCAAAAGATCCTCTCCGCGGCCCTAGCAGTACTGCTCATTTGCATCACAACACAGGTTTTGACCGGTGAACCGACGTTCAATTCGGAAGGCTATTTGGCGCGCTCAACAGAGTCTCTCTTGAGTCTCTCTTTCTATACCTCTTTTCGGCCGTTCGTCACCAGCCTTTTTTACAAAATCTACGGGTCACAGCCGGAATACGCCGTAGTAGGCCAGCAAGTGCTCTCGGTTCTATGCTGGGTCTATCTGGGATTCGCAGTCAGTTGTGTGGTTAAGAATCGGCTGTTGGGTCTGATGGCAATCGTGGTGTTCGCTTCGGCCTCACTCTCGTGGCACATATTGGGCTGGACATACATTATGCGGAGTGAATCGACGGCCTTTTCGCTTTTCGCCGCATGGTTGGCCTCATATTTGCTCTATGTTCGGAGGTCCAACCGGAAGCGTCTGGTTTGGCTGTGCGTTGTTACCGTATTGTTCGGCTTCACAAAGGATAACATCCCTTATTTTCTGGTCGCGTTCATTTCTTGCACGTTTCTTCTCTCTCTTTTTGCGGGACGGGCTGCGGCCAAACGTAACTGGCTCTTCCCCTTGGTTTACGGTTCATTCATTGTGTTGATCTTCGTGCTGCAGACACTGTCGGCCTCCGCCGGATACAGGCAACTGCTGCCTCTTACCAACGTGATATTCAAGCGAATCCTAACTGACGAATATCGTCTGGCGTGTTTCAGGGAGCGAGGTTTACCCGTAAACAGTGAATTGATTACATGGGCAGACCATTTTGCATGGGACAAGAATTGGCGCTATTACAATCCCAATCGGTACATTGAGTTCAAACGCTGGATTGTTCGCAAGGGCGCCCTGGAGTACGCTTTGTTCCTCATAACCCACCCCAGGTACACCTTTGGAACCGTTTGGAAAGACCGCAAGCAGCTTTCCTGCTTATTCGTGGCTTACAACATCGAGTCCCTCGATGACAAGATAGCAAAGGCTGCAAAGAGTAAAGGGAAGAATTGGGCCCTGATAGCTCGGTACCTCAACGGGAAGGACATAAGGAATGCTTACGGAAACAGGTTGAGTCCAGGTGAAGTCTACCACCGATGGCTTCACATGCAACATAGGACGGTCGACCTCCAAATGTATCCGGCGGTTATTGTCCCGTCAATATTCTGGATGCCGGGAGCGAACTTACAAGCCCCATCAGGCTATTACCCTGCGTGGCTGTTGTTTATCGCAATCGTTCTCTCGATCATACTGGTGGGAATCTATGTGAAGTATCCCGCCGGGCTCCTTTTTCTCGTTCCGGCGTCGCTGCTTTTCGGGCTGGCGGTTAACGGCATAGCGGTTTACCACGCGGACGCGGCGGAAATAGAGAGGCATGCTTTGATGAATGCTTTGGGCTTCCATGTGGCACTGTTGCTCTGCACCTTTCTGTTGATGGACGCAATCGGACTGAGAAAGCCAATAGACCTGACGCGGAGTTGGTTCTCTACAGGTGCCCGCGGTAACGGCGTCTGAAGGAGCCCCCTAAGCCGCGGGTTGGCTCGGGCTCTGCAATTGATACGTGAAGTCTTCATCCGTCTTTGTTTTGTAAGGCGACCGCTCTCACGTCGCGAATTCCGCCCCATAATAAGGGGACCGGGGAGTAGAGATCTCCATGACTGAGCCCAGCGCTTCTCGTATTCATGTGGACCGGATGACCGTCATTGCGGTGGCATCCCTGCTGATACTGAATGTTGCAGTATACTACCCGGTCCTATTCCAGGGCTTTGTGCAGTATGACGATCATGCGTGGGTCAACGCAGTCCGTCCACCGGGATGGAATTCCCTTAACCTTATGCTCGAATGGCATTCCTCCCGTTGGGAGAAACTGGGATACTTTGCCCCTGTTACCGCGCTGAGCTTCATGGCCGATCTGGTGCTGGCCGGTTGGATCGGCCACGAAACGACGATCCTCAAGGCTTCCAATCTGACGTGGCACCTGCTCAACACTCTGCTCGTCCTGTGGTTGCTCAGGCTCCTCGGCTTTGATCTGTGGGTGGCTTTCACGGCTGCAGCCATCTTTTCCCTTCACCCGTTGCAGGTCAGTACGGTAGCCTGGCTAACGGAACGAAAGAATCTCGTGATGGGTTTCTTTTTTCTTTCTGCCCTTATTCTCCACCCTCATTGGCGGCGTGAAGAAAAGGCATATCTGTACGGTGCAGTTCTAGTCACGTATGTTCTCGCGCTTCTTGCAAAGCCCGCGGCAATTGTTCTGGGCCCATGCATTTTGATGACAGACTGGTTTCTCATTGACAAGCGTTTGACGGCCCGCTCGATCATCAGGGTCACGCCCTTCGTCGTCTTGGGTCTCCTTTGGACGGTTGTAGCCGTCTGGACAGAGGGGAAGGTCGCTCAGCCGCCCCCCATCATGGACCGAATCCTGTTGGCCCCTTACAGTATGGCGTTTCTCATAGGGAAATTCCTCGTTCCGATCAATCTGTCTCTCCTCTACCCGCGGGTGGAGGTGGATGCGTCATCGCTGATCTGGTGGATACCTTCCGCAATGTTTGTGGCCTCCGGCTGCTTGATACTGGCCGTTCACCGTGTACGGCCTATCTGGGTGACTCTCTGGTGCCTTGGCTTCTATGTAGCTAACTTCGCTCCCTCATCCGGCATTGTTCCTTTTAGAGGGATGAAAGAGCTGTGGGTAGCGAATCATTATCAGTACCTTTCCATCATCGGTCTTTCCCTCCTGGTGTGCGCGGCCGTAGCGTGGGCGGTGAGGAAATTCAAACAGCCGGCCGCGTTTTCGGTCAGGGCTCTCGTCACATCTCTAGCAATCATCGCCCTGGGAGTCCTCTCTTCCGACCAATTAAAGGCTTGGGAAAATGCCGAGTCTCTGTGGTGGTCCGTGCTCAGAATCAACCCAACGAGCCTGACGGCCAACCGCAATCTCGGCGATTACTTCGACCGGCGGGGGAGGTTCAAGGAAGCGGCTCTCTGTTACAGGCGAGCCTTACAGAGCAGACCGGACCAGCACGAGGTGTGGTACAACCTGGGACTCGTAATGATGAGACTTGGACGGTTACCAGAGGCTGTTAACGACTTCCGGCAAGCCCTGCGTATCCAGCCCGATTTCGGGAAGCCTCACCTGGACCTGGCAAAGATATACTTCTCGCAGGGACGGTACGACAAAGCCTTAGAGCATTGCCGGAAGGCAAAGGCCTACGGAGCCGAGTGTCGGCCGGATCAACTGCGGCAAGCCGTTGAGGAGAGGTTGCGAACAGGGAAGAAGTAAGCGGCGTTGATGGTTCTCCTCTCCAGGGGTAGGCTCGTCAATATCTTGACTCCGCTGCCCGAGTTGTCCGGGAACAATATGGGACGGGGTAGTAGACCTGTGCTTCCGCTGCTTGGCCTCAACGCGCCGGGCCTGTGTTTCTTTCCACGCGTTTGGCGGCCTTCCGACGCCCTACCTGGGTGACGTGAGCTTCCGAGATTGGTCCTGTTTCTGAGCCTCGGGCTCGGAGGGTTGTCCTTTTACTGCAGCGCGTGAGGTATCGCCGCGCCGTGGGCCGCTCTTGCGCGACTTCGCAGTCTTTTCCCCCGCTCCGGAGGCGGTCTTCGCCTTCTTCTGGAGAGTTCTTCCGTGTTTACTGATTGCCTCACTGAAAAGCTCAAACGCAGTTTCACCGGTTCTTATATCCCGGTAGTCGAAGAAGGTGAGCTTTGAGTCCTTGGTGGAGTAGACGATCACGTCTGCTCCGCCTAGGGTAATCCTGTACGGCTTTTCCGGAGATATCTCGAATCTCTCGAAAAAACCCTCTCGCAGAGGTCTCAATTGCCATCTCAGATCGCCCTTGACGTAGAATCCCACGAGGTAGAGTCGGTCGTCCTCGGCAAATTGAAACACGATCTTGTTGAAATAGCGGCTTTTTCCGGGGAGCCACGTAATACCCGTCGCTGTTTTCCTTTTCTTCAAGCGCGCCTTCGTGTAACTTCCTGAGCCCTTTATCATTGCCACCACCTTTTCCGACGGCAAACCCAGTTTCAGGGTTTTCAACTCCGGAGGCAGCGGGTCCACAGCCGTGGTACCGCATGCGGCGAGCATCATCACGGCAGCCAGTAGGACGGCCTTGAGCACTTTCATCGATTGGGAGGGATTCGCAATTCCCTTTGTTTCTGACATTCGAGACATTCCTCCTGGGACTTGTGGCAAACGGTCGCCGGCCACTTCCGATGAGCTGGGCTCGCATTGTTCCTGGCCCCGGTACCCGGTACGCAGCGCAGTCGCGATTCCGACTGGCTCTGCCGGTCAGGCTGTAAAACTTCGGACCGCCAAGAATATGGAGCTCCTCCTCAAGGAAGCTTCAATCTGAGATTATCCCGGCCCGGATTGTACAATCGGATCATGTCCTCCAAGACCTTTACGAAGTACCCTCCTTCGAAGTAAGCCGGCAATCTCTTTTTCTGAAAAAATATCTCCGGAGTACCGCGCACATTGACTTTGTTGCCGAGTTTTACGTCGCGCTTCACTTTCTCGTCCGCGGCCGAGCCTTTCTGCATAAGTCTCTCGAATTTCCGAGTATCAAGCTTTAGCTTCTTGGCCAATTTCAGCCACGGCCGCGAGTACACTTCCTGCTGATGCGTAAACAATAGGTGACCATATTCCAGGAAGGTTCGATTACCCCCCATCAAATAAGCGGCGTACGCGGCCCGGGCCGCCTCACATGCCATGGGATGGAGATTTTCGGTCAACTGTCCGTTGCAGGCCATGGACAACGGGTAGATCTTGTAGACCAACCTCAGAATCTTCGGATTGCGCTGTACAACGCGGCGGAGATACGTCTCCCTTCTCCGACACACGGGGCATTCAAAATCAGTGAACACGATTACCGGGAACGGAGCCGACGGCGAACCGAACGTCGGATCGTCGGGTTCAATCGGGATGTCGTACGACGGCGATGCCTTCAGCATGGCCAATATGACCACCGGATCGTTGGCTATTTCCTCGTACTTACCCTTCGCGTCCTGAAAGCTCAGTTCCTTCTCCCACATACCGCAAGCCAGAAAGACTGCCAGTGACAGGCACACTCCACCTACAATGAAGTAGGTGCGTTCGCCCTTCGTGGCAATCTCGGGCAGCAGGAACTCCTTCCTTTTCATAATGGCGACAACGATCACAACGATTAGAGAAAAGAAGTTGACCACATGCACGACGATGCACCAGGTGCAGATATTCGCCACCTTGTACATCATCAGGTAGATGAAGTACCAACTGAATCCTACCGCGGCAAAGTAGTAGACGACAAGGAGAGCCCACGCCAGTTTCCTCAAACGCTGAATCACCAGACCGCCGATTGCGCACCAGAGCACGAATATCGAACCCATAAGACCGAGAGCGCCGGAAGGTATATAGTCAAAGAGGACCGCGTACTCGGTGAGCAGGACAGCGTCGCAACTGATCCTCCCGTCCGCCGGGCAGAGCAGGGACTGTCCGACCCCTGCGCTCTGAGACGTCAGCAAGATGTGTCGGTAGGTGAGAAACCCGGTCGCGAACGCACCCACCAGTGCGGCGACCAGTATGAGGGCAAACGGCACCCAACCGCAGAAATAAGGCCCGCCGCTTGCCGGCATTTGAGGCCGGGGCCCTGTGCTTTCTCTTTCTCCGGTATCCTCACTCGCTTCCGAGTAATTCTTCTCGTCCATGTTCGGAACCCGTACACCGAGCATTCATGACCAAATTTTGGTATCGTACCCAAAACCGCCCACGCGGTCAAGATCCTGCGCCGGCCTGATGAAGCACGCCACCAATTACGGCCGGTACGGATGGAAGGAAGTGCGTCCGAAGAATTTCAGCCTCATCCGGCGCGCCTCGGGAATGTTGAAAGCTGCCGGCAACGGTCTGCTCCCCGAGATGGGAGCCTGGTTGTGCAAGACTAGCCGACGACCGGGCGGGAGGGAATCGGTCTTTTCGGTATCAACGCCGCTGCGGGGTGGTTCCTTTGCGCCCGCGACGCTGGTATTTGTTCACTTTGTTATTGTGCTCTCTCAGCGTCGTCGAGAAATCGTGGTTCCCGTGATTGGTGGCAACGAAATAAAGGTAGTTGACCGGATCCGGATTCACCGCAGCGATCAGAGACGACTTGCCCGGGCTGGCAATGGGGCCTGGAGGTAGCCCCCTGAAGACGTACGTGTTATAGGGATGCTTTCTCCGGAGATCCGCGTAGGTGATCTTTGAGCCCATGGGCTTGATGCCGTAGATCACTGTGGGATCGCATTGGAGTCTCATATTCCGATTCAGCCTGTTGTGAAAGACCGCTGAAATCTTCCCCCGTTCCGATGCTCTGGCTTCCTTCTCGATCAGCGACGCGAGCGTGACCACCTTGTTGGTGTCCCAGCCGAGCTTCTCGGCGGACGCGCGGACGTGCTTGTCGTAGACCTCCTGAAAGCGCTGGACCATTCTCCGAATGAGCCGTTTCCCATCGTGCTTCTCAGAGGGCCTGAGGAAGTAGGTATCGGGGAAAAGATATCCTTCGAGGGAATTCGCGTGAAGACCAAGTCCTCTTATGAATTTCTTGTCCGTGGCGATCTTCTGAAACTCTTCGCGCTTCATGATCCCAGCTCGATCGAAGAGGTCGGCCGTTTGGTAGACATTGTATCCTTCGGGTACGGTGAAGGAGAACATGAGGGTCTTACCGGATATCAGCAAATCAAGTACTTCGCCCGCATCGCTGCCTGTCTTCAGTTCGTATTCTCCAGCCTGGATCTTGCGCTGTTCCCCGCGAATGAACGCGACCAGTTTGAAGATGAGACCGCTGGAGATGACTCCCTGCTCTTCGAGGATCGTCGCCACCTGGGACAGTGTGGATCCCTTGGGGATAGTGACGATGACAGGCCGACCGGGAGTGACGATTCGAGAGCTGGGCTTGGCCGCCAATTTGTCCAGAATTGCGGGAAGTTGATTGTACGCCGCGTAAAACCCCAGACCTAGTCCCACCAGAAGGAACAGGATGATAACCATCTTGAAGACTGAAAAAACGGAAACTCTCATGGTATCGAATCCGCTCTCGTTCGTTCTCTGTCCAGGTATCCCTGGAGGATAAGGACGGCAGCCAGTTTGTCAATAACCTTTCTTCTCTTGGCCCTACTCATGTCCGCTTCGAGAAGGGTTCGTTCCGCTGCTACGCTCGTCAATCTCTCATCCCATTCCCGGACCGGCACCTCCGTCCGGGACGCGAGTTGTTCCATCATCTCTCTCACGAAGGCCGCCTGCGGACCTTCGGACCCATCCATATTGTAGGGCATTCCGACCACGATTTCCCGAACTCCGTACTCCTTCACCAGGTCCAGTATCCTCCCCAGGTCGGAGTCGAGGTTCTTGCGATTGAGCGTCTCAATCCCCTGGGCCGTCAGGCCCAACTCATCGCTGACTGCAACTCCGATCCTTTTGGATCCTATGTCCAGACCAATTATTCGCACTGTGCGGTCTACTTCCGGACTCGTTATCCCCGGTGACACCGGGACCCAACTTGAGGTAGTCTATTAAAAAACAATCAGAGTCCTGTCAAGGCTCGTCGGCTGAAGCCAATTCCTCTCGGCGCTTCGCAGTAGCATCGTGCCTTGCCTGTGACCCGCTCATGAGTACCAACCCGACGAAACTCTCAGAACAGGTAAGCGGGTGGCGTGCGGCATGACAGGGCTCTCGGGCAGGTTTTCTGTTCGACGTTCCCGCTGGGATCTCTCACACCTGCCGATCCGAGTGTCGAGCCGATGTAACGGAGAGGTTTCTAAGTCGCGTCTCGGGCGTTGCGGGCCTTCAACGTGGAGACGGGGTCCCCCCACACCGTGGGGTTGGGGCCCTATGTGGGCAGAATCTCTCGATGGGGTGGGCATCGCGTGCCGTTGCGGGGGCGTCTCGAGATGCTCTTGGTTTTATTCTTGCCCACCGAGGTGAGCCGCAATTCTGAGAATATGAGCGACGTCCTCGTCGTCAGTATAAGGAACGCACTTAGAGGCAGCGAAAGGCAATGAGTAGTCGCTCAGATGTGCCGGGACCGGCTTCACTATGCCGCCCTTGGCCAACCTGTCGGGCAAGGTGGCCAGCGTTTCGTCGGATATGACCAGGAAATTCTGGTCGTTGCTCAGAAGTAAAAGACCCTTTGACTCCGGCGCGGTCTCGCCCAGGTACTTCTTCAAGCCGGCCTTGATCTCCGCGGTGAGTCTTTTGAGTCGGGCTCTGATCTCGCCGATCTGAGAGATGCCTTCCAGGGCCTGGCGTCGCTGGACCTCTGTCCCCATCAGCAGAGCCTCTTCAAAGCTCTCAAGAGCCTCGAGCAGGTGCTTTCGAGCGAGATGGGAGCGGGCCTCTATGAGCATGTTTCGTGCCTCCAACTCGTCAACCGACTCCGGATCGAAGGCCTTCCCGTAGCACTCCACCGCAGCCGAAACGTCACCTCTTTCGAGGAACGCTCGCCCCTTCTCAACAAGGCTGAAGTCTCCTGCCTGCGCATTTGTTCCTATCATGGATAGCCCGTCAAGACAGTCTCACACCAATTGGCAATCGATAGAATGAGGCATCTTCTCAGTTTCCGCTCCACTCTCACCTTCCCCCCTCCCGGCGGAGTCGGCCCATGGCTGGCTTGGTCCCTCTCCTTTCGGGAGATGGTTGCGGTGGGGGATGCCTCTCAGCAGCTTGATTGCGAATTGGTATCGAAGACATTGATCAGATCGCGTTCGCCTGCCCTCGGATCTCCCAACGCTGTACGTTGCAGAGGCACTGGGCAAAGGTCAACGAGAATATATTAAAGAGATATCGGCAACTGTTTCAGTGCCTTTCCATAAAAATATGAGGCTATGCTTAACATATTTGGGCGCCTTTTTCAACTGGGATTTGCGCGGAATTTTCCGGTTTGCTCTTGGGGCCTGAATTGGGAGCACGCCATCGCCTTAGTCCCTCTCGCCCTTGCGCGTCCCAACGCTTAGGCAGAAAGGCCACAGCCCCCCCGAATTGGAGCCCAATCCCGCCATTTAAAGCGAACCCTTCGGAAGAAGCGGAGAAATTGGGTTGAAGCTGGGAATGGAAGATGGTAGGAGTGCACATGAGCAAGTTTATGGTAGCGACTCCCCCGTTCATCCCCACGCTTGTTCGAGCTTCGTTGCCGACATTCGTTGACGGACGGGTTCTCCGGTTGTCCTCACGACTTCGGTGAGCCCTCCGGGAGGCTTGGTTGCAGCACCGACGGGGAACGCCAGCGTTCGATTACCGGGAAGACACCGATGGAAGTACGGGAATTGCGACGAAGAGTGGAGACAAAGATTAGGTCCTTGATGAAGTACCTTCCGGTGGTCTCCATTGTTCTGGTGGCAGGGACGCTGCTGGTCATCGTCATCGTCTTCACGGTCAGGAGTATCAACTCCCAGAAGGAGCGCATGGAGGAGTTCACCAAGCTCCAAGGCGTGTCGGTGATCCGGACCCTTGAGGCCGGAACGAGAACGGGCTTCCTGGAAGGAGACTGGGGTATCGAGAATGTCCAGATGCTCATCGAGCAGGCGGCCAAGGATCCCGAAGTCGAGTGGGTGGGTCTGATCAGCAGCGATGGTAGAATCCTGGCCCACAGTGAGCCCTCAAAAATAGGTCTCCGCCTCCTGATGGGAAAGGAGATGGAGACGGTCAGAAAGGTGATTCACTCCGGAGAGCCGCTCTCGTACAAGCGTGAACTGCCCGACGGGCGAACAATATTTGAGATATGGAAGCCCTTCACGCCATTCCATGACCAGCTCGTCCAAGCGGAATTGACCGCCCGACACACGCGAATCGGGAAGGAACTGCTCCAGGTCTTCGACCGCGAACCGAAACAGGTCCTCTTTCTCGGCCTGAAGATGGAGCGGTTTCAGCAGATCAGGCAACAGGATATCAACTATGCCGTTTTCATGGGGGTAATTCTCTTCATCATCGGTTCGGCGAGCGTCTACTTCATTTTTGTTCTCCAGAACACGTATCTTGTTCGCCGAACGCTGGACGAAATGCGGGCATACACCCAGAACGTGGTAGAAAGCATGGCTAACGGCCTGCTCACGGTGCACCGCAACATGAAGGTCGCGACCTTCAATCCGACCGCGCTGGAGGTGCTGAGGAAATCCAAGGAAGAGGTTGAAGGACGCCACATTTCCGAGCTATTGCCCGTTCAGGAGGAGGTCCGGCAAGTTTTGACCGATCCTGAGGCAGTCCTGGAAAAGGAAGTGAATATACCGGGAGGTGGTAAGGGCAAGACATTTCTTGCTCTTTCCGTCTCCAGCCTCAAGGACCCCGACTCCCGAGCGGGCCGGGGCGCGGTCATTATTGTCAGGGACCTGACGGTAATCCGAGAACTGGAACACAAGGTTGCCATCAGCGAAAAATTCGCGGCACTTGGAAGGCTTTCGGCCGGAGTAGCCCACGAGATTCGCAATCCCTTGAATTCGATACGGGGGTTCATTCAGTATTTCCAGAAGAAGCTCGCCCTTGAAGAGGAGGACTACCGTTACACGGACCTGATGCTCACGGAGGTGGATCGGCTCAACCGTGTGATTTCCAGGCTCCTGGCCTATTCCAGGCCCAGAGAGCCAAAGCTCGGGATCCGGTCCATCGACGAGATACTTGATCATTGCACCAAAGTGGTCGAGCGTGAGGCCGCTGAAGCGGGCGTGCAGATCGTTCCGGTCTGGCCGGACAAGGACGGACCACTGGTTCTCATGGATACGGATCAGATGACTCAGGTGTTCCTCAACATCCTCATCAACGCAATCGAGGCCAACCCCAGAGGGGGCAAGGTCTTTATTAAGAGAGAGTCCGACGCTGACGGTCGTCCGCTCATCATAATCGAAGACACCGGAGAAGGCATCCCCCGAGAGAACCTGGATAAGCTCTTCGACCCCTTTTTCTCCACAAAGAAAAAAGGGACCGGATTGGGACTGGCGATTGTCAAAAGTATAATTGAGGGACACGACGGCGAAATAGAAGTGGAATCGGAACCGGGCAAGGGGACCCGGTTTATCGTCACGCTCCAACCCTATCAACCCCCGAGCAGGGAGGAAGGCGAAGAAACGATGGACGGACCGGATAGGTCGGCTGGGCTTTCACAAGCCTGACTCAGCCAACGGGTTGGCGACACCGGATTGGCAGGATTGGAAGTTTCATGACTAAATCTGTGGCAAAGATTCTCGTGGTTGATGACGAACCCTCGCAGCGAAAGATGCTCAAGGCCAATCTGTCACTGGACGGATACAACGTCTTGGAGGCTGACGACGGGTCCGATGCGATCGCGAAGGTCAGCGACGAGTTCTTCGACCTCATACTCATGGACAACCGCATGTCCAATATGGACGGCATAGAGGCACTCAAAGAGATCAAGAAGATCTCGCCAGGAATTCCCGTCATCATCGTTACTGCTTTCGCTTCCGTGGAAACCGCGGTCGAGGCTCTTCAGGCCGGGGCCCACGATTACCTAACCAAACCCCTGGACGTGGACGAACTCCGGATAAAGATCCGCCAGACTTTGGAATTCTGGCGCCTCAAGGAAGATAACATTCTGCAGCGAAGGCGACTCGAAAACCTGTTCGACGCTTCCCGCATTGTGGGTCGGTCTCCGTCCATGAAGCAGGTCCTTGAGATCGTTGGCCAGGTGGCGCCCAGTGAGGCGTCGGTGCTGATCCTGGGCGAATCGGGCACGGGAAAAGAGCTCATAGCCAATGCGATTCATCAGGGCTCCAACAGAGTCGACAAAAGATTCATCAAGGTCAACTGCGCCGCACTCCCCGAGACGCTCCTCGAAAGCGAACTCTTCGGACACGAAAAAGGAGCTTTCACCGGTGCGGTAGGCCGCAAGCCTGGACGGTTCGTGTTGGCTGATGGCGGGACCATCTTTCTGGATGAAATCGCTGAAATGGCGACCCCTCTTCAGGCAAAATTGCTCCGGGTTCTCCAGGAAAGAGAGCTGGAGCCGCTCGGATCCACGCGAACGGTGAAGGTGGACATCCGAATCATTGCCGCGTCCAACAAGAATCTCAGGGCTGAGGTGGAGAAAAACACCTTCCGCGAGGACCTTTTCTACCGGCTCAACGTGGTACCGATTCAGCTTCCTCCGCTTCGGGACCGCAAAGAAGACATTCCGCTTTTGGTGGAGCACTTTCTCAGAGTCTACAACGAGAAGAACAGCCGGAGTGTGCAGGGGTTTCACCCCAGAGCCCTCGACGGCATGATGCGATACGAATGGCCAGGAAACATTCGGGAATTGGAGAACGTAGTAGAACGGGCAGTCATTATGGCGCGGGATGATTACGTTCCCTTCGCCGAGCTGCCCGACTCCATAAGAGAGGCCACGGGCCATACGTTGACCCAGGAGATCCGTGCCGGGATCCGTCCGGGAATGACCGTCAAGGAAATGGAGCGTGAGCTTATCCTCAAGACCCTTGAAGAAAATGATGGCAACAGGACTCGCAGCGCCCGCATTCTGGGAATTACGCGGCGAACCCTCCAACACAAGCTCAAAGAGTACGGTATTGAGCAACCTCCTCCAGGAACTTCCGCGGAAAGCGCCGGAAGCGCCCGAAGCGCTACTCAGCAGTGATCTCTTGGTGTTTCATGCCAATGAGCGAGCAAATAAGTGACATGGGATCGGCGCATGAAGACACGGATCTGCCATGGCAGATCCGTAGCACCCCACGTTTGTGCCCTATGGGAGATTGGGGGTGCCACTGACCACGCCGAGGCGTGGTCAGCGCTCACGCATAAGCAACTGAGTTACCGGTTTTTTTGCGAAATAGTATCACTCATTGGACAGCGCATTGGTATCATCCAGATCTTTGGAGTGCCTGGACAGGACCCGCTATGATTCGTTGCGCTCGCAATGACGGTCCTCGAGGAACCTGCTTCCTTCTGAGGCAAACGAGAAGGCACCGTGCTTTTTTCAACTGGACTTACAACTCCGTATAAATTATAATATTAAAAGGTTAAAAGAATATCCCGAAGGATTGTACGAATCATGGCGGATCTCGCAGCCATTCAAACCGGGCACCATGCCAGGGCTCTCCGAGAGCGGGACCGGTTTTTGAGCGAGCACCCTGAACTGAAAAGCCTCCAGCAGCGAATCGATCGGATGCTGGGGAGCGCGGAGTCACTCCATAACCGGCTTGTCCTCATCCACGGCATGATGATGGATTCATTCCTGGAACTCGATGAGAAACTCCAGGCCCTGGCGCGGGCCAAGCGTGATCCCGAGACCCAGGGCCGCCTGGGATCGATCAAGTGATCTCAGGGGCTATTTCTGGCCCGCGGCAGCGTATCCGATCAACCAGCAGACAGCCACGAGATTAAGTGCCAAGCCCCCGTATTCGAGTACATTTGTCAAGCCCGATTCGAGCATTCCCGTTTCTGCGAGCCGTATAACGTGGAACAGGAGGAAGGGCGTGTCCACGACAAGGAAGACTATTGCCGGCTTCAGCGCGGATCTCTTCTCATTCCAGAGCGCCATTCCCAGCAGCAGCGACGGGATGAAGGCCACCGCAAAGTAGACGATCTCCACCTTGACGTCGAGGGCGTAGGGGGCCGGCTCAAGTCCGATCATGTAGAGGTTGCAGAGGTAGAGGAAGCTCTTCAGGTAGAACCAGAGGCCCGCAAACCAGAAAGCCAGCGGGAAATCAGGATCAAATCGCCTGCGGGGAAACCACCTGAGTGTCCACGGATTGTCTTCGGTCCGGTTCATCAATGTCTTCCATCTCCATCTTGAGCGTACAGCGGGAATCGATCGCAGAGTTCGGTGACCTCCTCCCGGGTCCGAGCGATGATCCTCCGATCTCCTGGATTTGTCAAGACTCGGGCTATCATCGAAGCCACCGCTCTCATCTCATCGGGTCCCATCGCGCGTGTCGTGGCTGCGGGAGTACCCAGGCGAATGCCCGAACTCTTTGTCGGCGGAAGGGGGTCAAAGGGGATCGAGTTCTTGTTCACCGTGATCCCGGCCTGTTCGAGCAGTTCCTGCGCCTCAGCGCCGTTGAGTCCGGTGCCCGTGAGATCGAGGAGTACGAGATGATTGTCCGTCCCTCCAGAGACCAGGCTGAAGCCCAGGCTCAGAAGGGCTTCGGCAAGTGCACGGGCATTGCCGAGGATTTGCTTCTGGTACTCTCTGAACTCCTTTGCGCTCGCCTCCGCCAGTGCCACCGCCTTAGCGGCGATTACATGCATAAGGGGCCCGCCCTGTGTGCCGGGGAAGATGCACGAGTCCAGCTCAGCGGCATACTCCTGTCGACAGAGCACCATGCCTCCCCGCGGTCCCCGTAGCGTCTTATGGGTTGTGGAGGTCACGAAGTCCGCGTGGGGGACAGGCGAGGGATGAAGCCCGGCAACGATCAGTCCCGCCAGGTGAGCTACATCCGCCATGAGGATCGCCCCCACTTCCCGGGCGATTTCCCCGAAGATCGAGTAGTCTATGATCCGCGGATACGCGCTGGCGCCCGCGATTATCATCTTGGGCCGGTGCTGGCGCGCAAGGTCCCGGACCTGATCGTAGTCGATTCTGTGATTGTCTTTGCGGACTGAGTAAGGGATCGCTCGATAAATTCTGCCCGAAAAGCTCTTCGGGTGTCCCATGGAGAGGTGGCCGCCGTGCGTGAGATCCATGCCCAGATATGAGTCTTTCGGCTTGAGCACGGTGAAGTACACGGACATATTGGCCTGGGTTCCGGAATGGGGCTGCACATTGGCGTGTTCCGCGCCGAAAAGAGCCTCAGCTCGCTTTCTCGCCAATTCTTCTATGACGTCAACGTGCAGGCACCCGCCATAATACCGCTTTCCGGGGTAACCTTCTGCGTACTTGTTGGTCAGGATGCTCCCTTGGGCCTCCATGACCGCGGCCGAGGTGAAATTCTCGGAAGCGATAAGCTCCAGACGGTGCTGCTGCCGCTCCTTCTCGCAGTGGATGATGTTGAATATTTCCGGATCTGTCTTCTCGAGCGGAGTCATGTTCCTCTTTCAAGTACTGGATAGGGGGACGGCCCATCTCTCCGATCACGGGTCGGTCGGCGCCACGCGATGGACCCTACGCCGGTTAACCGATGGTCGGACGCGCGGACTATTGCGCAGATCAGTCACGGGCTATCGATCAGATCAACTCGTCTTTTGTGCCGTCCACCCTCGAAGGAGGTTGCCAGCCAGGTCCTGAGAATGGCGGCGGCCAGTTCCGACCCGAGCACGCGGCCGCCCAGACATAATACGTTCGAATAATTGTGTGCGCGACTCATGCGCGCGTGATACTCTGTGGTGCACAACGCCGCTCTGATCCCGCGAAAACGGTTGGCCGTCATAGACATGCCCAATCCGGTCCCACATATGAGAACTCCCTGGGATGCCTCGCCCTGCAATATCCTCTTGCACAGATCCTGGGCGAAGTCGGGGTAGTCACAGGAGTTCTCATTATCGCATCCGACGTCCACGACGGAGAATCCTTCCCGTTCCAGCACTTCTTTCAGAACCAATTTGAGCGCATACCCGGCGTGATCGGAGCCCATGAGGATCGTCTTCATATAATTCAACCTCTCATCATAACCAAGCTGGCGTTCTGGCCTCCGAACGCGAAGCTGTTTGAAAGCGCAACGCCGATGTCACGTGAAACGGCCCGATTGGCAGTATAATCGAGGTCGCATTCAGGATCGGCTTCGTCCAGGTTGATCGTCGGCGGAACGACTCCCTCTTGCATCGCCAAAATGGAATAGATTGCTTCTACAGCCCCGGCCGCTCCTATCATGTGGCCCGTCATGGACTTGGTGGAACTTATGGCCACATCGTAGGCACGCGAGCCGAACAACCTCTTGATCGCACGGGTTTCCATTATGTCATTGAGTTCGGTGGAGGTCCCGTGAGCGTTGATGTAGTCGATCTCGCCGGGAGAAATACCCGCATCTTCCACGGCCAGTCTCATGGCCATGTACGCCGGTTCCCCATCCGAGTCGGGCATGACGACGTGGTATGCGTCGCCTGTTGCGCCGTACCCCGCTATTCGGCAATATGTCCTAGCACCTCGCTGACGGGCGTGTTCTTCTGATTCCAGGATGAGAATGGCAGCCCCCTCGGAGAGCACGAACCCGTCGCGGTCCTTGTCAAAGGGACGCGAGGCCTTTTCAGGTTCATCGTTTCTCGTTGTGAGGGCTCTGAGTCGGGAAAAGGCCGACGCGGACATCTCGGTAACCACAGCCTCAGTACCGCCTGTCATCACCAGATCGGCTCGGCCCTCGCGGATCAGCCGGAAGCTCTCCCCGATTGCTGAGGTACCTGACGTGCACGCGTTTACCACGCCGAAATTCGGTCCCTTGAGCCCGTACCGGATGGAAAGCAAACCCGGCGCCACGTTGATGATCACCTTGGTCAACAGCAGAGGGTGGGCAGCATTCGGGCCCTTGGCCCTCAATACGTCCAACCCGTGTTCGAGCGCGGTAAGACCGCCCATTCCGGATCCGATGACCACTCCGCAGCGGTACGGATCAGACGGGGGGAAGGTGAGGGACGCGTCCTCGACCGCTTCGCCGGCCGCAACGAGGACAAATTGCTGAAATCGGTCCAGGCGACGGATCTCTTTTGGGTGGATGTACCCTTTCGGATCGAAGTCTCCACGGACTTCCCCTGCGATGCGTGACTTGAACCCGGTTGGATCAAAGAGGGTGATAGGACCGATTCCCGATCGGCCGGAACTCACCGCCTCCCAATTGGCCTGCACTCCACTGCCCAGGCAGGTGACCATTCCCAGTCCGGTGACGACTACCCTGTGTTGCACGGTCTCCTCCGGTCACATTCCTCAGGAGGCCGGCTGGGCCGCCTTTATGAAATTGGCCACGTCCCTTACCGTCTCGATCCGCTCTACTTCCTCGTCCGTGACTTCCAGGCCGAACTCGTCCTCCAGCAAGGCAATCATGTCGTAAATGTCCAGAGATTCCGCACCCAGGTCTTCGACGATCTTGGAATCAAGCTGAATGTTATCTTTGTTGACGTCTACCAGGACTTCGGCAATGAGGTCTACCACTTTGATTTCCACCTCGTCCATGTCAGGTGTCCTCCGAACCCAATGATGTTTTGTGCGTTTCCCGAACCTATCCGTCCGATAGTGCGAAGCGTCTGCCGAACCGGGAAGCTCGTCCTTCGCATTTGAGCGCTCTGCTGCTCCCATCAGCCCGGCGAGTCCGAACCTGGTGGGGGTCGTCACCGGTCACGGATTTTCTACAGGTACAACCCGCCGTTTACTCGGATCACCTGGCCCGTAACATAGTCGGCCATTCCCGAACAGAGAAATAACACCGCTGAAGCCACTTCTTCGGGCTTCCCTCCTCGACGAAGGGGCACGTGCGTCAGGATGGCTTCCATCTGCTCTTCGGTAAGCTTCTCGCTCATACCGCCGGCTATAATACCGGGAGATACCGCATTTACAAGTATATTTCGAGGCGCAAGTTCCCGGGCAAGGGCTTTGGTCAGCCCGATGACGCCCGATTTCGCCGCGGAGTAGTTCACCTGACCGGCGTTGCCCGTTTCTCCTGCGGTCGAGACTATGTTGACGATACGCCCGGACCGATTCCGGATCATGGTCTTGCTCACCGATCGACAGAGGTAAAATGCTCCTGACAGGTTCGTATCGACGACTGCCTGCCAATCCGAGTCTTTCATCCTGCCCACGAGTCCGTCTCTCGCGACTCCCGCGTTGTTGACGAGGATGTCGATCCGCTCACGTTGGGCCAGCACGTGGGCCACGCCGGCATCAACTGCCATGGGATCGGCCACGTCAAAAGGAACGAGTATGCCATCTCCCCCCGCGCCCTTTATCAACTCGAGAGTCGAGCGGGCCTCGTCCTCCCCGGCCCGGTAGTTCACCGCGACAAACGCTCCCGCTCCCGACAGGCTTAGGCAAATAGCACGCCCGATACCGCGGGAGCCGCCCGTTACGATGGCGGTCTTTCCGCCAAGGGAGACATGGCGGCAATCGCCGGAACTCATGCCGGCTCCCCCGCGAAGGAAGTCACGTCACTAAGGCTCGAAAGATTCACCGTTCGGGCTTTTCTGTCGATCCTCCGGATCAGGCCGGTCAGGACCTTTCCCGGTCCTACCTCGACAAAGAGCTCTGCGCCCGCCCGCTGCATCGTGCGAACACAGTCTTCCCAGAGCACGGGCCGCACGACCTGGTCGATCAGCAGTTCCTTTGCCCCGTCAGGGAACGGGTGGGCCTTGCCGTTGACATTTGCGGCCACAGGAAAACGAGGCTCTTTCAGAGCGACTCTGTTGAGCTTTTCTCCCAGTGACCGTCGCGCAGGTTCCATGAGTTCCGTGTGAAAAGCCGAAGAGACCGGCAGAAGCACGACTCTGGCCCTCTTCATTTCCTTGGCAGCGGCAATGAACCTCTTCACCGCCGCGAGATGTCCGGAAACAACCACCTGGTCGGGCGCGTTGTAGTTCGCCGCTTCCAGTACGTCGTTTCCCCGTTGTTCGGCCACGACCTGGTGCGCGGCATCACGTTCGGGGCCGATGAGAGCAGCCATCCCGCAGGTTCCCGGGGGTTGGGCTGCGTCCATTCCTTCAGCTCGAACCCGGATGACCTCCAGCGCCGTATCGAAGGTCATTACCCCAGCTGCACAGAGAGCGGAATATTCCCCCAGGGAATGCCCCGCCGCGATGATCGGTGACAGGGCGCACCGTTCCCTGAGTACCTCGAGTAACGCCATCGAATGGACGAATACCGCTGGCTGAGTGTGAACCGTCCGGTCGAGTTCCTCCCCCTGCTTGGAGAGCATAATCTTGCTTAGGGCATAACCGAGTACATCGTCGGCTCGCTCGATTATGCGCTTGGCAGTGGAGCTCTCTCGCACAAGTTCCGATGCCATTCCGGGGTACTGCGACCCCTGCCCCGGAAAGATCAGAGCCAACCGTCCGTTATGTACGGTAATCGCTGCGGCTGTCATTTCCTCGGCGTCTATGCTTCCGTCTCAATAACGATGCGGTCCTTATAGAAGCCGCAGTGCGGGCAGACCCTGTGTGGTAGGGTTGACTCACCGCACTGAGGACAGTCGATGACGTTGACAGGGCTCAGCTTCTTGTGCGTACGGCGTTTGTCCCTTCGGGATCTTGATATGCGTTTCTTTGGTACTGCCATGTCCTTAGGTATCCTTCTAATTCAACCGGATGTCTTGACCGGTTCTCGGGTAACCGGAACTGCCAGGGCCTCTCCTGTGCGCCGCGAACCCGCCAGAGGTTGCGAAATCCAGTCAACCGATTTCGTGCCCTTTCCGCGGCGGATGCATCACAAGGCGAGGTCCTCCTTGAGCTTGGCGAGGACCGCCCATTTCGAGCCCACGTCAGCCTCGGCCGGGCAGGGGCACGGCCCCGCCTTCCTTGGAGCCCCACACGTGGGACAGAGACCGGCGCAATCCTCCCGGCAAAGTGGCTTCATTGGGGCCGCAAGCAGAAGTTCCTGGACAATAATGTCGGCCGGATCTATCGCCTCCGGGTCAACCGAAAGTGCGTCCATTTCCTGCTCTTCGGCCGCCTCCTGACCTCCGGTGCTCTCGATTGGCCGCGGCCTGAGCACCAGATTGAGATCGACCTGTGCGGGCAGCCGGAACTCCTCGAGGCAACGGGAGCATTGAAGCAACAGGGTGCCCTCCACCCGTCCTGTGAGGAGCAAATCTGCCTGGCTGATCGTAAGCCGGATCCGACCCTTGACCGCGGGACTGACCACGGGTCCCCTATCCGCGGAATGTCGGGCCAAAGCTTCGGCGAGCACATCTTCATCCCAGGTAAATTCGATATCGAGCCCTTCTTCGGGTATGTCGCTCAGGGAGAATCTCATGCTGCCGCACCGTGGACCTCATTGTGCGTAAACACTCAAAATATAGCCATTTAGACTGCCAGTCAACAAAAAAGATCTCGTCAGATCAGTACGCGTAGTCGACGGAGGGGACAGCATTGGAATCGACGCCGATACAATTTCCCTTCCCTCGCCCGTCCCTCAAAGAAGCTCTCGGCACACGGCACGTTGAGTAGGAAAATTGTTCACATGGGCTACGCTTCCTCTTTACCAGAAGAACCATACAAACTACATAAGGTTATTACCAAATCCTCTTGACATTTATAGAATAAATCTGTATCATTGCCCCGGATCACCGTTATTTTGGGAGAGAAGCTATGTCTACAAGAATCTCAGCTCTTATCGGAATGTTACTGCTCGTTCTCTCCTCTGCGGCCATCGCGGGTGACGAACCACGAATTAACCCCTACCTGCCTCGGAACGCGGTGGCGGCCACACCGCTAACACCCTACAATCTATGGGAGATCCCAAATACATCGAGAAAATGGTATGCGCCCTGCCCCACGTGCGTGCGGCCGGGCCTGCTTCTCCCTGACGTGCCAAATGTCCGAGAACGTATCCAGGGACGCAAGGGCCGGCCGGTTCGCGTCCCCTAGTCAAGCCTGTGCGACCGCCGCGCGAAATGCTGTCTCTTGAGACGACTCCAGTGTTATTCAATTTGAGTAGTCGGGAAAAGCTAGAGATCCCGTAATCCCCAGTCCGTTCAGATGTTCTCATCCGTCGCCTTTCCCGGGTCCCGGCTCGTGTGCCTCCATCCAGGCTGAAATGTGGGGGAACACCTCCATTTCCGATCGATTGCCCACGAGAAGGTCAATGTGGCCGTAATCTTCGGCACATCCCGCTGCCTTTCCCAGGATAAGGCATTGATGACGGCTCGGGTTGTGCAGCGTACTATAGGGTGGTTTCACCGCCACTTCCGGGGCCATCCTGTCGGCTGACCCTCCGAGACTAAGAACCGGCACGCGCGGAGTCTCAGTAACATATGGTTTGCCATCTCTTCCGCTGAACTGCCCGGATTCCAGCCACCGCTTGAAATCGAGCCACAACTCGCGGGAGCCCATCACCTCCGTGCCTGCCATCACATATTTTCTCGCGGCGTCAATGCGGACGTTCGGGACATGGAACAATCCGGCCAGGCGGTTCTGCAGTCTATAGGTGAATGGGCTGAGTAGTCGGTTGATCACGGGAATGGGAGCGTAAGGATGGAGCAGGACAATCCATTTCGCTTTCAGGAGCCGCTTGAAGAAAGCATGTTCGAAAGCTGAGAAATCAAGGGGCGAGGCGACGGTGACCGCCGAGGCTATCGGTGCGTCGGCATGCCGGCTCAGATAAGCCTGGATGAGCATGCCGCCCATACTGTGGCCGACCCAATGGAGAGCGGCCGCTCCGGTTTTTGAAAGTACGTGCCCGATGATCGCGGGCATGTCTGCGTTCAGGAGATCCTCGAACCGCCACCTGTAGGGAACGTCCGACCAAATGAGCCCGGGTCGGCTGCTCATGCCTGATCCCCTGAGTTCTGCAACCCAGACATCCCACCCCTGCCTTCTGAGGAAAGGCGCGAGAGAGGGCTCGCCGTCAAGATCAAACACGTAACGGTTAGCTCCGAGGCCGTGACAGAGTACCACCGGAAGCCGCGCGCCATTGTCCCTGCCACGATATCGGTGGAGTGCCAACCGCCACCCGTCCGCGGTCGTCACCCAATTGGTCTCGTTCTGTCGCGTGCCGAACGTGTAGAACGCCCGCCAGCAATATCCCGCAGCCACGATCGCCGCGATGATGAGCGCGCTGCCAAGCAATGTCGAAAGGACCCAATCAACCATCACACACCCCGAAACAACGTGACGACGAAACCTCTGAAACGGGAGCGATCCTCCCCAAGGTGAAGCGTGACATACCGAATGTCATGCGTCGAGAGGCACAATACAGCGGGACGCGGGACATGGAAAATCCGCTCATTCTTGCCCTCTCCTCCGTTCTTGAGGAGAGGGGGATTCCGCTTGCAGCCTCTCCCGCTAGAGGGTGGAGCGAGGGAGAAATCTTGCTCCCTCCAATGCGCGCCTCAGCCCTCTCGCCTTTGCTCAGTATTCCCATAGGATACGCACCGCCCATTGAACCACGAGTCCAGCAAGGACAAACCAGGTCACGAGACCGAACCGCGCCTTCGCCCGGAACCACCAAGGTGACGATCGCCCTATGCGGAAGTATTCCGCGACTCGGTAGGGAACTTGCATTAAGCAGATGAAATAGAGGATGGGGCCCATTGCGTTGAATTGGAAAGCCCTCCGGATGTCTCCGCCCGAAAGAGCGACAAAACTCCGCGTCAGCCCGCATCCCGGGCAGGGAATCCCCAGGAGTGCTCGACTGAGGCACATTCCGGGAAGCGGCACCTGACTTTCTGTCCATGGGATGGGCAGGGCCAGCGTTCCCGCTGGCCCGGCCTGCAGGATCGCCGAACAGACGAGAGCCGTAACGGCCATCGCGAGTATCAGCAGATGCTCGCTTCGGGGATGGAGATCGCCCTGAGATTCCATGCTCAAAGCATAGGAGCCGTCCCAACTTTGTCAAGCTCCTCGCGACCTCGGTATATGAGGGAATCGGAGGTCGGGCTGACAAGGGAATGAGATTCGTTTTGAAGAATTCCCTTAGTCTCCAATATTTTACCAGAATTCTTGACAATACTCCCATCCTTTGCTAATTACATTGCAATCAAGGAGTCCTGTGCTCACCTGACGGCGCGGGAATCAGGAGGACTGCTGTGGGACCCTTTCAAAGGGGCCGGTTCCATCTGGGATTTCTTACGACCCTGATCTTTTCATTGGCGTTCTTGTTATCCCCTTCAGTCGACGCGGATGATTGCAAGAGAATTCAGAACATCCTCGTGCTGTTCGACGCATCGGGATTCATGAAGCAGGGGGACCGGTACGATCAGTTTCTCAAGCAGATGAATAATTTCAAGAATGCCATGCCGCTGACGGCCGACGGCTTCTTCAATGTCGGGTTGCGTCACTATGGCTTGAAGGTCGGGATGGGGTGCCACAACACGGAGAGTATCCTTGCGATCCAGCCATGGGACCCCGAGCGATTCATCAATGCCTTTCCGCGGCATGTCTCCTACGGTGTCAGTGCACTCTCCGCCGGCCTGAGAGCTTCAGGCGACGAGATCGCGGCAACACCGGGCAAGAGCGTGATCATCCTCATAGGTGGTGGTATTGAGTCATGCAAATCCGATCCCGTGAAGATCGCAGACAGACTCGCCTTCAACAACCCTGATTTGGAGATCCATACCTTTCAGGTAGGCAACTCGCAGGAAGGGAAGTTCTTTTTGCAGGGGATAGCACGCAAGTGCAAGGGCACGTACCAGAATATCGCGTCTATGGGTTCCGTGGCAGGCTGGCACTCCTGGATGAAGCGATACCTTGTCGTTCCGTGCCCAGCGCCGGAAGGGGTCGGGGCTCCCGAAGAGATCCCTCCCATCGTTTTTGATTACAACAGCTTTTCGGTCCACTGCAAGGACCGCACCCTGGACGCGTCGAACCTGCGAAGTCTCGATATCGTGGGTAAGTATCTTCAGGCCAACCCTCGAGCCCGAGTGGTGCTGCACGGGTTCACGGATGGAAAGGGAAAACCGGCTTACAATCTGCGACTTTCTCGTCGAAGGGCAGAAGCGGTTGCCCTCGTCTTAAAAAAACAGTACGGGATTCCGGATGCCCGGATCGGGATAATTGCTCATGGAGAAGCTCCTGGCGGGCCGCCGGGCGAGATCCTCCGCCGAGTGGAATTCGAACTCTTCAAATAGCCTGTTGCCGAGCAGTCTTCTGCACGAACTCGTCGGTCCCCTGAGAGCGGTATAAGCCGGGCGTTGCACAACCAATGGAGCAGCTTGGTAACCCCATCATTTTCACGGGTGATTTCGACTTTGCCTTCCCAAACGCATTAACTGGCTTTATGATAGGACAAGAAATCGGCCTTCGCCCCGCTCAGAGTGACCGACAGAGGAACTGCGCGATGAGGACGCTCCTGGCGTTCCTAACCATAATCCTGCTCATCCCGGCCTCGGCGATTGCGTCCCCGTCGCTGGATATCCTCGTGAAACGACTTCTCAAAACGGGGCGCACCCTTGCCGATGGGACCCACTACCTGGAGGCTCTCGACCAACTGGGTGAAGCGAGAGACATGCTTGAGCGTTCCGGCAAGACGAAAAGCCGGGTCTATGGAGACGTGCTTTACGCCATAGCGGAAACGAAAATCAGAGGCCGCATTCATCAGCGATTCTCCGCGTCATACGTCAAGAGCGCGCTGGCGGACATCCGGGCCTGCAATCGACTGCGGGAAAGGCTGCCGAACATTCTGCCGCAGCAGTTGGCTCAGAGCTACTATCTTGAAGGCGTGATTAATAAGCGGTACTTCCACCGCTTCGACGAGGCATGCTCGTTGCTTCGCAAATCCGTGGACATGGATCCGGCGAACGCGGCGGCCAAGAGAGAACTCAGCGAACTGATCGGAAAAGGATGTAAGGACTAGCCATGCCGTTCGGGCCGGCTGCGCGGTCACGCGAGAACCTGCCTCCTGCGAGAAGTCCGCGAAAGTTGCGTTTGTCATGACCAAGAAGACCAAGGAAAAGGAAGAGGGACCGGAACGGTTCGATCAAAACATGGAAAAGCTCCGCACTATCGTCGACCGGATGGAGCGAGGCGAGTTGAACCTGGATGAGAGCCTCAAGCTCTTTGAAGAGGGCATCGGCCTCGCCAGGAAGCTCTTTGAGATACTCGACAACTCGGAAGGAAGGGTGGAGGAACTGCTCGAATCCATGGAAAGAATCCCCTTCGGGAGGGCGGAAGAATAGGCCATGGATCTTGATGCCTATCTTGCGGAGAGGCGTCGACTCGTCGACAAGGCCCTTGACGAGAGGCTTCCTCCAGAGGATAATTACCCCGTCGAACTGCATCGTGCCATGAGATACAGCCTCTTTGCCGGCGGAAAGAGGATCCGTCCCATTTTGGCCATGGCTGCAGCCGAGGCAGTGAAAGGGAGAGTCGAGAGCGTGTTGCCGCTGGCTGTCGCTCTGGAGTGCATTCACACGTACTCCCTCATCCACGATGATCTACCGGCTATGGACGACGATGACCTCAGGCGGGGAAAGCCGACTCTTCACAAGGTTTACGGAGAGGCTTTGGCCGTACTCACCGGCGACGCGCTCCTGACGTTCGCGTTCGAGATTCTCACAGCTCCTGGGATGCAGCGGATTCATCCTCCGGAACGTTTGCTGCCGGTCATCAATGAGCTTGCCAGGGCAGCCGGTTCGGAGAAACTCGTAGGCGGTCAGGTCGTTGACATCTTGAGTGAAGGAGATGACGTAAGCATTGAGACGGTAAAGTATATCGTCAGGAGTAAGACGGGTTCGTTGATCAAGGCCTCATTGACGTGCGGAGCACGACTGGCCGGGGGAAAGGCCGAGGAGATAAATCTTCTAGGAGGCTATGGCGAGTTTCTCGGCATGGTCTTTCAGATACGGGACGATTTGTTGGACCTGGAGGGCGATCCCAACAAACTGGGCAAGGCCGTGCAGAAGGATCAACGGAGAGGCAAGGCAACATACCACAAGATCCTGGGCAAAGAGCGGACCGTCGGTATGATGCAAGATCTTGTGACCAGGGCCGTGGAGAGCGTAGAGCCATTGGGTCCGAATGCGGGCCCTCTGGTTGCATTGGGAAAATACTTGAGTGAAAGAATACACTGAATTCGCCGCAAGACCCATGAACGAAAAGATCCGACATCGCGAGAACTCGATTCTCTGCACGATAGACTCGCCGGAAGAGGTTCGCAAGCTTCCTGCGGAGTCTCTGGAACAACTGGCAGCGGAACTGAGGGATCTCATCATCAGGACCGTGGCGAAGCGGGGTGGACACCTGGCCTCGAGCCTCGGTGTCGTCGAATTAACCGTGGCCATGTTGAAGGTCTTTGAGCCGCCCGAGGACCGGATCGTCTTCGACGTGGGGCATCAAGCGTACGCGTACAAGATCCTTACTGGGCGGCGCGACGCGTTCCACACGCTGCGGTGCAAGGGCGGGATCGCCGGTTTTCCCAAACGCTCCGAGAGCCCCTATGACATCTTCGACGTCGGGCACGCAGGCAACGCGATCAGCGCGGCCGCGGGGATCGCTCAGGCAAGGTGCCTCGCGCGCGGGAAACATAAGGTCATCGCGATCGTCGGAGACGGATCGCTGACCTGCGGCGTCTCATACGAGGGACTCAACCAAGCCGGCGACGCCAAGAAAGATCTCATCATTATCCTCAACGACAACGAGATGTCCATCTCTCCTAATGTCGGCGCGATGGCGGCCTATCTGAACCGCATCATGACCGGCCAGGTCGTCACCCGTTTCCGCGAGGAGATCAAAGCGTTGCTCAAGAGTCTACCGGGTTCCATGGGCCGTTCCATGTACGGCCTCGCCAAGCAGTTCGAGGAAGCCCTCAAGGGATTCATCACGCCAGGCAAACTCTTTGAGGAGTTAGGGTTCAAATACGTCGGTCCGATCGACGGCCATCGTATCAAGCACCTTGCCGACACCTTCACAAACGTGAAACGATTTCACGAGCCTGTCCTTGTTCATGTGGTGACCCGCAAGGGCAAAGGGTACCCCCGTGCAGAAAGCAATCCTAGCTATTTCCACGGAGTTGGACCTTTTGACATTGAAACGGGCGAAGTGGAGAAGAAGCCGCCGGGCCCCCCGACCTATACGTGCGCGTTTGGAAAGACCATGGTTAAGCTGGCCGAGTCAGACCGGCGGATCGTCGCTATCACCGCAGCCATGGAATACGGAACCGGGCTGGCGGAGTTCGCGAGGATCTATCCCGAGCGCTTCTTCGACGTCGGCATCGCGGAGCAGCACGGCGTCATTTTTGCCGCGGGACTCGCGCGTGAAGGGTTCAGGCCCGTGGTTGCGATCTACTCCACTTTTATTCAACGGGGATTTGACCACCTCATCCACGATGTCTGCATGCAGAACTTCCCCGTGGTGTTCGCGCTGGATCGAGCGGGGGTGGTGGGAGAAGACGGTCCCACGCATCACGGGGTCTTTGATATGGCCTTCACCCGGCACATACCGAACCTCACTGTGATGGTACCCTCCGATGAGAAAGAGATGGCGGATATGCTTCTCACAGCATTGAGCCTGGACGGTCCTTCAGCAATTCGCTATCCCCGGGCCAGAGGAGTCGGCGTGCCCATGGATGACGGACCCCATCCGCTCCAGATCGGTAAAGCGCGTACGCTCGCCCGCGGAAGCGATCTGCTCATCATCGCAGCCGGATCAATGGTTCAGCCTTCGGTTGAGGCTTCCAACCTTCTCTCGCAAGAGGGTCTTTCCGCAGGAGTGATAGACGCCCGTTTTCTCAAGCCTCTCGATCGGGAGCTCATTGCGGCGAAGTCGGCTGACGTGGGAATAGTCCTCACCGTGGAAGAGGGCGCGCTCGCCGGAGGGTTCGGCAGCGCGGTGCTGGAACTCCTTGCGGAAGAGGGACTGACCGGGGTGAAATACCATCGGATGGGAATACCCGATAGATTCGTGGAGCACGGTACTCGGACCGAACTCCTCGACGAGCTCGGGCTCACCGCGGGGGGTATCGCCCGGCAGGCCCGGGCGCTCTTGGAGGGCCGGCCTGTATCGAAGCTCAGGCGCATACTCTAGACCGCTGGAATCGGTCCGAACTCGATAACCTGGCAACAGAAACGATCAAGATATGAGAGGCTTCTCCGTCAGCCTACCTCTGATCGGGGAGAAGGCTCTCGACAACCGTGTTAGGGCTGGGGTTAAAGCGACGCAGTAGTGTCAGTTTCCGCCACCGTACGGATTCTTAGTTGCGCCTGCAATTGCGGTTGCCCTAAGAACCCTTTGCTCCCCTGGGAGGAACGGCCAGTACTCTCCGGTCATCGATCCTTGACCCCGGTTCGCGCTATCTGCTATTTTGCTGAGTCTGATTCTTCATCTCAGGTACAACCAGGTCCGGAACTCCTTCGGCCAGGGGCCTGCCCCGGAAGCACGTGGCGGCGCCGCGAAGACGTCGGGCCGGGCCGCTGAGTGGCTTCCCTGACATCTTTCCTGCAAGGAGCTTATTGGATGAGTGACGAGTACGACATCGAACTAACTGAAGAGCATATCATGCTCAGGGACATGGTTCGCAAGTTCGCGGAAAAAGAGATCATGCCCGTGGTGGATCAGGATGAGAGCGAGCACCGTTTCCAGCGCGAATTGGTGGACCAGATGGCTGAGCTGGGCCTTTTCGGATGCCCTATCCCCGAAGAGTACGGCGGCAACAACATGGGCTATCTGGCCCACGCCATCGTCACAGAAGAGATCGGAAGGGCCTCCGGATCGCTCAGGGTCGCTTTCAACATGCAGACAATGGGGACCGCCGTCTCGATCCTCAAGTGGGGCAGTGATGAGCTTAAGCATAAGTACATCCCCGAGCTAATGGCAGCCAAGCTCCTCGGATGTTTCGGCATCACCGAACCCGATTCCGGTTCCGACACCGCATCCATGTCGACCACCGCGGTCCGTGACGGGAACGAGTACGTCATAAATGGCCGCAAAATGTGGATAACCTGGGCCCCTGTGGCCGACATGGCTGTCCTTTTCGCCATGACGGACAAGAAGGCCAAACACAAAGGCATGAGCGCCTTCGTCATCGACATGGACATGCCGGGCGTGACCACTGAGGAGATCAAAGACAAACTTGGATTGTGGGCCACCCCCACGGGGGAGATCATTTTGGAGGACGTGCGGGTCCCCGCCAAAAATCTTCTGGGTGAAGAGAACAAGGGATTCGGATACCTCATGCGGGAACTGATCAGCACGAGGCTCAGCGCTGCCGCGGGAGCTGTCGGCTCTTGCCAGGCAGCGCTCGATGAGTCGATCAAGTACGCGACCGAACGCAGTCAGTTCGGCCAACCCATTGCCCGGTTTCAGATGGTCCAGGAAGTCATCGCACGGATGGTGGTCGAAACCGAAGCGGCCCGTGCTCTAGTATGGCGCTGCGCTATCCAAAAAGATCGGGGGCTCGTCAACAACATGCGTGAAACCGTACTGGCCAAGTACTACGCATGTCGTGCTGCAGATGAGGTCCCGAATTTGGCCCTGGAGGTCTTGAGCGCGTACGGATATTCCAACGAATATCCCATCGCACGAATCCTCAGGGATGGTAAAGTGTACAAGATCCTCGAAGGGGCGACGAACATCATGAAGATGATATTGGCCAACGACGCGCTGGGTCTCAAAAAAGCCAATAGATAGGAGATCACGACGCGGACTGAGTCCGCCTGAGGCACAAGGTGGGTTGAACGAGGATCATGGCACACGCGGGCACGCGGCGCTCTTGATCCTCAGGTCGGTTCTCATGAGGGATCGCGCGAAACCATTCACGCGCCGAAGGCTGCCAGCGCTTCCTCTTTCATTTCATCGTAATCGTCCAGCCAATACGCGTCGGGATTGCTCCTGAGAGCCAACAGTGAAGCGCTTACCTCGTCGGTCGCGGCACGGTGATATTTGAAGTAGGTAATTCCCTCTTCCTTTCCGACGATCTCCAGCTTGCCGCTCGAGTGGGACATTACGTACCTCGCGGATTTCGCGATCCCTGAACAGAGGCTTCCGGCTCCGTTAAAAATGTCGATTCCCTCTTCGACGGGAACTCCATAGGTCCTGTTGCCCACCGCAGGGCGACATTGAAACACGTAATAGGGCCGAATACCGATGAAAGAAAGCCTTTTGAGCAAGGTGGCCAGGGTTTCCGAATTATCGTTCAGCCCCCTTACCAGCGGCGTCTGATTGGCAAGTACGGCACCCGATTTCATCAAGAGATTGGCTGCCTTGACCGCCTCCCCGGTCATCTCCTTGGGGTGACTGAAGTGCGTCATGACGAACATCTTCTTGTCATCAGTGCTGTGGCGCTCCACCATGCTCAGCAGGTCCGGATCGTCCAGAATCCTGTACGGATTGTAGGCCAGCATTTTCGTCCCGATCCGGACGACCTGGACGTGGTCGATCTCCCGAAGTTTGGCCACCATCTCGTCAATCCGGGCGGTGGGCAGCGTCAGAGGATCGCCTCCGCTGAGAATGACGTTGGTGATCTCCCTGTGCTCTAGAATGTACTGAAGCGCCGTGTCCCAGTCTTTGACAATCTCTTCCCGCTCATTGAGGAAGATCCTCTTACGAAAACAATATCGGCATATGCCACCACACGCGTCGGTGACGAGGAGGAGCACCGTGGAGTTGTACTTGTGCTGGACGCCGGGCAGCACTGTGTAGTCCTGTTCTTTGGAAGCGTCGAGTTCGCCCCAGGTTTCAAGTTCTTCCATACTTGGGATAACGGACCGGCGTATGGGATCCCAAGGGTCGTCCCAGTCTATGAGGGACAGGTAATAGGTATTAGTGTAAAACTTGAATTTTTCAGTGACTTTCTCGAGCCTCTTCTTTTCTTCACGGGAGAGTTGAGTCAACTCATCCACACGGGTAACATACCTATGTCTCATCATCTTCACCCTGTTTGGATTTTGCTGCAGAGGCCTTCGATCAGAATTGATCGTACCGAGTGATTCGGAATACAGGGAGTCCCCAGGCCCGTTCGCGTCGTATCTCGAGGTGGGCGCACACAACTCTACTTATCTTGTCATAGAATAGCAGAAATTGAACCATAAATCCACATTTTTTTGACTCCGAGTTCCTTACCACATGGCTTTTCGAGACAACCGCACAACATACTGTTATTACAAGAAAACCATCGAGGCTCCCATTGGCGAATCTCCCTTCGGAAAAACAGGCCGATCAGCCTTTCCCTGTAAGGTGCCCACGTGTCCACTCCTGCGAGCTTGCATTTTGGTGACTCGTGGGCATTCAGCCCTCTAAGCAACGAAGGAGAGGCATGATGCATCCCAACGCTGCCGATATGGCCGTACCCGCTCCAATGGCCGGCGTCTGGAGGCCAAGCCCCACAACATCTGCAATTACAGGTCATTGCTCGATTCTCTCTCAAGAGACGTGAGTCTGGCACACACATCGCGTTTCCATTCCCGTGGTGCCTGGAGTATGCTGTCGCCAAGTGCACAGCCAGGGAATCAATCCATGCCCGTCAGCTTCGAGATACTCTGCCGCGATGACACAAGCCGGGCCCGCGTAGGACGGCTGCGAACGGCGCGCTGCGAGGTTCTCACTCCGGCCTTCATGCCGGTAGGAACTCGAGGCGCGGTCAGGGCGGTCTCGCCGGAAGAGGTCGAGGCCCTCGGATATCGGATGATTTTAGCCAACGCGTATCACCTCTATCTTCGGCCAGGAACCCACATCATCAGCAAATTCGGCGGCCTGCACCGCTTTATGAACTGGCCGGGCGCGATCCTGACCGATAGCGGAGGATTCCAGGTGTTTAGCCTGGCGCGGCTCAGGAGTATCACCGACGAGGGAGTCCTGTTCCAGTCCCACCTGGATGGCTCGCAACACCTTTTCACGCCCGAACTGAGCGTGGAGGTTCAAGAGGCGCTTGCCGCGGATGTGATCATGTGCCTTGACGACGTGCGAGGCTACCCGCTCACCCGAGCCGAAGCCCGCGAGGCCCTCGAACGAACGACCCGCTGGGCCCGCAGATGTGCGAAAGCCAAAAAAAAAGTTGACCCTGCTTTGTTCGGCATAGTACAAGGATCGATGTTTGCGGATCTGAGGCGATTAAGCGCTGAGAGCCTCACTTCCCTGGAACTTGACGGATATGCCCTGGGCGGCCTCAGTGTCGGAGAACCCCGCGAACTCATGGTGGAGATGATGGAGGTTACCCTGCCTCTCCTGCCTGAGTCACGGCCCCGCTACGTTATGGGAGTGGGAAAACCGAGGGACATCCTCGACGGGATACTCCATGGGGTCGACCTTTTCGATTGCGTGCTGCCGACTCGCAACGCTCGTAACGGGATGCTTTTCACCTCCGTTGGGCCTGTAAACATAAGGAACTCGCAGCATCGGGACGATCCGGGTCCCGTGGACCCCTCTTGCACATGTCCGTTGTGTACGAACTATTCCAGGGGGTATCTCAGGCACCTCTTCCTGGAAAAGGAGATTTACGGCCACCGGCTGGCGACGATTCACAACCTATCCTTTTACGGCGCCATGATGACCCGGATTCGCGAGGCAGTGCAAGCGAGACGACTTCAGGCCTTTGTCAAGGATTTTCCGGCAATGATGGAGGAAACAGATGCTTGACGTAGCATACGCCATGGCCCCTCCGGGAGGGCAGGGAGGCGAGCCGAACGCATTCTTTCAGTTCTTGCCTCTCATTCTGATATTCGCCATTATTTATTTCCTGCTCATCCGTCCTCAGCAGAAGAAGGCCAAGGACCATAAGATGATGCTGGACAACCTCAAGAAGGGGGACGCGGTAATCACTCAGGGCGGACTGTACGGAAAAATCATTAATATCACCGATCAGGTGATTACCCTCGAGATCGCCGAAAAGGTCCGGGTTCGGGTATCCCGCGGACACGTCGCGGGGCTGGCTTCCTCGACTGGCGAATCCAATCCGTGAGGAGTTGCGGTTCATGATACAGAGCCTTCAGTGGCGTCTGGGAGTTGTGGTCGTCTGCCTGGCGGCCTGTCTGTTCTTGCTCTATCCTTCAGTGGGCCCGGTGCCCCAGTTCTGGGCCAGGCACCTGCCGCACGCCCCGATTGCCCTCGGGCTGGATCTCCAGGGCGGTCTGCACCTGATCCTCGAGGTTCAGACGGTCAAGGCCGTGGAGTCGGTAGTGGATCAGGCCATGAACGAGGCCGGGGACATCATGAAGGACCAGAAGATCAGGTATCGGGACATCCTCAGGACGTCCGACTCGACTTTCCAGGTAGTACTTAAGAATTCCGCGCAGGAGCCCCTCTTCAACGAAACCGTTCTCGGCAAGATCGGCAACTTCAAGAAAACCGCGTCGACGCCTGAGGGAAAGGGTCTCAGGATTTCCCTGGCAATGCTTCCCAAGTACATCGAGGAGACAAAGCGCCAGGCGGTGCGGCAGGCGGTCGACACTATTCGCAACCGCGTCGACCAGCTCGGAGTGACCGAGCCGGATGTCATCCTCCAAGGATCGGACCGCATCATTGTGCAGCTCCCCGGGCTCAAACAGGACACGGATAGAGCGGTCGGCATCATTAAGCAGACCGCCAGGCTCGAGTTCAAACTCGTTGATGAAAGGAATGAGCAGTACGCGGGGCGCGGGGGAAAAGTCCCTCCCGGAACTGAGATCCTCTACAAGGTGACCCGTGATCCCAGGACGGGAGCGGTGAACAAGGAACCCTTCCTCGTCGATAAACGGATCATCATGACCGGTCAGGTGGTTACGGATGCCCGGGTAAAGCCGGATCGAACGGGACGCATGTACGTTTCCTTCACGCTCAACCGTAGGGGCGCTCGCTTATTTGAGGCGGCCACAAGGCGGAATGTGGGCAGACGCCTCGCCATCATCCTTGACAACAACGTCGTTTCCGCGCCCGTGATCAAGAGCGCTATCCCCGGCGGCAGCGGCATCATCGAGGGATGGTTCACGCCGCAGGAGGCCAGTGATCTTGCACTCGTGCTGAGGTCGGGCTCACTGCCCGCGCCGGTGAAGATCCTCGAGAGCCGGACCGTCGGCCCCTCCCTTGGTGAGGATTCGATCCGTCGTGGCCGGAATGCGGTAATTCTCGGTGTGCTCCTCGTCGTGATCGGCATGGCCATTTACTACAAATGGTCGGGAATCGTGGCGGACGTGGCGTTGGTCTGGAACCTTTTTCTTATCCTCGCGGTGATGGTTTCTCCAGGCATCAGAGCGACATTGACGCTCCCCGGGCTCGCAGGAGTAGCCTTGACCATGGGCATGGCGATTGACGCCAACATCTTGATCTTTGAGCGGGTGCGCGAAGAGCTGCGTCTCGGCAAATCGCCCAAGGCCGCGCTCGACGCCGGATATGCTAAGGCATTCTCGACCATCTTCGACTCGAACCTGACCACAATCCTTGCGGCCCTGCCCCTGATCCAATTCGGCACGGGGCCGATCAAAGGATTTGCCGTTACTCTGTGCATCGGTCTCGTAGCCTCGATGTTCACGGCTCTCTTTGTCACGAGAGCGATCTTCGACTACGCGTTTCAGAACCTGCGCATCAAGCGTCTGAGCATCTGACGGGCTCGAAATGCTCTAAACCGAGGGACGATCTCGGAGAAGGAAAAGCAACGTGGAACTCATCAAGCCCGACGTCAACATCGATTTTGTTGGTAACCGTAGATATGCATATGTCTTCTCCGCCATTCTCATTGTGCTCGCTCTGTTGTCCATGCCGGTCAAAGGGCATGTGGAATTGGGGATCGACTTCAGTGGCGGCGTCATGATTCAAGTGAAGTTCTCCAAACCGGTCCGCACGAAGGACATTCGGCAAGCCCTCAAGCCTCTCGGTGGGGAGCCGATCGTGCAGAGATTCTCTCGCGGCGGTCAGGACTTCATGATTCGGACCGAAGTGCCCGAGCAAGGAACGGAAGGGTTTTCGGCCAAGGTGAAGGGACTTCTTGAGAAGACGGCAGGCAAAGGCGCGGTGGAAATCCTCGGCGTCGAGATGGTCGGACCTAAGGTGGGAAAAGACCTGCGGAGCGCGGCGATTTGGGCCACGATCCTCGCTCTGGGGATGCTCCTCGTGTATGTGGGCTTTATTCGTTTCGGTCTGAGCATGGCCCTGGGCGCGGTGCTCTGCCTCATCCACGATCTGATAATCATCTATGGCATTTGGGTCTGGACCGGAAAGGAGTTCAACCTCACGATCCTCGCGGCCATCCTGACAGTGGTCGGGTATGATGTAAACGACACGATCGTGGTCTGCGACCGGATCCGGGAGAATCTCGTCGCGATGCGAACGAAATCGGTCGAGACGATCCTGAATACGTCCATCAACCAGACCCTCTCTCGGACCATTCTCACATCGGGTTTTACCCTTTTTGTCGTGATAGCCTTGCTCGTCTTCGGCACGAGCGTTCTGAGAGATTTCGCAGAAGCGCTCGGAATCGGAATTATTTTTGGAACGTACTCCTCGATTTTCGTGGCTACGCCGTTGGTTTTGGCGTGGGACAAGATCATACCCCTCAAGAGGACATGACCGTTCCCCAGCGATATCCGGCCTATGGATTCCCTTGTCGGACATGAAAAGGTCCTCGCATTGCTGTCACGTACGGCAGAGGAGGACCGCCCTGCACACGCGTACCTCTTCTCCGGACGGGACGGTATCGGGAAGAAGGCGGTCGCCTTCAACTTCGCCTGTCTCCTCAATTGCCCCGACCGGGAACATGATGCGGATCATACATGTCCCACGTGCAGGAGGATCGTTCGGGAAAAGCATCCGGACGTTGCTGTGGAGCGGCCGGAAAGAGGCATTATTCGAATAGAGCAGGTTCGAGCCGCCCGGAGTTTCTTCCGGTACGCCCCTGTTGAAGCGCGCTACCGGGTGCTGATCGTCGATGACGCGCATCTCATGAACCGAGCGGCTCAGAATGCTCTTCTGAAGACCCTGGAGGAGCCTCCACGGGCGAGCATATTGATACTGATCAGCTCCAGGCCAGCGCTCATGCTGCCCACCGTAAGATCGCGATGCCGGAGGATACGGTTCCAGCCGATCGGCGCGGGAGAGCTGGCGACTCTCCTGGCAAGGAGACGAGACGTAGAACCAGCAAGAGCTCGGGTTCTTGCGGCCGTCGCGTGTGGCAGCGTAGAGCGGGCACTGACAATGGATTCGTCCAAATCCCTCGAGACAAGGGATGAAATCGTCGAAATCCTCTGTGAACCTGCAAAGAAAGGGATGGCAGCCCTTCTGGGGTTTTCGGAGAAGATCTCCTCGGATCGGGCCACCGCACTGGAGGCGATAGAGTTGGCGAGCACGTGGGTTAGGGATCTGTTGACTCACAGGCTCGGCGCTGACGGTCTCGACCCGATTCACTCAGATTTGCTTGACACAACGAGCCTGACGGCTCAACATCGTTCCATTGACGCACTCCTGGCAGTTAGCGAGGAGTTGCGCAAAGCTGCAGAGCTGATCGAGGCCGAAATCAACGCTAATGCGCGCTTGGTCACGGATCTCATGTTCCTGAGGATAGCCCGCATTTTGCACGGGCCGACCATGGGGCTGGCTTCCGGCCGATCTGCGAAAGAGTGACCCTCATGGACGACGGAAATACCAAGAGGGAGATGCCCTACCTCCCAAGGTCATATGGAGCAGAGAAAAGGCCCATCGACCTGCCCGGCGAGGAGGGTCTCGGACAGGCTGAACAGGCCTCAATGAATGATCCCGGACAGGCGGACGGGACCATCGAAGAGCCCGAGCCTATTGCCTATGCCCTAGAGGAAGGACAGACTCAGGACAACGGGGACATGCCTGCTAACAACGTTACCGAGCAGGACTGGGACCGGCCCGCTCAGATTCTCCCCCAGGACCCTCAGCGGAAGGCGCCGACGGAGGCTCAAATCGAGACCCAGAAGGTCAATATCGTTGGGATCCGCTTCTTAAGGGCCGGCAAAGTCTACCATTTCGATTCCGCAGACATGGACGTGACCGAAGGCGATTGGGTCATTGTCAAGACCGAAAAGGGAATGGGGCTCGGACAAGTAGCTTTCGCGCCGATCGAACAGGAAGTGGACCTGCCCGCGCTGGAAGGACTCCGCAAGATCGTTCGCAAAGCGGGCAAAGTGGATTTCGACCAAAAGGCCCGTTGTCGCCAGAGGGAAGCCCAGGCCTATGACTACTGCCTCGAACGCATCGAGGCCCTCGGACTTCCCATGAAATTGGTCGCGGTCGAGTGCTTCTTCGACAGCTCCAAGTACATCTTCTACTTCACCGCGGAGGGGCGGGTAGACTTCCGGGAATTAGTGAAGCAGCTCGTCTCTCGATTTCCGGTGCGCATCGAAATGCGTCAGATTGGAGTCCGGCACGAGGCAAAGATGACCGGGGGGCTTGGGTGTTGCGGACAGGAGCTCTGTTGTTGCAGATTCCTCACTGATTTCAAGCCCGTTTCGGTCAAAATGGCCAAGAGTCAGAACCTCTCCCTAAACCCGAGCAAGATATCAGGAGTATGCGGGCGCCTGATGTGTTGTCTCGCCTACGAACACGAGATATACGAGCAATTCAAGAAGGCGGTGCCCAAGGTGGGGAAAGGCGTCAAGACCAGCCATGGCGAGGGTCATGTGCAAAAACACTGTCCGTTGACCGAGTCGCTCGTCGTCAAACTTGAGGACGAGACTCTTGTCGAAGTCGCGAAGGACGAAATCGTTGGGAACGACGCAGGCGAGTCCAAGAAAAGGAATGCCACCACCCCCCGAAAGAACGAGAATGCCCAAGCTCCAAAGCACAAGCCCGGCCGGAACTCTAGAGGGGGCAACACTCCCAACGGATCTGGAGGAAAGACTACGGCCTAGCTCCCCTTTCGAAATCGACCTCCACGGCGAGCGGACAGATGTCTCCGATACCGCCGTGCCGCGATATGTCGAGGCACGGCTCCTTTTTGCGCGTGGGGTCCACGCAGGAGGTGACATAGTGCCATTGCGGAAGATCTCACTGGTTGTGGTGCTCCTGTTGTGCCTGCTGGGCCTGCCCGGCAGAGGCGCCTGCGGCCCGGTATTCGAGAGAGTCACCAAAGACAAGACGGTTCGCATCGGCGTTCCGTACAATAGGATTCCGCAAGGCTTCTTCGACCCCAATGGCAAGCTCATCGGCTTTGAGGTGGACTTGGCCCGGGAGATCGCGCACCACATGAACCTCAAGCTCGATGCGGTGAGAGTCAATGAGAAGACGTGGGGCCCCATGCTGGAACGGGGCCGAATTGATATCGCCATGTGCAGGATCAGGCATACCCGGACTTTGGAAAACCGGTTCGACTTTTCCGTGCCCTACTTCTTCGATTCGCCTTATATAATGGTCCTGAGAGGGCAATTCAAGAAGCCGACCGATTTGAAAGGCCACAGGATAGCCGCAGTCCAGGGGACCTTGTCTGAGAGGACGGCAATGTCCTTGTTGCGGGAATCCGGAGACGAGGGAGCAGAGAAAAACGTCATTTCGTACCCGGACGCTCCGTCCTGTTTCCTGGCACTGGGTCGAGAAAAAGTCTCCGGCTGGATTGATTCCGGCCTGAATCTGCTGGAATACGCGTCGCGAAAGCCCGGACGATTTGAGCTGATCAAAGCGACCGACGCGGTTGAAGCCATTGTGCTCGGCCTTCCTCAGAATGATTCGGCCTGGCGGGATTTCGTGAACTTCACCATTCAGGACATGGCCGCGGACGGATCGTTTGCCAAGATCTATCAGAAGTGGTTCGGGCCCGAGTCCCCTTACGCGTTCCCCATGGAACGGCCTATCGATATCTGGCCGCAGTGACGCGAGAATTGAACGGCCCATGAAACGACTGATCCTCGGAACAGCAGGACACATCGATCACGGTAAGACCGAGCTTATTCGGGCGCTTACAGGCATCCACACTGACCGTCTCAAGGAGGAACGAGAGCGCGGGATCAGCATTGAGCTGGGGTATGCGTTCCTCGACCTCGATGATAAGGTCCGTGTGGGCATTATCGACGTCCCCGGCCACGAGAAATTCGTTCGTCAGATGGTGGCCGGTTCAGGAGGGATTGATATTGCCGCGCTGGTGATCGCGCTCGACGAAGGGGTCATGCCTCAGACCACTGAGCACCTTGACATACTCTGCCTGCTCGGCGTAAAGCGCGGGTTGGTTGTGCTGACCAAGGCCGATCTCGTGGACGACGAACTTGCCATGCTCGCGGAAGAGGACGCTCGTGAGGCGGCCAAAGGGACCTTTCTTGAGGGCTCCCCTTTCATCAAAGTCTCCTCCAAGACCGGCGAAGGACTCGACGAGTTGCGGCTTGCGCTTCTGCAGCTCGCGGAGCAGGTACAGGATCGGCCTGTGTACGGTCTGTTGCGTCTCCCGGTTGACCGGGTCTTCAGCTTGCGCGGCCACGGCACCATCGTGGCCGGAACGCTGATCTCCGGATCGATTTCCGTAGGGGACGAGGTCCTGTTGTTGCCCGGAAATCAGCGGTCGACCGTTCGATCCCTGCAGTCTCATAACACCAGGGAAGAGAAAGCCTTTCCGGGAGAGCGTGTTGCGGTGAACCTTCGCGGGCTGGAGCAGTCCGAAGTGAACCGGGGCGAAGTTCTGACCCATCCGGGAGAATTCCGCCATTCACACATAATCGATGTCAGGCTGACCGCCCTTTCCCGGTCTCCCATGCCGCTTAAGAACCGCCAAAAGGTACGCCTTCATCACTTCACGTGCGAAGTTGAGGCGCGTGTGGTCCTTCCTGAGTTCGAGTCTCTGGAACCCGGACAGGAGAGCTTGGCGCAGATACGAACCGCGGCTCCCATAGTGCCTGCCGCCGGCGACCGATTCGTCATACGCGCGCTTTCTCCGTCGGTCACCCTCGGGGGGGGCGTGATCCTCAATCCTCGGGGCGTCAAGCTCAAGACACGCACCCGCCGCAGTTTCGAACATCTTGATCGAGAGGACCAGGAGGGAATCGTAGCCGCGCTTGTCAGGAGCGGAGGGCTAGAAGGATTCAGAAAACGGGAACTTCTCGGGTTGTCAGGACTTTCGGCCAAGGGTCTTGACAGAATCATCGACAAGTTATCCAATGCCAGGACTGTCGTCCGTTTTGACCCGTCCGAAGACCGGCTGGTTCACAGCGACTTCATAGGCCTGCTCAAGAAACGTATCCTGGAACGGCTCGCGGCCTTTCACACGGAGCATCCCCTCAGAGAAGGCATGCCCAAGCAGGAGCTTCGATCAACTGTGCCCGGTGGTGACAAACTCTTCAAGAAAGTCGTCGAGTTCCTGGTCGCGGAAGGAGAACTGATCGATCGCGGTCAATCCGTTCGGTCCTCATCGCACAAGGTCAGATTGAAAGATGAAGAGAAAGGCCTTACCGACCGGTTACTGAAAATGGTTACGGAAGGAGGAAACGCTCCTCCGACGCTCAAGGAAATTGTTGAAAAGACCGGGTCGGAGTTGGCGCAGGTGCGCAATCTCCTCCGCATACTCGAGAAAGAGGGAAAACTCGTACGGGTCAAAGACGAACTTTATTTCTCCGATCGGTTCGTCACCGAGACGAAAAGAAAACTCGCGGAATTCATAGAGCGGGAAGGCGGAATAACCCCATCGCAGTTTCACGAAGTCACGGGTTCGTCGAGGAAGTACAACATTCCCCTGCTGGAGTACTTCGATCGGGAACGCTTTACCATGCGCGTCGGCGATCAGCGTGTACTGAGAGGCTCCCGAAATTCGGGAGGCGGCAGCGCGGAATAGAACTTGGCGACCTTATCGAGGCGCTGCAAACAGGTTTTTCGCTGCTCTTCGAAGCGATTGGCAGTGTCCGGACTCTTTTCCCGCACATATTGGCTCAGCGCCCACGCCAGATGATCCATGCACGCGTACGCGTCGTCCAGGCGCTGAATCAGTTTCTTGTCCTCGGCGGCGATGCGCGTCTTTAACACAGCCCTGAGTTTGGCGCGGATGATCCGGACCCGCTTGCGCACATCGTTCGCTATTTGCAGTGCGCTCTCCTCCTGCCTGATGCCGGCGACAAACCCGTCTGCGGTGGTTCCGAGGAGAAGAAATGAATCATTAATGTAGGCAGTCGCGGTCTCGCCGAAGGCATTGAGGAACAGTGCCGGATCTGCGTCCGCCACGACCGGCGAAAGCATCAACGCTATGACCGAAAAAAAGACAACGATTTTCATGAGTGCTGCAAGCCGGTGGGATGTGAGTGGCATGTGGCCACTTCTTGAAGGCAACCCTATATCATGACTGGAGAAAGGAGACAACACTTTTCATGAGAATACTCCTGCATTCCTGCTGCGCGCCGTGCCTGGTGCACCCGTTCGACGACTTGACCTCTCTGGGCCACCACGTCACTGCACTCTTCTTCAATCCCAACATCCAGCCCTATTCTGAGTTCCTTCGAAGGCTCGACGCGTTCACAGTGTACACCCGCAGCAACAACATCCCAGTGCTCGAGGATGACCCGCAGATGGAGATGGAAGAGTGGTTGAGACAGGTCGTCTTTCGCGAGTCCCAGAGATGCCGGATCTGCTTCAGCATACGGATTGAAAAGAGCGCGCATTTGGCCCGGCTTCACGGATTCGACGCGTTTTCCACTACGCTCCTGTACAGCCGTTTTCAGAAACACGAGCTGCTCAAGTCAACCTGCGAGGCAGTATCTGAGAAGATCGGAATTCGCTTCCTTTACTCGGACTGGCGCAAGGGCTGGAAAGAAGGAGTAAAGAAATATAGAGCACTGGGTCTGTACCGACAAAAATACTGCGGCTGTGTGTACAGCGAAAAGGAACGCGCGGCAAAGATCATGTGACACTACTCCTGGAGCATTCGGTCAAGCATCTGCATGCCTGCGACCGTGACTGGGTGCGCCACGGGGCGGCCGACGCAATCGGGTTGCTCCGCGCTCATGCATAGTGTATAAGGCGAGTGGTCCCCAAAAAAATCGAGGAAAGATTTGACATGGCGGTTTTCCTGCTGAGATGTCGAGTTCGGGGCGCTCTCCCGTTCCTCATAGCGCTCAGCCTGCTCAGCCTTGTCTGCTGGACAGAGCCTCTCCACGCGGCAGAAAGCGGAGTCCAGAGGCTCACTTCTCCCGATCGATGTGCCCGGCCCTGGCTCCTTGTGAGCCTCTCGCCGTCAGGTTGCTCCCGCGGTTGTCGCAAGGTCTTCTCCGTCATCAAGGAACTCTCCGGCAATCCCAACGGTCGAACAGTACCCTTCACGGAACTCACGCCCGGTATGGTGGCGGAACTGGAGCCCGAATTCATCATCCTCGGCCCCCAAGGAACTCCATGGTGTCGGTACTCAGGACAAACGGGAGTGGCACTCCAGAATTTCCTGTGGGCCCTGCCCGTTCTGGCTGAAGAGTTGCGCGTTCCGATTCTTGGAATATGCGGAGGCCACCAGGCTCTCGCTCTGGCCTTCGGGGGAAAGGTTGGGCCGATTCGGGCCGGTGAGTATGATTGCCTTCCTTACTCCCGCAGCCGCCAGGGAGGAGTCGTCCCCGTGAAGATTTTGACGTCCGATCCGCTTTTTCGAGGCGTCGGCGGGGCTGTGAAGATCGTCCAGAGTCATTATGACGAAGTCAAAATTATCCCTCCGGGATTTCGCGTACTCGCGTCTGAAAAGACGAGCCCTGTGCAAGTGATGCGCCACCCGACGAAACCCGTGTACGGCATACAAGGACACCCGGAACTGTTCCACAACGGAAGAGGGGGGGGCGCAATTCTCATCCGCAATTTCATACGGCTGGCCCGCCGACACAATCAAGCTGTGAGAAAGCTGCCCATGCCCAGGGGCGCGCGCTATTCCTCTCTCCGGAGGTAAGAGCACCCGAGACCGAATACCGGCCCTCGATTCCTCCCGAAGTGCTCGGGACGCCGACCTCCTCGCTCAGGTTACTGTGCAGGTAAACGTAAGGAACGATACCCTCTCTATTCCCCTTTTAGACAACTATTTCGAGCAGACGTCCAGCGTGCCCAAGCTCAAGAGTTGCAAGTCCCCCCTCTTATGGCGTATTATATACACCTACTTCACAACCTTGGGATAGGCAGGAACCAGCACTTTCTCCGGCTCGGGGGGGGACACTGGCCCGCGAGATTTCATCCGATCGATTCAGGAAGAAGCCGATCGGTCAATTCGGTAACACGGCGTTTCTCTCTCATCCACGAGCCGCCCGAGGACCTGACTTGTTGCTGTGGCAGGATTGGCCTGAACTGTCAGGCGCCGGTTTATTCGGGAGTCCCTGAAAGGACGCCCGGTCGTTTGGAGGTTCGAGGGGGACTGTGACCTCGTTCACTCCGTTGATGATCTGCTCGGCTCTTCTGATTGAGCGGTTTCATGGAGGGATAGCCCTGCGGTGTTCTGACACCGATCTGCCTGAAGGTCTTCAGCGTCTGTCTTGAGAAGAAACGGAGAGTTGCTCATGGCCAAACGAATCCGGACCGGCTCGAAACCAAAAGAGGTGACACGGACTTCCACCCAACCGGAAGTAACCGCCACTGACCAGCTCTATCGCTTGGCATTCCAACATGGTAGTGTCGGCATAGCAGTCTTCGACCTCGAAGGAATTTACCTCGAAGGGAACCCGAAGCTACTGAAGATGCTCGGCTATTCAACCCGGGAGCTCCGGGAGAAACGCCTTTTGATGGATCTGATACCACCGACATGGCGAGCCCGTAACCGGGCTGCCTGGAAGGCAATCAATCGACGTAGTTTGTTCAGAAACATTGAGGTTCAATTCGCGCCAAAGGGGAAGGAACGTGTGTGGCTGGTTTCAAGTGGAGGAATACTGGAAATCAATGACGACGGTAACCATCTGCTCTACGTCTCGATTTTCGATTTCACTCCCCAGAAGAGGGTCTATGACAAATTGCAGCGAACCAATACGCGACTTATCTCCCGCATAGCCCGTCTCGAAAAGAAGGTGTCTGAGCAGACTCTGGAACTGGTCAAATCAAAGACCGACCTCAAGCAGCGAGACAAGGACATCAAGAGGGTCAACGAGGCAATGAAACTCCTGATCGTCGACTTCCAGGAACAGAAGAAAGACCTGGAACGTCGCGTCATCAACAACTTCCAACAAACCATTGAGCCGATCGTCGAGCAGTTCAGAGAGTTCAATCCACCGCCGGCTCAGCGCCATCTGCTGGAAACCCTTGACTTCAGCATCAAGCATATCGCTTCCTATTTCGGCATCAACCTCTCCAAGAAAGGGGGCCGTCTCACGCCGAGGCAAGTCGAGATATGCCGGATGATCAGCCAGGGAATGGACTCTCATCAAATCGCCCGAGAGATGGGATTGACCTATCAGACGGTTATCGTCCATCGCAAGAACATCAGGAAAAAGCTTGGGATAGACAAGACCAAGCAGAACCTCGCCTCGTTCATTCGAGAAAAGATGTGAAGGCCGGGCCGCCAAAACGCTATGACCTGCGACCGAGGCAGGTCAGGCGGCTACCTCAGCGACTTGCGGGCATCGGCCGTAATATGGAAGTGGCATGGCGAGGGCGGCGGGAGAAGCGGTTTACCCGTTAACGGTCCTACTCTCCCAGGAAGTCTGCCTCGTTCCAAGGTGCAAACTTGAGAAGCAGTAGGAGTCCGGGAATGGCCACCACGGTGCATACGATGAAGAAACCTTCCCACCCTATGTCCTTGGCGAGCAACCCGGTTGGAGCGGACGCCAACACGCGCGGCACTCCCATGAGGCTGCTGAGAAGCGCATACTGCGTGGCAGTAAAGCGCTTATTGGTGAGACTTGCCATGAACGCGACATACGCGCTCGTACCCATCCCGTTGCTCAGATTCTCAAAAGCAATCACCCCGGTTAGCGCATAAATATTGTTGCCCAAGACAGCCAGGACTGCAAAGGCCCCCGTGGAGACTGCCTGCAACACCCCGAAAATCCATAGGGGACGGTTTATCCCAAGCTTGAGCATGAGCACGCCGCCCGCGAGCCCTCCGGCCACCGTGGCCCAGAACCCGAAGAGCTTCACCACGGTCCCGATTTGGGTCATGGAAAAGCCTATGTCCAGAAAGAATGGCGTGCTGATGGCCGCCGCCATCTGATCACCCAGCTTGTAGAGGAGAATGAAAGCCAGTATCCACAATGCCCCGCGACGTTGGAAGTACTCGACAAAGGGTGCAAAGACTGCTTCCTTCATGCTCTGGGGAGTCCCGTGAGGAGCTTCGGGCTCGGGGGTCAGGAGAGTCGTGATGATTCCTATGGACATGCACGCTGCCATAATCGTGTAGACTGAACGGAAGGAGATCTGGTCTGCCAGAATCAGCCCCCCACCCCCGGCGAGCAGCATGCCGACACGGTATCCGTTAACGTAGAGAGAAGATCCCAGGCCGAGTTCCTTCTCCGCCAGATCCTCTCTCCGATACGCGTCCACGACAATATCCTGCGTCGCACTGAAGAATGTCACAACGAATGCGGCAGCGGCGACCAGCCAGGGGTTACGTGCAGGGCTCGTCATTCCCAGGCCCACGATGGAGCCCACGAGCAGCACCTGGGCAACGAGCATCCAGCCCCGGCGGCGCCCAAGCAGGGGAGGCGTGTATCGGTCAAGGAGCGGAGACCAGAGGAACTTAAGGGTGTACGGGAGTCCGACGAGCGCCATGAAGCCGATGAGCGTGAGATCCACCCCCTGTTCGGTCATCCACGCTTGCAGTACCGTGATGGTCAGAAGGAGCGGCAGCCCGCAACTGAACCCCATTACGCCGGCGACAAGCATTCGGCGACTCAGAATGATCTTTAAAAGAGCGGGCATCTCTCTCCGGTTCCGGACCTCGGGCACCACGTCACAGGTTCCGTCGAGTTCCTCGTTCTTGAGCGGCCTAATGTAGCAGAACAGTGCCCCGTCCCATACCGATTTCTTTCGGAACGATGGTCTGCGGCTCTGATTGGGGTTGCAGTCCTCAAAGGAGGATTCACCTCACCATCGGAATGCGCTATAATCGGTCTCAAGGGGAGAGCCGATGGTGGACAACACCGTACCGAGGGAGGTCAACGCAAAGGAAGCGCTGAAGTGCATTCGCGGGTCCATGTCCAACGGAGAGGTGATGGCCAAATTCAAGATTACTCCGGCCGGTTACGCGGATCTCCTCAGGCAACTGTACGCGCACAATCTCATCACGGAGGAAGATCTGAAGCGCCGAGGAATAACCTTTAAGAGTTCGAAAAAGGCAAAGGAGCCTATCGAGCAAGTCACCCACGCCCCCCCCCCGCCTGTAACCGAGGATGACGAGTTTCTGGACACCGTTGCTCTCACTCAGCTGCTCACCCTCAAGCCCATGAAGAACGCCGGACCGCGGACACAGGAAATCACAGGCACTGAAGCGGACGAATCCCAGGAGGAGGTTGAAGGGAAGAGCAAGTTCCGATTGAAAGGGATTTTCAAGAAAGGCCGCTGAGGGTACAACCACCAATCCCCCCATCCTACCCAATGACCGTGGATGCCCACCTCCTCGGTTAGAATTCTATCCTCTTTCCCGTTCTGTAGGCCAGCGCGTGTGCGGTGGCAACGAGCCTGCGGCTTTCCACCTCTTGCACCTCGCACAGGTAGGAGGAGGTTCGCTTGGTCTTGTGTATCTCGGTTGCGCGCGCCTCGAGCAGGGATCCGGGAGTGGGCGCGGCAGCATAGGTGATACTCACACTGAGCGCTACCGCGAGAATCCCATGGCTATTGGACGCCAACTGAAAGGCTTCGTCGATAAGTGAGAACAGAGCCCCCCCATGGGTGGAGCCAAAGATGTTCTTCAGATCCTCGGTTGCGCGCATCCTCACCACGGCCGTACCCTCGCCGACTTCCCGCACAGCAAGTTCGAGCAGCCGACCGTATGGCTCTTCAAGCGATCGACGCTTCAGTTCATGATGGAGGCCCATTTTCATCCTTCCTTGTTTCCGCGGCCAAGCGCGCCAGGGGGCCGCTGAGAACCTTGGGAGCCAGAAGACCAAGCGAAATAAGCATCTTTGCCATATCCTCCACCGGCATCTCCAACCGTTGCACCTGCTCAACAGGCACGAGCACGTTGAAGCCGGTTGCGGGAATCGGAGAGTTGGGGATGAAAACCAGCAGATGTTCGCGGCCGTCCCGGAGCACATACTTCTCACCGGACGTCAACAGCGCGACCATCTTCACATTCCCTACCGTGATTTGGACGACACCTCCGAACCGGTCCAGACCGGCCTCCTCTTTGGCGCCCAACAACGAAACCACTTGGCCGACCGCCGTGTAGACCTTGCCTAGAAGGGGAATCCTGGCGAAAGTCGAATCGAAACCTCGGTGTATGCGGGCTATTGTCGCTCGTGTCACGAGAAAACCCAGCAGGATCATCAAGGCCACCACGACGAGGTAACCGAGCACATAGCTGGTATAGCGTGCCGGTCCGAAGACAGTTACGATGAACAGTCCGAAGGCGCTGCTCGGCCCGATGTAAGCGTCCAGCAACCTCACGAGCCAGCCCACAACGAACCCGGTGACGATGAGCGGTAACAACGTCGCAATTCCGGTGAAGAAGAATCGAAGGAGGGCTCTGAAGAATGCTTGCATGGCCTATTGGTGTCCTTTCCACGCCTTTTCTCGACCGCGCAGGCGGCGGCTGCCCGCGGCCCCTCTCCCGCAACTCAAGAAATGGGGTTCCTCCGAGAGATGCGGATACCCCTTCGAACTCGATCGAATCCCGTAGAGACTACCATGTCACCCCGGGATGCGCTATTATTGGTTGGCAAACCCTGTCAGCCAACGGCGCGGATGAGTCCGGTAAGCCCGTCTGCGGGGTTTTTCTTTTGCGTCGATCGGCAGGCCCGGTGGGCTTCCCTAGCTGTAAGAAGCGGATTTCTTCAGGCTTGTAGGATTTCGCTGTCGACACCGCGCGATATTTGGGACTTCCTGATAGAGGGCCCGTTAGTCACGACCTCCGGTGACGGAGTATCACTACCTGTTTGCTGCAATGCCGGGCTACCATTGCATCTTTCTCCAACAATCCGAGGGAAGCCGGATCTCGCACCGGCCCTCGAATCCTGGGGGGCGGACCCCCTTGCCCCTCCGTGATACTCAGGTAACCGACAATGCCAAAAAAGAGCATAAGACAAATGCCGAGGCATATCATTACCCAATCACGGTCGGTGCGAACCGTCCTCGGCCTCACGGACCTCGATCTTCGTTGCTGTGGTGGCAAGGTCGCTTCCTCCGTTCTGTGGTGCACGGAGTATACAGCACAGGGATTCGATTGTCATTGGGATCGGCGAGCACCATGCTCTGATGCGCGCCCGGGCCCCTGGGCTGCCTTGTCCATGGCGGGAACGAGCTCCGTCCTGATGGGCTGATCCCCTCCCTCGGACTCGTGTGGAGATCGTCCAAAAGAGAGAGAGCGGAACGGTTTGCAATTCCTCGTGCCCGTGCGTAAAATGGTAAACGCTTCTCGGATTGTCATCTGACGAGAGCGCGCCGTCGACACTGCAACGAGGAGGGAACCATGGATGTGGAAGCCTTTGTTAAGGATAGAATTACGTGGCTGGGGCATGCAAGTTTCAGGATCGAAGGTGACAAGTCCACCGTTTACATCGATCCCTGGAAACTCACCGAAGCCAAGCCGGCCGATCTGGTCTGCATCACCCACAGCCATTTCGATCATCTGTCCGTAGAAGACGTGGAGAAGATTCGTCAGCAATCCACCGTCATCGTGGGGCCAGCGGATTGCCGAGCGACCTTCGGCTCGGCTTTCAAGGAGATCTCCCCGGGTGACAGCCATACCATTGGAGATGTAACCGTGGAAGCGATCCCGGCCTACAATACGGACAAGGACTTCCACCCGAAGGCAAACAACTGGCTCGGGTATATCGTCACTGTGGACGGGGTGCGTGTCTATCATACCGGTGACACCGACGTAATTCCGGAGATGGCAGACGTGCGCACGGATGTTGTTCTCATACCTGTGGGCGGCACCTATACGATGACTGTACGCCAAGCCGTGGCTGCGTTGAGGAGCATAAATCCCAAGGTCGCGGTTCCCATGCACTGCGGCGATATCGTGGGCACCCTCAATGATCGAGACGCTCTCAAGGCCGAAACGGACTACCCCGTAGTAATCCTGGATCCCAAAACCTGATCCGCCAGAACAGAGACAGCGAGCATGAGCCAAAATTTGGGAGAACGCACCGAAGGCGAAGTGCGCGTTCGTTTTGCCCCTTCGCCAACGGGATACCTTCACATAGGTGGGGCGCGCACAGCCCTGTACAACTGGCTGTGGGCACGGAAAAACAAGGGGACCTTCATCCTCAGGATCGAAGATACTGACGTGGAACGGTCTACCGAGGACTCCGTGCGGGAAATCGTTGACGGCCTGACCTGGCTGGGACTGGACTGGGACGAAGGGCCGATTTTTCAGAGCGCAAACCTGGCGCAACATCGCGAGGCCGCAGATAGGCTGCTCGAATCGGGTCACGCGTACCGGTGCTTCTGTTCGCGGGAAGAGCTCGACGTGCAAAGAAAAGAGGCCGAAGCCAGGAAACAACCTTTCATGTACGACGGTCGTTGTCGGCAGCTTTCACCGGAGCAGATCGAATCGAAACTCCGGGAAGGAATACCCTTTGTCATCCGCTTCGGAGTGCCGAGAGACGAAGCCTCCACGGTAGCGTTCGAGGACGCGGTCTACGGTCGAATCCACAAGAGATGCCGGGACATCGAGGACTTCGTCATCGTTCGCTCGGACGGGCGTCCACTCTACATACTCTCCAACGCAGTCGACGACGCGCTCGATCGCATCACCCATGTGATCCGGGGAGCGGACGGCCTGGCGAATACTCCCAAGCAGGTTCTCATCTATCGAGCTCTGGGGACCCCCGCGCCGGTTTTTGCGCACATGCCCCTTACCCTTGACAACAAAAAGGCCAAGCTCTCGAAACGGAGGCACGGTGAGGTCGTCACCGTATCGTATTATCGACGCATGGGCTTCCTCCCATGGGCTCTCTGCAATTTCATGGCGCTCCTCGGGTGGTCCACCGCCGACGACCGGGAGTTCTTCACGAGAGAAGAGCTTATCGACGCTTTTGAACTCTCCCGCATCAACCGGGCCAATTCGATCTTCAACTACGTGCCCGGAGGAGATCCGAAGAATTGGACGGATCCCAAGGCGATCCATTTCAACGCGACGTACATTCGGACCATGCCCATCGAAGAGCTTTTCCCCTTCGTGAAATCCGAGCTCGTCACCGAGGGTCTCTGGAGAGAATCCTACGAGAATGCAGATCGTCAGTGGTTCCTCAAGACGGTGGATCTGATTCGTGCCCGCTTCCACACCCTGAAAGATTTCTCCAGCCGCGGCCGTTGTTACTTTTCAGAGGAATTCGATTTCGAAGAGAAGGCCCTTCAAAAGAATCTTCTCAGGCACCCGAGTCTGCGCGAGCTGCTCCCCGAGCTGGCGGACCGGCTGGGGGCCCTGCCCCAATTCTCACAACGCGCGGTGGAAGAGGTTTTCCGCTCCTTCGCCGAAGAGAAGGCCGTGAAAGCCGGGCTGATCATCAACGCGGCCAGAACCGCTGTGTCGGGAACATCCGTGGGACCCGGCCTTTTCGAAATGCTCGAAGCGGTCGGCCAGGACAGAGTTGTCTCGAGACTGAGGAACGCGGTGGACCTGATTCCGGTCAATGAGCCCTAAGCCTAGCCACGCAGGACTCCCGGCGATCGGTCTTGCCCGGACCCCCCCGAACAATGCTCATAATAAAAAAAAGCCCGACCGAGGCAGTCGAGCTGGGAGTGCCGGGCAAAGCGGCCGGGCTCACAATAAACCATGACCGGTGTGATAGAGGAATCAGGTCATCAGGTAGTTTCTGCCCTTTGCCGGATCCCTCGATCGGAGGAACTCAGCTCCAGTCAGAGATGTCGGTTCTTGGGTTCACCGGTCGCAGGATACTTGCCGATCAACTAGAATGTTAAGCTGGCTTCCACGAATCCACCCTCGATGGCGTTCGTCCAAAGGAAGTCAGGCTGAGACTTCTTGATCTCGACGTAGCGGTAGCCGCCCTCCACGTAACCCCACCGTTCGCAGCCCAGGGGAATGGAGTAGCGTAACCCTAGCTGAACGTCCCAGCCTTCCACGTTGTCATAGAAGATGAATCCGGCCTTGTAGTTGGAGGTGAGAGTCCCGCCGTTGAGTGCAGTCTTGAGGCAGCGCTGAAACTCCAGCCCGACGATCATCGAGTCCCCGCTTTGGCTGAAGATGCGGCTCTCGTTGCCGCATACGGTGCAGCTCACCGAAATCTTGTCGTCCGTGTGGACCCAGTCCCAGAATACGCTGGTCACCGAAGAGCACGTTCTGATCGCATCGTAAACAAGACCTACTCGATGGTACAGGTGTTCCCACTTGGACTGCTGACCCTCGAGCGTGGTGAATCCGTAGGAATTGGGACCGAAGCAGTATTGCTGATTCCCGGTTTGCCACCAGTCGCTTTGCCCGCCGGGGAACTCACCGCCGAGCAGCGAGTAGCGCAACGCCCAGTTACAGCGGAACTGATACCGGACAGTGAACTCGGGAACCACATCGTGAGCGGGTATCCCCAGAATATCGTTCAGGTCCACGAGATTCTCCTGACCCCAGGAGGTTTGCCAGCATATCCGGGGCCACGCTATGGTTCCCCTGGTCCGGGCGAATATGGCCTGGGCACTGAATTGCCACTGGCGGGGGAGCGGTTTCGGTAGGATGCATGGAGGTCTGAAAACCCCCGGAACGCAGGTCGGTGGCGCCTTGACCTTGACGATCGGCTTGAATGCACTCCGCGGTGGGTACGGTGCTCTCACAGGACGCGCACGTCGCCTGGGCTTGTACCGTGCTCTCGCAGGCGAGCGCTTCTTCACCTGTGCGCTGGAACCCTCCGGTTTGAGCAGGATTTCCAGGGCCTCCTGGGGATCTTCAGCGATGGCATGGTTGGCGGCGATGGCGAACAGTAGAACTACGAAACATACCAATGGCGTAGCAGGTATTCTTCTCAACATACCCTTCCTCCCAGCTCGAAATGTTGGAAATTGCATTAATAACGTTTTTGTTTTTTTGTCAAGAAAAAAATGAACAATAATTTCCGGCCGGTTGAGGTAATTACCTAGAAAATTATCTTTCAGTTAATGCAACTTATTGGTATTACGTGATTTACGATCCAAATCGCGCGAAGCCAAAATACCGGAAAAAGGCGCTCACGTCCTCCCGGATGAGACCCTCACTTGACACCGCGACGAGAATCGGATAACGCTTATCCCTGCGATAACAAAAAGCAAAACGGGAAGCCCCCCCCTCAGGAGACATCTTGACATTCACACCCCGCCCTTTGGCAATCATAGCAGAGATAGTATATGTAATATCAACTTGCTATAGCCATGACCTGAAGGTAAATCTGGCAACTGGCCCTCCCGGCCCCCTGAAGTCTTCCTCTCTCCCGGGAACGAGGCGTTCTCTCAGCCGTGCTGGTGCTACGATCCTTCGAGCGACGCGCGGCCAGGCATGGGCCTTCCTGCTGGTCTTATGTGCCTGCACGTACGCTCCGGCCGCGGGATACCCGGTACTCAACGCGCAGCTTGAGGCGGTTATCAGGCAAGAGCTCCCCCCCAACTTCTCGGTATCGGTTCAGGTGGCGGACGCGGCGTCCGGGCGGATTTTGATGGAGAAGAACCCGGATCTTCCGCTTATTCCCGCCTCAACGATGAAAGTGGTAACCAGTTCCGCGGCTCTGCGGATCCTCAAGCCCGATTACACCTTCGTTACGGAGGTGCTCGCGGACGAGTTCAGGGCTGGCTCCGCAGGCAATGTCTACCTCAAGGGAACGGGGGACCCGTACCTGGTTAGTGAGCAACTCTTTGCGCTCACCCGGGAATTGAAGGATAGGGGCTTGACTGAGATACGGGGGAATATTGTCGTGGACGACTCCTATTTCATTCCCGGCAAGCCACTCGACGAGCAGGAGCGGCTCAGCTCCCGATCGTACCACGCCCCGTACAGTGCGCTTTCACTGAACTTCAACAGCATCAGGATCCTCGTTCATCCCGCTTCCAGAGCTGGCCAACCTGCTGTCGTCATCGCGGACCCTGCATCGGAATACGCCGCGGTGAAGGCTTCGGTCAGGACAGTGCCGGGGCACCGCGCCGCGCGGATAACGGTCAAGAGGGAGTCTCTGCCTTCAGGTCGTGAGGTTATTCATGTGGGAGGGTCGATCGGCGAAAAGGCCGATATTAAGAGCCGCTACGTCAACGTTACGAATCCGAGCCTGTATACGGGGGAGGTCTTCAAGGAGTTTCTGCTGCGTGAGGGCATCCGGGTGACGGGAAAAGTCGTCCCCGGAAGGGTGCCCGAAAAGACGGTCTCCTTATTGGAGTTTCACTCGCGGCCACTGGGAATCATCGTCTATTGGCTTAACAAGTTTAGTAACAACTTCATGGCAGAGCAGATCGCGCTGGGACTCGGGGCCGCCGTACATGGTGCTCCGGGCACGCGGGAAAAGGGCTTGTCGGTGATCCGCCGGCATCTTCTTGACCTCGGCGTGGACGAGGGACTCTTCTCACTCAGTGAAGCCAGTGGACTGTCGCACAAGAATCGGCTCAGTGCGTCGGCTCTCGTACGGGTCCTCACGTACGCGCTCCATGACTTCAGCTACTCGTGGGAGTTCGGTTCATCGCTTGGTGTGGCAGGTGTTGACGGCACGCTCAAGGAGAAGTTCAGAGACAAAGGGGCGGTGAGGCGGATTCGGGCCAAATCAGGAAACCTGCGGGGAGTAAACGCGCTCGCGGGGTACGGTGTTTCCCGGGAGGGCCGAGTTTTCGTATTCAGCGTGCTCGTCAACAGTCTCAAGAACGGGGTAGGCTTCATCAGGTATGCGGAGAGAATAACGCGGGCAATCCTGGATATGCCCCTGGACAAGAGGTAGAAATCTCGTCCGGATTCCTCACTGCGTCCTCTTGCCCAGGAGGGAGTGTTTAAGGCCCCGGACTATTTTCACCTTGACGGTGTCGCCCACAGCCACCTCATCGGTGGGATCGAGATTGACCACCTTATTCGTACGGGTTCTCCCATATGGCTGGCCCGATTCAGTTTTGATCCCTTCGATCAGGACTTCCTGTACGGTTCCTACGGCAGCCAGATGGTAATCGGTCGTGATGGCGTCCTGAATCTCGTGGACCTTGGCGAGTCGATGAGACTTGACCTCTTCGGGTACCGGATCCGGCAGGTTCCTCGCCTTGGTGCCCGGCCTGGGAGAGAATTTGAAAGAGAAGATCTGATCGTACCGAATCTCTTCGAGCGCGGAAACGGTTTCCTGAAAGTCTTCTGCGGTCTCCCCCGGGAAGCCCACGATGATGTCCGCGGTGAGAGCCACTCCAGGAACTCGATCCCTGAGCATGCGGATCTTTTCGAGGTACTCCGACCGTGTGTACCCCCGCCCCATTGCTTTGAGAATGCGGTCTGAACCGCTCTGTAAAGGCAAATGTATGTGCTCGCGGACCGACGGCAAGTCGGCCATTCCCGCGGCCAGTTCCGCGCTGAAGTCCTTCGGATGCGAGGTGGTGAACCTGATTCCCGCCAGGCCCGCAATCTTGTCCAGCGCATGGAGAAGGTCGGGAAAAGAGGTGTGGTCTCGCAGATCGTTCCCGTACGCGTTAACGTTCTGCCCGAGCAAAGTCACTTCTTTGACCCCCTTTGCGACGAGCGATCGGACTTCTTCGACGATTTCGCCTTTGGGACGACTTACTTCCGGTCCACGGGTAAACGGAACGACGCAGTACGAACAGAAATTTGAGCACCCCTGCATCACCGTAACATAGGAGCAGACGGGACTCGATCCCTTGCACGGCGCCGGCAGATGGAGAGACTCAACGTCATCGGTGAAGTCGGTTGCCTGAACCCGGCCTCTCGCATCACGAACCCGTTGCACTACCGCGGGCAGTTCTCCGATGTGGTGCGTTCCAAGAACAGCATCCAGATGTTCGACCCGCCGGAGCAGTCTTTCTTTCTCCTGCTGCGCGACGCAGCCTGCCACGACCGTTACCAGTTCGGGGGTGTTTCTCTTGAGTCGTCGGAGTCTTCCGAGGGAACTATAGACCTTGTGTTCCGCTTTCTCCCGTATGGAGCACGTGTTTATGACGATGACATCCGCCCGGTCCGGTGTGTCGACCGGGCTGAGGCCCATGCCCTCCAGCAGGGCCGCCATCTTTTCCGAGTCGTGCTCGTTCATCTGGCACCCGTACGTCTCTATGTAGTAGGTGTTTTCAGGCAATCCGCTCACTCCATGAGGGAATACGAGCCCGGCCGACGAACGGGCTGCCATCCCTGGTCATCATGGATTTTCTCACGCAAATAGTCAACAGCCGCTGCCACGCCTCAGCTTTGCATGGGCAGCAAGGGGTTGTGAAAAAATCGCGCAGTTTGAACCTGGAAAACAACGCTGCGCGCGAAAACAGAAAATGCCTTGCAATCTGCCGGTCATTGCTCTGACGGCGGTGATATGTAATGCCGTGGAAGCACCGGGACGTGCGGGGCCGCCGAAATTTTGAACAATCGCGCCGAGAAATGAGCAAGAAATGACCGGGCTCCGAATCCGGAAAATCTGTGCCCGGACGCGGCTCGGAGCTGGAAAAGCGCTTTACAAGGGCAAAAAAATAGCCCTCCATTTTTGCTGGAGGGCTGAGGGTATGGTTAAAGGAGTCGTTGTGCCTTTAAGATATTGCAACTTGTGTGCCAAGACCCGGCAAACTCACCTAAGAAATGGCGCCGACCTCCACCAGACCCTTCCCTCCCCTCGTGACGAAATTGGAGATCAACCGCCACAACGCTCAGTAGTTGACGTGAAAAGAATGCTATGATGCAAATAAGGGAGGCAGTTCCGAAGGACATCGTGGCCGGTGTCACGGCGGATCCTGTGTAACCGTGACTTCGGGTCGATTTAGCCAGGTTTTCCCGCGCTGTCTGCTCTGCAAACGTCCCAGGAGTGAGCGGTGACGCATGGGGCCTGCCCCCAACTCGGGTCCCAGCTCCGTTGCAGATCATTTGTGACGGCGGGGGCCACCGGTCGGAAACCTGGGAGTTCTTGACGAGGGCTCTGGCGAACTCTCACAACCCCGCTGGCCTTGGAGAATTTTTCGAGAGGTTGGGAATTGTCTGCCATCGGTTTTTTTATCAAGAAGATCCTGAGCGCGTTGTTGGACCCGCTGAATGTGATTCTCGTGCTTCTCTGTTTCGGTCTGCTGGTGCTGAGAAGGAGATCGACAAGCAGAATGGGCTTTCGCTTGATCCTCTTCGGATCAATTTGCCTGGCGGTCCTCTCGATTCCTGTGACGGGGTTTCTCATGCTGACCGCGTTGGAATCGAAAGCGGGCTCCTACTGTGACCCCGATGAGTTGCACAAAATGGGGGTACGGTACATTGTTGTTCTGGGAGCCGCGGTTGTCACTCGCGACTTCAGCCCCGCCGACCGTATGGGTGGATCAATCTTTCGGTTCCTGGAAGGTTATCGACTGTGGAAGGGAGTGCCGGGCGCCAAACTGGTTCTCTCTGGAGGATCTACGCCCTTGCGGAAGAGTCAGGCAGAGGCCATGGTCGAGTTTCCCGAGCAAATCGGAGTGCCGCGGGAAGCGCTTGTGTTAGAGACCGAGGCTTGGGACACCGATGACGAAGCGAGGTTATTCCGCAACGTGGTGGGTGATGAGCCATTCGCTCTCGTGACTTCGGCGATGCACATGTGGAGGGCCCGGATGCTGTTCGAGGGACTTGGTCTTCGACCGGTATCCTGCCCCTGTGAGTTTGCGACAAGAGTTCCTCCGCCATTCTATACAATGTTTATCCCCAGCTCCGACGGCCTTCAGATGGTTCATTCGGCTTATCATGAGTACCTGGGAGTACTCTGGTATATGCTCAAGAGGCTGATTCTTTCGCATAGGGGAGCGTGAGTTCGTCATGAAAGCGCCGGCACCTCCAGCCGAATCGATGATACCAGAGCTGGCGACCTCACGTTCAACGCTTCGGATGCAGGTTCGTACACGCCTTGCAACGGTACCGGTCTCCGGAGTCGTGTTGGTTCTGCTGCTCCTGCTCTTCGGAATCTGCGTGAACCGGCCCCTCTCGGCGGAGGATCAGGCGGATCAGCTGGTTGAAGCAGTGAAGCTGGAGGATCCAGCGAGAATCAGAGTTCTCCTCCGTGCGGGATGTGACGTGAACCGTAGGGACGCGGAGGGGATCACGCCCCTGGCATGGGCCTCTGCCGGGGGATGGAGAGACACGGTGGAACTCCTCCTGCGGGCCGGTGCGCAGGTCGACGGGACGACGATGCTGGGACACACTCCCCTCATGCTCGCGGCGGCCTGGGACAGGGAGGACGTTGTGCGAATCCTCCTCGAAAATGGCGCTGACGTCAACGCACGAACCCGATCGGGAGTCACCGCGCTGCACATGGCAGCGGTCAAGAATGCGACGCGAGTAGTAAATCTCCTCCTGGCACGAGCCGCGGACGTGAACGCGAAGGACTGGCGCGGTCGAACTCCTCTTATCAGCGCGTGCAATTATGGGAGAGCCGGTCCGGCACGGATCCTGCTCAATAGCGGCGCAGAGATCAACGCGCGCACGAACCAAGGCAAGACAGCCCTGATGCTTGCATGTTACCGGGGTCGCCTACCGGCTGTCAGACTTCTCATGAAGCGCGGGGCGGATCCGAACCTTCGGGACATATGGGGTTCGACCGCATTGATCCTGGCCTGCACAACCGGATATGCCGATGCGGTCCGAATCCTCCTGAACGGCGGAGCCGACCCGGAGACGCGAGACGGGAAAGGTAAGACAGGAATGGACATCGCCCGTTCCCGGGGCTATACCGCGGTGGTCGAAGTACTTCAGGCCGGCCGTTCGAAAGGTACGCCATGACCCGCAACAGATTGAGGTTGCTCATCCTTATTCTCCCGGCATTGCTTCTCTTGCCTGAAGCCGCGGTTACCACGACGTTTGATGAACAGGAGGGGGAACCCGGCGTCGCGGTGGTGAAACGGCCCGTCAAGATAGCTCAGCTCGTGGGCGACTACGACCGTGAGCGAAACCGGCCGACGGCCAACCTCACCGCCCGCCGTTTCGGGCTGGCGGGAACGGATCTGGGGGTCCCCTTTCTTCATAGGGGCAGGACGTACCTGCTCTTCGGTGACACCGCGGGATTGCGCGGAGAAGACGCAATCGCGTACACCTGCGACACCAACCCGGAAGATGGACTGGATCTTACGTTTATCCACGACGAATCCGGCGTATACAAACCGGTCTTCATACCAGGGATAAGCCAGGAGGATTTTGAGGTTCCCATGGAGGGGACGAGCGTGGGCGGAAAGATGTATGTGTACCACACCACCGATCACAGCCAAGACGTTGTCATGGGCCGATCCGTGGTGGCCGTTTCAGAAGATGACGGAAGCACCTTCAGGTACCTGTATGATTTGTCCACGAGGTACTTCATCAACGTCTCGGTTGTGGAGACCGATCTCAAGGAGACCAAAGGATTTCCGACTTGTTCGGGTCGGGGGCTCGTGATATTCGGCTCGGGCCGATGGAGAAAGAGTAATGTTCGCCTGGCATTCCAGCCTGCCGAACAAATTGAGTCACGGAGCTCGATTCGTTATTTCGCAGGATTTGACAATGCCTCACAGCCCATGTGGAGCCCCGCGGAGAAGGACGCGATTGCCCTTTTCGATGAGCCTTGCGTAGGGGAGCTGTCGGTCACGTACAACCCTTTCCTTGGGAAGTGGATCATGCTCTACAACTGTTCGGGGAAGGGACTCCCCATTCACATGAGGACCGCCGCCCTCCCCTGGGGCCCCTGGTCGGAGCCCCGGGTGCTCTATCAGCCGGATCGAGACAAAGGGCGATGCCATTATGTCCACGAGAGCTGGAAATCCAAGAAATGCGATCATGTGCACGACCCGGGAGCCGAAGACATATCCGGGGTAACGTACGGTCCGTACCAATTCGGCCACCTGGCAAAGGGAAAGCCCGGTTCAACAACTATCTATTTCAGCATGTCAACGTGGAATCCGTACACCGTCCTCCTGATGAAAGCAGCGCTGGAGCTCGCGAGATGACCATCCGCCACGGGGGGTGAATTGCTCCGATTCGATCACCGGTGGCCGACACGCTTAGAGGCGCCTCTTTGCGGAAAGTGCCCTCCAGGCTTACTCGCTGAAAACGAATTCGCACGAGGTCGTTGAAAGTCATTCCAGGAATAATATAATGATATTGGAAAAAGGAGATCGGGAGGAAACGATCCGTGTGGCGCCAGGCCTCTGAGCAGGCGTGAAGATCAGCGGACGCAAGAGATTGAGGAGAAAGCGGAAAGAGCGGGGAGATGCCCAAACTGTTTGCGATGGACAGAAACAAGGCGCTCATCGAGGCGGCAAGGAGCAACAATCCGAAGGCCGTCAGACAACTCATCCAGAAGGGCGCGGATGTCGAATCGAGAGACGATCAGGGCCATACCCCTCTGCTGAAAGCCGCGTTTGCGGGCCACGCCAGAGTGGTCAAAGTTCTCCTTTCCGCCAAGGCCGACGTCAATGCACGTGACAACAAGGGCTTCACCAGTCTCACATGGGCTTGCATCCGGGGACACAAGATCATTATTGCTCAGCTTTTGGACGCAGGTGCGGATTTGAATGCCGTGGACAGGGATGGATACACTGCGTTGATGAGGGCTTCTCAGTACGGACAACGGGACATCGTTGATGTGTTGCTCCGTAAGGGCGCGGAAAAAGAGATCAAATCCGGTGAGGGCCACACGGCGCTGTTGATAGCCACGCTCGCAGGCCACTCTCTGGTCATGAGCAGGCTGCTGGAACGGGGCGCTTACGTTGACTGCATGGACGAGTCGGGCAGGACTCCGCTGATGCGAGCCGCATTCGACGAGCACCTTGGCATGATGAATCTCCTGCTTAAGCACAGGGCCAACGTTGAGCAGACGGATGCCGCGGGTCGGACAGCCCTGATGAAGGCCGTCAGCAAGAGCCGGCAGAAGGCAGCGGAGCTGCTCGTTGAGCAGGGCGCCAATGTGAACGCTCAGGATCAGGCCGGGTGGACCCCGTTAATGGTTGCCTCGGATCGGGGCGACCCCGGCGCGGTCAGACTGCTGCTCGACGCGGGAGCCGATGTCAACGCCAGAGACAAAGCCCAAAGAACGGCTCTCATGTGGGCGGCGAGAGTAGGTCATGTGGAGGTGGCCAGGTTACTGCTCGCCCGGGGAGCTGATCTCGAAGCGGAGAGTATGGAGGGTATGACAGCCCTCTCATGGGCCTCTCAGGAAGGCCATGAAGAACTCGTGGAGCTTCTTTTGGAACACGGGGCATCCGTTACCTCAGACACCCAGAAAACCATCGAGGCCATGATCACCAGTTCCGACGATGGGCGCACCGAGACCCTTGAACTCACCCTTGATCGAGGATACCTCGTGGAAGCCGCCGCGGAGCTCGGAGGCAAGAGCCTGTTCGAACTCGCGGCAGAGGGCCTGACCGGGGACATACGGCCGCTGCTGAAAGCGGGAGCCAACGTCAACACGAAAAACCAGTACGGTTTAACTCCCTTGATGCGGGCCGCGTACACAGGGCGCCCCGATGTGGTCAAGCTGCTCGTCGAGAGCGGCGCAGACATGGAAGTGACGGACAACAACGGCAAGACGGCCCTGATGAAGGCGTGCTACGCGGGGCATACCGACGTCGTGAAGACGCTCGTCGATCTCGGCGCCAACCTCAATGCCCGAACCCGATTCGGTGTAACGCCCCTTATGCGAGCTTCGTACAAGGGGCACCTCGGGGTCGTAAAGCTCCTTCTACGAGCCGGCGCCGATCTGAATATCAGCGACGATGCCGGGCTCACCGCCATCGACTGGGCAACGTTCAAGGATCACTTGGAAGTGGCCGACCTGCTGTCACGCGCCAGTGGTGGGAATTCTGTCCGCAAAGTGATCATTCGATCGAAATCTGAACCGCCGGATCAGCCGGCTGAGTTGCACGAGGAAGGACGGCCGCTGAAAACCGAGGCCGAGCCACCGTCGCTTGCGGGCTCCGAGATCGATGCACTCGTCCGGGCCTGCGTGGAGGGTAACCTCAGGGAGCTCAAAGCTTTTATCAATCGCAATATCGACGTCAATGCCGCAGACCCGGCGGGCAGGACGGCTCTCATCTGGGCCTGCTATAAGAACCGACCCGAGATAGTCCGGGTGCTCCTTGAGCACGGGGCCGAGGTAAATGCCAGAGACAATGGGGGGAGAACTCCGCTTATCTGGGGTTCGCTCTACGCGGACGTGCAGGTGGTGGAAATGCTCTTGGACAAGGGCGCTGACGTGAACGCCGCGGATGCCAGCGGCCGGACAGGTCTGATGTGGGCCTGCGTGAACACGAACCCCGAAGTGGTCAAGATCTTCCTCGCTGCGGGGCCGGACCTGACAATCGTGGACAGTAACGGTAAGACGGCGCTGTTCTGGGCCGTTCAGAAGCGGAACACGGAAGCGGCGAAGCTCTTGTTGTCCTGGCGTGCGGACGTCGGTGTAACGGACAACTTCGGGAAGACCCCCATCACCTACGCTTCGGAAAGGGGCTACGACGAGCTTGTCAAACTGCTCACCCAATACAAGCGAGGGAGAGTAGTCCGACCATGAAAACAGTCCTCGTGCGCCCGCCTTTCTACGCCCTCTTCGGACTCACCATTCCAAAGATGAAGACCTATCCACTGAATCTGCTCTATCTCGCGACCTATGTCAGAGATCGCGGAGGCCATGAGGCGGCCGTCGTCGACGGAGAAAGCATATCCGTGCCAGGTCTTGAACCGCCTGACAACCCGGGAGCAGACCCGGAGAACGTCATGCATGCGCGAATCCCCGACATGATCGAACTCCTGGGAGATCCGGATCACCGGCTCTGGCTCGAACTTGAGCGCGCAATCCTGGCGGAGGCGCCCGATGTCATCGGCATAACCTGCAACTCGGGAAACATGGACACGGTGCGGCTTATGGTCCGCCGACTCAAGGAATGGGGCATACCGGTGATTCTGGGAGGGAGTCATCCTACGGTGCTCCCCGAGCAAAGCCTCCTCTATACGGGCGCGGACATGGTTGCCATCGGCGAGGGCGAGGTCACGCTCACCGCGGTCATGGATGCGCTGGCCGGCGGGACTCCCCTGACGGAGATTCACTCACTCGCCAGGAGGGTAAACGGAGAGGTTGTAATCAGGCCTCGCGGCAACATGATCGCGGATGTAGACGACATACCCGTTCCGGATCGGGGCTTCATTGATCGAGCGGATTATTTCGGTGAGGTGCTCCTCACCGGCCGAGGCTGCCCCTTCAAATGCTCCTATTGCGCTTCCCGGAACCTCTGGGGGAGGAACGTGCGGCTCCGATCCGTGCCCTCGATCATCGAGGAGTTGAAGATGCTCGCAGAGGCCGCTGATCAGGACGATCATTCGGACGGACGAGATGAGACCGCGGACCGACGTCCGGGGAGATGGGTGGTCAAGATCGTGGACGACACATTCACCGTGAGCAGAAAACGTACCATGGCGTTGCTCGACGAGATCATCTCAAGCGGATTAAACCGCTTTGAATTCACTGGCGGGGTGAGGGCCGATACGCTCGACCAGACGCTCGTTGATAGAATGGCACGAGCCAATTTCCGAAGGGTCACACTCGGAGTCGAAAGCGGGAGCCCGGCAATTCTGAAGATGATTCACAAGGGGGAAACCAACGACGATGTGATACGGGCGGTCAACCTTCTTCGTGACCAAGGAATCCGCTCCCATGCGTTTTTCATGATCGGATTTCCTGATGAGAGGCCGGAAGATATCGAACTGTCCAAGAAGCTCATACTGGATGCCCGGCCCGACCACGTAGAAATAAACATGGTCACCCCCTATCCGGGGACGGAGATCTTCGACAAGCTTATGCCTGAAGACCCCATTGAGATCGACCGGTGGTACCGCTGGTTCCATCAAGGGATGTCAACACATTCCGACCGACTCGGGTACGATCTGGATCGGGTGTACGAAGATTTTCTCAAATTCGCCCGCGAATATCATGAAGCACACGCCACTCAACCTCCTGATCCCAACGGGGCGCCAAGTGTTTGAAATGGGACGTGATCTTGAGGTTCGCGTCACCCTGAACAGCGGAGGGGGGTAGCGTGCCCGTACCCTGACGAGGTTGGATCGGAAAGAGCCGGCGCCAACATCCCCTACCCATTGCAGAACCTCTTGTCGGATGCCGGCGCCGATGAAAAGGAAATTCGGCTACTTCTTACATTCCTTGCAACTCTTGACGACTCTGCCTTTGGCCTTGGCGCATTCGGCCTTGGACACCTTTTGACAGGTTTCGATCACCTTTCCTTGGTCTTCTTCTCCGGCTCTGCCCTTGACACAGCAGTTGACCTTATCTCCCGCGGCTATAGCCAGAGGGGCGGCAGCCACGAAAGCCACTAGAGCCACAATCGTCAAGAATTTCTTCATCCGGAACCTCCTTGATCTATGCGATGGATAAATTTCCCGACGCCATTTCGGGAAGGCACCTGATTATATGATTCCTGGCTCAGGAGTCAAGACCGACGTGGTTTCGGGTGAAGGCCCTTGGCAGCCAGTGAGTGGTGTTAATTATCCTTGGTTCTTTTCTGACCCGCTTGCGAAAGGAGACAACGCTACTCCCTTGAATCGGCAACCCCCCGCGGGAGTGAACGCTCCCCCTGTTCTGGTAATTTTCGTTGACATCGGGCGAGACTGGCGATAGTTTATATGTTTTAGCCAAAATACCTCTACCGCCGCCGAGGAATCCGACATGAGGGTAGGACTCAAGATCTTCACCGGTAACTCAAACCCCGACCTGGCACAGGCAATTGTCAGATATATGGGCATACCCCTGGGACGGGCCATGGTCGGGTCCTTCAGCGATGGCGAAATCCAGGTTGAGTTCCAGGAAAACGTCCGAGGAATGGATGTCTTTATCATCCAGTCCACGTGCAGACCGGTCAATGACAATCTCATGGAATTGCTTGTCATGACCGACGCGCTCAAGAGAGCTTCAGCCAGCCGCATTACTGCGGTCATGCCCTATTATGGGTACGCCCGCCAGGATCGCAAGGTTGCCAGTCGCGCCCCGATCACGGCGAAACTGATGGCCGACCTGATCACCGCGGGGGGGGCCCAGCGTGTTCTCACCGTCGACCTCCACGCGGGTCAGATCCAGGGATTCTTCGACATTCCCGTAGACCATCTCTTTGCCGGACCGTTGATGGCGGAATCCATACGGGCAAACCACCTTTCCGGTGAATGTACGGTCGTATCACCCGACGCGGGTGGTGTAGAAAGGGCCAGGGCCTTTGCCAAAAGGCTGGGAAGCGACCTTGCCGTCATCGACAAGCGCCGAGCCAAACCCAACGAAGCGGTAGTCATGCGCGTCATCGGCCAAGTTGCCGGCAAAGATTGCATTATCCTCGACGATATGGTCGACACGGCCGGGACCCTCTGCAAGGCCGCGGAAGCACTCAAGGAAGCCGGCGCTCGAGCCGTCTATGCCGCCTGCACTCATGGGGTCCTCTCTGGAGAAGCAGTGAACAAGATAACCAACTCTTCCATCGAGAAAGTCTATATTACAGACAGCATTCCGGCCAGCGAGACGGTCCTCGGCTGTCCGAAGATTCAGGTGGAGACAGTGGCGCCGCTCTTTGGCGAGGCCATCAGTAGAATCCACAGGGAGGATTCCCTGTCCGCCCTGTTCGTCTAGGGAAGATCTGGAGAGTGCTTCACGGGTCGCTCCCGAAATACGCAAAATAGGAACGGATGACCTGACCGTCCAGTGGATCGCGTCGTTCACCCGGCTCACGGCAAACTACCAACCGGATGCCTCGGCGGGCATCACGTGCAGATCGAACGAGACCATCCGGGCGGAGGGGAAAATGAGAAAGATTCCTTTGTCTGTTAGTCAGCGTACCGAAGCTGGCAAAGGGCCAGCCCGGCGGCTGAGAGCATCAGGGAAAATCCCTGCCATATTTTACGGAAAAAAGATCGACCCGATAAAGCTTTCCGTAGACCGGCACGACTTCACGAAGCTCTACCAGCAGGAGGGACGAAACGCGGTCTATGAGCTGCGGGTACCGGACAACGGTGGCAGTTCCAACTGCACGGCGATTCTCAAGGAGCGCCAGACCAATCCCCTTGACGGAGGCATCATCCACCTTGATTTCATCGAGGTTTTCATGGATGAGACCATCGAAGTCGGCGTCGTGCTCGAGTTCGTGGGAAAGTCCGTAGGAGAAGAGCGTGGGGGCATTCTCCAGGCCGCGGCTCGAAATGTCAGGGTCTCATGCCTGCCCAATGACATCCCCGAACTCATCGAGGTTGACGTCTCCCAACTCGACATCGGAGATTCCGTGCACGTGGCGGATCTGAAGCTACCAGGGGGGGTCACAGCCATTGACGATGAGACGATGACCGTGGTCACGGTGGTCGCGCCCAAGCGTGTGGAGATTGAAGCTCCGCTCGAGGGAGAAGAGGGCGTTGAGGCGCCGGCCGAAGAAGCAGCAGAGAGCGCGGAGGCGGCCGAGAAATCCGAGAGTGCGGAAGGCTCATAGGATTCCGCCAGCAGCTCTTCGGGGGGAGCCCTTTTTGGGAAGAGACACTTCTCGGACCTCTCCCCCGATCCTGCGTGCGGCGGGGCAGAACCGCGTTTTCATGCCAGGACGCGATGTTATCATAATATCCGCGCATTCCTGTCAGGTGATCCCCAGCCCCGGAAGTCCGGCTTGAACGTAGAGGCCGTCTGCCTCCTTCACAAGCCCGTCGCGGATGAGAAGCTCGAGATTCTTTTTGATCATGGCCTGCTCGAAGATCCCCTGGATAACCTTGTCTTCAAGTGCGTTTCCGTAAAAGGGAGATGCCTCGAGCATCCGGCCCAGGTCTGAGGGCACACGGCACAAGTCAAGGACCTTGTCTCTTTGTCGGGCGAACGCATTGAGAAACCTCTCAAATTCCTCTGTCGCGTCCCCCTCCACGGGCTCCTTATGCGACGTACAAACCCGTTGGTAGGGCAGAGACATGACTTTCCGCACGCTCTTATCGAAGGCTTCAATGTCTGACTCGGGGTTGCCGTACCACGGACCGAACGACGTCAGGTCGATATCCGTCGTGAAGAGCGTCCCGCTTCTTCTTTCGAAAAAACAGTAGTGATCGTCGACGTGCCCCGGCGCGTGGACGGCTTGGAGTTCGGCTCGTCCCAGATCCAGCAGATCGCCGTCTCCGTACCTCTCGTCGGGATCCCGCAAGGGACGCGCACCGAGCCCTTCGCGAACCATCCACGCCCAGTGTGCGCCATTTTCGCGCGAACCGGTAAACCTCTCTCCCAGGAGCTGCAGATCCTTTACTGATTCAGGCGTCTCCCGCGGCAGCAGAAGGTGTCGGTCCTCGAGAAGATGCCAGTCCCGTATATGATCCGGGTGGGAGTGCGTGATGATGAGCACGTCGATCCGTCTGTCCCGGTCTATAGCCCGGATGACCGGTTCGCCGACGCCGGCGTCGATCAACACAGTTTCCGGACCGGTCATGAGGAGCCCATGGGCAAAGGGGAAGCGGCCGTTGTTCTCGGCCTCGACGAAATAGACGTCAGGTGAAAGTTGCATGAGTCCGTTTGCTTGCATTTGAAGTATCGACTCCCCATCGCGTTCGGTTAGTACGGATAGAAAATGAAGAAGGTAAGAGACATTGCACTGAGGATCCACATCCCCGGATGGATCTCGTCCCACCGGCCCGCAAAGACCTTCACCAGGGGATAGATGACGAAACTGGCTGTGATTCCGATTCCGAGATTGTACGTGAAACTCATCAAGGCAATGATTGCAAAGACCGGGACTATTTCCGTGAGATCCTCCTGATTGAGCTTGGCGATCGGAGCGAGCATGAGCATCCCGACAATGATCAGCGCCGGCCCATACGCGCAGGTGGGCACCGCGGTGAAAAAGGGAGCCAGGAAGAGCGTCAGAAGGAAGAGAAGGGCTACAAAAATTGCGGTGAGCCCGGTTCGGCCGCCGGCTTCGATTCCTGTGGCCGACTCGATGAAAACCCCTGCTGTGGTAGTCCCCAGAAGGGAGGCGACTCCAGTGGACAGCGCGTCCGCCAACATCGGCTTCTCAATCTCTTCGAGGTTCCCTGTGTCATCGAGGAGCTCGGCCCTGTACGCCAAGCCTATGAGCGTTCCCAGCGTGTCGACGAAATCCATGACGAGGACCGTCAGAACCACCGCAAAGAACCCCCACGTCAGCGCACCGAGGATGTCAAGCTGGAGGAAGGTCGGGCCAAGACTCGGCGGTAGGCTCACCCATTCCGAGGGGTAAGGTGCCACACCGAGAAGAAAAGCAAGGAAGGACACCACAATGATTCCCAGGAGCAGAGCAGCTCGTACGCCCCGTATCATGAGGAAACAGATCAGCAGAAAGCCAAAAATAGCCAGCAGAACACCCGGATCCTGAAAGTTCCCCACATGGACCGGTGCTCCGGGTACGCCGATTTTGACGATACCGGTGGTATTCAAGCCGATAAATGTTATGAAAAGGCCGATTCCCACGGCAAAGCCGATCTTGAGTGCTTCCGGTATCGCCCGGGAAAGCCAGCTTCGTATCCCCAGAATCGTGATGATCGTGAAGAGGACTCCCCCGATGAAAACCGCGCCGAGGGCTGTTTGCCAACTGTACCCAAGCACCTTCACCACAGTATAGGCGATGAACGCGTTCTCTCCCATGTACGGAGCGATGGCGAAGGGCCGGTTCGCGTATATGCCCATCACGATTGTGCCGAAAACCGCGGTCAGGATCGTAGCCACCATCGAAGGACCGAACGGAATTCCCGCTGCCTCGAGGATTTTGGGATTGACGATGACGATGTAAACCATCGTCACGAACGTGGTCGCACCTGCTATGAATTCCCTTCCTACTGTGGTTTCCATGTCCTCAAGCCTGAAGAATCTCATGACCATCGCCCTCTCCTCTCATCACCGGCTGGATCGTCCCCTGGTCGCTTGGTCGTGACAATGTGCGTTGAAAAAGAGGGCGAAGTCAATGCTCTTGCACCGCACAAGTGATCCCGCATCTCCTGTTTCCGCCCGCACTGCACTCCCTCGACCGACCCTTTTCCCCGAGAGCTTTTAGTCACTGGGGCGAAGGCCTGGCTCACCCGCGTTATTGAGCGGTATGAAATGACAAAGCGATCTCCGTTCGCACCGTCGTGGTAATTGCTTGGCCTGGTTCAGGTCCGGAATCGCACTGACAGTTTCGTGGCGCCCCTTTCTTCCTCTTCTGATCGTTGCGTTTCTCCCGCGGTCGGCCTTGACAATGCTCCTGGACAACTCTAAGGTTACCCAATGCCGCCACGAGTGATGAGCGCTATCGGAATCGGAATCCTCCTGGGGTTCTGCTACCTGATGTCCCGGAACCGCAGCCAGATCAACTGGATCACAGTTCTCTGGGGCATTGCTCTCCAATTCATCTTCGGATTCCTTGTGCTGAAAACCTTTCCCGACCAGATCTTCGCCGGGGCTCAGGCGGTATTCGATGCGATCTACTCATTTGCCGGCAAGGGTTCGGCCTTCCTGTTCGGTTCCCTCGCCCAACGAAAAGACTTCGTGATGCTGAGCATGGGCTCGGTGATCATCTTCGTCAGCTCTCTCATGGCAGTACTCAACTACGTCCGGGTACTTCCCGCTATTATTTACGCTCTCGCGCGTGGTATGCAGCGCACCATGCGAACATCTGGAGCGGAGACGCTTGCCGCTGCCATTTTCATCATGATGGGCATCGAAGGAGTGACGGGTCTGAAAACGGTTATCGGCCATATGACCCGTTCAGAACTCTTCACCGTCATGACCTGTTTCATGGCGACGATCGCAGGGTCGGTCATGGCGGTGTACGTTGGAGTATTCGGGGCAAGTGCGGGCAATATTCTCGCAGCCAGCGTGATGAGCGCACCCGCTGCCCTGGCGATCTCCAAGATCATTTTTCCGGAAATTGATGAGCCCGAGACCGCGGGTCACGTGGAGTGGAAGACGCTTCTCCCTGAGGATCGGGGGATTGTCGCGGCCGCGGCCAACGGCGCGATGGACGGTCTGAGGCTGGCCGCGACCATAGCCGCCATATTGTTGGCCTTCGTCTCCATGATTCACCTGCTGAACGCGGGCCTCGGACTCGTGGGGACTTCCTTCGGGGAGCTGGGAGGGATGCTCTTTGCCCCTGTCGCGTACGTGCTGGGCGTCCCCTGGCAGGACTGCCTCCAGGCCGGCCATTTGTTGGCAACCAAGACCTTCTTCAATGAGTGGCTGGCATACGGCGAGATGCAGCAGATGGTCCAGGCCGGGCAGCTTTCTCCCCGCGCGGTCATGATATGCACGTATGCTCTCTGCTCCTTTGCCAATTTCGGCAGCCTGGCGATTCTCATCGGAGGAGTCTCGGCTCTCGCCCCCGAGCGCAAGGAAGAGGTGGTGAGCCTGGGGCTCTGGGCGCTGATGGCCGGCTTGCTGGCCGGTTTTCTCACCGCCGCGGTGGCCGGTGTCCTGACGACCGGCCGGGGATAGCTCGTCCACCGCCTTGATTACACCCAAGAGAGGCCTGTGCGACCGGTAACAATGAAAGATCAACTTCCCTCGTATCTTCCCCGCAGATTTCAGCGTGTTCATCTGGAACTCACTAACAGGTGCAACTTCTCCTGCGCTTTCTGCCCGGACGGTCTCATGACCCGCAAACGAGGATTTATGGATGAGGAGTCTGCCCGGTCGGCGCTCGACCAGATAGCAGACCTGGATTTGGCCGAGAAGGTGACCTTCCACGTTATGGGCGAGCCCTTGCTGCATCCAGGGATCTTTCGGATTCTGGACCACGCTGCCGAGCGAAGCCTCTCGGTGGGGCTGACAACAAACGGCGCGCTGCTCAGTGAGAAGGTCATCGCGGAAATTGCGGAACGGGATCTGCACCAGATAGACATCTCGCTGCAGAGCCCTGATCGTGAAAGCTTCCAGGCCACGCGCGGAACAAGGATCGATTTTGATGCATACCGTCGGCGGCTAATCGATCTGCTGGTAGCGTGCGCTGCACGGCCCTTACCGCCGATCTTCAAGATCCGTATCATGACAACGCGGTTCGCCCGCAGGATGAGGGAAGAATTGGCCATTCCCGACTTCCTCGGCTCGAACGAAGTTCTGAGAAAGACCGTCTTGGAGTGGGCTGAGCTGATCTACGATCGGTTAAACCTCAACTCGGCCGACTACGACAGGATGCGCAGGCACGTCGGCCGGATCGGCATATACGGTTGGAACGTCATTGAGATCAGCCCGAAAATATTCATCGAAACTTACCTGCTCACCGATTGGGGAAACGCGTTCGCAGGAGACCATGTGATCGAGGCGGAGCACGGGTTCTGCTTCGGCATGAGGGACCATTTCGCGATACTCTATTCCGGAGATGTGGTCCTGTGCTGCATCGATTTCGACGGCAAGACCTCCCTGGGCAATCTCAACGAAAGATCTCTTGTAGACATTCTCCGGAGCCCGGAACTTGAGGAAATCGTAAAGGGCTTTCACCGCGGGAGACTCGTCCATCCCCATTGCCGGAAATGCCTGGGAAGCACCTCGAGACTTGGATCCTGGCTCAAGCCGGCAATGTCCGTGCTGGGGCTGCGCATCCTCAAGCCGTTTTTCTACCGACACTACCGGCTCTTCGAAGAATAGCGAAGACATCAAGAAAAGAAGAAATCGCCACCACCAAGACTCACAGAAACCAGTGAGAGAAGACATTTTCTCTCCTGCCCCGCCGCTGCGTTCGGTTGCCATGGAACAAATCGAGGCCATAAGCTGTCCCCGATCTAGAGGGCAGAGATAGAGCGACTCCACAATCAGCACGGGCCAAACGCGACCATGGCCGAAGGCACATCTGTCGACGGACGAACCAGCGATGAACCGAGAATTGATGCCCCTGCCCATTCACAATCATGCGGTTCCAAGCACGTCACTTTGACCGAAGGAGCCACCTATGCTCAAGATTCCCTCTATTTCTCTTTGCCCAAGAGAGGGTGCGGGGATTGCTTCTGACCGACGGCCCGGCTGAGGGGCCTGAGTCTTGTTGCTTCGAAAGCGCATCGGTAGCAGATGGACAGGACACTCCCTCTTCCACCCGTCTCGAAGGGGAGCGGGTGCCTGTAGATGAGCGCTTTGGCGGCGTCTATTCTCCTCTCGCCGGTGGGGACGGACGGGGTGAGGACGCACTGCAATGTGTTAGCGGGGGAGGCGTTCTTGATCCCATGTCAGGAGAATATCATTTCCTTCACATAAAGGTAGACAACTATTTTCATGTTATGCTACAATTAAATTCGACATATCGTTGTAAGAAGAAGGTTTTTCTCATGCGATCAACAGTTTGGATCGCAATCGTCCTCGCTCTCACGGCCATGATCCTTGTGCCCCCCGTGGCTCACGCGGAAACGGCCAAGCAGTACCTGGAAAGTGCCCGCCGTGCTGAAAGAGGCGGTAACTACCAGAAGGCGGTTCACGATTACTCGGCCGCCATCCGGATGGGCGCCAGCGAAGCAGACACCTATGTCCGCCGGGGGCTGGCCTATGAGAGGCTGAACAACAACACCGCAGCAATCAGCGACTATACCAAGGCGATCAAGATCGATCCCCATCTTGCCATGGCGTACAACAACCGGGGAAGTGTCTATTATCGGCAGGGCAGATTCGATGCGGCCGTTGAGGATTTCAATCAAGCCATAAAGCTTAGTCCGTCGCGGGCGCTCGCCTATTACAATCGAGGCAATGCGTACTACGGAAAAGGGAACCACGACCAGGCCATCGCGGATTTCACCCGGGCCATCGAACTTAATCCTGAAGATCCTGACGCGTACAATAATCGCGGGTACGCCCGACTCAAGCTCAACGAGACAGCGAAGTCAATCAAAGATTTCACCCGGGCCATCGAACTCAATCCAAGCTACGCGTTGGCTTACTATAATCGGGGGAACGCCCGCTTGAAAGCGGGTGATCCGGACGGCTCGATCAAGGATCTCACGAGAGCGGTTGAATTGAACCCAAAATACGCGCTTGCATACCTCAAGCGAGGCAACGCTTACTTCAGACGCGCCGCTCTGGACAAAGCGGTGGCCGATTACAATAAAGCAGTCAGGATCAGGCCGAATTACGCGGACGTGTACAACAACCGCGGATGGGTTTTCTTCAAGAAGGGGAACAAGGCCCTGGCGATAAGAGATTTCTCCCGGGCGATCAGGCTGAGCCCGGAGCATCCGCGGGCCTATGCGAACCGGGGTGTGGTTTACAAGAGCACCGGTGACTGTGTAAAGGCTATCCAGGACTTCACCAAAGCGCTGAAACTGGACAGGAACCAGCCATTCGTTTACGCACAGCGGGGGGAGTGCTACCTCCATGAAAAACACCCGGCAAAGGCGGAGAAGGATCTGGAGCGGGCCGTACAATTGAAAGATGAATCCAAAGACGTTCTGTTGACTCTCGGAATGTTGAAGGAACGATCAGGTGATTACGATAACGCCGTTCGAGCTTTTGCGAAGCTAGCCTCGCAAAACCCCGGGGAACCGGAATATCATTTCAACCTCGGCGTAGCACTGGGAAAACAAGGCCGGTTCGGGGAGGCGCTCAAAGAGCTGACAAAGGCAATCGAATTGGATCCGAAGTACCGGCAAGCATATCTCGCGCGAGGGATCGTCTCCGAATTCTTGGGAAACAGAACCGCCGCCCGATCGGATTTCTCCCTGGCCCTGAAGCTCAAAGGCGACCGGGAAGCAGGCCAGTCCCTCAGAGAGCCTGTGGATCTCTCCCGGATCCAGGCTACTCTTGCGGATCAATGACGGCGACCTCGACGAGGCTGGGCAGAGCCGCTCTGTCTCATGTACGGCCCGGATAGGAAAGTTGGTCTCTAAACCGAAACGCAGGTTGGGCTTCTCCAACCCGACTTCGATAGGGAAGCTAGAAGGGGGCGAAGGTGTTCGCGCACGGCGCAACAGCTTAGCCGAAGCAGCTATGGAGCGATACTGTTCGCATAAGAGACCGACGGTCTGGCTGATGGCTATCTGTTTGCTGGCCGGGGGTTTGATCCTTGCTCCATCCTTGTCTGCAGGGCAGCAACGGGATTCCAGCACGTTTGCCGCGGCAGTGGATGCTCACTGGAGGTGGGATCTGGACCGGGCGATCAAGCTCTACACCAGTGTCCTGAAAACCGACACTCGAAACGCCCGCGCCTACTTCTATCGGGGGGTAGCTTATCGTTCCCAGGGAAAGCAGGACAAGGCGCTTTCCGACTTCAACAAAGCGGTTTCTCTTGCCCCGAAGAATGTCCCCGCGCTCTTCGGGAGGGGCGAGATATACCTGGAGAAGAAGCTCTACGGGAAGGCACTCAAAGACATGGACCGGGTTATCCAACTGGAACCCGACCATTCCAGGGCGCTCCGCATCAGAGCCGAGGCAGACATCGGCCTCGGGAAGTATAAGAACGCCGTGGCCGACCTCAATCGAGCCATGGCGCTTCACCCGCCCGACAGCAAGTCTTACTACCTCCGGGGTTATGCTCTCCTCAAGGAGAAGAAGGCCAAAAAGGCTCTCCAAGATTTCAACAAAGCAGTGGAGCTCGACCCCAAGAACGTCAAGGCTCTCATCAAGCGGGCAAACGTCCTGTTCACTTCGGGAAAATCAAGGGAGGCCCTGACCGATTACGACAGAGTCATAGAACTCGATCCAGCGAATGCCGAGGCCTTTAACAACCGCGGGTGGTGTAAGGCTCGTCTGGGAAACCTGCGGGCCGCACTGGCGGACCTCAACCGAGCTCTCGGGATCAATCCCAAGCTCGTAAGAGCACTAGCGAACCGTGCATACGTCTACCGGAGATTGGACCAGAATCAATCCGCGCTCAAGGACTACAATCGCCTGATTGCGCTCGGTGATGCGAATGCCGCCACGTACCTTGAACGGGGCGACACATTGCTGGATTTGGGGAAACCTCGCGAAGCGCTGAAGGATCTCAATCTCGCGGTGAGAAAAGGCGCGGCTTCCCCGAGGGCTCTGGCGCTCCGCGGACAGGCGCTGGTCGAAGTGGGAAAGAATCGGGAAGGTCTCGCTGATCTCAGCACAGCGCTTGAGAGCAGTCCCGACGACTTGCGGTCGCTCCTATACCGGGCAAGGGCGTACCTGGCCCTAGAATCCCACAAGAAGGCGAGGCAGGATTACGCACGTGCAATAGATGTCGCGTCCGAATCTGCAACGCCCGGAATGTACTATGATCTGGCAAAGGTCGACCTGCTGCTCAAGGACTACGACGGGGCCGTCGCAGGATTCACCAAAGTCATTGAAGAGGACCCGGACAACGGGTTGGCCTATGCCAACAGGGGGGTGGCACATCTCAACGGTGGCAGTTATGTCCCTGCTGTCCAGGACTTCAAAAAAGCGCTCCAACGATTGGAAGGATCAGAGCGGATTGCCAAGGTGAAGCGATTATTAGAGCAAACAGAAAACTATTTGCGCTCGCAGGCGAAAGAGAAAGGGCCTACAGAAGATCAAACGACTCCTTCCACCGCGGCGGATGCCTCTCATCGGAAGGACGGAAGACTCTGGTAGACGGCCGGACAATTTCGATCCAGAAACTAAGTGCCGCCACCGAGATCCCGATAATGCCCACCTAACACGATAAACCCTTAGCGAGCATAAGCTCTTGGAATATCTGTGCCTTAGTGCCCTTGTGGAGGAGGTTTCTCATCCTCTTTGCGTGTCGAGGTTAGGTGTTCCACCAGCCAAATCCTCCCCGGTGAACTCTTACCGATTACCATCTATCGATCGCAGCATATTTTCAAGGCATTTGGAGTTCGTGAGGCAGTCTCCTTGTTTCCCAGGCTATTTTCCGTGTCTTGTACGGATCCTTCGGCATGAAGGAGCGGACGCGCAGGCGCTGGTGAGGCACTTCTATCCAAATCAGAACCCTCCCGGACCACAAGTCCTGTGTCGCGAAAACAGGACAGAACGGTCATGAGACACAACAATTTAGGTTGATTTCCAGTGGTTGTACGTGATATTCTAAGGTTCAGTTACATTTGGATATTTGGCTCTGCAACGGAAAAAAGCTGCTTAGCCGGTGAGCTGCTCACGTCGAGGGTCCTGAGCGCCCACCTTTGCCGGGCACTCAGAGGGGTCTTTCTCTTTGGGCCGCAGGTGATGGGTGAGCGAGGAGGGATAGGTGCGAGTTCGGCTCGGTCGGGGCGGAATTAACAGGCAGTCGCGCTTGCAGCACTGACCGTGCGCCGTAGCGAAGAGGAGCATCATTCTCAACCTGGCACTGTGTCCATATCAATCATGCCTGGAGATTTTGAGGAGATGGCGCTCTGACAAATGAGGACCCTTTGAATTCCCGCGGTAGTGGAGGCGGCTCCAGTGAGTCCGAAGATGAGCATTATCCTGACGATTTGTCGGAGGTGATGGATTTTTCGAGTTACGACCTGCGGACGACTCTGAGGTTGATAGTATTGAGCGGTGAATCGAGAAGGGTCGACGTACAAAGAGGTAGTAGGCAGGGGTCTATCTTCATCAAAGGAGGAGAGATTTACTGTGTCCTGACGGGAGACGATCAGGGCGACGAAGCTTTCTTCGAGATATTGTCATGGGAAGGCGCGGTGCATTCGGATGTGCAGCAGGTCGATTCACCGGCCAGAAACATTCGGGTACCCACCAACGTTATTCTGGACCTCCTGAGAAAAGATGTTACTCGGCCAACATAGACGATGGAGAAAGAACGTACCGATCTTTCGTTGTGGAGACCCACAGGGCCGGCGCATTCGGAGCGGGCTGACCCGGGACGAAGCATCCTGGGGTCCGTCAGTGGGTTGCTTGATTTTCACTGGGGCTGTGCAGCCTCACGGGGAACCCCGTGAGGCCGGGCCGGAACTCAGGCCCTTCGAGAATCTTGTTCCGTCCACACCGGAATGGATGACCCAAGGAGACGCACTTGTCGAAGAGAAGGATCCTGATGATTGAGCCCCAAAAGATCCTCGGCAAGGCAATCGAGGAGTACTTCCTCTCGCGGGGACCGGAGTACTCCGTCCTTTCGGTCCAATCGGTCCCCGAAGCCTTGGAATTGATGGAGCACAGCCCAGTGGACCTGGTGATCTCGGACCATCGGGGACCTGGCGAGATGGACGGGTTAGAATTGCTCAAAAGTACTGGCGGTCCGGAAATGGCCGTTCGAGTTATCCTCTGCGCTGAGCCCGGTCTTGAATTCGATAGTCAGGAAGCCCTCGCGGCTGGATGCGACACCTTCCTGGTGAAGCCGATCCCTGTCCACAAGCTCTGCGAATTGGTCTTCAACATGCTCCAGCCTGAAAGGGGGTTCAGCGGCCGGCTGGTCGGTATGAAGCTGGAAGATGTCGTCGAGATGTTATGCTTCAGGAAGGACAGCTCCGTTCTGTCGGTGACCAGTGGAACAAACAACGGAATCATATACGTTCACGAAGGCGCCATTACCCACGCCCAGTGCGACTCGCTGAGCGGAGTGGAAGCGGTCTACGAAATCCTGGGATGGGACAAAGGGGAGTTCTATTCACAGGTAGTCCTGGAGGTTCCGCCTCAGACCGTCTTCACTGATTGGCAGAGCCTTCTCATGGAAGGCATTCGTCAGAAGGACGAGATCAAGCACGCACTTGGTCCGGAATTTTCTCCCCAACCAGCCGCGGCGTTATCGGCAAACGTCCCTGCGCCTGGACCACCGGAAGAATTGGCCTCGGACCTTTTCGCGCTTGAGGTCGTCGAGCCCATGAGAATAATGGTCGTCGACGACTCTCGTCTGATTCGCAAAATCGTTCAGGAAATACTAGAGGCCGATCCTGAACTCACGGTGGTCGGTTACGCAGCCAACGGCAGAGAAGCGCTTGCTAAGATAGAGAAACTTGAGCCCGATTTGATCCTCCTGGATTGGGATATGCCCGTTATGATGGGTGGCACGACACTCATGCACATCATGATTCGAAGCCCGTGCCCGGTGGTCATCCTCAGTGGCTTCGTCGGAGGAGCAGGGGCCAGTTCTTTTGACCTCCTCTGTTTGGGAGCCGTGGATTTCATGCGAAAGCCGCAAAGCAAATGGCGCACCGACGGCAGGGCGGACGATCTGGTGCGACGGGTTAAGCAGGCAGGACAAATAAGGTTTGAGCGCATTCGTCGCTTAAAGATTCCCGCGCCCGTGCAGAAGTCACCGGCCGGCGAGCACTCCTTTCGGCCAGGGGCCTTTCTGAGTGTCCTGGCGGCGTCGACCGGGGGATGCACAGACCTGATCCGGATCGTCCCCAGACTCCCGACAGATTTCAGATCGCCGATCGTTGTTCTTCACGACATGCAGCCCGAGGCTTTGGGCCCCTTCATAGACTATCTGGACAGCCGCAGCCAAATTGAGGTCCGACCGGTGGAACCGGGCGTCACACTTATTGACGGGGTCTGCTACATCCATCCAGCCACCGTTCCCGTGGAGCTGGTGAAGAGGCAGGATGGACCGGCCCTCAAGATACTCTCGGAACTCCCGGATTCGGGGGTAACCGATCATTTCCTCGTTTCCGCGTCGAAGGTTATGGGTGACCATGTGCTCGCGGTCTTACTATCCGGAAGCGCCGGGCCCGGGATAGAAGGATTCAGGGCGGTCAAGAAAGTGGATGGGATCACCATCGCGCAAGACCCCGCCTCAAGCGTGGATCCGGGAATGGCCGAAGCAGTCCTGGCCGAAGGTCTGGTGGACCACACGTACTCGGCGGACGAGTTGGCTGCGGTCATGCAAGAGCTGATTAGATCGGCGTGACAGGTTTTCATGCCCCCCACGTGTTGAGAGGAGAGCTACCATGAACGGTACTGATCAAACTTCAAGGGGGACCCCGGACGCTCCGGCAACGGTTCAGATGATAAGTTTCCTGGTTGGTAACGAGCAGTTCGGTGTAGGGATTCTCGTGGTCCAGGAAATCATCATGATGTCCGATATCACCGAAATCCCAAATTCTCCCGATTTCGTGGAAGGGGTGATCAACCTGCGGGGTAACATCATCCCGGTCCTCGACCTACGAAGGAGGCTCAGGCTCCGGGGCGTGCCGCCGGCTCAAGGGCCCAGGCCCGGAACCAGAATACTTGTGGTCGAGATCGGTGAGAAGGTGACCGGCTTCATCGTAGACTCGGTTTCCAAGGTGTTGACGGTACCCTCGACGAAAATTCTGCCTCCGCCGGACATCATCGTATCGGGCGTGCAGAGTCAGTACATCAGCGGCGTGGTCCATCTCGACGAGGGAATACTGGTGGTGCTCGATTTTGGGAAGATCCTCAGTACAGAAGAGAAAGGCACTCTCGATCAGATGTCGGGTATTTCCCCGGCAAGTTCGGAAAAGGTAGCGAGATAGCCAACGCCGGACAGCTCGGAATCGTGCATAACTCCGAGGAAAATCGGCGGGAATGCGGTCACCAGGGAGAAATCGTAAGTCAGCTAACAGAATAGCATTAGATAGATTTTCCGGGAGGAAAGGTCATGAAGATCTTCGAACGCTTTAGGTTACGCGGGAGCCTCAGGAACAAACTCGTCTTCGCGTTCCTCTTGGTCTCCATCGTCCCGTTGATCGTGGTCTCCGGGGGCGCCTACTATCAGACGCGTCAGGCGGCTCAGAGCGGGGTGTTCGAGTCCTTGGCAAACGCGAATGATTCCGTCTCCACAGCCTTGAACACGTATATGAACCAGCGATGCGGCGACAACCTCACCTGGGCCGGTCTCGATTCCATGCGGGAATCGATCGTGGTCAGCGAGGTCCGGGACAAAGCGGCCGAGCAGCTGAAAAGCTTCATGACGTATTACGGTGCGTACGAGGCTATTCTCCTTCTCGACGCCAATGGAGTTTGTCTCGTGGCGAACCGGCCCGACCTCGTAGGAAGGGATTTTTCAAAAGAGTCTTCCTTCAAAGCCGCCATGAAGAGCAAAGTCGGGCATGTGGCGGTATCCCACGCGGAAAGACGTACGGTCGTCAGAAAGAAACCAGTGGCCAAATCCAGCAGGTGGACCCTGACCATCGGCGCGGCTGTCAGGGAAGCGGGGAAACCGATCGGCGCGGTGCTCTCGTTCCTCAAATGGGAACCGCTGGAAAAACTGGTGAAAGCACGAACCATCGGTGAGACCGGGTACGTTGAAGTGCTCAACGATAAGGGCCAATTCATCCTGTCTCCGGACCGGAAGCGCTACGGAAAGCCACTGAAAGGTTCGCTCATGAACATGCCCGGTGTGGCTCAGGCAATTGCCGACAAGCAGCGCACTGTCACGTACACCGGGCTCAATGCTCGGACCCGTCGGGTAACGGCCCAAATGGCCAGCCTGGAATACCTCACCAAGTATGAGCGCTTTCCCGGTCTCAAGTGGGTCATGCTCGCTTCGCAGTCAGAGTCGGAGGCGTTCGCTCCCTCCCGTGCTCTTGCCCTAAACGGTATCATCGCCACGGTGATCATTGCGGCCTTGGTCATCTTGATCGGAATTTTGATTTCCGCAACGATTTCCCGCCCGATTACCCGGCTGGCCGAAACCGTTACGTCTGTTGGTGAGAATCTCGATCTGACGATTCAGGCGCCGGTTACCACTGCGGACGAAACGGGGCGGGCGGCTGAGGCGCTCAACGGTACTCTTGAACGACTCCTCGAGGCGTTCGGTTCGATCAACGATCTCGTGGGTACGGTCCGGGAGACCTCAGGCCGGGTGGACGAGGTTACCCAGAACATCGTGGTGAACGCGACGGCTCAGGCCGAAAGAGCGAGAAACGTGCTCGAACGGGTTAACCAGATGGGTCAGACGGCTCAGGAAGTCGCGGGCAACGCAGCCGAAACCCTCAGATCCGCAGAAACCACTGCGGAGCATCTCCGGACCGTGGCGGACAATCTCGAAACCGTGGCCAGCAATGCCGGCGTTCAGGACACCCGTGCAGCAGATGGTGACTCCATCGTTGCCCAGATGGGTGAAACCGCCCAAGAGGTCTCCGGTAAAGCGGACGAGCAGTTCAAAGGAGCTGAGCAGGCAAACGAGGCGATACAGCGTATGGCCCAGACGATCGAAGAGGTCGCCTCCCGAGCTGCGGAAGCTTCCGCCAAGGCCGAAGAACAGTTTGCCGGAGCGCAGGCCGCTACTGACGCGGTCCAACGTGTGGCAAAGGTTATCGATGAGACCGCTCGGAGTGCTGAGGAGGCCGCCCGACAGTCCGAGGCCACCGACCGGTACGCCAGAGAAGGTGGTGATGCGGTGGACAAGGTGGTTCAAGGTATGCGGGCTATCGCAGACAGTGCCGAGCAGATCAATGAAATCATGAATGTTATTTCATCGATCGCCGAGCAGACGAACCTCCTCGCTCTCAACGCGGCCATCGAGGCGGCCAGGGCAGGCGAGCATGGAAAGGGCTTCGCGGTCGTTGCCGACGAGGTTCGCAAGCTCGCAGAACGAACCGCGGAATCGACCAACGAGATCGGTGAACTCATCAAAGAAAGTAACCGGAGGGTTGAAGAGGGAGAGCGCCTGTCGGCTACGAGTCGTGATGCCCTGACCCAGATTCAGGAAGCCGTGGCCAGGACAAACGAACTTATCGCAACGATCTCTCAAGGTACCGTCGAACAGACTCAAATGGCCCAGACCGTTCAAGAGGTCATGGCAAGACTGATTGCAGATTCCGAAGAGATTCGTACCCTCAGCGGTGCGATCTCTGAAGGTACCGTCCGGCAGGCCGAGGACGCCCGAGCGGTCCAGGAGGTCATGACCACGGTGATTGCCGACTCCCAGGACGTGCTCGGACTCACTGCGGAGCAGGGCCGACGCAGGGAGCGGGCAGCCGGCATCATGTCCGAACTTCGAGACCTCAGCCGCGGCATTCTCGAGACGACCTCGGCTGGTGTTCAGGATTCCCGGCAGCTCTCCACGGAGATGGAAGATGTTACGTCTCGCTCGGAAAACATCACGAGGCTCACATCGCTCCAGACGGAGAGGTCGACCATCCTTAACCAGATTCTCGGGGAGATGGCCGAGATCGCAGCGAGAAATGCGGAAGGTGCAGGCGGCGCGTCGGAGACCACTCGGGAACTCTCCCAGATGGCCGACCAGCTCGCTGAGGTTGTTCAGCAATTCAAGATCTCCTGATCGCTCGGGAGTTCGATTTGTGACTTCGGGGTGCGCTCCGAATGCGCGTCCCGACAATCCGAGGTCTTCCGAGAAATCGGCGGATTCGGCAACATCGAAGGAGAGCCAGCCCCTCCCCGGCATGAATGAGGTGAGCGATGAGCATGCGGGTCCTTGTAGTCGACGACTCAGGGTTCATGCGAAAACGAATAGTGGCGGAAATTTCGTCCCAGGGGCACACCGTGGTCGGTGAGGCAAGAGGCGGAGTCGAAGCGGTCGAGATGTATCGAAATCTGAAGCCCGACCTGGTGACTATGGATATCACCATGCGTGACAAAGACGGGATGACCGCCGCGAGAGAAATTCTTCAGCAGGACCCGGACGCCAAGATCCTTTTCCTGACCATACTCCAGGACGAGAAGTACAAGGCCGAGGCTCGGAGTCTGGGCGCGGTCGGCTTTCTCAACAAATCTGACCCCCTGTCCCTGCAGGAGGCCATCCAACGGATGTCAGGGGAAAAATGATCTCGATGGCCCACGAATCCACAACGGAATTGCAATGGAGCAGGACAGGCGCCCTTCCGAGAAGAGGCGCGGGCCAGCCCAGGCATCGGGAACCTATTCCCCCCCCGCCATCCGGGGTGCTGCTCAACGGACTGCTCGTGGTGCTGTGCATCGTGACGAGCCTTGCAGTGGGAATGACTATCAAGTCCATCCTGGATCTGAGCAATGAATCCACGAGAAAATCAATCGTCAAAGAGATCCAGGCCACGTCGGAAACCACGACGGAAAACGTGTCGGGAAACTCGCTGAGAATCAGGACCCTCGCCCGGTACCGTGATCGCTTGCTCACCCTGTTGGCCCTGACGATCATCTGTTTCGGAGCTGGTATTTATCTCCTTGTGCGCCGATTGAAAGCCCCTCTTCAGGCCATTGCGGACGGTGTCCGGGAAATAGCCGGCGGCAATCTCGGCGTGGCGGTCCCGGCAGACCGGACCGACCTCCTCGGAGGACTCGGCCAAGCGGTAAACGACATCGCTGCCAATTATCAGGAGGTTTTTCTCCTGACGGGCACGAAGGCGGGGAAGTGCAGCTCGGCCGTGAAAGAACTGGCGCAAGTCCTCAGTCGCGAGGAGAAGCCCGCTTCCAGAGAGAAAGCGTTGCAGCAGTTGGAACTCTTGGGTCGCGAGCTGGATGAGATTGGCCAAATGATCGCCGGTTTTGACTTCTACCAAGTCCATTTTGACGGAAAGAAGGTCTTTCGTGAGTCCGCGGCCAAGAAGGGAAGAAAGAATGTTACGTAGTCCTGCCGAGCCGAACTCAGAGGAGACGGCTCTCTTCCTATCCTGCCCCAGGGGCGCCGGTCGGGCGAAAGGGTGACGAAATGATCGACAAGGAAATTCTGGAGGAATACGCAAGCGAGGCACGGGAACTCCTGGACGAGATGGACCAGAGCCTTATACGTCTCGAAAAGGAAGGTCCGGTGCCGGAATTGCTCAACAACATCTTTCGCGCTGCCCACTGCATAAAGGGCTCCGCGGAATATATAGGCCTGGAGCGCTCGGGAGCATTCACCCACGGCATGGAGAACCTGTTGGACCGCCTGCGTGAGGGAAGGCTCAAGCTCACTCCCAGCATTGTCGACTTTCTGTTCCGCGCCAAGGATCTTATCGCTGCACTGCTCGAGGAAGTCACCCGGTCCCAGAAGGAGCAGTCCGACATCTCCTCCATGATGCGCGAACTGGACAGATATGTGACAGGAGTTGGCGCGGAAGCAGGGGGCGTCGAAGAACCCGGCACGGGAATCTCCGAGGCTGATATTGCGGACAGCGAAGTCGGAAAGATGGAGGTGAGAGCGGTCGAAGAGCCCTTCGGAGCCGAAGAGGCAGTTACTCCCGAGGAAATGCCACCCACTACCACGGTGGATATCGAAACGGGTTTGCGCGCGGACACCAACGAACTCGAAGAATATGCCGAGGCCCTGGATGAAATTGCGGGAACAAGAACACCTACCGTGGAACTGGAAACGCCTGAGGATCTGGCCGCTATCGAGACCGGGGAATTGACCGAGGAATTTCGACGGGAATACGCGGCGCGCGTTGAGGCGGAGAGCCCGATAGCCGAACCGGGCCCCACATCGACGGAAGAGGAGCTGGAAACGATTCCCGGGGCCGAGCCCAGTGTAGGCGTTCCCGTGCCGACCCCCATCGATGAAATGGAAGCGGGTACAACGCTTGAGGAAACCGTTCCCTATGTGCTCAACGTCAGTCTCTACCTGGACGACCTGGAAGATGGACTGAGCCTTGAGGATATGCGTTCCGCCCTCCTTGGGACCATCTCAAGCCTCAAGGATTCGCTGGAATTCCTCGGGATTCACGACGCGGTAACGGTGCTGGAGGAGATGGAAGGCGTCTTTCTCACGTGCGAGAAGACTGACGGGAGGCTTTCCGCGGATTCCATCGCCCAATTGAGAACGCTCCTGGAAGACCTCCAGGCCTATTACCCCCCGGATACCTTCCCCCGGGAGGAGCCAACCCTGCCTGAGCCGGAGGTGACACCCACGGAGGAGGTGTCGCCGACGCCCATTCCTTTCGCGGACGAGCTACTCCGAATTGCCGACGTAGATGCCCAGCTTATTCAAGCCCTGTACGACGCTGGCTTCACTTCCAAGGAGCTTCTAGGAAAGGCCGACCTGGCTTCTCTCATTCGAGTTCCGGGAATGAGTCGTACGATCGCCGAGGCCGTCATCAAAGAGTTCAAACCCGTACCGGACTTACGCAAAGAGGTGCGGCGAAGGCCGGCCGGTGGGCGCTCCATGTTGGCGGATGTCGACGAGGAACTGCTCAAGGAGTTCGAGGGCATATTCGGCGAAGCAGAACCGCTGGCTCCGACCGCTGCCCCGGAAGAAAAGATCTTTGTCAACGGAGAACTCGCGCAGCAGCTCGGTACGGTGGGCGAAGAAACCGACCGAGAAATCATCGAGATTTTCATCTCATACGCCTGGGAAATCGTTGACCGAATTCTGCCGGTGGCAGGCAAGGCAAGAGACGGATCGGTAGAGCGATCAGATCTTGAGGCCTGCGCGGATTCGATCAAGGCAATACGAGCGTCCTCGTCTTATATGGATTACCGGAAACTGGCCGCATTCCTCGACGACTGGTACGAAAGGACCCTCTGGGCGGCCGAGGTCGTAGATACCCTGACAGTCAAGGACCTCGTCTTTATCGATGATAAGGTGACTGAGTTTCAGGACTTCCTCAGACGACTGGAAGCCACCGTAAAACCGGCGCGGGTTGCGGTGGAGAGCCCCGTACCGACACCGGTCGAGCGGGAAGCGCCAAGTTTTGAGCCGCCACCTGTGGTGCGCGAACCCCCGCCTAAGCGGGAACCCGAGATCACTGTTCCCGTTGAGAGTCCGCGCATGGTGGCCACTCCAGGGCCGACTGAGTTGCCGAAGGCAGTCCAAGAGCCACCCGCTGCCGCCCCCCCCGCCGAAGTTCCTCAAGAGGCTTCGATCGGACCGGAACCCACGCGCGAGATACCCGATCGTCTCTCGGGGCCCCGCGGGACCGCCCAGGAGGCACCCGTGGTTCGCACCATGAGGGTCGATGCGGGCAAGGTCGACCTTCTTCTCAATCAGGTCGGAGAACTCGTCGTGAACCGCTCTTATGTAGAGCAGCTTTCCCTCGAACTGAAGAACTTCCAGCGGGATCTTTCGGTCGCGGTGGAAGTGGGGAAGAAAGAGGTGCAAGCCCTCAAAGATATTACGCTGAGAGTCGGCGAGGCCAGCATTTCCCTCGGACGAGCCGCCACTGACCTTCAGGAAGGTGTGATGAAGCTGAGGATGCTTCCGGTGGGACAGCTCTTCAACCGAATGCCACGGCTGATCCGTGATCTCTCCCGGAGGGTCGGAAAGAGCGTTGAACTCCGAGTCCAGGGAGGTGACACCGAAGTCGACAAAAGGGTCATCGAACAGATCTACAATCCACTGGTCCACCTGATCAGGAACGCCGTGGATCATGGGATTGAAGACCCGAAGACGAGGCAGAGTCTCGGCAAAAACGAAGAAGGCTCAATCCTTCTGAGCGCATACTCTCAGGGCAACCAGGTCGTTATCGATATCGAGGATGACGGCAGAGGAATCGATTCGGAAGAAATCAGGAACAAGGCCGTCAGGATGGGACTGATCGACATCAGAGAGGCTTCCGATCTCTCCACGCAGGAAGTGTACAATTTCCTTTTCGTTCCAGGGTTTTCCACGAGTAAGAGGGTGACCCGTACGTCGGGTCGAGGCGTCGGCATGGACGTGGTGAAGAAAGATGTGGAGAAAATCAATGGCCAGATTGAGATTGATTCCGTCAGAGGGAAGGGATCGCGGGTCTCCATAAAAATACCGTTGACCCTGGCGATCATTCAGACGCTTCTCATACGGTTCGGTTCACACATATTCGCAATCCCGTTAACTTCGGTGCGGGAAATAATCCAGGTTGCCCAACATGAGTTCTCGACCATAGAAGGCTTCGAAGTGATAAAATTCAGGGACCAAACGATCCCGGTTCTCCGTATCGACGAGGTCTTTCACATGTCCAACTCCCACAAGCCTGGAAGCGAAAAATTTATGGTCCTGGCCACCACGGGGCTCAAGACGCTCGGGTTCCCCGTTGAGGAGCTGGTAGGGGAGCAGGATGTCGTGATCAAGCCGTTGGCCGAACACGTCTGGAAAACCCGGGGACTAGCCGGCTCAACGATACTCGGTGACGGAACCATAGCTCTCGTGCTCGACGTTGCAGAACTCGTGGAAGACGTGGTGCTTCGACATAGACAGCTCGCCCAGGCAGGTAGCCGCGACGCAGCGACGGTTCGTCGCGAGGAAACTGAGAACCACCAAGGTTTGTAAGGGGATTGAAGGTCCATGGGCCAGGTCATCGCCGTAGTCAGCCAGAAAGGCGGTGTCGGTAAGACAGCGACTACCGTTAACCTCGGGGCGTGTCTTTCCGCCATTCAGAAAAGGGTCCTGATGATAGGGCTCGATCCCCAGTGCGGACTGGCCAAGTCTTTTGGAATGGAGGCTTCACCAGACAATCCGGGCCTGCTGGATCTGATGCGGGACGGGGTCCCTCCAAGGGACATCATCTATCGGGTTCATCCACGACTCCCCCGCCTGGACGTCCTCCCTGCAAACGTCGGAACGACCGCAGAAGACCATCAATTCCTCTCTCTGCTCGACACCCACCTGGGGATTCTCGCTCAGTTGATAGAGAAGGTGAGGCCCGTCTATGACTACATCTTTCTCGACAGCCCCTCCAGGGTAGACAGTCCTACGGCAGCAGCTCTGACGATCGCCGATTCGTATCTCGTGCCGATACAATGTGAGTACGCCTCGATGGGCACGGTAGGTAGTATTCTCCGGGCAGCCCTCGAGGTGAAAAGACAGAGCAACTCAAAGCTCCAGCTTTTCGGATGCCTGCTGACCATGGCCGACAGGAGGGCAAGCTTTGCGATCAAGGTAGTCAAGGAAGTCCGTATGTACCTGAAAGGGCACATCTTCAGAACCATTATCCCCAGAGATCCACGCGTGGCCGAGGTTCCTTTTCGCCAGGCCCCCGTGGTGGTTTTCGACATCGAGTCTCCAGGGGCGAAGGCATACATTAGACTGGCAAGGGAGATTCTGGGAGGGGCGGGTACTTCCTAGAGAAGTGGTAAATGAACACGCGAGCCCGGAACAGGACAATCAGGGTATTGGTAGTCGACGACTCTCGACTTATGTGTACCCAGATCAGTAAGATCCTTCAAGACGATCGACAGATTGATGTCGTAGGCATGGCAAGGGACGGCATTGAAGCGCTTGAAATGATAGAGAATCTCAAGCCTGATGTGGTTACCCTCGATGTAGAGATGCCTCGCATGAACGGCCTGACTGCGCTCAAACACATTATGGTCAGGCATGCAATCCCGACCGTCATGATCAGCGCGCTCACGCTGGAGGGGGCCAAGACGACCTTTGACGCCTTCAAGTACGGCGCCATCGACGTGATAGCCAAGCCGTCCCATAGGGAGGACGAGAGTCTCTCAGGACAGAAGTCGGACATAATCAACAAGGTCAAACGCGCGGCCGATATCAGAACGGGCAAGTCCCGATATGTACGAATGGCCTCGATCAATACCCGATCCAAGGCGCACGCAAGAGGAGCCCCCGATTCCTCAACCCGCGTGATCGGGATCGGCGCGGGAACAGGCGGATACTACTCACTGCTGAGGATCATCCCCGGATTGCCGGCCCGTTTTCAGGGTATCGTCATTGCCGTGGTCCTTGCAGCGTCCCGATACGTCGAACCCTTCATCACCTATCTGGAAGATCACAGTGCGGTTCCGGTGCTGGGAGCAAGGCATCTGAAGTCCCCCCGAAAAGGGATCTGTTATGTGTGCCCAGGCCAGGACACGAGGGTCGTCTGCAAGAACGGAAAGGCCGGGGTCAGATTCCGAATCTCCGAAGGGGCCCCTGAGAGAGCAGGAGAGGGAGCCATCGATACCATGTTTACGTCTCTCGCCGCGGCCGTCGGCGAGAGGTCCGTCGGTGTGGTGCTCTCCGGCCCCGGCACAGACGGCGCCGAGGGGATTTCCAGGATCCGAAAGGCCGGTGGGATAGGCGTGGTCCAGGACATCACGAATTGCATGGATCCCTCAATGCCCCTGGCCGTACTGGAAAAGGGCTCCGTGGAGAAAATCCTTCCTGACTTCCTCATGGCCGACTTTTTGGCCGGAATCGTCGCTCGCTGAAAACGACCCTCACGTCCGTGCCCCCTTGATTCCCACAAATGTGCCCTTATTTGCCGGTACCTCAGACGAATGAGCGATCAAACGGGTCACAAGTGATGTCCGCGTGAGTTCGGTCCTTGCTATTTCGCGAAGAGGGCAAATGGCAGGGCGGGACACCTGCCCTCCGGAGAGCTCCACCGGCTCCAGGAGGGAATGGAGTGTGCGAGCAGTCCTTTTTCCCGGCTGATTGTCCATTGGTCGGAGTTAGAGGGGTCAGGTATTGTTTTGGCTCTTGTTACACGATAGAACAAAAGTAAGGGACAGCCAGACCTTCACGTTCGCCGGGCCAGAGCCCCCGGCAACCGCGGCATCGTGCGGACGGAGATGACGAACCGATCTCGATCCCGGGGGTCGTGAAGGTGGCTTCCCTGAGCTCACACTGACCGTTTCCAACGAATTCCGTCCACCCTGGAACCGTTTCGCCCCGAGCTATAGCTTCATCTCCCGCAAACCTCGTGCCTCCAGGGCCTGATTGTACCCGCTGATGATGTCTCTCTGGGAGAGAATCCCCCGTAGCTGCCGCGGAGGTCCTTCCCCGGAAACCACGGGCAGCCGCTCGATGCCATTTTCGTTGATGAGAGTCAGCGCGGTATCGAGATTGTCTGCGGTCGTCACGGAAATGGCCGGAATCGTCGCGAGATCCCGCGTAATGATAATGTCGAGCAGGTCGTCCTCAAAGACCGCCTGCCGAAAATCCCTGAGCGAGAGCATTCCCACGAGATTTCTGTCGTCGTCGGTCACGGGGAAGGATGTGTGCGGACTGTTCCTCAGAATGTGAATCAGTTGCCGAAGAGGGGTCCTCTCGAAAACGGTCACGGGATCTTCCGTCATGAAGTCTTCGACCTTAAGATTCTTGAGCAGGTTCACGTCGCGACCCGCACGGATGTCGATGCCCCGACGAATCAGCTTCATCGTATAGATGGACTCTCTTCTCAGCCTGGTTGCCACCACCGTCGCGATGACACACGCGATCATGAGAGCGGGAATGATCCGGTAGTCCTGGGTTAGCTCGAATATGATGAGGAATGCCTGGATGGGCGCGTGAGTCGTTCCCGCCACGACCGCGCCCATGCCGATCAGAGCGTACGCTCCCGGTTGCGCGGTGTAACCCGGAAAGAGCATATTGACCGCGAAGCCGAATGCTCCACCCGCCATGGCTCCCATGAAAAGCGATGGAGCGAAGATCCCACCCGAACCACCGGACCCGATCGTGATGGAACAGGCGAGGATCTTGATCGGCACAAGCAGGAGCAAGATGTACCAGATTTCCGTGTTCCATAGCGCGCTCCCGATGGAACTGTACCCCACCCCCAGGATGTGCGGGAAGTAGAGCCCGATGCAGCCGATCATCAGGCCGCCTACACCTGCTTTCAGGTATTCGGGGAATTTCCACTCGTCCCACAGGTCCTCGACCTTATAGAGCGTTACCGTGAAGGCAACCGCCACGAGGCCCGCTATGAGACCGAACACGACATAGAGGCCCAGTTCCACCGGGGATTCCATCGCGTAGGCGGGAACTTGGAATGCCGGCGCGTTGCCCAGCAGACTCCGAGAAACCACGGTCGCGATCACCGATGAAAGGATAATGGGAGTGAAGGTTGTCATCGCGAAGTCGATGAGGACGATCTCAAGTGCAAAGATCGCACCGGCAATCGGCGCATTGAAGGTTGCAGCTATGCCCGCGGCGGCTCCACAGCCTACGAGTATCCTCATCTGGTCGTCCGGGACCCGAAGGATCTGGCCCAATGAGGAGCCGATCGCGCTGCCGATCTGAACAATGGGGCCTTCACGGCCCACGGATCCTCCCGATCCGATGCACATGGCCGAGGCGAGGGTTTTGACCACGACAACGCGTTTACGGATCACGCCGCCCTCGATGGCCACCGCGTTCATCACCTCGGGCACGCCGTGTCCCTTGGCCTCACGGGCCAGGAAATAGACGACCGGTCCGACCACCAAACCACCAATCGCGGGCCCGATGACCACGTGCCACCAGGGCAGAGATGAAACGACCTGGCTCAACTCTCCTGATTCTTGATAAACCACCATTTGAAAGAGGGTGATCAGGTGACGGAAGAACACGGCTCCAACGCCCCCGAGCAGCCCCACAAGCATACCGAGTGCAGGAAGGACCAGGTGTCGGTAATGATAGACGTATTGCTGGATCTTAGAATCCTTGTATGCAGTCATGGTCACGTCAATTGATCCGGGATAAGCGGCCTGTTATAATGATAAACGCTCAGCATATGACATCCACGAGATCGGTTCAATGAAAATCCGCCACCCAATTGCCTCGTCCCCCATGCATAGACTCGATCCGGGGGAGAAACGCAGTTCTTAACGCTTCGGCAGCAGAATATGAGATCTTCACACCCCATTCACCCTGTGGACAAGCTGTCCGCCGGCGACAAGTGGAGGATCTACTACGCAAGGGTCGTCGATCTGGCCGTGGCCTCCAACCTCCTCGTTCCTGACCCGGATACCGAGATCGGCCACTTCGCGTTTTCCCGGTACTACGACCACGGTAAGCAACTTGACACAAGCCTGATGAGCGCGATCAACCGATTTGAGCGCGAACACGGGGACGCAGTCGCAATGCGCTCCACTGAGCTGGATCGCCGGTTCAGAGGAGCTGTGGAGAGTTTTCAGCGAGCCAGTTCTGAGGAGAAGATCCGGGAGCTGATAACAATCGGAGCAAGCCACCAAGTTTGGCCTACCGGCACTTCCTTCGTTCTCACCTATCCCTGGGACCTCGACGGAACCGGGCGCGTGGTCCGTTTTCGCGAGGACCTGACAGACTTCATGAAGCGAAGAGTGATAGACATGCTCGCGAGGGCCGGAAAGCTGCGGTCCCCTGATCCCTTCACCGATCGATAATCCGCAGGGGCTCCTCATGGAGCGCGAGGAACGACTTCCTGCGGCACGACTCGGTACTTCGAAGAAATCCTCATCCCGCAGTGATCATGTTTCATACCGATGTAAGATCAAACAAGTGGTCTTTGATCGCGGCTCGAGGTCTGCTCTCACCCTATTCCTCCCCCGCTGCGAGACGGGATCTCCGCCCTCCCCTCTCCCTTTGAGAGTGCGCTGGGCTCGAGGTGATGCTTATTCCTTTCAATGCACATTGTTTTCGGCTGGAAGCACTCAGCCGTCTTGGCCACCATCATTTGAGGATAAAGCATCGTTCGTCGTCAACTTCCCCTTTGAGGTGCTGTTCGACGTTCTCCACTTCCAATTCCTTTATGGGGTGGTAGCTCACTGCCCATTCTTTGGCACTCGCGTCCCAGGAGTACTGGCGAAAGGTGACCTTCTTGCCCTTCTTCACGTACAAAAAGAGATACCAGCCTCCGTACAATTTGGAAAAACAAGTCTTTATGTGCACGATTGACTTGAAGTTCTTAGCGAATTTCAGGGCGGCTTCGTTCACTTCGTCGCGTGTGCGCAGATCGACGACCCCCGATGAAACCTTGTCAGCATCTGGGGGGGGAGGAGGCTTGTACTCGGGGACCGGAGGCGGTAGATTCCCTTCCACAGGTCCTGCCGAACCGGTCTTATCTCGGGCCTTCGTCGCGGTCGGGGCCAAGCTTGTACCGGAGCTCGACTTGAGGCCTTTTGCAGCCAGCCCGCATCCCAGCGTCATAGCTGCAGCGATTATGAGGATCACCGCAGTCAGACCCTTTAAAGAGAATGTCATAGTACCTTCCGCGTCCAAATGCCCGGCGTGTAAGCGTCATGAACTTACCACAAAAACGACGGAATTACAAGATCATATACACTACGTCGGCTGGCGTACCGCATTGATAAAGGTCCCTCACCGGAAAGACCCCGGTTCGGCCCCTTTTGGAACGGCTTCCAAGATGGAGGGAGCCTGGCCCCCTGGCGCGCGAACGGGGAGGGGCTCTGCATTCAGAAAAATCGCTGACCTATGATATAAGCTGAACCATGGCAAGAGGCACGGCACAGAAGATCGTGGCGCTGGTCGGACGCCCGAACGTGGGTAAGTCTACCATGTTCAATCTGCTGGCGCGGGCGCGCAAAGCTCTTGTGGAGGACTCACCCGGACTCACGCGGGACCGCAACTACGCCGAGGTCACGGTTCGGGACAGGTCCTTTATCGTCATCGACACGGGTGGGTTTGAGCCGACTTCGGACGATGTGATGCTGAGCCAGATGAGGACACAGACTCTCGTGGCAATCGAAGAAGCGGATCTCATCATCTACCTCGGCGACGGCAAGGTCGGCGTTACTCCCTCCGATTACGAGATCGTCCGAACCCTTGAGCAGACCGACAAGAGGGTCTTCTACACGGTGAACAAGATCGATTCCGAGAAACAGGAAGGACTCGCGTTCGATTTCTATGCCCTCGGAGTGGACAGGATTATTCCGGTGAGCGCGATGACCGGGTACGGCATGGACGACCTTTTCGACGCCCTCCTCCAAGAGATGCCCGTCCAGGACCTCTCAGATATCCAGGGGGAACTCTTTCCCGCTTCCGTGGTCAAGGTCGCTGTGGTGGGACGGCCCAACGTGGGCAAGTCCACCTTGATAAACCTGCTTTTGGGCCGGGAAAGGCTTGTGGCCAATCCGGAGCCTGGAACCACGAGGGATTCCATCGACACGATCGTGCGTCACCACGGAAAGGAGTATCTCTTTATAGACACCGCGGGCATCCGAAGGCGTTCACGGATCGTGGACCGCGTTGAGAAATACAGTGTGGTCAAAGCGTTCCGGAGCATCGACAGAGCGGACATCGTCCTGCTCCTCATGGACGCCACCGAGCCGGTCACGGAGCAGGATGCACGAATCGCAGGGTACGCGTTCGAGAAGTATCGCGGCATCGTCCTTGTGCTGAACAAATGGGACCTCCTGGAAAAGGACAGCAACACGCACCTGGAGTATGTGGCGAAGGTGCGAAGAGGGCTCAAATATATCGATCACGCTCCCGTCCTAACGGTCTCCGCGCTCAAGGGCCAGCGAGCAAGCAAGATCTTCCCCATCATCGATGACCTGAACCGCCGCTATCGCACGAGAATCTCAACCTCAGAGCTGAACCGACTTCTCGAAGCCATTCTGGCCGAGCATCCGCCGGGCCTGCACCGCAATTCCAAGCGGATCAAGATTTACTACCTCACCCAGCCCGGTGTCGCGCCCCCCACCTTTGCGTTCTTTTGCAATTATCCGGAGTCAATACATTTTTCGTACCGGCGATACCTTGAGAATCGTATCCGTAAGGAGTTCGATTTCGGTGGATCACCGATCAAGACCGTCCTGCGCAAACGCGGAGAGAAGCCATCCCGGCGAGCTCCGAGAAGGAAAGGAGCCGGCTGACGCCTGCATGCTGCGGCAGCGTGTATGAAAGCGCATGCCAAAACAATGTCCGAAATTCTCATCGACGGTTGGACCGTATATCCCCGACCGGCAATCAGTCCTTGTCTTGGACAGGCGCTATGGGTGACGTAAACGTAAGCGGGGCGTCTTTCATGCGCGACAATGTCTCCATGCCCTCGCCGCAGGCGGCCGGCAAGTCACGTAAATCTGAACCGGCGGTAGAGCGCCCGACGAGAAAAGCTTGCGATTCCGCCCGAAAGGTTCTTGAACCCCCCTAACCTCCTGTCTTAATATTCAATCATGAGCATTTCAGGTACATCGCTGCCAAGATTCAGCGAAATTCAGGATCTGGTGAAATCGTACTACCCCAGCGCAGATCTTGAGTTGATCCGGGCCGCGTACGTCTATTCAGCTCAGGTTCATGGGGGGCAGACCAGAAGATCCGGTGAACCTTATCTCGTACACCCTGTGGCCGTGGCACGAATCCTGGCGCAAATGAGGCTCGACGAGGCTTCCATCGCCACCGGTCTGCTGCATGACACGGTCGAAGACACCTTGACCACGATCGAGGATCTGGAGCGTTTCTTCGGAAAAGAAATCGCCACCCTCGTCGACGGCGTCACCAAGATCAGCAAGATTGAATTCGAGTCCAAGGAGGAGCGTCAAGCGGAAAGCTTCCGGAAGATGATCCTCGCGATGACCAAGGACATCCGCGTCCTGTTGATCAAACTGGCAGATCGACTCCACAATATGCGTACCCTGAACTTCATGCCGCTTGAGGCTCAGAAGAGAATATCGCGCGAGACCATGGAAATCTTCGCCCCGCTTGCCGGGAGGCTCGGGATCTATTGGATGCGCACTGAGCTGGAAGATCTGGCGTTCAAGTACCTCGATGCGAAAACGTACCACATCATCGCGGAGAGCCTCGAGGAATCGCAGGAGCGCACCAAAGAATATGTCACAAACGTTCTCCGTATCATCAGAGACAAGATCGACCAGTACAAGATCAGCGCCGAAACGAAAGGTCGTTCAAAAGAAATCTACAGCATCCATCGAAAAATGATCACGCAAAACCTCGAATTCGATCAGATTCACGATCTCACGGCCTTCCGAATAATCCTAAACAATGTCAGTGAATGCTACGCGGTGCTGGGACTGATACATTCTCTGTGGCGCCCCGTGCCCGGCAGATTCAAGGACTATGTCGCCATGCCGAAGGGAAATGGGTATCAGTCCCTACACACCACGGTCATAGGTCCCGAAGGACGCAGGATTGAGATCCAGATCCGGACGCACGAGATGGACCTCATTGCCGAAGAGGGTATTGCAGCCCACTGGTCGTACAAAGAGGGCAGACATCTCGAGTCCCAGGACGCACAGGTGATCGGATGGCTTCGACAGTTGATGGATTGGCAGACCGATCTCGAGGATCCCCGGGAGTTCTTCGAAACCGTTCGGGTGGATCTCTATCCGAATGAGGTTTACGTCTTTACACCCCAGGGCGACGTGAAAGAGTTTCCCAAAGGAGCCACGCCTCTCGATTTCGCCTATTCCATACATACCGAGGTCGGACATACGTGCATCGGGGCCAAGGTCAACGGCAAGATGGTTCCACTCAAATATGAGCTGAGAACCGGCGACATCGTGGAAATTGTCACATCGGCCCATCAGAAGCCCAGTAAAGACTGGCTCAAACATGTCAGAACAGCGAAGGCCCGGGCCAAGATCCGGCACTTCGTCCTCAGGGAGGAACGCGACCGCGCAGTGGAAATGGGCAAAGACGCGGCTGATCGTGAGTTGAAGAAGTGGCGAATCGATATTGCCCAGGCAGAGAAAAGCGGCGATGTCCTCAAAATCGCCGAGGAATTCAGTTTCAAGAGCGAAGATGATCTGTACGCGTCAATCGGCTATGGCAAACTCTCAGCCAAGCTTCTCATAACGAGACTCGTGCCCCCCGATGAGCGAGAGAAAGCCAAGGCCGCGCTTCAACGGGAGAAACCGATCAAGACTGATCGCGGCGCCCCGAAGAGCGGAGTTCGCGTTCAGGGACTTTCCGACGTGATGGTCAATTTCGCCAAGTGCTGTAACCCTCTTCCGGGAGACCAGATCCGGGGCTACATTACTCGGGGCAGAGGGGTCACCATACACAAGGCTGACTGTCAAAACCTGCTCGCCATAGACTCCAAGAGAATCATCGATGTTGACTGGGACGAGGATCAGGCCGTCCGGCGTATCGTCAGGCTGGCTGTTCGAGCGAAGAACAAGGTAGGCCTTCTGGCAAACATCAGCGGGGTATTCTCCTCGAACGATTCAGACATCGTTCAAGCCAACGTGCAGACGGTCAACGAGGACTCCGCGCACGGTACCTTCATGGTTTCTGTGAAAAACCTCGAACATCTCACTAGAATCATGAACGCTCTCAAGAAAGTCAAAGGGGTGGAAGAAGTCAATAGACTGGGAATGTGATGCGCGGTCTTCAGTTTACTCCTACAGTTCTATTTCCATGCCTTCATATGCAGCGCGGGTTGGAGGGAATTTGGCCTGGGCCTTCTTTTCGATCCTCTCCACGAGTGTGTCCTCGTTGCCGTGATGAAAGAGGATCAGCTCCTTGACGTTCGCGGCCATCGCCAGTTCCGTTCCGGCTTCCCAGGTACTGTGACCCCACGATTCTCGTGATTGTCCGTCCCAAAGCCCGAGATACTGGTCCGGGTCGTACATGCCGTCGTAAATGAGTACGTTTACGTCCCGTGACAGCTCGAGCAAGACCTGGTCCATCTCGTCGGCATGTTCTGTGTCGCTGGCATAGACCATTGATTTGCCCTCGCATTCCAATCGAAACGCGTAGCACTCTCCCGGGTGGTTCAGTCGCTCCACCCGGATCGTCGTCTCTTCGATAGTCAGCCTGTCCCCTGGGGCGATATCGTGGAAACTGACATCAGCCTCCATTTTGTCAAGGGTTATCGGGAAATTCGGTTCACACATCTGGTTCCGCATGGAACGCAGCACGTTCTGCTCAATGTCCTTGACTCCGTAGACGCGGAACCTGTTGTGAGGGATGAACGCGGGTACAAAGAAGGGAAACCCCTGGACATGGTCCCAATGGAGGTGAGAAATGAAGATGTATCCCTCGATTCTTCTCCTTTTTCCCGAGGAATCGGTGTGACGCCGGACAAGATCCTCGCCCAATTCTCGGATACCGGTCCCCGCATCGAAAATTATTAGGGCTCCGGGGCATCGGACCTCCACGCAAGGGGTATTTCCACCGTATTTGATCGTCTTGGGTCCGGGACGAGGAATACTCCCGTGTACTCCCCAGAACTTGATGAGCATAGAACGTTACCCTTTGTCTAGGTGCCAATCCCAATACTTTGAAACTACGACAATTATTAGCACAGTTTCACTGTGCAAGTCAAGGATTCTGACTGGATTGGCCCATTCTCTCGGATTCACTTCGACAACGACCTGTGTCCGAATCCGATGACCCCTGGTCTATGCGGAAACAGGACCGCCCTCCCCTTGACACCTTGGAAGGAGTGATTACCTATTTGGTAAACTCGAGGGCGTCATGCCAAAAACGTAGGAGGTGGTCACCATGGCCAAAACCATAGGAATCGATCTCGGAACAACCAACTCAGTTGTCGCTGTTATGGAGGATAAATCACCGGTGGTCATCGTCAATGAGGAGGGGAGCCGCACGACTCCGTCAGTGGTGGCTTTCACCGACAAGGGCGAGCGTCTTGTCGGCCAGGTTGCCAAGCGCCAGGCCGTCACCAATCCCCATCGAACCGTATCGTCCATCAAACGTTTCATGGGCCGAAGATATGATGAAATGGGCGAGGAATTGCGGGCCGTACCCTATAGGCTCGTCAAGGGGCCCCAGGGCGAAGTCCGGATCGAAGTGGAAGGAAAAGAGTATTCCCCACCGGAGATCTCGGCCGCGGTCCTGCAGAAGCTGAAGAAATCGGCCGAAGAGTACCTGAACGAGAAGTTAACCGATGCGGTTATTACTGTCCCCGCCTATTTCAATGACGCGCAGCGCCAGGCTACCAAGGACGCCGGACGCATCGCAGGACTTGTAGTCAAGCGGATCATCAACGAACCAACCGCGGCGGCTCTCGCTTACGGGTTGGACAAAAAGAAGAATGAACTGATCGCGGTCTTCGACTTTGGAGGAGGGACCTTCGACATCTCCATCCTCGAGGTGGGCGACGGAGTCGTCGAAGTCAAATCGACCAACGGCAACACCCGCCTCGGCGGCGATGACCTGGATCAGAGAGTGATCGAGTGGATGGTGGACGAGTTCAAGAAAGAGCAGGGCATCGATCTGTCAAAGGACAAGATGGCCCTTCAGAGGCTAAAGGAAGCCGCGGAAAAGGCCAAGTGCGAACTCTCTTCGGCCATGGAGACCGACATCAACCTGCCCTTTGTCACCGCGGACGCGTCCGGTCCGAAACATCTGACCATGAAGCTTACCCGGGGCAAGTTCGAAGGACTCATCGAGGATCTGGTGGAAAAGACCCTTGAGCCGTGTCGGAAGGCGGTTGCAGATGCAGGACTCAACCCGTCGGATATCAATGAGGTGGTCCTAGTGGGTGGATCGACGAGGATCCCCACGGTCGTCGAGCGGGTCCGGGCATTCTTCGGCAAAGACCCTCACAAGGGCGTGAATCCCGACGAAGTTGTCGCCATGGGCGCGGCGATCCAGGGGGCCGTCCTCTCCGGGGACGTGAAGGATGTTCTCCTTCTCGACGTTACACCCCTGTCGCTCGGAATCGAAACGCTCGGTGGTGTCATGACCAGGCTTATCGAGCGCAACACCACGATTCCCACGCACAAGAACGAGGTCTTCACCACTGCAGCGGATGGGCAGGATTCCGTGGAAGTCCACGTGCTCCAGGGAGAACGCGAAATGGCAGCGGACAACAGAACGCTCGGGAGATTCCATCTCGCCGGCATACCGCCTGCGCCCCGGGGAGTTCCCCAGATCGAGGTGAGCTTTGACATCGACGCCAATGGCATCGTGAACGTCTCTGCCAAGGACCGCGGAACAGGCCGGCAGCAGGAGATAACCATCACCGCGTCCAGCGGTCTTGGCGAGGATGAGATCCAACGGATGGTCCGGGACGCGGAACGAAACGCGACCGAAGACCGGCGCAAACGAGAAGTGATCGACGCGAGAAATCAGGCTGACTCGCTGGCCTACAGTCTCGAGAAGCTTCTTTCCGAGAACCGCGACAAACTCAACCCCGCGGACGTCACCGCGGTCGAGAGCGCGATTCAGCAGGCCAAGGATGCCATGGAGTCGGGTGACCTGGAGCGAATCCGTTCGTCCATTGATACATTAAACAGCGCCTCGCACCAGATGGCCCAGAACCTGTACGGACAGTCAGCCCACGGACCGGGACAGGCGGGGTATCAGGGGGCCCAGACAGGAGGCTGCGCGGGCGGAACCTGCGGAACCAACGCCGGTCCGGGTGGCGGTGATGATTTTGTCGACGCGGAGTGGCGTGAGGCTGCCGGTGGTTGAGGCCGGTAACACCGCCCCCCGTGACGAGGGCTCCAAAAGGCAACAATGAGCCGGGGAAGGGCTCTTGCAGGAAGGCCCTCCCCGGTTAATCTGTACAAAACGTGAACCGTTGTTACGAAATTCCTTTGGTTGCTTTGCGCTTGCGCACGTGGTCGATTTCTTTGGAGACTTTGATACCACGGTTGCGGAGGGACCACCAGATCAGACGTTTGCGATCCATGGAGAAGAAGCGCTGTCCGTGCTTTCGCAGGACCTGCTTGTTGATCGTGAAGCCGAGGCCAGGGCGAGTCGGCGTCTCGAGCACTCCGTGGTCGTGAACAAAGGGCTCTTCGAGGATTGCGTCTCGCGCCTCGACCACCCATGCCGGCGGGTTGTAGGGGTATTCCATCTCCTTTTCCTCGGCAAAGCCGCTTGCGGCGAAGATCTGCAGGTTGACGGCCATGCCGATGCCGTTGGTCCAGGTGTGGGGCGTGTAGATCAGCCCATGCTGCCTGCATAGCCTGGTCACCTCGAAGGTCTGGGCGATTCCCCCGGCGAAGATCGCGTCCGGCTGGAAGATTTTGTAGCACCGACGCTCAATCATCATCTTGAGTTCCGGTAGTCCCGAGCTGTGCAGCTCTCCCCCGGCTACAGGCACCCGGCTGTAGTCGCCGAGCGCGGTGAGGTCCTCGTATGCATCCATCGGCAAAGGCTCTTCGATCCACGCGACACCGGCATCCGCACACGCGTCTGCAAATCTCTTGGCACGGTCAAGATCCCACAGCGGAGCATCTCCGATCACCGTGACCCGCCAGCCCTGATTCGCATCTACGCCGATCTTCATCCTGTCTCCAACGGCCTTGGCCGTCTCAACGACGTGCCTGACGTCGACCGCCTCGTCAAAGTCGTGCACCCGAAGCTTTATGTTTCGAAAACCCTCTGAATAGCGTGCTTCGGCCTCTTCGATCCTCTGCTCGGGAGTTTTGACTTCGCCGGTGGAGGCATAGAGGTCCACCTTGCACGGTTTGCCACCGAGCAATTCGCAAACCGGTTTGCCTTCCATCTTACCTTTGATGTCCCAGAAAGCTGGTTCTATCCAGTAGTTGCGCCAGCCAAGATAGGACACTTCCCGCAGTCGTTGCTGAATGAGCCCGATGTCCGTTGCCTCTTCGCCGAGCAGGTACGGACCCAGCAGTTCGCCGAGACCGGACCGCTCCTTTCCCATCGCGGGTCCGGCGCTGAACCCTTCGATACCGTCATCGGTGATCACTTTGATGAGCGTGAATCGGTTCTCGCTCTGCGGAAAGCCGGGAATCCAACTCGGGTAAAAGGTCGCAGGCAATGGAACGGCTACGTGAAAGAGTTCGATGCGGGCGATCTTGCTCATGAATATCCAACCTCCGATCACGGACACACGACAGTTAAAAGTCAGGGGGAGTGAACTACAGGGTACTCGATACGAGATCGCTTTGAAAGAATGAAGTCGTGCGAGAAGGTTCTTTCATGCCGCCGCGGCAGGCAGGGATCTCCCTCGGAAACATTCATTGCGACTCCGGGCTCGAACCGAGAAAGCTGCCTCGAAGACGGCGGGGACTGAGATTGCTTCGTCACGTCCCAATGACAGGATTACGGTGATCCCGCGTGCCGTTCAACAAAGGACTTGTTCCCCAATGGCGGAAGTACTTGACACGGTGCCCAATTTCCTTTAGGTTACGTAAACGGAGATCGTGATTCTCATGATAGGCAGAACCCTCAACTGGTGGTGGTGGCGTAATGCAATGAGGGTGGTCTGCCTTGGTGTGAGGTGCGATTCCTAGGAATCCGGAAGAGACAAAGAATAGGAAATAAAGGCCATGGGCAGACCGCTCATGGCCTTTTCGCGTGTACGCCGGGAAAGATCGACCTGTCTTGCATGCGAAACTCGACGGTGAAGATGATCTGAAAGAAAGGAGAAGAAAATGTTCAAGGACGGAGTCAAGGAAAGCAATCGGAAGGTAAATCCCGGATCAAGATTCGGTGAGGCAGTCTCCCTGGCGGAGGATCTTGACGTTCAAGATCGTTTTACGCCTGTCGCTTTCAGGATTCTGATGGGAGATTCCCCAGAAGACCGCCGAGGCGACACAACGGCCGCCGCAGCGATCCCCGATTGAAGAGATCACCGGGAAGGGCTTTTCTCGCGGTCTGAACACGTGTCCAGGACGCGGGCCAAAAGCTCTTCCCGACGATCGATCAGTGGTCCAGTTTCACGTCGGCTTATTTCGGGCCGTTGCATGGGCCGCGCTGTTCACCAATGGGACCGGTTGCTCTTTCCGCCTCACGGGAAGCACTCCCCGGCCGCGTAGACAAATACGTACTCCTGATCGTTTATGTCTACGGACATGCCCCCGCCGCGCGATTCCGCGTAGACTAGCCATGCCGGCTTGCCGTAATCACAGCATTCAACATCGGGTGAATATTTGCCGGCCTTCCTGTCGAACCAGGCAAGCAGGAAAGGATCGGACGTAAAGCCCTTTATCTTCTCGTCGGCAATTGATTTCGCCGTCATAAGATCCATATCTGTTGTCTCGGTGTCTACGGTTATGCGATTCGGCAACATGTCCGGTGTAAGCTCTATGCAATGACTCATCACGAAGTCCTCCTTTTCGCTTATTCCGCCGGTGGCGCATCAAACGGCCGTCTGATGATGCTGCCCAAGCGGCGGCGGCACTTCGATTTACTCCGAATTTAGTCATCAAACTCGATCACCGCAACTGGATAGGCCCTTCCTGGGGATGGAGCTCGGCTAACCGATGCCGGATGAATCCTGCTCGAGGCCTGATCAAAGCTGTTGAGCACTACCGGGGAATTCGTTATCATGCGTGAACGTTCGGAAAGATGCTCAAATCGTCAGCAATCTGTTTGCTCGCAGGAGCGGTGGTGATGAGCCTTGCAGGAGACGCATTGGATCGATTCGTGGAGAGGCAGATTTTCTTCCCCGACCGACACCTGGACTCCCAGCCCGCTGATTTCGGCCTCGAATACGAGGATGTCCGGTTCGAGACCGGCGACGGAGTTCTGCTGCACGGCTGGTACGTCCCAGCGAAACCCTGTCGAGCGGTCTTTCTCTTTTGCCACGGGAACGCGGGCAACATCTCGCACAGACTGGACAACGTCTATCGCCTTCACGAGCTCGGGCTGAGCGTCCTGATCTTCGACTACCGGGGATACGGGCTGAGCGAAGGACGGATCACCGAAAAGGGCTTCTATCAGGACGCCGAGGCAGCGTACGAAATCGCTCGGCAACGGGCGGACGCGGAATCGACCAAACTCGTCGTATTCGGTCGATCCCTCGGCGGCATCGCAGCAGTCCATATCGGCGCGGCGCGACCCTGTTCGGGAATGATCCTGGAGTCCACCTTCACCGACCTTGCTGCCATGGCCTCGGTCCACTTTCCCCTTCCCTTTGCGGGAGCCGCGCTGGGTGACAGGCTCAGCTCACTGGTCAAGATCTCGCGGGTGACGGCCCCGTTGCTCTTCTTCCACGGAAATCACGATGAGATCGTTCCATTCGAGCTTGGTCGCCGACTCCATGAGGCAGCGAACCAACCCAAGGAATTCGTCACCCTTGACGGAGCAGGCCACAACGACACGTACCTGGTCGGAGGCGCCGAGTATTTTCGCAAGATTGCGAATTTCATCGACGGGCTTGACCGTGAGCCGGGCCCTTGAGCCGGATTCAAGCATGACCGATTGGCTCGACACGTCAGTCAGATGCTACTCGGGGTATAGAGCCGACGAGAGGCCTACTTCGTTCAGCCTGCAGGGCAATGAACTTGAGGTCCGGAGAATCCTCCGCTCCTGGAAGGAGCCAAACTGCACGTCTTTCAAGGTCCTCGCAGAAGACGGTCGGTCGTACCTGCTCCGGTACGACGAACACGACGACCGCTGGAGCGTTAAACTTGTCGAGCCGCGTTAAGCCTTTTCTCCGAAATGTGTGCGGGGCCTCGTTCCTGCAAGAAACCTCCCGTCGGTCCAATGAAAACCTATCTTGAATGCGTATCATGTCTCGTCCGTCAGACTCTGGACACAGCCCGGCAAGTCTCTGACGACCCGGCGGTGCACGACTCGATTATGCGGGAAGTGCTGAGCGCTATAGCTCGAGCGGACCTGAGTCTGCCGCCCCCCGTCCTGGGAGGCGTGATTCAACGAATTGCACGGGTAATCACGGGAAACGACGATCCGTACCGGGCGGCCAAGCAGGCCTGCAACCGAATCGCACTCACAATGTACCCCGAACTTGAGCAGCGGGTTCTCGCATCCCAAGACCCCTTGGAAACAGCGCTTCGGCTCGCTGTGGCCGGAAATATCATCGATTTCGCGGTGCATGCCACGGTAGAAACCGCGAGAATTGCCGAGTCCATCGAAGAATGCTTAACTGCACCGATTTCGTCACAGGTATTGTCCAATTTTCGCGCATCACTGGGGAGGGCGCGCGACATCCTGTACCTGGGAGATAACGCGGGCGAGATCTTCTTTGACCGCTTGCTCGTTGAACAGTTGCCCAGGGAGAAGACGGCTTTCGTGGTAAAGGGGCGGCCGGTGATAAACGACGTGACCCGTGAGGACGCTCAAGCCGCGGGAATCAACGACCTCGTCGAAGTGCTGGACAACGGCTCGGACATACCTGGTACGGTCCTCTCCGACTGTTCGGCCTCTTTCCGAAGCCGATTCGAGCATGCCGATCTGATCATTTCCAAGGGGCAAGGCAACTACGAGTCCCTCAGTGATCATGAGCATGAGATTTTCTTCGTTTTCCGGGCGAAATGCCAACCGATAGCTATGGACACCGGGGCTCCCGTAGGCAGTATCGTGTTCCGACACAGACCGCGACCGGTCTAAAGCTATCGTGTTTCACCGTTGCGGGTACAGATCGATTGACTCTCCTGCGCCACTTGGGTAAAACAGAGCGATGAGTCAGCACAGCACTAACGACGTCAGATTCCTGATGGGGAATGAGGCCATCGGCAGAGGCATGATCGAAGCAGGCTGTGGAGTAGCCGCGGCTTACCCGGGGACGCCTTCTTCCGAGGTTCTCGAATCCCTGGTCCGTTGGAAAAAAGAGACCGATCACCCACTGTACATCGAGTGGTCAATCAACGAGAAGGTGGCCTTCGAGGTGGCGTACGGCGCCTCCCTTGCGGGAGTTCGATCGATGGCGGCCATGAAGATGGTCGGATTGAACGTCGCGTCGGACCCCTTTCTCAGCGCCACGTACCTCGGTGTCAGAGGGGGGCTCGTCGTGGTCGTGGCGGACGATCCCGGTCCCCATTCGAGCCAGACCGAACAGGACAGCCGCTTCTTCGGGTGGTTCGCCAAAGCTCCGGTGCTCGATCCTGCCACTCCGGCCGAAGGACTGCAGATGGCCATCCGAGCCTTCGAGCTGTCGGAGAAGTACGAAGTGCCCCTGCTCTTGCGTCCATGCCTCAGGGTATGTCACGCGCGGCAGAACGTGACCCTCGGTACCACGCTGCAGCCTGCAGACGTGGGCCCGTTCAAGAAGAACTGGACACGATGGGCGGCAATCCCGAAGTTCAGGCTCGTACTCCATGGAGAACTCAATGAGAAGCTCCGGACGATCGTGCAGGAAGAGCCCGAAGCGAGCCCGAAGCCCATCATCGGGGGATCCGGATCGTCGCTTGCGGTGATCACTTCGGGGTCGGTTTCCTCGCATGTGCGGGACATAATCACGGCTGACGAGCGCCTGTCCGGTATCGACGTGTACAAGGTGGACCTCCCCTTCCCCGCGCACGCCGAGCGACTGCAGGAGATCGTGGACAGCCATGACAGGACACTGATCGTTGAAGAGACCTATCCGGTGCTCGAGCTGCAGCTCCAGGACAGGCGTAAGGTCATCGGGCGGATGTCCGGGGCCGTTCCTCCTCAGGGAGAATTGGTACCCGAGTTGGTGGAAGATATCGTGTTGCGAGCGGCCGGCCTGGAGACCTCTCACCGGGAGCAACCGCAGGTCAAACCGAGACGGCCGTCTCTCTGCCCGGGGTGTCCCCACCGTCCCGCGTTCTACCTGATCCGGAAGGTCTTCGACGAAGCTGTCTATACGGGAGACATCGGCTGCTACACGCTTGGAATCAATATGGGGGCCGTTGACACCTGTCTTTGCATGGGAGCCTCGGTGGGAATGGCCGGCGGCCTGGTGAAGGCCCCGGTCACCGATCGAGAAATCCGGGTCGTGGCCACCATCGGCGACTCGACCTTTTACCACGCGGGGGTTCCCGCGCTCATTAACGCGGTCCACACCCGGGCACGTTTTGTTCTGGTGATCATGGACAACGCCACCACGGCCATGACCGGTGGACAGCCCACGCCGGCCATGGATTATCTGGCCGACGGTTCCCCAGGGGCCGCTATTGACATGGAGAAACTGGTTGAGGGATGCGGAGTGGGCTTCGTTGACGTTGTGGATCCGTATGACCACGACGCGACGCAAACCGCATTCAATAAAGCCAAGACCTACTCCTTTGAGGAGAATCGCGGCGTCTCCGTGGTTATCACTCGGCGGCCCTGCGTGCGGATGCCCGGTGTGGAAATCCCCGACGATCGGTTCGAGATCGGCGAATCCTGCGACCTCTGCATGACCTGCGTGAGAGACCTAGAGTGCCCTGCGATCTATTACGTCAAGGGCGAGAAACGCATGGACATCAACGAAGATCTGTGTGCGGGCTGTGGGTTCTGCGTGAGTATCTGTCCGGCCCAGGCAATAGCACGGAAAGAGGGTTAAATATGGCGGAGATTATCCTTTGCGGCAGAGGAGGACAGGGAATTGTCTTCCTGACGCGTCAAATTGGTGAGATAGCGGCTGCAAAAGGGCTCAACGTGATTTCGTCAGAGACTCACGGAATGGCGGTGCGCGGGGGATCCATCAACAGCCACCTGAGGATAGGAGCTTTCTCGTCGCCCCTCATAAGACAGGGGCATGCTGACCTGCTCATCTCCCTGGATCCTGCGGAGACGGCCAACAACAGGCACTTCCTGAAACCGGGAGGTGTGATCATCGAGAACTCCGATCAGCCCGACGAGCCCGGTATCAAACGGGTTGACGCCTCAGCCCTGGCGAGGCAATTGGGTCGCGTGCAACTGGAGAATGTGGTGATCATCGGCTTCGCCGCGGCTCTCGACGGATTCCCCGTGTCAGTGGAGGAATTGCGAGAGCAACTGACTAAGCACCCGAGGCAGCAGGTTCGTGAGATGAATCTCCGTGCCCTGGAAAGGGGAGTCGAAGCTGCGTGAAAACCGGCTGTACGCGTCGTGGCAGGGATGTTGTCGAAGCTAGGCCGGAGGCGGAATCTGAATTGTACCTTGACGACCATCACGAGAGGGAGTAGTTTCCGATAGATTCGTCGGGGAGGAAAATGGGCATAGAGGAATCCCTACAGAGTATTGCCGATCGGATTCTCAATTTTGACGAGGCGTCGCTCGTTCAGCTCCAGGAGAAATACCTCAAGAAAGTCTCGGAATTCTCGCCCAGCAAAGAGTGGGAAAAGGCGGTCGTCGTGTACTTCATGATAAACTCCGTACGCGTGAAGAACAAGATTTTCAACGACAGGATCAAGAACTCTCCGAAGCAGCCGCAATCAAAATCCCGAAGAAATTTACTAAAAATAGTCAAATAGATCGGCGAGCGGATCGGATTTCCATCAAAGGGCGACATGTACTTGACATCACATCTGAAAAAATTTTTGAAACTTTTTTTACTCCTTGATTTTCTTACTACAAAAAGGATATAATGATAACGTGCGTACCGCGGCCGATGCCGGTGGAAGGTCAGCTTATGGGGGACAGTTTCCAGGCGGCTTTGGGCCGGGAGCGCGGGACCGGTAGTCGTGAAAGGAGTTCTGGAATGGCAAGAAACTGGTTGATCCTGACGGGCTCAGCCCTGGCTCTACTGCTGATGGCGGTGCCCTGCGCGGCTCAGTCCGGCGGTTACAACCCGTACGCGTACAACGATGCCTCGTCGCTCGTGGGTAACCAGTCCCAGAGCAACGGGATTATGCCGCCCGGAGGATACTATCCTTATTGGCAAAACTACCTGGACGACATGCAAAGGCAGGGCGGCTACTACTCGGTAACGGGAAACTATCCCAACTCGCCGCCCGTGACAAGCTACTACCCGGCTAAGAGGTCGATGGGAACCGCGACCAAGCCGGCGGCATCCCAACAGTCCGGCAACATGTACTCCAGTCCGTCTTACTACTCAGGTTACGGGCAGGGTTACCAGGCTCCCAATCAAGGATACGCGAACTATCAGACCGCTCCCGTACAGGCCCAGCCGAGTTCTGCGGTTTCGAGCGCTGCGGCAAAACCCAAGAGGAGACTGCGTGCCGGCAAGAAAAAGGCCGCCCGGGCCCAGCAGCAGTACCAGGCGCAGCAGTATGCGGCGCAGCAGTACCAGGCACAGCAGGCAGCCCAGCAACAGCAGTACGGGCAGCAATATGGGCAGCAGTACGCGTATCCACAGCAGCAGTACGGGCAGCAATATGGGCAGCAGTACGCGTATCCACAGCAGCAATATGGGCAGCAGTACGCGTATCCACAGCAGCAGTACGGGCAGCAGCCCGCGCAGCAGCAATATCAGGGTCAGCAGGCCAGTGGCCAGCCCTTCGAAAACGATCCGGCTTTCCAGGAAGCTCGGCAAAAGGCATACGAGAGAGCAGTAGCACGACAAAGGGCAGCCGAGATGGCTGCGAAGCAGCAGGCCGCCATGCAGGAACTCCAGCAGGCCCGGGACATCTACGAACAAGCTCAGAACAAGATGCAGGAAGAGGAAGCCAAGCGGCAAGCCTTTCAAGAGGAATATCGGCGAAAGGCAATTAAGGAAGCCTATGCGAAGCTGAGAGAGGCCCAGCAGAGATACTATGAAATGATGGGTGTCTCCGGGCAAAGCGGTGGCGGAGCACGCCAGGCCCGTGGAGGAGCCGCGCCAGCTCCAGCCCAGCCCGCCGCGGCCTACCCGCAGCCCGGTCAGCCGCAGTACCCGCCGCCCCCGGCCCAGCCTCAGTACCAGCAACCTGTCCAGCAGCCGCAGTATCCCCAGCAGGTAACGCAGCAGGGGTATCCGGTCGCCCAAGCGCCCCCCTCCCGGGCTACTCCCCTGCAGATACAGCAGCCTCAGCAGCAGTCGTCAAGCGGAGGAATCTGGTCTACGCTGAAGGAGATCTTCCTCCCGCCGACCAATGCTGCGGCGAACCAACGGCGTCTCCTCGACAAGAATAGGAATCGACTCCTGGAGTGAGGGGACGCGGATCGTAAAGCCAGAACTCCAGAGCCCGGCACATGGCCGGGCTCTTTTTTTGAGGGGCGTCTGAATCCATCTCAAAGGAAGGGTCGCAAACGACGCGTAGGATATTCGCCAATTCGTATGCGCTGCCGCCTTATAGGAATCGCTTTCGAATCGGCAATATCCCGATCCCAGCGCGTCCGTCTCCTAGAAGCGATCCCGCCCTCCTTGGAAAGGAGATGCGAGAGGATCTTGAAAGTAGGCGGTCGAGGTCACGTCTCTGATAACGCACTGCTGTCAGATGGTTGCTCCTTCGCGCTTCCGCCCTGGCGGTAGGTCAACTGGATCGTCTCGTTGAGGAACTTTTCGGGATTCTGGATAGCCTCTCTCGGGATAGTGAATTCCGTCTTTCCTGTCCGCTCCATGACGAGCTTCAATCCGTGGTGATAGTTCTGGAAGATCTTGCGGCAAACGATGAGGGCCTCTTCCGAACCGGTCAGGACCCGCGCTATCAACTCTTGCATGGCCTCGTCGGAAAAGCGGATCTTCAACCCGTAGAGGGCCTTGAACTCCCTTTCAAAGGAGCGGATAGCGTCTTCCACCTTGAAGAACCGCTGATACACGCTTTCGACCCCGACACCTTCCTCCACCGAAGCGTCAATGACTGCCTCCAGGGCCCATCCGTCCAGCCGTCTACCGAAGCGTGCCTCAAACTCGCTCGCACGGGATTCCATTTCCGCGAGCAGTTCTCTTCTCTCCTGTTTGTCGACTTCATCGAACTGTTCACATCGCGAGGGGTGGAGTTCGTTGTCTACGATCTCCTCGAGCATCGCTCTCGGATTCTCGACAACTTCCCGGGTGACGGTGAATCGATCCACGTCCGTAGAAGGAAGCACACGTTCGAACCCTACGAGAACCCGCTCAATAACGCTAATCAGCGCGCGTGCTCCCGTCTTCTCCAGGTGTGCAAGCCGCGCAATCGCTCGCAGAGCCTCGTCGGTGAAACGAATGTCAATGCCGTACGACTTGAAGTCCTGCTTCTTCGCGGTCACGACGGAGGAGTACCGATTCTTGAGAATCTTGAAAAGATCCTCCTCATCCAGATCATCGAGCACCGAAATCACCGGGAGCCTCCCCACGAACTCGGATTCGAAGCCGTACGCGATGAGATCCTCGGGCCTTACCTCTCGGAAGAGTTCGTTCCTCTCCTCCTTTTCTTTGAGCGCCGCGCCGAAGCCCAAGCCTCCCCGTTCCAACCTCTTGGAGATGATCTCCTCGAGTGCGTTGAAGGCCCCGGAGACGATGAACAGGATGTTCCGGGTATTGACCGTTCGTTTGAGTCGTTTGCCGGTCTTCTGGAAATGAGCCGCGGCCTCCATCATGGAAACGGGATCGTGGGGGACCTTCAGGTCAACTTCCGTCTCCTCCATGGGCTTGAGCAGATTGCGTTGGACGCCGGTCCGGGAGACGTCCAGGCCGAGGACATTGTTTGCCGACGCGATCTTGTCAATTTCATCGACATAGATGATACCGTATTGTGCTTTTTCTATATCTCCGTCCGCCTCTTGAACGAGGTCGCGGACCAGGTCCTCCACATCGCCCCCCACGTACCCGGTCTCGGTGAACTTGGTGGCATCGCCTTTCACAAAGGGCACCCCGAGTTTCCGTGCAATGAGCTTGATCAGGTACGTCTTGCCCACACCGGTAGGTCCGATCAGGATGATGTTGCTCTTGATCCTACCGATTCCTTCCTGCTCCTCGTAGTCTCCCTTCTCGTGGAAGTATCTGATCCTATTGAAATGCGTGCAGATCTTGGTCGAGAGAATCTCTTTGGCGTCGTCCTGGCGGATTACGAACCGATCCAGGTAATCATGCAGTTCGGCAGGCTTCATGTCGAAACGTGTCACAGAGGCGTCCGTGTCCTCAGTGACTTCCTGGCCACCTTCAGATTCGACCGCTCCGGGCCAAGGCCCGATCTGAGTCCCCATTACGCGGATTTTGTTTCCGTACTTGTTCGACAGAAACTCATTTATCTCTTTCTCGATCTCTTTTGCGTCCGGTATATTTGCGCTTCTGATTTCGTCTTCTCGGGTCATGGTCTCAGGCCTCTCGCTTCTCCTCACAATTTCGTTTCGTTCTTTATTCTCTTTATAGTTATAGTAATTTCTGACTCAGCCGTCAATCATCCCCGTGTCTGCCCATCAGTCCACACTCCGAGACAATTCCGGGTGGTGTGCCGGGAAAGCGTCCCGGAGAGTCCCTCTACGGAGAGACCCAGTCGCCCTCCGGCGTCAGGATCTCATAGGGGCGGAACCGTTTCTTGTAATTCATAGAAGGACAGTCCGCCACGAAGAATCCGAGGTAATAGTACGGAATTGCCCGCTCACGACAAAAGATGATCTCGTGCAGGGCCGAAAAGGTCCCGGGACTTCTATCAGAGAATTCCGGATCAAAAAAGGTGTACACACTCGAGACGGATCGCGTACAGGCATCCACGATTCCCACGGCCATCAGTCGTCCCCGAACCCTGTACTCGAACTCCAACGTCAGCACCGGCGATCGGTAGAGAAAACGGGTGAGGTCGTCCTCCGACGTCTCTTTCGCGGGGGCGTGTTGAAGGGTAAGGTAATCCGCGTAGATCCGCAGCTTCTCATCGGTCAGGTGGGGAATCCCCGTGCTTACGGAGGCGTCCTCATTCTTCCTGAGCACCCGACGAAAGGACTTGAATGGGCGAAACTGGGATGTGCTCACTCTCAGAGGCCTGCATTCCGCGCAGTCCCTGCACGCGGGCCGGTAGAAGATGTGTCCGGACCGCCGAAACCCATGATCCATGAAGTCGTGGTACAGTTCCGGGGGAAACTCGTCGGCAGCGAATGCCTCTTCCGCTGCTTCCTTGCCCGGGAGGTAGGGACACGCGTGGGCCTCCCCGCTCACGAGGAAGTCGAGCGAGATCATGCCGAAGAGATCGGACACAATCCACCGCTCGTTCCGATGATGGGGATCTCTGTTGTTGGAGGGACGGGTCATGCCGATCCATTTCAGTCGAGGGCCTCGACATCATCCCAACCGCCTGAGCAATTGGTTGGCCGCGGTGAGCAGGGGATCCCATACCGGTGAAAACGGAGGTGCGTACGCCATGTCACATTGCGCGAAATCCGCCACACTCATCCCCGCGTGAAGCGCCACGGCTACCGCGTCGATCCGGTGAGCCGCGCCGTCCTTGCCTACGATCTGGGCTCCGAGAAGTCTTCCTGATTTCTTGTCTCCCACCAGGGACACGTGAATCGTCGCGTTTCCGGGGTGGCCGTGGGCCCTGGACCGGCTCTTAATGGAATTCTCCACGGGATCGAAGCCCGCGGCCCGTGCCCTGTCCAGATTCAAGCCGGTTCGAGCCACCTGCTGATCGAATACTTTGAACACGGCCGTGCCCACAATGCCGGGAAGTTCAACTGAATTGCCCAGAACATTGTCCGCAACCGCCCATCCAGCCCGGTTCGCTCGCAGGGCGAGCGGTACCCAGACTCGTTCTCCCGTCATGATGTCGAATGCGTCCGCACAGTCCCCGGCCGCGAAGATGTCCGGATCGGACGTGTGCAAGGACCGATCCACCGCTATGGCGCCATTCGGCCCCAGTTCCAGTCCCGCGTCGGCCGCAATCTCGGAATTGGGCCTCACCCCGGCCGCCAGGAGCACCATGTCCGTGGTAATACGCTCACCTGAGTCGAGGATAACTGCCAAACCTGCTGAAGCATCTTCGATTGCCGAGGCTCCGGCCCCGAAATGGAGCTTCACGCCTTGATCTTCCAGTTCCTGCTGCACGACCTGCGCCATCTCTTCAGGCATCCCGGGGAGCAACCTGTGCCGCCTCTTGCACATTTCCACCTTGAGAGATCGCTCACGAAAGGCCTCGGCCATTTCCAGGCCGATGTAGCCCATGCCTACGATCACCACGTGCTCGACCTTCCTTGCCACCAGGTAATCCTTGATCCTGCGCCCACTCTCCAGTGATTTCAGCGCCATGACACCGGGAAGATCCTTCCCCGGTATGTCCGGGACGATCGGCCGGGCGCCTGTGGCTATAAGCAGCTTGCTGTAGGGGAACTCGAAGCTTTCCCCGTCGGATGTTTTCCCACTGACGGTCTTTGCCTTGCGATCTATCTTCTCAGCACGCCGGCCGAGTCTGAGGTCGATGTTCTGCTTCTCCCTGAATACTTCGGCCCTCCTCACGACGAGGTCATCCATCTGCCGCTGCGGATCGCCAATGTTGTAGGGCATCCCGCAGGCTGAGTAGGAAACGTCGTTGGTCTGCTCCAGCACCACCACGTCCATGGACGGGTCGTTCCGCTTCGCCCGGGAGGCTGCGCTCATCCCTGCTGCATCCCCTCCGATAATAAGGAACTTCATCCCTTCTCCCCTTCTCTCTCCTCCGCATGGCTGATGGGAAGACCCGAAACGGGCCCCTCAGCGCATCCCGTCTCGGTCTCGGAATGCGTGCGATCAGAGCCGACTCCATTTTTCTGTAGATTCACATTATAGACGAGTCCGAAGACTGTCCGAAAGGGAAAACCTCATTCGAGGTCGCTTTGAAAGTGGGACGTTCGGATCGGGAAGGGGTCAACTCATTTGTTGAGTTCTTTGAGCGCCCACCGGACTGCCTCGGCTAAAGACAGCCCCGGTCGTCCGTCATTGAGAACCCGTCGGGCGGCGGCTCGCGCATCCCGGACCTTGTACCCGAGATTCTCAAGGGAAGAGACAAGATCGTCCTCGATGCCGGCACTTGCACCCTTGGCCGGTGGAGCTCCGACGGGGATTCCGAGTTTCCCAATCTTTTCTTTCAGTTCCAGGATAATCCGCTCGGCAGACTTCCTCCCTATTCCGGGAATCGCGGTAAGTCGCCGGAAATCACCCTGGAGAACGGCCCGCTGAAAGTGGTCGGCCGAAATCCCCGAGAGTATCGTGATCCCCAACCTGGGACCGATCCCCGTGACCCCCAGGAGCATCTCGAAGAGAGCCTTCTCCTGTTGCTCAACAAATCCGTAGAGTTCCAGGGAATTCTCCCGAAGCGCAGTGTGAATGTGGAAGAAGACCTCTCCGTCATCAGGCAGCGCCGTCATCGTAGTGAGGGTGACCGCCACGTCGTACCCCACGCCGCGGACATCCACGATGACCCGATTCGTATCCCTGGAAATTACCTTTCCCCGCAACGATGCGATCATTGGGCGGCCCTCTGAGGCAGCGACAAATGAGAGTGGTAGAGCGCCATCGCCAGCGCGTCGGCCTGGTCCGAGCTCTTGAGTGTGGTGAGACCCAGGATCTGGGAGACCATGAAAACTATCTGTTCCTTCTCCGCCCTTCCGTAGCCGGTGAGCCCTTTCTTTATCTCCATCGGTGAGTACTCAAAGATCTCCATACCGTGCAACTCCCCGAGGAGGAGAATCGCCCCGCGGACCTGACTCAGTTTCATCAAGCTCTGGCTGTTGGCCGAATGAAAGAGCGACTCCACAACCATGATGTCCGGTCGGTGTTCCCTGACGACACGCTCGAGCTTGTTGAAGATCTCCCAGATTCTTTTCGATTGGGAGGCCATCCGCGAAGCCCGAATCACACCGCTGGCCACGTGGGAGGAATGGGTCCCATTCTTCCAGACAAGCCCGTACCCTGTGGCGGTGCTTCCCGGGTCAACTCCGATGATTATCATCGTTCCCAGACCTCTCGCAGATTCTTGCTCCGGCATATCCCCGGGTCCGAGTACCGTGTACCTCAAAAGGCAACTTCCTCACGAAAAGGATGTGGACGGACGGACGCCTCATGAGCCAGGTCTTCCCGGAGGGTCGGCGGGGTCTGTATACTACCGATCATCAATTCTTTCCAGTTCTTTGTCAGGAGAAGCGCCGTGAAGGAACTGCCGGCGTGAAGGCCTTCTAGGCCGACGCCTTCATCATCTCTTCCTCCGAGATGTCGAAGTTGGCGTACACCTTTTGGAGGTCTTCGTTGTCATCGAGAGCGTCCATCATCTTGAGCATCTGCACGGCCTTCTTACCATCGAGCTTCACGGTATTCTGAGGAACCATGGTCACTTCCGCGAGTTCGATCTTCCAACCCTTTTCTTCCACTGCAGATCGTACTGTCTCGAAATCACCCGGATCGGTGTATATCTCAAAGGTATCCTCTTCGCTCTTCACGTCCTCGGCTCCCGCGTCCAGGGCGAGTTCCATCACGTCATCTTCGGTTAGTCCCTCGGAACCGATGACAACCAGGCCCTTCTTGTCGAACATCCAGGAGACGCACCCGCTTTCACCAAGGTTCCCGCTGTATTTGTCGAAGATGTTTCGGACCGCAGCGACCGTTCGGTTCTTGTTGTCCGTCAGGACCTCAACGAGAACCGCTACTCCGCCCGGGCCGTACCCCTCGTACACCACCTCCTCGTACTGTGCACCCGCTATTTCACCGGTTCCGCGCTTTATGGCCCGTGAGATGTTATCCTTTGGCATATTCGCCGCACGAGCCGCGCTCACGGCCTGCCTGAGCCGCGGGTTAGATTCTATGTCGCCTCCTCCCATGCGAGCCGCGACGGTGATCTCCTTGATCAGTTTGGAAAAGAGCTTTCCCCTTTTGGCGTCCGCGGCGCCCTTCTTATGCTTAATGGTGCTCCATTTATTGTGACCCGACATTGCACTTATCTCCTGAAAATCTATATTCTGATATCAGTGTCTTACGACTTATTTCCTACTTCGCTTCCGTCCTTTGGGTGCCCCTCTTGGATGCCCTTTTTCCCCAAGAGGTTCATGGTCGATTGCAAATCCTCGTTGATCTTTTTAATGTACCTCTCGGTCGTGGACAAGTTTTTATGACGCAGGACCCGCTGAATTGTTTTGCTCGATATCTTGTGCTCGTCTGCCAGAACGGAAGCGACATATCGACGGAGAGCGTGGTAATTGAACACGGTTACCCTGGCCCTTTGGCACAGATCCTTCACAAAGTGGTGCCGGGCAACGTAGGGCTTCCCGTAAAAGCGGGGGTGCGTCGAGGGGAATACGTAGGGGGAATTCCTGATCGGACGATTCCGCCACGATCCCCAAAGCGTCTCGTACAGTTCATCTCCCATTGGCAACCACTCATAAGACATGCTCCCGCCTCGGGTTTTCCGGGTGCCGAGCCTCACCTTGCGCTGCTCAAAGTTCACGTCATCATGCCAGGTCCAGCGGAAGATTTCGGATTTGCGCGCCCCCGTCATCAGGTACGCGTTCAAAAATACCCGTTCCTCTCGGTTTGCAACCGCCAGGACTCGCAGAATCTCCTCGGTCGTCGGGGTGTACTGGGGCCTGTGCTCCTCGGGTAGCCGCCCGATCTTGGCAAATGGATTTGTGGGCAGGTCCAAGATTCTCATTCCCCATGACCACGCGGCCCGCAAGTGCGCATAGTCGTCGTTATAGCAACCGACTGACCGGGTCTCGGCCTGCTCGTTAAGATAGTCCTGCGCGAGCTTTGGGGTCACGTCCTCAACCGGGATGTTGCCCACATAGGCCAGGAAGCGACGACAGATTCTTTGCTTTTTGGCGTAGGTGTGGGGGACGCAACGAAGACGAGCGTTGTCAAGATACTCATTGCAGAAGGTCCCCAAGTCCGTGACGATCTGCGTTTGAGTCTGGGGCTGATTTGCCAACTGTGCTTTTGTTTTGGCCTCCCACTCGACGGCATCCTTTCTGGTCTTGAAGTCGTGGCGGTACACTTTTCCGCGCCACTTGACTTGACCGCGCCAGCCGTTCCTGGACTTGTCTCTCGTAGGCATCTCTCAGACCCTCCTCCGGGAAAAACCATGACCCTCCGATCTTGAACGCACCAAGCTCTTCGGCGTGAGAATAAACCCACCGCTTCGATTTGCCAAGTTGCCGTGCAAGGTCTTCGGGTTTAACGAATTCCATGGTCTACTTTTCGTCATTCATTCCGCGTCGGCTTCTCGATCCACGGGCTTTCTGCCGAAAGCGGCATCAATCTCGCCTCTCCAATACCGGCCTCTCTTTCGGGGCTCGCAGCTCTCAGGCCCCGGAAAGCGGAGCACACAGCCTTCTGCGAAAAAGGAACACGGAACCCAGGTCTTGCCGATCCGGTGACCGCATCCGATGTGCTCACTGCTTTTCTTCAGATTCGACATGCCCCTTCCTCGCATTCTGACGGCGATTCGCCCAGGGATTCCCGTGCTTCCCTGATTGCCATGCTGAGATCATCCTTGACGTCCGGAGGGAGATGGGCCCACTGGTCGGAATTGCGGATGCTTTCCAACACGCTCATGCAACCCCGGAGAGTGCCTTCAAGTATCAATGGGTTCACGTCCATAAAGCCCGCTCCTATTCTCGCTCCTACGTATCGGTTAAGTCTTCTCGGGCGGTTTGGTCGATAGCTCGCCGGCCACTCGTACACCGGAGACTGTGAGCTTCACACCAGACCATTGCTGAGTGAATCCTTTGAACCGCCGAATCAAACCCCGATCCTCCAACCGGCTGATTGACCGAGAGACAGAAGCCATGCAGGAATTGTATCGCCTCGGCCCTATGGCCTGCTTGCTGAAAACCGGCGCACAGGGATCTTCCCGGATCTGCCGCGAGGGAGACCATCCGAAATGGTCCTGTAGAATTTCCGCATCGAAGGCGTCCGCTCTCGGGTCCTGCAAGTAACCCCGAAACGCAATTTCCAAGATTTTCTTCTGCAAATCTGAAAGTCCGCCGGCCATATCGGTTATACCCCCTCGATTTGGGCGTGGATATCGGTTAAACCCTCCTTTTCCAGGCCCTTACTCGCCTTGTGAACCATCGCAAAAGAGCGGATAAGCGTACGTGCGCGCTCTCGTTTCATTCCGAAAGTTCTGAACGGACCGAATCCGGGTTTTGGTTGAAATCTCAGCAAGATAACCTCATCTGCCTGTCCTGGAGCCCGGTTGTGGCGGTGGTGTCCTGGCTGGACCGCACGGTTACATCATGTCGGAGGGTGCCAACCATGGAGCTTTTCTTCGACAGTCCAGGCACGCGAGACATTCAGATTCACGACAATTCCCTTTGGATGAGGCCGATTGTCTTTATACAGTGGAAAATTGCCCGCACTCGTCGCGATAAGACACGATCGTCCAGAACCTGACGGCCCCAACTCCTTCTTGAGATCACACCTGATAAGCAAGACGTCGTCGGTCGTGACCTCTATTTCGACATTCTGAAGAAGCGCCATGGCCTACCTCGCGGCATCACCGCTTGTGAGCGCTGTGGTTGAACGCTTGGGGACCCCGTAGATATCGATGACGAACCTCTCCCAAGGGTCGCTCATATCTATGGGTGCAAAGTCATCCGGCACGTAGATGTGGAAGCCGTCAACGCTCTCCAAGGAAAGGTTGCTCAGATTAAGTTCTACAACCAAGTGGTCGTCTTTCATGGTTGCCGAGAATTTGCTTTTCATCTCGTCCTCCTGTGAGTTGATTTTGGCCGTGGGCGTGGCGTTGTCGGGTGGCGTGTGCCTCCCGCACCAAACAAGGCTTTCGTTCATTGATTCGTCACTCTCTTGATTCTTCTCTTTTTGGGCGGTATTAGGCCCAAATCACAAGCGCAAACCACAGAGTAAAAGGGCCTAGAGTATGCGTTCATGACGATCTCCTGGGGTGACTCGCTGTCTCGACACCGCGCCCTTGGACGATACGAGGGCAATGCTCCATTTCAGACACAGGATTCCCTGAGTACCCGCAGGTACCCATGAGGTACTTCGCACAGGCTTCGCACTTCTCCCGGTCGAGACTGGAGCGTTTTCGTGTTCACTCACGCGTGTTACGCGGCTCTAAGCTTTTTGCTGTGTGGCTTTGCGCTGTTTTCGGTAGTGACCGGCGACCCGGACACCATCGCCGCGGGTGTAGGACTCGATCCAAATGAATCCCTCACGCGGCCCGGTGAATTCTTGGCGGGTCTTCGGTCTGCCGTGGCCCTTGACGGCCCGCCAGTGCCCCTTGACGCGCGTTCCGTTGCGGCGGGTATAAAAGGGGGCGACCCAAACCTTTTCTGCCGCCTGGCGCGCGTCTCCGGTGTGCTCTCGTCTTTGTCTCTGTTTCCCCTCGGTCTTGGTCCGTGCCCTGCGATCCTGTCCAGGCGTTTCCGTTTCGACCCGGAGCGAGAAGTATTTCCCCGGATGCTGGCGAACCGTCCCGAGCAATTCCAATTCGAGCAACAGACCGCTCAACCGTGAGACGTCCATCTCCAGGGAGTGTGCCAGCGCGTCGATGTGAACCGGATCGGCTGCGAGTGCTCCGAGGACTCGGGCCTTGTCGCGTTCGTCCTGCCCTGCCCAAAAGCGTTGAGCCCGGCGGAAGTTCTTCTCCAGGATTTCTCTCTCGGATGCCGTTTGGCCTTCGGTCAGGTCCTCAAAGCGGAACCCGTGCTTTGACATCTGTTCCCGTGCCATGCTGGCCGCGGTCCGGGCCTCTCCCTCGAAAGAGGAAGCACACCGGGCGAAAGTCTTCCTGATCCGCTCTGCGTGCCTATCGGTTTGTGTGCCTCGATTCCAGAACATGGCTGTAGCTCCTTTCTGTCTCATCGTTTCGGCTCCCTTAAGCCTCATCAGCAGGGCTGTTCCTCCCTGGACGATCCCAGATTCATGCGGCTCTGGTGGGCCCTTCCCTCCCTGGTGGAGGTCCCGGAGTCTTACCGGCTCTCTTTCCTGTGTTCCGTCCCGCGGTCTCGGTATCGTCTGTGTGTGTTCTCCTGACTCTATTGTGTCTCGATGCACATTGAAGTATGCAACTATGATGCCAAGCTACACTTAACCACACATTCCCTGTCAGTTCAGCTGCACAGCCGAAGCTTGGAATGTTGCCTTACTGTGGCCTTGTATTAATATTTGTACGTCTCGATGCTAGTTTGATGCATAATGAGGGTAGGAGATCGCAGGAAACGCGCATTACAGGCGCGTTAGGTGGGTGTGCCGAGAATTTGTACGCGGGGATGCCAACAATTAGGCATGGTTCAGAAAGACAGGAAGATCGTGCGCGCGTGCTGAGAGAGCAGGTCTTATCTATTGCCAGCAAGAGGAAGGATCGCGCACGCATAGGGGGACCGGGGGGAGGGCCAACACGCGCACACCCCCGCATATTATTGTGGTCTACCTCCCCCTGCCTCACGTTCGGCCTGTAATTTTCAGATCGGATTCTAGCCTATCCCCATCTGGCCTTTCCCGGCACAGAAGGATGATACCGCTATTGCATAGCGGCTCTCGTTATGCTTGGATTGTCCCCTTCCCGGAAAATCGGCGGGATGCTTCCTTCTCGGCCTTCAGGGCCACTTTCCAAGAGGCTATGATTTGGGGCCTTGGGTGCGGTGTTTTGCAGGGATTGAAAGGCAGGGTCAGGGAGGCTGGTGTCAGATTAGCTTCCCAAGCTTACATCATCAGGGGCCCCTCAGAGCCCGCGTTCAAAATGTTCACGCCAGGGGCCCCAAGAATCCCATTCTATGGGACCTGGAAGAGAGCGTCCTGCTGTCTCTCGGTTTGCAAGCCTCTCCCGGCGTCTCCGGTTTTCGCAGTTTTCGGTTTGCAAGAGAAAGTCCGCGCTTGGCGGCTTTGAGAGCCCATTTCAGGGGCGCCCTTTTGCCGGCGCTTCTGGAGCGGGGTTTGGAGGGGTCGGAAGGTAGGGTTTAGTAGGCGGGTGTTCAAGCCTTTGTCGGGCATCAGACTTCCTGTGACTTTGTAGCCGAGGTTCTTCAGAGAGCTGGCGAGGTCTTCGGCCAGCATGATGTCATCTTCGACGATAAGGATTCTTGTAGTGGCAGCAGCTTCTGATTCGTATGTCACGGCCCGGCTCCCGCCTTGCAATATTGTTCTTCGACCGGGAACTGGTATCAAACCTTGTAGTGCTCCACCATTTCTTTGAGTTGCCCACCAAGATCGTTCAGTCTCCTGGCAGCTCCTTCCAGTTGGTTCATGGCTTCACGGTTTTGCTGCACTGACGCCTGGATGTTTACCATGGCATGTGAAATCTGGTCCACGCCCTGAGCCTGCTGGTGGCTGGAGGAGTCAATGAGAGTTGCTGCCTGTGAAGACGCGCCCACACTTTTGGCGAGCATCTCGATGGAGTCTCCTGCAAGCCCTGATTGTTGAACGCCTAAATCCACGGCTTTATTTCCCTGTTCCGTGGCCATAACCGCCGCACTGACCCACTTTCGGGTATCCTCCAGGATGTTGCGAACATGATCCGTGGCCTCCTTGGACTGATCGGCAAGGGTCTTGATCTCCTGTGCTACCACTGCAAATCCTTTCCCCTGGTCGCCCGCCCTGGAAGCTTCTATGGAAGCGTTCACTGCGAGGAGGTTGGACTGGTCCGCCAGATCTTGCACCGTAGCGATGATCTCTTCAATGGCCTGAGTTTGGTCGCTGAGCCTCACCACCGTCTCACCAATGGCTCCCATATGGTCCTTGATGACTCTTATTGCGCTGACAGTGTCTTCGGTAGCTTTCCTTCCCTTCTCTGATATTGCCACTGCTTTTTCAGAATCCAGCGCCACCTGCTTTGCCTTTTCACCGGCTGCTTGTGCCGAATGTTTCATCTCCTCCACAGTGGTCGAGGTCTCGGATACTGCTGAATAGGTCTGCACGATGGTCTCTACAACCTGAGAGACCGTCGTTGTGATTTCTGCTGCAGCCTGGCTCAGGACAATCACCCCTTCGCGCACCTGGCCGGTCTGAGTCCGCAGGTTCTTAGCCATAATGTTCAGCGCTTCGCAGAGTCTACCGAATTCATCTCTACTCCTAACGTCGACCTCCTTGGTCAGGTCGCCTTGGCTGATAGATTGAGCAAGCTCCATTGCATTCTTGACGGGCTTGGTGATGGTACCAGCCAGCGAATATGCTACCAGCAAGCACGTGCCTACAACGACAACCGTGCCCAAAAGAAGGATTCGATGCGCATTCTCTTCTGTGTCTTTGGCCTGTTTGTCGCGTTCTTTGAGAGATTCTTCTTCTGCTTTCCTAAAAGTTCCCATGAATCCTCTGAGCTCGTCAAAAATCTTCTTGGCTTCTCCTTTGGCCACTACTTCTTTCACGTCAGCCATGGTCTTCGATTTGGCGATTTGCCTGCGAAGCGCAATATTGGGATCGACTACATCACGGATCCACTCTTTCATTACGGATTCCATTTCCCCAAGCAGCTTCAGTTGTGCCGGGTTTTCGGAGACCAGCTTTTTCTGCTTCTGGATGAGGGCAAATAGGCGCGTTCTTCCATCCTCGTAGGGCTCCAGGAATTCTTCCTTACCAGTTAGAAGGTAACCGCGCATTCCGGTTTCCATGTCAATCGCAGCAGAAAGAATTTCCTGAGCCTGCACAATAACCTGATAGATGTGTTCCACCCGTCCGGCCGTCTTACGCAGACTTTGGAGGTCGGTCTCGTTTCCTTCTTTTTTCTTCAGTTCGGCGAGCCGTTGTTCTTCCGTCCAGATAAGCTCTCGCGCATGTTGCCGGAACTTGTCGGAATATGTCTTCCCGCGCCCTTCTGCCACAAGAGCCTCCATATCCGTCATATCTTTCCCTCGGCCGACTTCCCTGCGTAGGGTGATCAATGGATCTGCCACTTTCGTCTGCCACGCTCCAATGACTTCTTCGGCCCGGCCCAGCAGCTCGACCTGCTTGGAGTCATTGCTCACAGTCTTCTTCAGGCCTCCAAAGTCCTCATGGATAGTCGCCACAGCCGTGTTATATGGATCGAGGTACTCTTCTTTACCTGTCAACAGGTATCCACGCATCCCCGTTTCCATATTGATCGCATCCGCCTCAATTGTCTGGGCCTTTTGGATAACCCTGTGGGTATGATCCGTCCGTCGGAAACTCTCCAGAACTGAATCAATACTCATCCATGCTACCCCGGACAGAGCTATGGCCAGTACGATCGGCGCTGAGTACCCCGCCATCATCTTGCTTCTCAGACCCAAGTTTCCTAATCTCATGACCACCTCCTGCCAGGCGCAATTCCACTAATTTCAGTCCCAACTTGGTTGAACTCCGGCTTGCTGGACGGGGGAAAACCCCATTCGCCTGAAACCTCTTCCCTCTTGACTGAGTATACCTCGGAGAGAGCCTTCGAGAACAGCTTAGCGTATTGTGCGTTGTCGTGTCGAGGATCACTACCATCCTGAGACGGCCATGATCTCACCGAGAAAACGACGGAGTTCCGTCCACGTGGTGTCTCCGCAAAAGGCGTCATCCTCCTGGGGGGTGAGGATCGATTCACACATTGCCGGTCTCCTGTGGTAGTGCGTACTTGCTCGGCCCGAATGCGAGCCATCCGGGGTCACAGCCGAGAATTTCAGCGATTTGCTCGACTTTGGCAAGTCTCGGAGCTCCGCCATGTCTCCAGTAGAGGAGAGTAGCGTGCGAGACCCCAATCCGGCGTGCAAAGGTCCCGTAATGCTCTCCATTCTTGAACTGCACGAGCCGGCGGAAAAACGGAGGCATCTGCGCATATTCTTCCGTGCTCGGGGCGTAGACGGAACCTTTCGGCAGGGTCACTGCCTGCTCGACTGTCCAGCCTGTCTTCAATCGGTGATGAAGAACCTGCCGCTTGACACCTAACCGTCTCGCCCATTCGGAGACAGTCAAGGCTTCGCCGTCATGCTCGATAATGCGGGGAACGGACATACTTTCATACCTCCTATGCAAGACTGTGGACGCGACCCCTCTTAGAGGAGACGGCTCCCTGGGGGTTCGCCGTTGAAGGGTCCTGAATAAGAGGCTGATGCAAGGGGTAGGAGCGGGGAAGATTCCTGAATGCAGTGGGTCCCCCCTATAATGCCCGTGGTCGGATGGAATTGTCAAGTGTACCGGGAAACTAGAACGATTTCGCGCGATTAATACAAATAGTTAAAGATATCTTATTGGAATTGAGTAGGAATCCTCGCGCGACCTGGGAACCTTTCTCCACTCCCACTGTCTGAACACGGAGACTCCTTACACGAAAAGTCTTGGTCGGTTTTGCGCAGAGAGGGCCCCCCAGAAGGTCTTCTCTGTGCCTGTGGTGACACGCGCGTTCGGAGTCAGAATCATCGGAAAGGGGGATGTCGTGCCAAGTCTTGTCATGATTGTATGCTTGCTCTCCTTATGGAAACAGCTTGACTGCCACATCCTGACAGAGATATCCTGATGAGGCCCACCTGTGCCACGCTCTTAACCTTCCTTTTGGAGTAACTCTAATTCTGATGGAAGACTGGCCGGCAATAGCGATTTGCGGACAAGACTATGTGTTATCGTTTGGACGGGATATCGTCTTCGTCACCGAGGCCGAATGAGAAGATATCTCAGGCCCCAATAAACGGCAGCCGAACTTCAGCAAGCCAACGAAACAGCTCCAGTTCTTGCCGAACCGAAAAGAGCGCTAGAAAGGGTACCAATCCATGCCCGAACCAACCCACGGCCAAACGTCCCTGGAATTGGTGAAATACTCCAGGAAGGCAGTCGCCTGCCTATCCCTTTCCTTTGGTCTGTTTATCGTAGCCGTAGTGGCCACCACTCTTGGAGTACCCGGGACACGAGTATGCTTGCTGGCATCGTTTGGATTCTTCCTTTGGGCCTGCTACTGCGTGGTGAAGAGAAAGGGGTATTGGCCGGGATGGACGATACTGGGAGTTCTATGTTGGGTAGGCCTCTTCATTCTGGTTCTCCTTCCCGACAAGCACCGGGACGATCCCGTCGTACAACAGAGGAGGCTGGAAGGCAGAGGCGATATGCGTGGGCTGAATTCCGCAACTTACGTTGCAACGCCCTTGTTCCTCGTCTTGCTCTTCGTAATGGCCCTTGCAATGCCGATGTATATATCATATAGACGAACAGCTTGTGACACAACCGCTCGTCAGGATCTTGAGAATCTACGTGTAGCATATGTACGTTTTAAGAATGATCCTAACAATCACGACAAGAAAGCCCCTCTCAGACTAGAGAATTTGCTGGGATCGTACTATGGTTGGGGAGGCACTTCCTGGAAATGCGAGACCAGAATAAAATACGATCATGAGCGACAAGAGGTTTACGCTGTTGCCTTGAGAGGATCAGAACCGGCGGGTGAAGGGACGCGGTACATCTTTCAGCTGAACCTCTCAGGAGAGGTCCCTGAGTGGAAGACCAAAAGAGCGTTGTTCCGTCAGGAGGAATTCGCCCCTTATACAATGGTGGGAAACGGACGCCAGCAAAGCTGCTTTGACAGTAGCGGTAATCTGTTAGCCGGGTGCCGCCATTGACTGGCTCACCCATGATGATAGATTCCGAATGCTGAGAGGATCTGACCGAGCATGAAAGAAAACGCTGAAGCAAGCAGGAACTTCCTATCGGAGGGGACCGAGGCAGAATTTGGGCGTGGAGTGGAGGTATCTACGACTGGGATCCTTATATTCGGCCTCTTCACTTTCTGGATCTATACCGTATGGAGTTACCACCGATTGGTGCAAGACCTTGGCCGGAAACCTGAACCACGGCATAATAGTCCCGTACTTGTCTCGTCTCTGTTTCATGCGGCTCAATGCCGTGCACCGGGTGACAGTAACTCCGTCGACATCTTCTAATCCGGGGGTCTTATGGCAAACAAGGTCCATTTCAGGGTTGGCGTGTTGCTCACGTCACTTGTCGTGGTCATTGTGCCTGCGTCAGAAGTAGGCGTAATTGAATTCGGCAAGCACATGGTGCTCATCGGGGCCGCAGGTCTCGGGCGTCTGGATGACGTGCAGGATTGCTGTTGCTCCAGCCTTGATTAGCCATTCCACTCAGTCCACTTCTCCCACGAGTATGAAGGGCGCCCAGAAAAACGGATGGTCATATCCCGCTTCTCTTATCTCTTTCCTGGCCAGCCGGAGCGCTTCCAACTTGGACTTTTCTTCCTTGAGGTGCTGGAAGAAGCTCTCAACCATTTGAACCGAAGATGCCTGGGCTACGGACCACAGGCTCATGAGAACACTCTTGGCTCCCGCATACTGAAAGGCCCGGCCCATTCCCATCGTGCCTTCGCCTGAGATACGGCGGCCCAGACCGGTTTGACACGCGGTGAGAGCAACGACGTCGGAGTTCAGCTTCAGGCCCATGACCTCGCTCATTCTTAGAAAGCCGTCTTGTCCCTCTGGTTGATACGGCAACGTCAACACCAACACCGGCTCCTGAATGCCTGGAAGGTCCTTACCGAAGTAACCGTGAGTGGCAAAAAGCATTGAAGCGTATTCATGGAGGGGTTTATTGAACAGTGTAGGTTTTGCGGCTTCCATGCCAGAATATTCATCGGTCTTGCCGGGGTCCAGCTGTTTAACGCTCTCCCCAAGTTCGCCGGTCAACGGCAGTCTCGGAAAGGTTAGTCCGATCTCGGTCTTGATGGTCATGAGCTTGTCAACCAGCTTTCCCGGAAGCGCTTTCCTCTTCTTCTGAGCCATCCGACTGACGCGAGGATCTTTGGTGTCGAAAACAGGATCAACCATGACAAGCCGCCTTGTTCCTCCCTTCTTGCCTTTTCCGAAAGTCCTGGCTAGCGTTAGAGCAGTAACGGATTGATAGTACGAAATTCGGTTCCGATCCGCGAAGAATTCTGCCCCTGAAACGTAGGGTATCTTCTTGTCGGTCTCTACTCTGCCGCCTTTGTTGAGCACGAGCATCTCAAAGGGCAGGATACCGAGACTGTCATCCGGGATTACTATTACCGAGGCACCTTTAGGCAGATCGAAGAGTATGTCTCCGAGCAAGATGTCAGCCAATCTCTTGCCTGTCGGCAGGTCGAAGGAACGGAGCTTCAATCCGATGCTATCGCCAGGCTCTATCTCAAGCGGTTCTCTGAATTTCCGGACAAGCCCGTCCAGATCCTTTCTTGGTACCTGTTTGAACAGTCCCTTGATCAGATCTCTCCCTTTGATGAGGTAGATGATGACCCCCGAATCGGTAACATCATAGCTCAGGACCCATTCGCTTCCCTTTAGCGCTGTCTGCGACAGTTCCATAGGTTCCGGGTACTTGGTGGCCGCGAATAGAGGATACTGCTCGCGCAGCATCTTGATGTGGGCCTTGAGCTTCTCTTCGAAGGTATTGATCTGAGGCTCAAGAGATTTGACGACCAGCTTGTTCTGTTTCTCGTACGCCTTCTGCCTTCGCTTCTTCAGGGCTGCAAGCTGATCGTTGATCTGTTCGTCTTCCCTGAGGATTTCTGTTGGAACGTCCAACCCCACTGCTTCGGATAGCCTCGACATTGCCTCCGCAAACACACGGGCTTTGGTATACTCCGATCCCTTGAGGGCCTCGGTGGGTTTGTTCATTCGCATCAGAACTCGCGCCAAGCCTTCATACGGCGCTGTCCTGAAAAGACCGTTTATTCTCGCATCAAAGAATTTCTCTCGCTGAGCCCGGGTGAGGCTTGTCCTCAGATTTTCGGTAAAGGCAACAGCTTTCCTGAAGTATTCCGCGGCCCTGCCGTTGTCTTTCATTCCCTCGTAAGTCAGTCCGAGGCCGGTATATGCGGTGAAGAGGTCGTTGGCATCTCGGTTTCTTTCAGCCGATTTGAGAAGCTTCTCGTAGACTTCTTTTGCTCTTTGGTATTCCTTTTTGAGCAGGAAGAACCTACCGCTGGTAGATGGAAAACCTACCTCTTTGACAAGTGGTTCCGCTCGCTGAAAATCCCCCTCATCCAGGTACAGGTTCGCCAACAGATTCTTGGACGCCTTCGTGGGAACCTTGATATTTAGCAGGATCGCAAGGCCTTGCAGGATTTTCTCCTTGGCCTTGGGTCTGTCTCCTTGGCTTATGTAGATCGCACCCAGATTGTTTAGATTTACCGCCTGACCATGCAGGTCCTTCAATTCTCTGCAAATGGCCAGAGACTTCCTGTAATATGACACGGCCTTGGAATATAAGCCCCAATCGGCGTACACAGAGCCAAGGTTGGCCAAGGCAGTCCGCTCGCCACTGGGAATCTTCAGATCTCGGTACATTGCCAAAGACTGCTCGAAATTTGATGCCGCCTTGTCGTACTGACCCCAACTCCGGTATACGACTCCCAGGTCGTTCAGGGTTGTCGCTTCCCCGCCCGGATCCTTCAGATCTCGAAATATAGCCAGAGACTGCTCGGTGTACAATACGGCCTTGGAATATTGGCCCCGATCGTGGTAAATTCCGCCAAGGTTGCCCAGCGCCCTCGCTTCCCCACTGGGCGTCTTCAGATCTCGGCACATGGCCAAAGACTGCTCGTAATAAGATACAGCCCTGGGATATTTGCCCCACATGGAGTATACAGTTCCCAGGCTGATTAGGACCTGTTCTTCGGCTAGACGATCTTTCAATTTGCGGAAGATGGACAGAGATTTCTTGACATACCGTATAGCCTTTTCATACTGACCCCAAGAGGCATAGACCTCCCCCAGCTTTTCCAGGGATATCCCTTCCCCACGCGGGTGCTTCAGGTCACGAAAAATCGCCAGAGACTGCTCGAAATTGGACACAGCCTTTTCATGCTGACCCCAAATCTTATATACCGCGCCCAGCCTGCCCAGGGTCTTCGCTTGACCGCTTGGGTCCTTAAGATCTCTCGTGATGGCGAGAGACTTCCTGTAATACGACACTGCCTTGTCATACAGGCCCCAGTCCGCAAAGACTTGGCCCAAGAAGCTCAGGGTTTCCCCTTCGCTTCGACGGTCCTTCAACGCTCGGGCTATTGCCAGAGACTGCTCGTAATTTGATACCGCCTTGTCATTCTGATCCCAATTCGTGTACAAGGCACCCAGGTTGTTCAGGGTTATCCCTTCATCTCGACGGTCCTTCACCTCTCTCGCCATTGCCAGGGACTTCTCGAAGTTTGACAGCGCCCTGTCTTTTTGCATCCAGGTCATGAACACAACACCCAAGTTGTTCAAGGCAATGATTTCTCCATGCCTGTTCTTTAGTTCTCGGCAAATTGTCAATGCTTTCTCGAAGTTCGAAACCGCGTTGTCGTGACGACCCCTATCCCTGTAGACATTGCCCAGGTTGGTCCGGGCTATCGCTTCACTACGCCTGTCCTTCAGATCCAGGGATAATGCCAGAGCCTTTTTGTAACACCACATTGCCTTGGCGTATTGACCCCAGTCGGAGTACACTGTGCCTAAATTGTTTAGGGTTTCCCCTTCTTCCTGAGCGTCCTTCAGCTTTCTCCTGATTTCCAAGGCCTTTTCGTAACATGCCACTGCCTTCTCATACCGGCCTTGGATCTGACAAACAATGCCCATGTTGTTCAAGGTTCTTCCTTCTCCCTGCAGGTCCTTCAGCTCTTTCTTGATTGCCAGGGCCTTTTCGTAGTATGTCTCGGCCTCATCAAGCCGACCTAAGCCCTGATACATGTTACCCAAATTGTAAAGAGTGTCTCCTATTCCAGGTGTATCCTTCATTTCTCTTTTGATTGCCAATGACTTCTCATAGCAAATCAATTCCTTCTCGTACCGGCCGAGGCGCCCGTACACTGCGCCAAGGTTGTTCAGGACTAGTCCTTCTGCCCGTTTGTCCTTCAGATCCCGATTTATTGCAAGAGCTTGCTCCAAATGGGAAGCCGCTTTGTCATTCTGTTCCAGGCGCCTGTATACCATCCCCAAATTGTTTAGGATTACCCCCTCACGCGAACGATCATGCAGCTCTCGGAATATCGCCAGTGACCTCTCAAAATGCTCGGCCGCCTTGGCGAACTTACGCCAGTCCTCATATATATCACCCAGCTTGAACAGGGCATAACCTTCGCCTTGTCTATTTTTTAGATCCTGGGCGACCGCCAGGTACTTCCTGTAAAATGAAACGGCCTTCTCATACTCGCCCCGGCCGGCAAGAATCATACCCAGACTATTCAGAGCTTGGGCTTCTCCCTGCCGGTCCTTCAGAACTCTTCTTATTGAAAGAGACTTCTCGTAGTATGCGACGGCCTGATCAAGCCAGCCCAAGTCCTCGCACACACTGCCCAGGTTGGTCAGGAGTGCGCCCTCACGCGGACGATCTTTTAGCTCCTGGAAAACGGCCAGCGATTTCCGGTAATACTCCACCGCTTTGTCATACTGACCTTGTTTTGCGGTCACGCTACCGAGCTTGTCGAGGATGTTCCCTTCGGCTCTTCGATTCTTCAATTCTCGGGAGATCGCCAGGGCTTTCTGGTAATATTCCGCCGACTTGCCGTACTTACCCCAGCTTCTGTACACTTGCCCCAGATTGGAGAACGCGCGGCCTTCGCCACGATAGTCCTTCAGACTTCGGAACACCGCCGCGGACTTCTCGAGATGGTCAGCCGCCTTGTCATACTTACCCCAAGCCCTGTACAGAATACCGAGGCCGTTCAAGACGCTACCCTGGCCTTTTCTGTCCTTTAGCTCTATCTTGATCGCCAGTGACTTCGCGAAATACTCCTCTGACTTCTTCCGCTGACCCCGTGCAGCACAGACTGCTCCCAAATTGTACAGCGCTATTCCCGCTCCCTCTCTGTCCTTCCCCTCACGGGAAATCGCCAGAGCCTTCTGGAAATACTCAAACGCCTTGTCGTTCTGCTGATGTTTCCTACGTATCACCCCCAGGTTGTTGAGGGCCCTCCCTTCTCCCTTTCTGTCCCTTACTTTGCGAGAAATTGCCAGAGCCTTCTCATAATGCTCTTCGGCCTTGTCATACTGACGTAGCCTGGCATATATGATTCCGGCCTTGCGCGTTGCTACTCCCACGCCTTGCGTGTGACCGACCTTTTGATAAATGTCGATTGCTTTTTCATAGAGCTTCAAGACGCTCCTCAAGTCCTCGCGCGTCTGCGCCTTCCTGAGAAGCATGTTCGCCTTCTCGAGGAGACGAATCCCGTCCTCCTTCGTCTGGGCCAACCCCACAGAGGGCAAGAGCGTCATGACCAAGCTCAAGATCGCCACTAGGGTCAGTATCTTCTTCATGGCTTGTCCCCCATTTGGATGCCGGGTGCTGGTTGATTGGTGCGAGGTGCCTCAGAATATAATCCCCGAAAGAGGTTGGAAATTCAAGAGCATCGTGGGACCCGCCTAGGAATATCAGGATGGCCGTAGTGAAGGGTCGGTTGTCAGCGACCGTGGGGAATGACCAGATAGAACTGCCCCACGGAGGACCAGTCTTGGCCTGGAATGTTCGGGGGCCTGGATGGTGACCTGCCCCCCAAAGTAGTCCAGGATCTGAATTTGTGTGTGGCAGTGTCTGGGCCTCGATGGGAGGTCAGTATGAAGCGTAAGCGACACAGCGTTGAGCAGATCATCGGGAAGCTTCTAGAGGCGGAGGTACTCCTGTCCCACGAGCGAATGGGAATGGCTTGCGAAATGCGCGCTCTCGCCCGATTTGTGGGGGCTATGGGACACAGGGTGGGTTGAGTGGGGCCCGTACGGGGAGACTGTCAAGGAATAGCCCTCTGTCTCAGGTTCTACTTCAGGAAGGCGGTATAACCGACTCGGCGGCTCTCTCAAGCTTTGCATCAAGAAAACAGCGTAACTGAATCCGCGTTTTGGGTGCCCCATGGGTGCCCTTTGTCTGCAAAATCGTACCTCAGGCACCCAAAATTAACTTGACCTGCGTTCCGGGGAATAAGGACAAGAGGCATTAACCATGCTGTTTAGAGAAATTCTTGGGGATAGAGCCAAAACGCCGGTCTGCCTTTTATTGTGACCCGACATGGCGCTTATCCTCCGCTCTCTTGTCGCCTGACGTCAGCCGGCTGTAACGTGTGTCCTTGTCCTGCAACCAATTTTCGGAGTCCCTCTCACTGGTACCCTTGTCTTCGAGAGACTCCTTCCTGGTTCCGGGGTCGTGATTGATCTTTTAATATACCTCTCGTTCCTCCACAAGACCTTATGTGGGAAAAAGATCCCTTCGGCGGTTTTCGTCGACACGGTGCACCTGCCAGACCCCTCAGTCCGTTCTGCGCAGAGGTGACTGTTCACCGGCACAGGCCGAACGCCTTTCCTCGTACGATCTTGGTAACCTTCGTTCGTTCTTTATCGGAGCCGGTTTTCACCGCATCAAGGGCTGCCGGCCGGACATGTGTGACGGCAGAATAGTGCGGCGCCTGCCTGGACAACGATCCAGGGCAGCGGCAGAGCCTCAAGGAGAGGCAGAGAGCCTACCAGCCCGAAACTATAGATTTTTTAGGAAAGGGCCCCAGGGAGCTATACTTTCGCCATTTCTCTAAGATCGGCCTGTTGAAGGAGCTGTCTCAAGAAGGCCTGAGGGCGCTATGCCCCTGACCCATTCCGGATTCCTCCTGTCGTCCCTCCAGGATTCTTCCGCTGTTTTGCTATACTGCCGTCACCCGGCGGTGACACCCGGGGAAGGCGTCAGCATGCAAGTTTGAGTCCCCTAGGGACGACAGGATGTTGCCCACGCAACAAAAACGGAGAAACTGGAACGGGAAGAGCTTTTCTAGAAAAAGGGCCTCCTCTGCAAGCTCTTCTTACCCTCCGAGAATTCATTACCCGTGCACACGGTTCCTCAGATGCTCTCTGCGGATGCGGGTGCACTCAACAACCGCCTCACCAAACTCAGAGAGTCGTTGCTTGTGGTCCCGGACGAACTTGTTCACCCGCCGGACAAAATTCGTCGTGCCTTCGGCTGCTCTCAAAGCAGTCTGAACTTCCACAGCCGTGGGCGTCCTGTCATCCTTTTCATGGTAGAGCTTCAATCCGACGGTATTGAGGCTCTCGTCTATCAGAACGATCCCACCTCCGTGGAATGGTTCCGGCTCGAGGGTGTCAACGACCCAGCCGCCCGTGTTATAGGTGTGGACCCACGTTTGATAGTGATCGATGTCCAGGTCGTCCGCGAAGGGCTTGTGGGTGTGACCGAAAACAAAGGTGACCTCGGGGAAGCTCCTGAGTCCTACATGAGGTCGCCGCTCGATTTCGTTGGTGATCTGATTCTTCAGCGGCACAGCGACGTACCACCTGAGGCCCTTTTGGGCGTCCGCACTCAGCACGGCTCCACGTGAGAGTCGCTCACAGAGAAAGATGGCTCGAACAATCGGCGAAATACCCCATTCCAGAATCTTCCTTTTGACGCGGTCGTCCCAGTCGGAAGCCCCTTCGGGGTCGCCCAGTCTCAGGATAAGGTTTGCTATGACCTTGGTGATCTCGTCCGGATCTTGCAGCTTCTCGTAGATCCGTTCCATATCCTCGCCAACCTCCCCCGCGCTGCCCATGGTCGACCAGAAGAAGTCAATCCACGCGAAGTTCTCGGCCTCGATGTCCCAGATGCGCGTGGGTCTCCGGCTGCCTTCGATGAGAAGGGTCTTCAGCTTGCTCATGAGGTGATAGAGAGATTCGACAAAATGACCGTGATGAAAGACGACGACCCTTCCTTTGGCCTGGTTGACAAGCCCGAAGTTGGGATACGCGATCTGGATCACTTCCTCCTTGAGGTGCTCGTATCGGCGCACGACGTTTTCGAGGAAGTATGAAGAGAGCGGCTCATCTTCCACAAAGAGGTTTGTAACACTCCACTTGTGCGGCAACTCCGAGCCCGGAGGGAAATTCCCGGAGCGGATATAGTTCACGTACTGGGTTTCTCTGGCGATCTCCCACAGGTGATGGTCATGGTTTCCAGGGATGACGATGATCCTGTCGAAGAGCCGCTCATCTTTCGCCAGCACGAGCGAGACGAATTTCTCGAAGACCATAGCCGCCTGATGGATCGGGCTCAGCGCCAGTTCGAGAACATCTCCGTTCAGAATGAGCGTCGGTGGCCTGTCTTTCGGCCAGATCTTACCCCCCATTTCTCTGAGCAGACCGATCAGTTTCTCAAGGACGGGGCTGGGCTCCGAGGGGTCGACCTCGGTCGAGGCTGTAGCAAGATTCGTCAGAAGGCTGTCTTCCTCACCCAGGTGCAGATCGGAAAGGCAAACGTAGCGTACTTCCGGCATGTTCCACCTCCTTGATGCGTGCGTGCACGTGGCGATTATCGTGCCCAGCGCTGAGTCCGGCTCGACAAGCGTTCACGCTCGGAGCGGAAAGCGCTGTTGTAGAAGAAAGGCTTGCGTCACTTGTAGGGCAACGGCTTTACCCACTCTTGCCAGTCTCGAAGTAGAGTACGTGCAGGGTGCCGGGTTCACTCCTTCGGCGAGGAAATGATCTGAACCTTGCCCCAATATCTCCTCCAGTGTGGGTTGGATACGATGTTGGGATTCAATACATCGCTTGGTATTATCATGATTTTTTTGATCTTCATCTTCGTTCCCTTCTTCACCAGACCAACCGCCGTCGCCAACTTGTAATCAGGTATTTCGGGCTTGTCGTTTCTGAGCCAGATGTCTGTGGAGGCCTCATATTCATCGCCGGCCTTCGGTGTTGCGTACTCATCTATATCGATTGTTTTCGAGACCCACTCCATGCCTATATCAGCGGGCTCTTGTGCACCCAAGTAACACCACTCGATGCGGGACTTTGCTGCTGATGGCAGTACGTCCTTAAGGACTTCCGCAGCAGTATGTTGCACCACGTCTTGCTTTGCACGCGTCGACGGTCCTGGTGCCTCCCGCTTGAGTTCCTCACTGAGTATTCGTCGTACCTCCGGATCGTCCCTCGCGATTTCTCGAAGCACATCTTTGAGGTCTTCCCTACCGGAAGAGAGCAGCATCCTGACGAGCAGTTTAGGTCTGTCATTCGTAACGAGGTACAGCGCGTGTGCCGCCATTTTGGATTTGCAGGAATTTTTCTGTTGTCCGATAGGGTCTATCAGGTTCGTGACCTTCTCAACCAAGACCAGCGGCCTCTGCAGATCGGAAAGCTTCTTGTCGACGAAATAGCCGGCCACGACGATGACTATGGGAGTCAGAATTGTGCAGACGGTCTGAATAACCACCCACCAGTTGGTTTTCCTTACTCGCCCGTCACCGCGGGCACTTTGGTCACTCGTGGCACCCGCGGTAGCAGTGAGACCTTTTTCAGTGGTATCGGCCTTTTCCGCAGTGTCATCCTTGGTAGTATTCTCGCTCATATCACCCACCTCCGGTCTTTCTTTGTGTCTCTCCGGCTTACGAGTTTCCCCGATGCCGGAGGACCGTGCAGAGATCTTCCATGATGGTCAGACGCACCTGCCGGGTTCGCTTCCGGGAGCCGCAATTGCGACGCCGGGAAATGCCGTCCGATCCATCGATTGCGAATCAGGTTCAGGTGTCCGTGACGGAAGGGAACAGTGGAGCAAGATGTGGCCAGACTTCCCGGCACGCGCTCCTAGTTTTCCCGACTGAGCCAATCTTCCGAGGAGACCCCGTCTACGCTTTCGTACTTAATCCGATAGCTTTCCCATTCGATTCTTCCTTCAATGGGAATGCGCTCGCCTCTCATACGAACCCGGGTGTGGAGGAACTTATCGAGTTCTGCGTCCCATTCCCATGGACCCTGCGACTTCTTCACAATCGGGATCTCCTCATAGTCGCGTAACTGAAGGAAGTAGAGTGGGCCCTCGGACTTGCTTCGAATAGCGTCCAGCTTAACGTACAGAAATCCGATGAATTCTTGCATGATGATTCCCCCCTTTTGAAAGCTTTGGCAGTCCGTTGACTGCTGTTACCTCCCAAGAACATCCGGCCCAACGTGGAACACTGGGTTGGTGTCCGCAAGCACGGGAACTACCGAGACATCAGACCTATTTCCTTCACGTGGGCATCCAATCAAGCTCCGAGAAGCGGTAAGGCTGCGGCCGACCTGAGTTCAAAGCCTCCGCTGTGCCTCGACTGCCTGGAGCCTTCACTTTGGTCTCTGGCGATTTCACGGGGGCCCTTTTCACGGCAGAGTGGCCGCCGTCCTGTGGCTCCCGCCGGTGATCTCTTATACAAGGGGCCGAATTCAGTACAATGTCCCCAGATTCACGGGCCTCGACAATCAAGGGAGGTTGAACTCGGCAACAACCGGAGCGTGGTCTGACTCCGGGAATTTCGTGTCCTGTCTGAAAGCTCCGGATTCGTCAGGCAACGCTTCATTGTGTATCTCGGCACCACGAAAATGGCTGAGGAGTGGCCTGGAAACAATGAGGTGATCGAGCATCTCGCCTTTTCCAAGGTGCAATAGGGAGAATCGAGCCGAATCAGGGATATTGTTTTCGCACGGAACCATCACGCGAGCAGTGTGGGCCGGATTGCCTGTCTCTTCGACGGGACCACAGATAGCTTTAAGAGGCACCTCGTCAGTCTGGGCATTGAAGTCTCCGGCTATCGCGACCAGCGATCCAAGCCCGTGCGTGTCGAAAATATCGTCAATGAGAAGTCTGGCCTGAAGCGCCTGCCCTACACGCTTCATGGATGAGACAAAACTACCTTCAGCCCACGCTGAAACTGTTCGCCACGTATATCTGTCGATCATCTGACCGGAGATGTGAGAGGCGAGCTTCGACTTGAGATGCACATTGACAAGGTGAAGCGTGCGACCGGATCCAATGTCTATCTGGGTGTAGAGCAACGGTCGCTCCCACTTCACTGGATTCGCCGTGGAGTCGGGTGGGTTCGCGGTGGCCATCTGATAGCTTGGACGTGGGCCCTCACTATCACGGATGATTTGTGTGCTGACGATAGGGAAGCGCGAAAGAGTCACGATGTTGCGCTCATCGTACAGCTCACCAGAAGTTGTGAGCGTCGTCTGCCGGTTGAACCCCGCGTACGGGGTGCCGCTCAGCAGCTCGTCAAGAGCACTCAGTGTCCTGGAGCCATCCCGAGTCTGGCTGTTGATTTCTTGCAGGCACAAGATGTCCGCGGCAACTCGCTCGAGCTGAGGACGCATTATTTGAGCCCGCTCCGCCAGAGTTGGATGCACATTGGACCCTTCATCGAGGTTTTCGAGATTAAAGGTGGCAATACGCAGCGACATGGGAATACCTCCTTTTGTTCTAAATCCGGGGACATAATACCCATTTCTTTAACGTGGGCACCTGCCCTAGCGTTTGTCGAAGCGGTGAGCGCTTCTAATGAGTGACAACAAGGCCTTCCGCTGGATCTCGACTGCCCGGAGCCCCGGGTGCTTCGTCCACGGCCGTGCTACGGCCCTGCTCCAGTCGGTGTCGAACTCATCGCTTTGATTACGCACCCGATTTCACTGCAAATGGCCGAATTCAGTATAATGTCCCCAGATTTCAGATTCCTGGGGAATTGAGTAGGGTGCCCCGGATTTCCGTCGCCCGATTTCCCCTTATTTGGTGCCAATTCGAAAAGCCAGGTCTCTCACTCGTGAGTGTTTGTAGCCCAGAGTGCCACGTCAGGCTGGTAGATGACTACGTTGCCATCCTCCTGCAGTACCAGGAACGAACCGGGATACCGAAAGGTTCCCGAATTCCAGGCTGCCTGACCGTCATACTTGTAGAGCACGAGGTTTCCGTCCAACTGCATAATGCATTTCTCGATGGCAATACCATGAGTACCGCTATGCCAGAGCGCTTCCCCTCGCTTATAAAGAACAAGGTTTCCGTCATCCTGAAGCACGAAGAGATATGGCCCCCGCTCGAGCGCGCCCCCTCTCGGCAACTCCTGACCTGGGTTCAGCACGTGATCTCCTGGAGGCTCGCTCGTAAGTTCGCCCGGTGTGTTCGTGGCCCATCTGGGAAACAGGGCTCTGTAAATGACGACATTGCCGTCGCCTTGAAGAACAAGATACGAGGTAGGATTGCCGTGTGTACCGGACGACCATGCAGGTCGTTGATCATATTTATAGAGAACCAAATTGCCATCACCTTGCATCACGCATTTCTCCACCGCGATGCCGTCCGTGCCGGAATTCCACCGGGCGGTCCCATTCCGGTAGAGGACGAGATTGCCGTCATCCTGGAGGACGAACCGGTAGGGTCCTTCAGTCAATTGTTCCCCTCTCAACAACTGTTGTCCTGGATCTAGTCTATTGGACATGACTCCCCTCTCCTTTCGTCTTATTCACCCGGTATTCCGCCGGGTCTTCACGGTTTCCGTCCCGGCCGGGCGGCCAGCGAAACATCATGAAATGAGGAAATCCGGGGACACCACATCTATTCCCTTCAAGCGAGATTCTATCGAGCTCAGAATAGCGAAGTGGTCGGTTCCCGAATGAGCCCGAGGGCCTCAACCGCACCTCACCGGCGCAGAGTCCTCCCGTCTATTGCCGAGGACGGACCTCTTCGAAAGATCATCTCACCTGGACCATCGAGTACTCCCCCAGTTTTGGCCGCTGATGGCGGCAATTGAGGATGGTGCTCCAAGATCCGGCAGATCTTGGTGGACTCCCTCTCCGCGTGATTGTCACGAGAAAAGCCCCAATCCGGTGTTATGTCCACGGATTCCCGTGGGTTGTACCCCCTATCTCGTGACCGGGCCTATGCCCTCGGATCTCCCGGGAGATAGGTACCGGTCACCTTCCTGTATGCGTCCGATGTATGGGCTCCCGGAATCCCGTCCACCTTGAGAAAGATTCCGGGCTGCGTATTGAGGAACCGCTGCAACCTCTTGACCTTCCGAATGGTCTCGGGATCTGAGGATCTCGTCGTGGAGTACCGCACGACCAGGGGGACTTCGTCTTCAGGCGGGGGAGGCTGGTCCGGGAACGTGATTCTTCCACGTTCCGCCAGCCTTCTCAGCAAAACTGCCGCGCCGCATTGCTTCGAAACCGCAATGTCGGACCATCTTCCGTCTGCGACGTATTTTCCACTAGTGTAATGGTTCGAAAAGCTCCAAAGGTACGGTGAGAGAACCTCGGGATGGTAAATGCGGTATCCCCAACCATTGTACCGTTCCAGTTGGTACAGAGTTCCGCTGAGGGTCCAATCCGTCTTCTCGCTTAAGCCTTTGTAAGCCAGTGCATCCCGCGCGCTCTCCTCCCAGGTAAACGGTGGTCGTCCCCTTTTGGGCCTGCCTTTGGGTACATGTTTCGTGCGAGCAGTGAGAGGGTCTCCGTTGTGCAGATGCGCTTCAAAGTTCCCACCAGATTCCATAATGTGGACCACGGCGACAAAGTACCAGGGAACGCCCGATTGCTTGCTGACAAGCCGGTACCGGTCTTCGTTCGCAAGGATCTTATCTATGATTCTTTCGACGCTCTTCTCGTAGGCTTCTCGAAGAGTACAGTTCTCAAACAGATCCTCATATTCCCTGCGCAAAGCTTGCGTGAGTCTGATGGAAGGCATCGTCGTCCTCCTATGGTTGAAGCGATGTAAATTCCGCAAAATCTGCGGACACGATACCTATTCCCTTCACGTGGGAACCTGGCCGGGCGGCGCTGTCGAAGCCAGACGGTCTTCTTATTGAGCCTCTGCAGGGCCCCTGCTGGACCTCGCCAGCGTGGAGACCTCCCTCCTGCTGTCGACAACTGGACGACGAACCTCTTGGAGCTAGCATCTCACCTATCCCCTGATTGCTCATCCAATTTCAACCCCCAACGACAGCAATTGAGTATGCTCTACCCTGAATTCCTTCTTCTGAGCGACTGCGCGGCTTTCCGGCGGATCTCACCCTCCTGCAAGCTTCCCTGGTGTTTCCCACGATTTCACTGGGGCCTGTTGCCAGCATAATGCTGACTGTCGCGAGGATCTGGAACGTGATTCCTGTGACAGAGGACCGAATTAAGTATTACCTCCCCAGGTTCCCCACTCCTCTGAGCTACTGAAATCCATCGAGCGAGTCGTCTTTACCCCCGGCCCCCCTGTCCACGGTTCTTTCAGAGCCTGCGCTATAGCTACTGCCCCTCTACTATCATCCCAGTACCAGCCTCCTCAGTCAACCCCTGATTTTCGGGTAATTTTAGTGTAGACAAAATACCTAACCGCCTCGGGAAGCCCTAATCGTCTCCTGATTTCCGCTCCCTCCGAGACTACCCATTCCTGTGGTCCTCGGAAACACTTTTTTTCATGGTCAGGCCGGTTCTCGCGCAATTCGGGACCTCCCGATCGCTTTGCGAGCGCGCTCGTGTCCGACGAACGTTCGGGTACTGAAGGTCCGGCGGGCCCGACCTCCCGTAATCACGTCATGTTTCTCTCTCCAATGTGCCCCCGCCGGCGACAACGGCGTTGACTTGCCGGCTGCGGGTCCTATATCTACAGGGGAAGATGGAGAAGCTTCCACCACTAAGAGGTAGAATCAAGAAAATTCTACCACAGAGACACGGAGGCACGGAGAAGAGCAATAAGAAGAGAGGCGTCCACCACCACGACACCAAGAAAAGGAAGATTGAAGAAAATTCAACCATAGATGCACAGAGAGGCAAGAAGGCGAGCATACGTCGGGACAAGCCGAGGGCGCTTCCCGGAGAATTCTTTAGGCTTTTGGAGAAACTCGTGAGATCATTGGTACCGTCGAATTTCCTGTGGAGACATCTATCCGCCTTATGGATCACGGTGATCATAGCTGCCCCGGCCTGGGGCATGGAGGGGCATGTGCAACCGTTTACGCTGTCGAACGGCATAAAGGTCTTTATCCAGGAGGATCATGCTCGCAAGGTAACGGCCATTCAGCTCTGGGTGAAGGTAGGAAGTGCAGATGAAGAAGACTCCGAGCGGGGAATCAGCCATCTTATCGAACACATGGCCTTCAAGGGGACCGAACGGCGAGGAGTCGGGGAGATCGCGGCAGAAGTGGAATCCCTCGGCGGAGACATCAACGCGTACACGAGCTGGGATGAGACGGTCTTCCACGTGACGGTCCCCTCCCGGGCTACCCTCAAGGGGTTGGACATCCTCACCGATGCGGTCTTCAATCCGGTGCTCGATCCGGAGGAACTCAAGAAGGAAAAGGAGGTCGTGCTCGAAGAGATCCTGGAAGGCGAAGAACGCCCTGAACGCAAGGCGTCCAAGCTTCTCTTCGCGACCGCGTACACCCGCAGCCCGTACAAGTATCCGGTAATCGGATACAAAGAGATCGTGGAGAAATTTACCCGTGACGATGTGATCGCGTTCCGGAAGAAGTGGTACGTGCCGGAGAATCTGTTCTTCGTGATCGTGGGCGATGTGAATGCAAAGGATCTGCTCACCGACCTGGAACGCATGACCGGGGGAATCAAGCCCCGGGGGTTTTTCAGGCCTCCCAGGCCCTCCGAACCGGTTCAGGAGCGGATCCGCAGTGCACTCCTCCGTGACGAGAACGCGAAGGAAGCCCGGCTCCACATCGCGTTTCATATCCCATCGCTCGCCGGGGTCGAGGTGAACGCGTTGGACCTCGCGTCGGACATCCTCGGATCGAGGGAGAGTTCGCGGCTCGTGCGCGTGGTCAAGAAGGAAAAGGGTCTTGTCAACACCATCTCATCGTATGCGTTGACTCCGCGCCATCCGGGGCTGTTTCTCGTTTCCGCAACCCTCGAGAGCAAGGACCTCGAAGCCGCGACCCGTGCCATCATGGAGGAATTGACCCAACTGCGCGGGACAGCTCCCCCCGCGGAAGAGCTGGAACGGGCAAAGGTGAACATCGAATCCGAGCATCTCTACGCCCGGGAGACGGTCTCGGGAATCGCCCGGAGTATCGGCGGCTTCGAAGCAGACCTGGGGGACGCGCTGTACGAGGCGAAGTATCTCCGGCTCAACAGGGCGGTGTCCGAATCTCAGGTGTCGGCCTCCGCCCGGGCGTTTCTCGTGAGCCCGAACGTCACGCTCACCGTGCTGCTTCCCAAGAAGGACGTGCCCGACTTCAAGATTGAGCGCCTCGTTGAGATTATCTCGGATTCGGCCGGCAAACGAGCGGCGGCCGCGGGTGCTGCTGAAGCAAAGGGCAAGACCGTGACCCGTACTCTCCCCAACGGGATCCGGGTGGTCCTGGAGCCCGACGATTCGAACCCGGTGCTCTCATTCCGGGTGGCCTGTCTCGGCGGAAAGCGGTTCGAGACGAAGGAGATCGAAGGGATCATGAACTACATCGCCCGCATGCTGACCAAGGGCGCGGGCACGCTCAACGAAGACGAGATCTCCCGTAAGATCGAGGACATGGGCGGACGCCTCAAGGGGTTCTCAGGGTACGATTCTTTCGGCCTGTCCGCAAGTTTCTTCTCCCGTCACCTCGACGAAGCGCTGGGGCTCCTGGCGCTGATCTACGCAGAGCCGACCTTCCCTAAAGACAAGCTGGAACGGGAACGAGAGCTAATCATCAATCGCATCAAGACTGAAACAGACCGCCCGGTCGCGTTCGCGATCAATCAGCTCAACGAGACGATCTACAAGCGCCATCCGTACGGCTTTGACAAAGAAGGCACGTTGGAGACCGTCTTGGGATTTACGCGTGACGACCTGAGGCAAACCTATGAGAACTACGCGGTCCCGGCCAATACTGTGATAACCGGCGTCGGGGAGATGGACACGGAAAAGGCCCTGGCGAAGATCACCGAGCTGTTCGGGAAGGTGCCCGCGCTGCCGTTCGATCCCCCTGAGATCCCGAAGGAAGAGCCCATCACGTCCGTGGAAGACAAGGTGGTGCGGATTCCCCGGGCAAAGGCTCACCTGGTCATCGGGTTCCGGGGCACGACGCTCAAAGACGAGGAACGGTACCCCCTCGAAGTCCTCAACAACGTCCTTGCCGGGCAGGGCGGCAGGCTCTTTCTGGAGCTGCGGGACAAAGAATCACTCGCGTACACGGTTACCTCTTTCGTGCGAAACGGCATGGATCCAGGGGTTTTCGCGTTTTATGTCGCGTGCGACGCGTCGAAGGTTGACCAGGCCCTGAGCAGCCTCCACCGGGAGATCGAAGGGGTTCGCAATGGGCAGATCGGCGAGGAAGAGCTGAAACGGGCTATCAACAATCTGATCGGGAATCACCGGATATCGTTGCAGAGCACCTGGTCAAGGGCTGAGAATACCGTCTTGAACACATTGTACGGTCTGGGGTATGATTATAATGAGGAGTTTGAACGGAAGATCGCAGAAGTTTCGGCGCCCGCGGTCATGGACGCGGCACGTAAGTTTCTCGATCCGGGGCGGTGTGTAGTGGTGAAAATTCTCCCTGAAGAGACCAAGAAATAGAGAAATGAACGTCCGAGCAGTCTGGTGAAATGAGCACAAGCGCCTTGAACAACGTTGCCGGGGTAAACGATTGAGTTCGGTTTCCGGTTCAATCCGAGGTCTGAAGCCGTCCCAGCGGACCCGCCTCGAAAGGCTCGGCCTTAAGAGAATTCCCGCGGACCGAGTGGTTACGCAGGAGCTTTCCCGCCGGCTGACTGAGCTTTCCGCGGAGGTGAATCGTCAGATCGGGCTGCTTGTGGATCGCAAGGGCAACGTCCGCAAGATCCTGGTGGGGGACGCTCGGTCGATCCTTATACCAAAGCTGGACGGGTGGCGTGTGGGAGCGGGTCGATTAAGGGGCTTGCGTCTGATTCACACGCATCTCCAGGATGAGCCCCTTACGGAGGAAGATCTCACGGACCTGGCGCTTCTGAGGCTCGATCTGATTGCGTCCGTGGGAGTCGACGAGAACGGCCTACCCACGGTGGTGCGTATCGCGCATCTCCTCCCGGATAATCCGTCGGGCAAGGTGTGGCAGATCCTGGAGCCCGCTCCGCCGTCGTTGCTGGAACTCGACTTCACGTCCTTCATCAAGTCCCTGGAGGATGAAATCGCCCGGTCAGTCAAGGCTCGATCCGTGCCCGGAATGGTAGAGCGAGCATATCTCATCGGAAAGACGGTCGGAAGGGAATGGGAGATCGAAGAGTCACTGGAAGAGCTTGAAGAGCTGGCTCGATCTTCGGGGGTCCAGGTGGTCGGTAAAACGATTCAGTGTCGCGACGCGGTCGACCACCGCTTTGTCGTGGGGAGAGGAAAGCTCAGGGAGATCGTCATCGACGCCCTCCAAAAGGGCGCGGGCGTCCTCGTTTTCGACACGGAGCTGAGTCCTCATCAGGTCAGGTCAGTAGCGGATTTCACCGAGCTGAAGGTGATCGACCGGTCCCAGTTGATCCTCGACATCTTCGCTCAGCGGGCCAGAAGCCGGGAGGGAAGGATTCAGGTCGAATTGGCCCAGTTAAAGTACGCGCTCCCCAGACTGGGCGAAAAAGACGACGCGCTCTCCCGACTGACAGGGGGAATCGGCGGGAGAGGGCCCGGTGAAACCAAGCTCGAAATCGACCGCCGCCGCATTCATAGTAGAATAGGCTTTCTGGAGAAACAGATCGATAAGCTGGGCAAGCAGAGATCTCTGCGCCGGGGGCTTCGCAACCGGAGAATGACACCGGTCATTTCCATTGTCGGATACACCAATGCAGGAAAATCGACGCTCCTGAACAACCTGACCAAATCGCGGGTCCTCGTCGAGGATAAACTCTTCGCAACGCTCGATCCAACGAGCCGAAGACTGAGATTCCCCCGGGAAACCGAGGTGATCATCACCGACACCGTCGGGTTCCTGAAGGGTCTTCCCGAGGCCCTGGTGACGGCCTTCTCCGCGACCCTTGACGAACTGAGCGACGCGGTTCTCCTGCTCCATGTGATCGATGTTTCCAATCCGGTCTTCGAGCAACAGATGGAAGCCGTGGAGAAGCTCCTGGAGGAACTCGACCTCAATGCGATCCCTGTGATTCGGGTTTTCAATAAGGGAGATCTCATGGGCCCGGAAAGGCTCGAAAACATCTGTAGGAGGCACGATGGGATCGGGATCTCCGCGCTTAGTTCGAAGACTTTCCCGCCGCTGGTGGAGCGAATAGAAGACGAGATACTCCAGGCCCTTTCCGCTCCGAACGATACCGGGCCCGGTCGCGAGCACGCGCCCACGTCGGGAGTCTCCTGATGGAGCCCACGGAAAACACGCGAAATCAGCGTGTCATCATTGCGGTTAGTCTCCTGGCACTCATTGCCGTGGTCCTCGTACTCCTGCTCGCGTCGGGAAGATTGTGGCCTGTGGTGGATCGCCTATGGGAGGTCTTCCGAGGGAAAGAAGAGCTGAGACAGTACGTGGCAAGCTGGGGCGGCCTGGCCCCAGCGGCCTTTATGATCGTCCAAGCCCTTCAGGTGGTACTGGCTCCCATTCCCGGGGAGCTTACGGGCGCTGTGGGCGGATTTATGTTCGGTGCGCTTCCCACGGTGCTTTACTCGTCGGTCGGGCTCGTTGTCGGGTCAGTTATTGCGTTTTGGGCAGCCAGAATCATGGGCCGGCCGCTCGTGGAGCTTGTCACGAATCGGCAGGTCCTTGACAAGTTTCATTTTCTAACGGAACGACGTGGATTCCTTGCCGTCCTGGTACTTTTCGTAATCCCGGGGTTTCCCAAGGACATCCTGTCGTATCTTCTGGGGCTCAGTCCCATGGGTTTTCTCTCGTTCCTGGTCGCGTGCGCTCTCGGGAGGCTTCCCGGAACGATCATGCTCAGTTACAGCGGGTCGGCCCTCTACGATGAGAACTGGCCGTTGCTCATGAGCATCTCCGTGCTCTGTGCGGTGGTGCTCGCGCTCATCTTTTTTTTCCGGGACAGAATCAACGCGTGGTCGCGAAGAACCGACGGGGGCAAGTTTCCGGGAGACGCACGCGCTCCACGGAAAGACTGACGGATCGGATACCACATTTCACACACCGCGCGGACGGTCGGCCCCGCGGAAGAGATTCGGAAGAAGTGTACTTTGCCTAGAGACAGTACAGACAGATCGGGCGACGCCTCAAAGCTCCTCCCTGAAAAGCGAGACGCGCAGGGGACAGGCTCGTCAATAGTGCGGAAGAAATTGCGCTCTACTGAGGTCTTTCTCGATTTTTTCCGGCTCTTTGCAGCCCCCCTGGTGGACGAGAAGCTTTTCCCCAAACAGTGCCACACATGCGGACGGAGGTTTGCGAACTTCGTTCACTACCTCGACAGTACCATTCCCAAAGGCCACGTGATGGAAGACTGCAGTGATGTCATGGAACGGCCGTACACGATGATGTACCGTCACTGCCCCTGCGGCAACACGCTCATAACGGTCTTCACCGACGAGACGATCCCGATTCTTGACCGCATGTGGGAAATGCTGGGAAAGGAGGCCGAGCGATCAGGCATTCCTCTCAAAGAGCTCGTGCGCGAATTCAGCAGGCAACTTGATCGTTATATGAAGAATCACGATGAGCAGTAGAGGCTGCCCCCGGAAGACTCGTGACGAAGTTGCTCCTCATCTTCTATCATTCCCAGTCGGGTAATACGGAACGATTGGCCGCGGCGGTGGAAGCCGGGGCTCTGAGGGTGAGGGGAACGCATGTTCGACGGCTTCGTGCGGCAGAGGTCACCGAGAAGGACCTCCTTGAGTGCCGCTGTCTGGTGATTTGCAGTCCCGAGTACTTCGGGTACATGGCCGGCGCGATAAAGGATCTCTTCGACAGGACATATGAACAGGTGCGCGGGAAAGTGATCGGAAAATCCTACGCTGTGGTCATCTCCGCGGGAAACGACGGAACCGGCGCCCTGACGTCCATCGAAAGAATCATTGCAGGGCTCAACCTGAGAAAGGTCCAGGAACCGATCATTTCCCGGGGAGAGCTTTCCGAACCGTTGGTCGAGAAGTGCTCCGAACTGGGGGAAACCCTTGCGGCCGGTCTCGATCTCGGAATCTACTGACCCCCCGCGCGTCGGGGCGACCCCCGAGTTCAGTCTTCTCCTTGTCTTGGGGGTATTTCTTACCTTCTTCCTTTTCTCCGTGCCTCTGTGCCTCGGCGGTCGAACTATCCTTTTTCGTTCCTCGTCTTGGGCTCTTTGCGTCGTGGTGGTGGATATCTCTTGTTTCTTGTTCCCAGGCCCTGGCCCGAAAAAGCGAAGCCGGAGCCTCGCGTTACGCATTGCTATACAGGCGCCTCGGAACGACAAGAAATTATGCCCGGTGGATAGCGTTCTGTAATTAATCCTGGCACTCTTCTCTCCAAAGACAACCGAATTCCCAGCAGTCGCGAATGCACCCGAAGCAGGCGGTGTTCCCTTCTCTGGCCTGGATGGCCCGGATGAGCTCCGATTTTCTGTACCGTGAGTAGTTCTTCACGCCGACGCTTCTTGCCTTTTCCCGTATTTTCTTTAAGGTCATGGTTTACCTCCTCTGATTAACTGCCTAGAATAAATAGGCACAATCTGCAGGTGACTTCTATCCAAAGAAATCGGGGAAAGCAACCATTATTTCGTCAGCCGCTCCAATCCGTTGCCCTGGAAGCGCCAAACGGGTATACTTGCTCTTGAATCGGACTCTGGCAGGTTACCGATGATTCGATCAACCGGGACCCTTTTCTTAGTTCTTGCGCTATTGCTCTCTCAGTCTTCGTGCGTACTGCTTACGCTCACTGGGCGTCCGGCTGAAAAACCGGAGTCTGCGGTTTCCGGCAAAGGCTGCGGCTCTCTTGCGAATCTCCCGTTCAAAGAGGGCTGGTACGGCATGTATTTCCGGGACGACAAAGTCGGGTACAGCCATTTCAAGATTCAGCCTTCAGGACACAACTTCAGGATCTCCAGCGATTCGGTTATGAGGCTGACGGCTCTGCGAAAAACCAACGAGATACACATGAAGGAGAAGGTAATCGTCCACCCGGACCTCACGCTCGTCTCCTTCGATTCGATGGTCCGTATGAACGGTAAAGACCTGCGAATGAAGGGACGAGTTGAGGGAAACCTGTTCCACGTCGACCTGACCGCAGACGGCGAAAGGATGCAACGGCAGTACCCTATCAAGGGCGATGTGTACCATTCGAGCGCGATCTCACTTATGCCGGCATTGAAAGGACTTGCTGACGGACGGACGTACTCTTTTGCCGTGTTCAATCCCGAAAGGCAACGCCTGGGAAAGGTCAGCCAGCAACTGTCCCGGGTGCGCGGGAAGCCCGGACCCAATGGAGCCATCTGGCGGGTGAAGAATCACTTCGGCCGTTCCGTCATCAGTTCCTGGCTTGACCGGAAGGGCCTGACCGTCCTTGAACGCGCGCTCGAAGGAGCTCTGATTACCATGCTGGAAGACAAGGACACCGCGCGAAAGATCCGAAGCAGGACAGGTGACGCGAAGGACCTCGTGCTGGATTTCAGTCTAGTCAGGGTATCCCGGCCGATTCCGAACTCAGAGAAGGTTCGGTTCCTCAAAGTACGTATGAGCGGAGTGGACCAATCGCTCATCCCGAGCGACCATCGACAGAAGGTGGTGGCCGCGGAGGACAAGTCGTCCAAGGACGGCTTTGACGTCACGGTCATATCCGAGGATATCGCGTCCTTCAAGAACAAGGGTCAGGGCTTGCCGGCTCCGGCTGCGAAGAAGAGCCTCGCTTCCGACATGACCATTCAGTCAGCTCACAAGGAGATCGCTGAACAGGCGGAGAAGATCGTATCGCCGTCCGATTCGGATTTGACCAAGGTCAAGAAGCTCGTGAACTGGACGGCAAAGAACATCAAGAGCACGCTGAAGGATTCCTTCACTGCCCTGTCAGTGCTTCGGTCCCGTGAGGGGGAGTGCCAGTCCCACGCGAACCTGTACGCGGCCATGGCCCGTTCGCTGAAAATTCCGACGCGATTGGTGACAGGGTTGGTTTACACGCCAGAGGTGGGATTCCTTTACCATGCGTGGGCCGAGTCGTGGGTCAACGGCTGGCTTAGCGTGGACCCGACTCTGGGTCAGGTTCCGGCCGATGCAACGCATATCAAGATATCCGAGAGCGACTCATCCGACCAGGTGGGCTCACTGCTCAAGATGGTGGGTAAGGTTAAGATAGCAGTCAAGGATTTCAAGTGATCGGCTCTGCGGGGGCGCTGCAGTGGCTGCGACAATGCGGGCATTGCTCAGGTGTCCGCCTACGTCCTGTTCCTCACCGGAAAATTCAATCTTGATCGAAGGGCCGCGTTGGGCTTACAAAGAGGAGGCTGCATCCCGGAAGAGATTTGCGCGAAGGAGCGGGCTGAGGAAACGCGGGAGGATGGGGTTCCCGAATGAGCCAAACCCGACGAGTCGCAGCGGATCAGTCACTGGTAAGATAGGAGAAAGATGTGTCTGTCTTGAGAGTTCTGTCAGGGATCCAACCGAGTGGGTCCCTGCACATCGGCAATTACCTTGGAATGATGGCCCCGATGATATCCTATATGGATAAGTCGGAACTTTTCGTCTTCATTGTGAACCTCCATGCCCTGACCAGTGTCACCGACCCCGCTAGACTTGCAGAGGGGACGCTCCAAGCCGCGGCGGACTTTATGGCTCTGGGCCTTGATCCCGACCGGTGCGTCTTCTGGGTGCAGTCCGACGTTCCTGAGGTGGTAGAGCTTACCTGGATACTTAGCTGCGTGACCCCCATGGGCTTATTGGAACGATGCCATTCGTACAAGGACAAGATCGCCAAGGGGATCTCTCCCAATCACGGATTGTTTGCTTACCCCGTGCTCATGGCTGCGGACATACTCCTCTACCAGTCGAACGTGATTCCCGTGGGGAAGGACCAGCGGCAACATGTTGAGGTCACCCGGGACATAGCCTTCAAGTTCAACCATCTTTTCGGCGAGACCTTCGTGATCCCGGAAGCTCAGATAAGCGACGACGTGGCCACGGTTCCCGGACTGGACGGGCAAAAGATGTCGAAGTCGTACGACAACACGATCGAAATCTTCCTCGATGAGGAGACGCTTCGTCAGCGAGTCATGAGCATCAAGACCGATTCCACGCCGGTCGAGGCCCCCAAGAATCCGGAAACCTGCAACCTTTTCCAGGTGTACCGGTTCTTCGCTCCCGCAGATCGGGTCGAAGAGGTCCGACGTCTCTATATCGATGGAGGGGCCGCGTACGGCACAATCAAGAAGGAACTCCTGGGAATCCTTTGGGATTACTTCCGTGAGGCAAGAGAGGAGCGGGCCAGACTCATCAACGACCGCGGATACCTCCGAGACGTACTCGCTATGGGTGCCAGGAAAGCACGCGAAATAGCAACCCCTACGATCGAACTCGTCCGCCAACGGGTGGGAACGGTCTATTGAAGGCACCTGCCAAAGCTCGAAAGCTGGACATCCACGCGGTTGTTTCCCTCCTGCGCGCGGGGGTGCGAGGGCTCGATGTTCCCATCGTGACCGAAATCTCTCAGAAGCGGCGGGATCCCTTTGAAATCCTGATCTCTACGGTCCTCTCCTTGCGGACGAAGGATGAAGTCACCCGTGTGGCCGCTGGGAATCTCCTCGCCAAAGCTTCCACGCCCGCCGCACTTTTCGAGCTGTCGGAAGAAGAAATCGCCGAGACGATCTACCCGGTGGGGTTCTACAAGACCAAGGCCCGCACCATCCGCGAGATTTGCAGAAAGCTTATCGACAGCTATGACGGCAACGTCCCCGACGAGCTCGACGAGCTGCTCAAGCTCAAAGGCGTGGGCCGGAAGACCGCGAATCTCGTCATCACACTTGGGTATGGCAAGTACGGGGTCTGTGTGGATACCCATGTACACAGGATCAGCAACAGACTCGGGTACGTGAAGACGAAAACCCCTGACGAGACCGAAATGGCTCTGAGGAAGAAGCTTCCCAAGGAATACTGGATAGAGTTCAACGATCTTCTCGTCACCTGGGGACAAAACGTCTGCCGGCCCATCAGCCCCTTCTGTTCCATGTGCATAATCAAGCCCCACTGCATGCGAGTCGGCGTCGATCGCCATAGATGACCTCACCAGGAAGAGCCTTGAAAGGGTCAATTGGGGGAGACCCCGCCTAGCAAAAGGGGCCCCGCCGAGCTCCTTTTGAAGACTCGGGCTTCCTGGTACACGTTGATCCGCCGGGTTCACAATGATTAACGTGATTGATAGGAGACCCCGAGATGGGGAGTGGAAAACGGAGGATCACCGATGGCGGAAACAGGATGGCCACGAATTAAGCGGATACTCGACAATGCTATGCAGAGGTGGCGAGAAGCCAGCGGCCGAGAACCTAAACTGGCGATAACCCACGAGGGGCACGTGGGGTGGGAGACGAAAAAAGAATTGGCGGAAAGCGATCCCTACGGCAAGCAGCTCATAGAGAGCGATAAGGTGGGCAACGGCCGCGCAGAGGAAACGAACCTCATCAGAATACTCAGAGGCCCGATCGGTGGGTTTCGGCGGATGCCGTCGCGGGGACCGTACCTCTCACGCGACGAGATTCGCGAAATAGCCGACTGGATCGACGCGGGCATGCCTGATTGATGCCATTTGCGCTGGCGCCCTGGTCTGGAGGGAAGCTTCTCCCCGCGGCTGTGGCCGGCCAAACGAGGCCAGAGTTAAACCTTCTCCGCGTTGACTCGCACCGGCGGATACTCCCACCCGATGAGCTCGTTGATGCCCAACGAGGGAAGATTCCCCGGTACGATTACAGATCCCGGCAGAGCACGGCTCGACGCTTTCACAGGGACGACGATGGAAGCGCCACGAGCAGCCGTGATCTTGACCACGTCTCCACCACGGATTCCTCTTTCCATCATGTCCTCTCGATTCATCTCCGCTTCGCCTCGGGGACAGACCTCCATCAGTGACTCACTCCACTGGGAGAGTGAACCTGAGTGGAATTTCAAAGTGGTCGGAATGAGGCTCAGATCGAATTGCTTCTCAGGCTCCAATTCCAGGGGCGTGGCATGCACGGCCCGCGGATCTTGTTCCGGAAAGCCTGATTCGAAAAGAATTGCCGATCCCGGGTCGTTCGAGTCTCTGCAGGGCCACTGCAGGCCTCCGTCGTTGAGACGCCCGTACGAAATCCCACGGTACGCGTCGACCAACTCTGCAATTTCCTCCATGACCTGTTCCGGATTCGAGTGCCTCATGGAGGGCACACCCATGAGTTCGGCAAGAGAGAACAGGATCTCCAGGTCGCTCCTCGGCCCCACCGGCTCACGGATCGGTTGAAGTCTCCGGACGCGGCGTTCTGCATTGGTGTAGGTCCCCACCTTCTCAGTGAAAGATTGGGCCGGGAGAACCACGTCGGCTGCTTGGGCCGTTGGCGTGAGAAAGAGGTCCTGGACGACGAGGAACTCCAGGTTCCCTAACGCTCGAGCCGTCAACTGACGATCCGGATAGGTCTCCAGCGGGTTTTCCCCGGCGATGTAGAGACCGCATATGCGTTTGTTCTCCGCAGCCTCCAGAATCTGTCGCGCGTGCAGTCCCCGTTCCCGTGGCAGACGACAATCCCACGCTGCTTCGAATTTTTTCCGGGCATCGTCGTCGAGGATGGAGGCAAAGCCGGGGAGCCGATCGGGCATCAACCCCATGTCGATTGCGCCCTGGAAGTTGGCTTTGTCACCCAGAACGTGTATGCCACAGGACCGCTTGCCGATCCGTCCCGTGAGCATGGCAAGGAGGGCGGCTGCCCGAGCCAGAGCCACGCTGTCTCCACGCCGGTCCATGCCTGCCGTGAGGATGATCGTTGCCGTATGCGCGCGGGCGTATTCCCGAGCAGCCTGTCGGATTACTTCAGCATCCGTTCCGGTCAGTTTCGCGACCTCGTCGGGGCTGTGGCGTCCGAGGGAAGCGGCAAGATCGCTCAATCCCGGGCCGATTCGACCGAGTGCTTCATCGTGGGAAAGACCCGAGTCAACGATCTCTCGAAGCATGGAATAGGCTATCAGGTGCTCCGTGCCCGGTCTGGTCAAAATCCGGCTTCCTCGTCGCTGCGAGAGCTTGGTCCTGACCGAATCCACGAGCAGTACGCGCCCCTGTCTCATTGGCCCGGTGGCCATGATCACCTCGTTCTTCGCGACCGGATGAGTTTCCGTGAGGTCCGCGGCCAGCAGGAGAATGAGATCTGCGTTCCTGATTTCCCGTATCGAGTTCGTGCCCGCGGGGCGGCCGAGTACAGGCGCGATGCCTTCCGTGAGCGGACGGTACGCGTATCCTCCACCATGGTCGAGGTGCGGCGTTCCCATGGCCGTCCTCGCGAACCGGTTGAAGAGATATGCCTCTTCGTTGGTGAGTCGCGCTGATCCGAGGGCCGCCAGACGCGGCGACGAGGAAGACTCCTTGATCCGGGTGAACTGCTCTGCAACCAGGTTCAGGGCTTCCTCCCACGAAGCTTCCCGCACGGAACCCTCCGTGCGTACCAGCGGCGTCCTGAGTCTCTTGTCCGAATAGACGTACGGCCATCCGTAACGCCCCTTGACACAAAGACTCCCGTCGCGGGGTCCCTCTTTTGGCGAGGTCACGTGCACCACCGTGTCCCCTTTTGCGTGGAGAGTCAACGTGCAGCCCAGGCCGCAAAAGGAACAGACCGTGTTTGTCCTCGTCAGTTCGAATTCACGTCCCCTGCCCACCAGCCACTTGGAGGAGATGGCTCCCACCGGGCAGATCTGAACGCATTGCCCGCAAAACTCGCAGTCCAGCGATCTCCCGAAATCGGTAGAGACCTCAATGTTCATGCCGCGTTTGACGAAGCTCAACTCGCTCTCACCCTGTATTTCGTCGCAGACTCGCACGCAGAGGCCGCACCTGATACAGACATCCATGTCGAATCGGATGAACGGGGACTCATTGTCCCGGCGAAAGGTGCGGGATTCCCGGGGAAAGGGCAGTTCCGGGACTTCATACTCTTTGACAAGCCGCTGGAGCAGGCAATCACCGGCTGCGTCGCAGGTGGGACAGGAGAGAGGATGGCTCCTGAGAATAAGCATGAGCTGCTTTCGTCGACCTTCCCTGATCTTCGGCGTATCCGTGAGAACGTTCATCCCTTCTGTCGCGGCGGTCACGCACGCGGGCACGGTGACCCGACTACCGTTCGAGACGAGCTCGACCATGCAGAAAAAAGAGGATCCATAGGGCTTGAGGCGTTCGTCGTAGCAGATGGTAGGAATATGGATACCCGATCTTCGGGCTGCTTCCAGTATCGTGGTGCCCGGCTCCACGGTAACGTCGCGTCCGTCAATGTTAAGGGCAACCATGGAATCTCGCTCCCTGGTGAGGTCAAGTCCTGAGCCGTGGCTTATGTAATCCCTTCGCTACCTGATGGCTCCAAATCTGCAGCTCAGTATGCAGCTTCGGCACCTGGTACATTTGTCCTTATCTATGCGAGCGACGGTTTTCTCCTTCCAGCGGATGGCGTCCGCGGGACATCTCCTGGAACAGAGTCCGCACATGGTGCACTTCTCCTCGATCACCTCAAAGTCTATGAGGCTCACGCAGAAGAGTGCGGGACAGTGCTTATCCCGAATGTGGGCGTCATACTCATGCCGGAAGTAGCGGATCGTGGAGAGAACGGGATTGGCCGACGTCTTGCCAAGGCCGCAGAAGGACGTTTCGATGACGTGCCTCCCGAGGTCCTCCAGGAACTCGACGTCACCTTCACGGCCTCTGCCTTCCGTGATGTCCACAAGCGTGTCACGCATCAGTTTCACGCCTTCCCTGCAAGAGATGCACTTTCCGCAGGACTCGTCCACCAGGAAGTCGGTGAAGAACCGGGCGGTGTCGACCATACAGGTCGTGTGGTCCATGACGACAACTCCACCGGACCCCATCATCGCGCCCGCATCCTTGAGAGACTCGTAGTCGATTTCCACGTCTTCCATTCCCGCCGGAATACAGCCGCCCGACGGCCCGCCGATCTGAGCTGCCTTGAAGCTCCTCTTCCTGGCGATCCCGCCCCCAATGTCAAAGATGAGACTCCTGAGGCTCGTGCCCATCGGGACTTCGACCAGACCGACGTTTTTGACCGCGCCCGCGAGCGCGAAGACCTTGGTCCCCTTGCTCCCGCCGGTACCGATGGAAGAGAACCACTCGGCCCCGTTCAGGAGAATGGGGTTGATGTTGGCATAGGTCTCGACGTTGTTTATCACGGTAGGACAGCCGAAAAGGCCACTGTGAACGGGAAAGGGCGGTCGGGGGCGCGGGGTGCCTCGCAGGCCCTGAACGGAATGGATCAGCGCGGTCTCCTCACCGCAGACGAATGCGCCCGCCCCCGGGTAGATTCGGACGTGAAAATTGAAACCCGTGCCGAGGATGTTGGCGCCGAGCAGGCCATAGTCCATCGCGTGCTCGATCGCCTTTTCCAGGCGCTCGATCGCCAGGGGATATTCGGCTCGAACGTAGATGTAGCCCTGCTCCGCGCCGATTGCGTATCCCGCTACCGCCATGCCTTCGAGCACCGAGTGCGGATCTCCCTCCATGACCGCTCGGTCCATGAAGGCTCCCGGGTCTCCTTCGTCGCCGTTGCAGATGACATATTTAGGGTGTTTGTCGGACGCCCGGCACGCGGCCCACTTGGCACCGGTCGGGAAGCCTGCGCCACCCCTGCCCCGGAGACCTGACCTCTTAATCTCATCTACGACGAGCGCGGGAGTCATCATCGTGACGGCTCTCGCCAGCGCGGAGTACCCGTCTCGCGCGATGTACTGATCTATGCTCTCAGCGTCGATAAGTCCCCGATTGCGTAGTACTATCAACCGCTGCTGGCCAAAGAAGTCGATATCCTTCATGAGCGGGAGCGGCGCGGCTACTTCCTCTTCGCCCAAAAGCAGCTCATCCACGATCCGCCGTCTCAGGACGTGCTCTTCCACGATGATCGGTGCGTGCTCAGGTTTGACGCGGGCGTAACAGACTCCCTCGGGGTACGCCATCATGATCGGACCTTTCGCGCATGCTCCGTTGCAACTGGATCCAGACAGGATGTTCAGCACTTCATGTTCGAGATGCCGTTTGCTCAGTTCGCGGCCTATAGCCCTTTTGACGTCTCGCGCGCCGCAGGCTATGCAACCGGTACCCGCGCAGGTCATGAATTGAATTTTGAAGGCCGGGGTAGCACACATAATCGAACCTCCGCCCGGCGGATTGCCGTGCCGGTTTGCTTCGGGTCAGGAACGCCTGACGACAAGGTGATACCGCCGCCCGGTCAAACAAGTAACAGGTGACCGGTGATCCGGCGTTTCCTTCACCCCATCTCTATCCCTCTCCCTCCACGGGAAGGGGCGGATGAGGGCTTCCGACATAGGGCTGCGGTGAGTGTGCCGTGATCTCGCTGCCGCACGCGAGAGCATAGGGTTCTACGGGTCGTCCCTGGATGACGTGCTCGTCGAAAATGCGCTCGGCCTTTTTGCGGTCGAGCCGGACATATTTCACCGGTGGCTGATCCGAGACTTCCACGGTTATCATGGGCTCCTTTGCGCAAAGGCCCGCGCATCCAGAACTCGTCAAGATGATGTCGTCAATCTGCCGCCGGCCGATAAGGTCTCGAAAGGACGACATGATCTCCCGCGCGCCCGCGGCAATTCCGCAGGTTCCCATGTGGACCGTGATCTTGGCCCGGTATTCCCCTCCGTTGAGAATCATTTTTGACAGTTCGCGCGCTTTGATCTTGGCCAGGTCTTCCACTGATATTCTTGCCACGACGATTTCTCCTTGTGCATTTGAGGGTTACTCGTAGCGTTGAAGGACTTGGATCGAGCGTTTCGGACTGACGTCTCCGTACGTGTCTTTGTCGACGACCATGACGGGAGCCAAGCCGCACGTGCCTAGACACCGTACTGCCTCGATGGTAAACCGGTTGTCCGCGGAGGTCTCTCCGACACGGACACCGACCTCCCCTATCACGTTGTCCAGGATGCTCTTTCCCCCCTTCACATAACAGGCCGTCCCCTGACAAACACGCACCGTGTGCCTTCCTCGAGGCACGGTCGTGAAAAAGGAGTAGAACGTTACCACTCCGAAAACGCGCGAGGGAGTGATACCCAGTCCCAGGGCGAGTCGATGCTGCACCTCCGGGGGGAGGTATCCGAACAGGTCCTGGGCGTCTTTGAGCGCGGGGATGAGATATTCCGCTTCGCCCGAATAGCGATCGATGATCTCGTCGAGCGTGTCCAGAGCTACGGCCGGAATCACCTCGACGTTCGGCTTGACTGTGCTTTGCATCAACATGGGCGTCTCCGACACGGTGCACACGTCATGTTTTCATTCCAACGCCCGCACCTGGATCGGGGCGGCACTTCGGGCCGGACCTACGAATTGCCCCGCTTCACAAGGAGTACCGGATATGATGACCGGACCGCGTACGGGTCATCAACGAAACCGGACCCGGCGGTCAGTCATCACGCCATCTCCAGTCGCACGGCGTTGTGAGGTTGACCTTGACGATCCTGTCCCAGGGGACGTCATGATCCCGGAAGATCGATTCCAGTTCGTTGCGGTTCGGGGAGTCCCACCAGCAAAACCGCTTGCCGGCATGCAAGTTGAACCAGGTTTTCATCCAGATCGCTCTTCGCTCCTGGGCCAAGCCGTGCCACCGATCTTCTACGACCTCCGGAGGCGTGGAGGGCTCATGGTGGACTGTGAGATAGTAGGGCATGGTTAGCTCCATTTCTCGCCGAAGAGGCGGTGTCGGGACATCACGCACCGAGCTTGGAGAACTCTTTGTGCAGGCCATCTCCGAAGTGAGGACAGGTGGCGCTTTCGATCCACCGGTCGGTCAGAACCCCACCGACCTTCTCGTGGCAGCGGGTTCCGACAACCTTCCAGCAGTACCCTCGGGCAGGGGCGTCTGTTGGTCTCCCTGTCGTCCGAGAATTGATCGCGGCCGGACAGAACCCGGTATCGCCATTGGTTGCCACGTCAGGCTCGCGTCCGCACTGCATGATTTCCCAGCACTTCTTCCTCCCTTTGCCTGACTCAAGCTGCCATATGCGCCAGTCACTTGCGGATGTGACGTCAACCTCAATGATCTCGGTGAATTTGATTCCGAGCTCCCCGAAGATTCTCTCGATGGTCTCACAGTCGGGTGCTTCCCATTCACAGAACCGTTCCCCCAAGTCGAGACCGTACAGGGTCATGTGCCAGTCGGCTCTCGGGTCCATAGAGATCTCGGTCCACCGCGACTCCAGGAGCACCCGGTCAAGGTTGGTTTCGTTGTGTAGTGTTAAGAATCTGGGCATGTGATCCTCCCCTCGGTGCGATTGCCGAAGCGCACGTTTCTTTGTCTCGCTCCACGGTGGCGCAGGCACTTGGCGATGCTCACTCACGTGTGATCGAGAGCACTGTGCTCCGGCTGTGGAAGATGAACCTGGGGACTTGGGAAGCTTTAGCCCCGGTTTCCCGTAGAAGGAAGCGGATGGGGGCTAAAGCCTTTGAGGCGGCACTTTCGGGCGGCATATGACGAGAAACGCTCGGGGCATCACCCATCTCCTCTCCGTCGGCGATGTCAGGTTCCGGTCACTGCGAGTCAAATTCGTGTTTCGTCATCTCTGACGGTCCTGTAGCATCTTCGATCGGGACGCCGACGCGCGTCGTCCCAATTTCCTAACTGAAGAGAGCAAGTATTGTGCCAGCCCGGGTGAAGACTCTTCAGCAAGCTCTTTCATTCTGGGTCCCGAGTTCCAAAAGAGCGTTTATAGGGGCTGTTTTGACATTTGGTCTGAGATAAACTGACCAAAAAAAGAAGGAAGCGAAGGCAACAGAAATAAGCGGGGCTTTTCAGTTCTGAAAAGCACGCGGCAGGGCGAAATCTATCTAGTTGATATAACAGGGTTCTCCCGAGATGTTCAGATTTGACAGAGTATTCTCCGAGTTGATAGGGCTGCGCTCGACTTCGTACTTCTGCATACGCCGCCAGAGAGTGGAGAGACTGATTCCGAGACGCTTGGCCGCAACGGTTTTGTTCCAGTTTGTGGCCACAAGCGCATTGAGGATCACCTCCCTCTCGACCGACTCGAGCGTGTCGATGAGGTTGCTCGAGCCTTTCGCGACAAGAGTCTGCGGAGATTCAAGGATCTTCTGGGGAAGATCGCCGGAGCGGATGATGTCTCCGTTGCAGTGCACAAACGCGTGTTCGATAGCGTTGCGCAGTTCCCGAACGTTGCCCGGCCACGGGTGAGATTCGAGGATGTCCGTGACGTTCTCGGCCACGCCGCGGATTTTTCGTCCCATCTGCCTGTTGAATTTCTCGACAAAGTGCTTGACCAGGAGGCGGATGTCCTCGACCCGCTCGCGCAACGGCGGAAGATCGAGCGGGAAGACGCTGAGTCGGTAGTACAGGTCCGCTCGGAAAGACCCCTCGAGGACTCTCTTGTACAGATTGGTATTCGTTGCGGTTATGAGCCTGACGTCGATCTTGATGCTCCTATTGTCACCGAGGCGCTGAAATTCACGCTCCTCGAGCACCCGCAAGAGCTTGACCTGAATGCCGGGGCTCAATTCACCGATCTCGTCGAGGAAAAGGGTTCCGCCGTTGGCCAGCTCGAATTTCCCCATGTGGGTCTGCAGCGCACCGGTGAACGCGCCTTTGACGTACCCGAACAGTTCGCTTTCCAGCAACTGCTCCGGAATCGCCGAACAGTTCAGCGCGAGGAAGGACTTGTCCCGGCGGTTGCCGTAGAAGTGCAGAGCCCGGGCGATCAGTTCCTTGCCCGTGCCGGATTCTCCTTGAATGAGCACGGTCGTGTCGGTGTCCACCAACGAGGAGAGCGAATCAAAGACCTTGGCCATGGCAAAGCTTCTGCCGATGATCTCCTGGTAGCCGAGGTGGGTTTCCAACTCTTCCTGCATCCACCGATTCTGCGAAACGTCCCTGAAGGTTTCAAGCCCGCCGATGACTTTCCCCTCCGCGTCATAGAGGGGCGCCGCGCCGACCAGGAGCTGAATCAACTGGTTTCTCCTGTTGTGGATCACGGCCTCGACGTCCTGGAGGGGGTGACCGCAGGAGAGCGCTCGGTCGAGAATACAACACTTCCCGCACAGCTTCGATCGAAAGACGCTGGTACACTCTCTCCCAAGCACTTCTTCTCTGTGGAAACCGGTAATCCGTACCGCTGCGTTATTCCAGTGGACAATCTTCCAATCCCTGTCCAGGGTCATAACGCCTTCGGAAATACTGTTGAGAATTGATTGGAGCAGTTGTTCCGTTTCCATGGCTGCACCTCCCTCTTGCTGTAGCAGCGTGCGGGTGAGCAGGAATCGGCCGTGGATATTCCCACGTCTCCTTAAGCAATTGTCGTTCCGTTTCGATCAGCGTCTGTCGAGCCTGTTCTTCAAGCGACCACATTATTGTTCGGATCTGAACTGCGACAGGCCCAGGTCCGATCCTCCTCCCGGTCAAGATCGCATACTGAGGTGAGCCGGAACGTCTTGGAGCGTCCCGGCGTGAGATACATCAAAATAGTTCGGCACCATTTGATCGATGAATTAAGAGGCTGAAGGGGAGGACAAAGCCTTGCGGAGCGCCGGTAACGGGCATGTGAAAACAGATCGGGGCGCGTGCCTCTATTTTCATGATAGAGCAAATCGAGATTCTGTGCAAGCAGTTTTGATAAGATTGATCAAGAATCGTACCGAAGATGAAATCGCCGGAGTCCGAGGGATCGGCAAGGTCGAAACAGGACGGTTGGCTCTGAACTGCGGAGGCTTCCGGTCCCTTCCAGAACAGTGCGTAGCAACTGCTGGGCGCGGCGGCGCAGGTCCGAGGCGTCTTTTGTTCGGAGGCGATTGCTGCCGTTTAAGAGAGAATCCCGGAGATGAGAGCTCGCGCGGAGCCTGCTTGTCCAAGGGCCTCCCAGGCCCACAAGGGGTTTTTCGCGAATGCGGAAAATCGGAATTGCGATTGTCAGCGTGGGCGGCTGTGCGAGTTCGCTGATTCAGGGAATCTTTTATTACGGAGAAAAGAGCGGCGATGACGAAGCGTGTCGCCGAGTCGAGCACTTCATCTCAGCACACCGCGCCAACGGGCCGATACCAACTTCCAGGGATTGGAAGTCGGTACAGCGGAGACCGCAGCGCGTTTCTCACGAAATTTTCGCGACGTCCCGGATTCGAGGATCACCACGAGAGTCGGGAATCATCGGGGAACTTGATCTCATCCCACATTTCCCCCCAGAGTCTCTTGAACGTGGGGCCGAGTCTGTCGACAAGCCTCGGCCAGTGGGTCCTGCCCTCCTGAAGGTCCTCGAGAATCTCCCCGATAAGTTCCGGGAGCTGCGCCAGCTCATCCTTGGGCAGAAAGGAGACAGCCCCTCTGTCGATCGACTCTTGAAGACTGTCGGGAGTCATGGCGTGCGCGGTAAGCATAACCGCGGGCAGTTTCTTCTCCGTGGTCAGGTCGAGCAGGTCGAGCCCCCTGACCCCCATGATGTCCAGTATGACCAGGTCGAACTCCTCTCGCTCGATGAGGTCCTTTGCCGACCCGAAATCATCGGCCGTACTCACTTGAGCAAGGGCGAGTTCCTCCTTGATTACCTCCAAGACGTCCGGCTCGTCGTCCACAGCCAGGATCCGCTTACCTTTGAGAATCTCTTGTCCCGACATGAGCACCTCCGAACGACCCGACTACCGAACGTAGGACGGGAGGAAGAGAACGACCTGCGGATACGCAAGCAGGATAAACGTCGCGAGCAGATAGGCCGGCAGAAACCAGATCACTCCCTTGAAGACGGTTCCCAAAGGGATATCCTTGTCCATCCCTGCAACAACATACGCGCTGATACCGACCGGAGGCGTAATCGCTCCCATGGTCGTCACCAGAGTCAGTGTCACACCGAACCAGATCGGATCGTACCCCATCTTGGTCACCACGGGGAAGAATATGGGGATCGACACGAGGAGGAAACCCAGCGCGTCCATGACTGATCCGGCAATGGCATAGATGCCCAGGATTCCCAACATGATAACCCAGGGTTGAACGGGCAATCCCGCGACGAAGTCCGCGATTTGAAAGGGCAGCCGACTTATGGTGAGGAATCGTCCGAAGATGATGGCGCCCGTCACGATGACAATGATCATGCACGTGACCTTGAGGGTGTCGATCACCGACGCGACGAATCCCTTCCAGGTGAGCTTCCTGCGTACGAGACCGAGGACTACCGCGAAGAATGCGCCCGCGGCACCGGCCTCCGTAGGGGTGTACGCTCCCGAATAGAGTCCTGCCATCACGAGCGTGAAGAGGATGATCATCTCAGCCGCGCCGGGCAATGACTTGATCTTTTGGATCATGGTAGTTTGTTCGCCACCGGGCCCCATCTCCGGACGGAACAGGCAGATGAGGTACACGGTGAAACAAAACAGCGCAGTAACAAAGACGCCGGGAACTGCTGATCCCCAGAAGAGCTTGCCAATGGATTGCTCCGTATAGATTCCGTAGACGATGAGCACCACGCTGGGGGGAATCACGACTCCAAGGGTCGAACCGCATGCGATCGCCGCGCTGCTCAACGCGGGCTTGTAGTCGTATTTCTTCATCTCGGGCAGAGCTACGCTAGTCATCGTGGCCGCGGTGGCCGTGTTCGATCCGCAAATCGCGGAAAAGCCGGCACAGGCCGCAATTGTTGCCATGGCCAGACCGCCGCGCGTCCGTCCCATCCACGTGTATGCGGTGTCGTACAGGTTCCGGTTGACACCCGCGTAAAAGCAGACCTGTCCCATGAATATGAAGGGCGGGATGACGCTGAGGCCGTATTTGGAGAACGTGGTCCATATCTCGGTGCCGACCAGCGAGAGAGCCGCTTCCGGCGAAATCACGTACCAAAGGCCGGCGAGACCCACAATGCCCATGGCAAAGCCGACGGGGAGTTCCAGAAGGAAGAGCAGAAGAAGAAGCACGACGATGCCAATCAGGCCAGTCATTTGTCACCCTCCCGATGCGGAAACAGCAGGTCCAAGAAATCCACCACCAGACAAAAAGTGATCAACGCACACCCCGCGGAGACCCCGTAGGTGAACGGGTAGAAGGCTACTCGAAGAGTCTCTGACACCTCACCCGAAACCCTGAGCGTGTTCGCGTATGCGCCTACCTTCCACGCGGCAACAAAGAAAAAGCCCGTGCCGAGGAGGAGGCTCAGCCCAACAACCACCTTTCGCACTCCTGGGGGAAACTTCTGCGAGACGATGTCTACGGCAATATGGCTCTTCTTGAGCTGCGTGTACCCCAGTGGAAGAGACACCGTCAGCGCCCCGAGCCAACCTACGATTTCGAACGCGGCCGACATAGGCGCGCCCATGAGCCTCAGCACCATGTTGACGCAGGCGATCGTCATCATGGCGACCAACGCGATCCCACCGAGCAGGATGAACAAATCGTTGACCTTCTCATTGATCTTCCTGAGCAATTCCATGGTCACCCCCTGCAACCCCTTTCGGCTGGGAAAACGCGCGTTATTCTTCGACGATCCTATTCCGATCATCGGGGACCGGACCGTCCAACGCGTGCAGTGAGGCCTTCCGGCAGCGGGAAAGGGGGAGTGGCCAGCAGCTCCCCTTTCCCCGGGATCCGTGCGCATTCGTTGCGCCTCAGTCTATTTGGCCAGTTCTTTGGTATATTTTTCCTTGAATTTCATCAGGTCGTCGAGGAATGCCTTGCCGGGGAGCTTCGCTTTATCCATGGCCTTAACGTAATCTGCTTTCAGCCCGTGCAGTTTCCCCATCCATTTGGCCTTTTCTTCCTTGGACAGCGTGATAAACTCGACACCTTGGGTCTTTTTGGACCACTTGATCGCATCCTGCGCGTGGGCGTCCACATACTTGCCTGTCCAGATCGCCTGCTCCTTGCTCAGGTCCTCCATGACCTTCTTCACGTCAGCGGGCAGCGCGTCCCATTTCTTCTGGTTCATGACCACCGCAAAGGGCACGACCCAGAGATCACATATCGTGGCAAATTTGCAGTACTCAGCGAACTTGAAATCCTTCATCACCTCAAGAGAACTCACCAGACCCTTTACCACGCCCTTCTGCAGAGCTTCCGGGACTTCCGACATGGGCATACCCGTGCCAGCGGCGCCGAGGAGATTCATGATCTTTACGCCGGTGCCTGCCGCGCGCAGTTTCAATCCCTTGAGATCTTCCAGTTTCCGAACCGGTACCTGAGACATGATGTTGGCGGTAGCACACGTGAAGGTGGTCAATACCTTCGTGCCCTTGAAGGAGACAGGTTTATATTTTACATAGAGATCCCACATGGTTGCACTGGCGACCGCGCCGTTGGGAAAACCCACCGGCAGGTCGATAGCTTGAAACAGCTTGAATCGGCCCGGTTGATACGCGGTGGCAAGACACCCGATGTCCGCAACGCCCTTTACCACACCGTCGAACATGTTCTTGGCGCCCAAGAGGGTGCTGCCGGGAAAGGTCTTGATTTTGACCTTCCCTTTGGTGCGCTTTTGCACTTCCTTGACCCATCGCTCCATCTGAACGCAGGGGAAGGTAGGAGCCGGCGGGAAGTTGGCGTACGTCAGGTTGATCGTGTCCGCACTGGCTGAAGGTACCGACCACGATCCCGACCCACCGATGATTAGGCAGACCATTGCTACGAAAAGGATCCAGAAGAGTCTTCTCTCCTTCATTATGAAACACCTCCTGATTGTGCTTGGGAAAAATCAGTTAAATGGAAAACGTTTTCGGAAAGACCCCACTCACTGTTGAGCGTACCTAAGCTTGACAGAACTTGTCAATCAGAATCCGAAAAGAGGCCGCCAACACCGCCCCTGCCGGCACCGAATATTCCGCACTTCAAAAGGGCACGGTTAGAGCTTAGATGAAGTACTTGTTTAGGTTTTCTTTTGAACGGATGATATTCTAAGCCTAAAATCTTCTTGCATTTCGCCGGGCATGTGATATGGATTCCCCCGCAAGGAGACACGGGTCTCTGCAACTCTCGAAACATGGAGACAGGTGATGAAGAAAGCCCGCTTGATCACAATCCTCATTCCTCTCGTACTCTTCGCAATCGCGCTCAACTGCCAGGCCAGGGATCTCGGTGGCGAGGTGGCAGCTCTGGAACAAAAAGCCATGCGCCTCCAAAATCAGATCGATCAGGCAAAGGCCGCCAACAAGGCGGCGATGAATCAGCAGATCCAGGCGATCCAGAATTCCCTGAACGTGCTGATCCAGCAGCGGGTCGCCATCGACGCACAGATCGCGCGCATGGAAGAGCAGATGAATGAAATCAAAACCAAATCCCAGACGACTCTAACCAGGCAGATCGGGCAATACAACGCGGAACTTCAGAGAACGCGTTCCGAAATCTCCAACGCTCTTGCGAACAAACCGAAGCAAGCGGTCCAGATGCAGAAAAGGGCAAAGGGCGAGGTGAAGAATCAACTGGGGGGCCGGCTGGGAAAGAACACCCTTGCTCCCACCGGTAAGGCAAATCCTGCGGGCACCAAGTAGAATCCCCTGGAGTATCTTTCGCCTGGGAAGCCTTCTATCGATCACGTCCGGCTGCTGTGGGGCGACCCGCCCACCGAACAGCGGGCACCGAGATCATATATTCCCCTCGCCTGAAGCTTCCCGGGCTGAAGTTCCCGCTGAAATCGTCCCGTACTAACCCGCCGGATCGCTAGCTACCAGCCCCGAGAGTGGGATGGGAGGCCCTCAGGTCTCCTTTGTCAAAGACCCAGATCGGCTTTCCCGTCCGCAGTTCCAGAGCGTAAATCATTCCGGCGGTTGTTCCGAAATAGACAGCGTCACCGACTATTTCGGGAGCGGAACGTATTCGCCCCCTCGTCTCGAATTGCCATCGCATCCTCCCGGTTTCGATATCCACCGCGTGAAGACGAAGGTCATCGCTTCCGAAGCAGAGGATGGAACCTGACGCACGCATGGGATGCCAATCCCAGTCTTTGTTGCGCGTCTGCAGGGTCCATTTGAGCTGCCGGCTCATGATGTCCAGGCCGCAGAGCATACCCCCGTGGCACCCGAACGCGACGATGCCCCGGGCCACGACCGGCTTGGACGTAACTGAACTATATGTCTCGAAGGTCCACTGGAGGTCGCCCGTCCGGGAGTCGACCGCGTACAACCCCTTTCTCCCGCCGAAGAAGACTAAGCCAGCCCCGCTTGCCTCCGGTTTGGCTCGAGGAAGGCCAACCGGGGAGGCAGCGACGGGTTCGCGTGGGCCTGTTTCTGTGACGGCTCCGGGAACAGGTTGAGACGGCCGAGCCGTGGTCCTCTCCGTTGCGCTCTCGGTAAGCCCTCCGGGAACGCGCTCCGAAATTCGTTCTTCCAGGTCGCTCTCGATTTGTTCTTCCCATGTGTCGTCGTCTTCATCAAGAGCGGAATCATCGATTAGGGAATCAGTTGCACGCCGGGTCCGCCAAAGAAATTCATCGATTTCTCGGGCAAGATCCTGGAGCGTTTCGCCCATCCGCGCAGGTACTCTTCCCGCGGCCCCGTGTTCGTCCATGCCGGCGCGATGCTGCTGGTAGAGTTGACCGATCTCTTCCACCTCGGGGCATTGGTAGAACACTCTTCGCCGGGCGTCGTTGATCATGCCCCGGAGGGTGGTCGTGGTCAGCGACGCGCCGTCTTCAAAACGCGTATAGAAATCAAAAGAGTGCTCGCCTAGCAGTCCGACGAAATGAGCGGCGAAGACGTCCGGTTGAGGGCCTTTGTACCCCCGAATAAGAACATCACCAAGCCTCTTGGGCGAGCACATGTCGCCGAGAAAGGTGAATCCGATTCTCATTGCTTCCTTGCCGGTCTCGTCGAGCGTCTCCATGATTCGGTCGCTGACCGCGGACGCGTCCGTGTTGATAATGTCACTGTAGGTCTGCCTCAGATCTTCTTCCAGAGACGAGGTGTCCACCTCGTAGAATCTCGCGAATTTCCCTTCGTACACGAGTCTTTCCGTGGTTGGGATTTTAGGTATCCAGGAGGTTGCTTCCTCAAGCGTGCGCTCGAAATCATCGAACTCGGCTGCTTCCAGCCGGACCGCGGCCGCAGTGTCCCACACGTCGGCGAATCTCAGGCGGAAGAGATGCTTTACGAGGTACTCACGCTGCCAGTCTTCCAGCAGGAATCTCAGCCCATCATTTGACAGCGGAGCCTGTTGAAACATCAGATCCTTTCGGGAAGTCTCGAGGACATCAGTCAGTTCCCTTTCGTTCTCCGCGAGTAGCGGGTCATCGGAATGAATCTTTCGACAGAGTTCCACCACTGCTTCCAGTCGCTCATGTGTGACCTGCGGAAAGCTCCTTGCAATGTGCCACCGTCCCTCCCGCACCTCGCCGGCGTAACGATGGCGTCCTCCGGGAATGGACTCACCCCAGGTGGCCATTTCCAGCCGAGTCCCCTCCGGCAATTGGGCAAACCGGCTCCTGAGCTTTTCGCCGTTGCTGGTAAGCAATATTCCCGGTTCGGGAAGGCTGAGCCTGAGCGTATTGCCTTCCCATTCGCGGTGCAGCCATTCTACCTCGCTGAACGCGTCCCCCAGCCTAGCGGCGGGAGGGAATGCGATCTCGAATCCGCATTCCACTTCGTCGTCACAAAACCAGGCGATCCTGAAGAGGTCGTGGATGCTTGCCAGGGGCACGGGGACAGGCCCTCCCCGCAGAGGAACAGGCTCGTTTTCCGCTATCCGCTCGAAGTCGAACCGTTCGATCGGTTGCTCTGCAGAGCCTTCTTCGGCGTAATCCCCCTCGTCGGCTTTGAGCTGTTGCGCGAGCCATTCCTCGAAATCCCCTCCGAATCCGAGGCTCACCAGAAAGCGCGGCATGCTCCCGATGTCCGAGTCCAGCTCCGCGTCAGTCACGCTCTCACCTGTGAGGATGGCCGCTATTTCTTCAGGATCATGGGGTATTTCAAAACGGGCCAGAGCCTCGGGGACATAGTCGGCCAGCCATCTGAAGTACACGGGAATAAGGTCCTCTCCGGAAGCTGACTTCAGCTTCCCCGCCACGTCTTCGGGCAGGGGGTTACCGTAGATCGACCATGCACCAATGATCTCTTCAAGGTCGAATGCGTCCTTGCCCGAATCCTCCTGGATAGATTCCCGCTCACGATACTCCCGGAGGAGCCCGAAGTCGTAATGACAGAAGAAAGGGGGCTCCCCCCTACTGGTAAGCCACAGGTTCCAGCAGGTTGCGTCCTGCGTGTCCATGGCGAGGGTAGGCCCCCCGATAATTCCCGCACCTTGATCGATTCTCGACCAATCCACGGACCACGCGCTGGTCAGATGCCACAAATAACCGCCGTCTTCCTTCACCGACTCGTCGTTTTCCAAGGAGAAAGCCTGGAGAAACTCGCTTCGGGTGCAGTTTCGTGCTGCGATCAGAACGACACGTAGAGCCATTTCTCTCTTCCTCACCAGGCCGGTGGCGTAATCCGCGGGCTCCTCAGGGCAGTCCGCAGCGAAGCACGACAGTCATTGTCGGTTCACGCACCACGTTCCGGAATCCCAAAGTCGGAGGCCGGGACCGTGAAGACCCGCGTCTCCACCAGGCTATTGATAGTCCGTAGATTCTCACCATACGTCACCCGGCAAGGCCGAGTCAAACGAGCATCGCATTATTTGAGTTTTTCGGAGGAGATACAGGGTGAGGACGTTTCTGTTGACAAATCGGTAACTTTTATCTATATCTACAGTGGCTTTGGATATTTTATATATTACTTTTCTAGGTTTTTGAGATATCTGTCCGCTTTTGCATGTTTTTATATGGCAATGATGCTGCGCCGAGGAGCGCGCCCCTATGAGGTTGGTCGCCGTCTCGCACCGGGCCACGAAAAATGGGGCAGCCTCCGGACGCTGACGGTAAACTGCTTGGATCCCGAATTTTTGACTCGTGAGGTCCACTCTTGTGAGGAGCCTTCTCATCATTTTCATGGCTTTGCTTGCCGCTGGGGTTCCCCCGAGCGCGGGGGCTCAGGGTGCAGGGGACTTCACCGACAGATATGGAGGGTGGGCCTTGATCGTCCCCTACCTGCGCGTAGGGTTGCAGCGCATGGGAATCAACTTCACCCTCGACGTGCCCATTGTCGTAAGTGGAGATGCCTCGCTCCGTCAAAGTCCGTTGGAACTGCAGATCAAGGAAACGAAACTCTTGATGGGCGAGATCGGGTTTGATGTGCGGTCCGGTTCCCGTCTGTCATTTTTCGGTCGAGCTGCTGGAGATGTTCGTCATCATGCGACGGCCGTGACTTCGATTGTACCTGCGAATGCTTCCTTCCTGAGTCCGACGACCTGGGGATCGCCCAACCTCGAGTGGTGGCGAATAGAAGGCGGAGGGGGAGTGACCTTTTGGGGAACCTGGGCTCTCGTCGGAGGTGTGCGCTGGGACCATCTGCAGCTCCGACTGGAGAACCCGACGAATGGGGCCATCGAGGGCCACCTCGATCCAGGCACGGTATACCGCGCTGATTTCAGAGCGAAAATCCGCCTTCCCTATCTCGGCCTAAAGATCGTGGGAAGCAGGTCCCGAGCGAGTGTGCTCTATAGTCCCTGGGCGTGGACCGATTTCAAGCTTCCGTTCAGGCTGGTCGCCGGCCGAGCCGTCCCCGGCAACGCGGCGGGGGAGGAAGGAACATACTCACTCTCCTCCGGAGGATACTTTCTCGAGGGATCTTTCGCGTATGATCTGCGCATGCGCGGCCGAATGATTCTCGGAGTCTGGGCGACAGGCTCCCTCATGCGGTTTACCGGCGGGGGGGACTATGACCTGGTGCGGCAAGATCAGGGGGACGAGCCTACCGTGGTCACGTCTGTGAGCGGGGAATCGACCTACTCAAGGCATACCCTGACTTTAGGTTTGTCCGCGAAATATCCCTTTTGACGAACCGGGGACATCGCTTGACCTCGGTCACTTCGATACGACCGCGCCGAGGTCTCCAGATGCTCGTGCAGCTAAAGGACCGAGTACCTTTTGCAGGGTCCTCGCGGCTCCCCGTAACGATGCACGGCTAAAGCATTCCGTCGACCTCCTCCATTAGTCCGCGGACCGCATTGACCGAATTCTCGAAGGCTGCCTGCTCCTCCGAATTGAGTGCCAACTCCACAACCTTTTCCACTCCGTCGCTTCCGAGGACGACGGGCACGCCGACAAAGAGTCCCTTTTGCCCGAACTCTCCTTCAAGGTAGGCTGCTGCAGGGAGGACTCTCTTCTTGTCGAAGAGAATCGAGTCCACCATCTGCACCACTGCAGCGGCAGGGGCATAGTACGCGCTGCCCGTCTTGAGCAGGCCTACGATTTCCGCACCACCCTGGCGGGTTCGCTGAAGGATTTCTTCCAATCTCTTCTCAGCAATGAAACTCGTGATGGGGACTCCTCCTATGGAGCAGTAACGAATGAGCGGAACCATGGTGTCTCCGTGGCCACCAAGAACGAGCGCATGCACATCCTGGACTGAGACGCTAGCTTCTTCCGCGATAAAGGACCGGAACCGGGCCGTATCCAGGACACCGGCCATTCCCATGACCCGTCGGGGATCGAAGCCCGATTTCTTCCACGCGGTGTACACCATGGCGTCGAGTGGATTGGAAACCACGAGAATGATCGAACCCGGCGAAAGAGCCGCGGACCTCTCCGCGACCTCGGCCACGATCCTCACGTTGGTCGAGAGCAGATCATCCCTGCTCATACCCGGTTTTCTGGCTATACCGGCGGTGATGACGATCACGTCGCTCCCCGCGGTATCCTCGTACGCGTTGGAACCCAGAACCCTCGTGTCCACGCCGAGTATGGGAGTGGTCTCGTACATATCAAGCCCTTTTCCCTGGGGAATTCCCTCGAGAATGTCCAACAGGACCACGTCCCCCAGTTCCTGGGCAGAGGCATAAGCGGCCACGGACGCGCCGACATTGCCGGCGCCGACGACGGTTATCTTTTTCCTCGGCATAGGTTTGACCTCCGCTCTCTCGCCGAAATCTGATGAATTCCTACTCTGAACGGGATATGGGCGGCCGGCACGGGGGCCGAAAGCCCGACTCCGGCCCATCCGCACTCCACTCCTTCCCTGCAGAATGTCGCTGAGCGTTTCGTCGAATTTCGAGAAGCATCAGCATTGTTATCCGCATCGACAGACGGCTGTCAAGTTTAGCTCGTGAGAATGTGGACGTTGGCTCTCTGAGAGTGGAGGGACGTTTCTCCGCGCCGGCGACCTGTTTGGTACGCCCCCGGTTCCCGAGAGCCTCGAGAGCCGGAGTCACGGTCAGATCCTTGACAGAGATCGCTTTTCTATGTAATCTCTCGCCGTTATCAGTAATCTTCATCGGATTCCGGTTCAGCCGTGTCCGCACGGTCTTTGACGGCAGGAGTGTACACAGTGACGCTAGCAATCTGGCGCTCGGCAGTAGAGGAGTTCGAACGAGGCCGGGAATTTGTCTTGGCGACCATCCTGGATGTCCGGGGTTCGTCCCCCCGACATGTCGGGACGCGTTTCCTCGTGAAGACGGACGGCACGATCGTCGGTACCATCGGAGGTGGACTCTTTGAGGCTCAGGTTCAGGAATTCGCGAGAACGGTCATGGACAAGGGTGTGTCTCACAGAGCCTTCTTTTCCTTCCAGGGGGTCGACGCTCAGTCCACGGAGATGATCTGCGGCGGAGACGCGGAGGTCGTATTGGAATTCGTCGAGGCTGGTGACAAGGCGAACGAGGCCCTCTTCCGCCGACTCCTGGCCATAACCCGGGGACGAAAACAGGGTTTGTTTTTCACTGACGTGCCCATCCCTCCAGGGGGCCTCGGAAAGGTCCAGCACCTCCTGATCGAGCCGGAAAAAGATCGACTCGGAGGTTTTCCCAACGACGAGAGAGCGGTCGAGGCCGTGCCGCCGAGGCGGATGCTCAAGTCGTCCCAACTCCTGGACGTCCCCGGTTTCGACCACCCCGTTTTTCTCGAATGGCTTCGGCCGAAGGGTACGGCATTCATATTCGGAGCCGGCCACGTGGGTGAATGCGTTGCACACATGGCAGCGTACGTCGATTTCAGAGTGGTGATCATGGACGACCGCGCGGAATTCGCTTCTGCCGATCGAATCCCCGACGCGGACAACATCCTGGTACTTGAATCCTTCGATCGCGCGGTTCACGCGCTCGGTATCGATGAAGACAGCTACCTCGTCATTGTCACCCGCGGTCACGCGCACGACAAGACGGTCTTGGCACAGGCCCTGAAGACGGAGGCCGGATTCATCGGAATGATTGGATCACGGCGCAAGACGGGTCTCATCTACAAGGCCCTCCTGGAAGAAGGCTTCAGCCGGGAGGATCTCGAGAGGGTCCACGCGCCCATCGGTCTGCCCATAGGAGGGGAAACGCCCCAGGAAATAGCCGTCTCCATCATCGCGGAGATGATTCAGATTCGTAACCGAAAGGATAGACTCAAAAGCCTAGACGCATAATCCGTCACGCGGCAACCGAATCCTGCCGGAGACGTCTCAGGCCTGACACGCGTAAGAGATCTCAAGGGAACCCACATGCTCAACGGGAAAAAGATACTCGTTGTCCTGCCCGCATACAATGCGGCTAAGACGCTGAGAAGAACCGTCGAAGAAATCGACCGGCACGTGGTCGACGATGTTCTGCTCGTCGATGATTTCAGCTCGGACGACACCACCCGGCTTGCAAAAGAAATCGGGATACGCTGCTTTGTGCACGACAAGAACTATGGATACGGACGCAACCAGAAGACCTGCTACGCCGAAGCCCTGAAGCTGGACCCAGATGTCATCGTGATGCTCCACCCGGACTACCAGTACTCGCCCAGACTCGTTCCCGCGATGGCCGCGATGATCGTGTCCGAGGAGTACGATGTGGTGCTCGGTTCCCGCATCCTCGGTGGCAAGGCCCGCAAATCGGGGATGCCCTTGTACAAATATCTCTCCAACCGAGGACTCACCTTGGTACAGAACCTGATGCTCGGATCGAAACTCTCGGAGTTCCATACGGGATTTCGGGCGTTCTCCCGCAAAGTGCTGGAAGAGTTGCCCCTGGCCGCGAACTCCGACGATTTCGCGTTCGACAACGAAATGCTAGCCCAGACGCTCTTCTTTAACTACCGGATCGGAGAGATCTCCTGTCCCACGAGATACTTCGCTGAAGCCTCTTCCATCAATTTCTCCAGATCGGTGGTCTATGGACTGGCCGTCCTCTGGACGTCCACACGATTCATCCTCCAGAAATGGGGCATCGCCGGCTTCCCCATCTTTGATGTGGCCCCCTCTCTTCCCTTGACGGACTACTACCGGGAAATCAAGTAACAAAGGCTCCTTCCGCCGGCGCCTCATCCTGCCGGACTCTTCTTCCTGTCGAGCAACCGATCCTCGCCTGCCCAGGACGGGGCGGGCGGACCGCGCATTGAGCTTGTGACATATTATTAGTAACCGTAAGGAGATACGGCTATATCTTAAAGTCATCTCGCGCGATTTTCCCGCGTTTCTCCCATGATTGCGGGCTCTGGCCGCGCTGACCGCGCTGGGTCGCGCAGTCGTGAAGTGGGGAATATCTGTAAGGAAGCCATGATTTCGAGGTGTTAGAGTATTTTGTGGCTGGGGGAGGGATATGCGCGGCGCGGTTGACCGCGTATTTATTTATGCTGTAGAGACGAGATGTAGATCTGCAGAGTTAAATAAAATTCTAGGTTTTTTAGATAAGTTACCAATCATAAATAAAAAATAGCTTGACAAATTTCTAAAACTAAATAAGCTCCCAATCACGACAGATTAGAACCCTGAGGGAGGGTGTTATGTTAAGTAACAGCTTTAAATATGCGGTTTTTATCATTATAACGGTGGCATTTTTTGCGACGACCGCCCTCGCTACCGCTCCCGCCCCGAACCCCTGCACGGGGGAAGGCGCCGACACCGCTGCATACAAAGGGATCACAAAGGTCAAACCGGCCGCGTCGCGAGTGCTCAAAGTCAAGCCCTACTACAGTGGCTTCGGCGGACTCTCACGATTCAATCCCATGAACTGGTGGCAGCGATGCTGTCTCCCCACACCCGGGAGGAGACAGTTCGTCTTGGGGCCCAGGATCTTCTTTGCCAGGCTCTCCGGGGAGGCGCGTACCGGATTCGCGCTTCGAACCGCGGGAACCCCCCCGTCCGTCGTGGACTTCGACGACCATTTGAAACTGTCCAAGAGCGGTAATCCGATCTGGTCGGTGAATGCCCATTACCAGTTCCATCCTCGGTGGGGAATCAGGTACTCCTTCACCCCGATCAGCATCGAAGGATCCGGAACTGCGGACACGGCCTTCACGTTCCTTGGTCAGACTTTCACCGGGGGCAGTCTGGTCCGGTCCAAATGGGAGCGTTACGAGCATCGCGCGGGTCTCGTTTTTGACCTGAGTCACACCGCGAACAGCGTCACGAGCGTCTTTGCCGAATGGCTCTACATTCAGGACAGGCTCACCGTGGGCGGCGCCACGGGCACTGTAACGTCGGTCACGTGGGATGATGATAAGAGCATGGCAGTGCTGGGAGTGGAATTCCAGAAATGCCTGCGCAACTACAAAGGCAATACGTTGGCCATAGGCTGCAAGGGCTCGGTCGCTTTCCTGGACGACAACATAGGGTACGACGCAGAGGCTTCACTCAGCTACTTGATCCCGGTCAAGCGAGGACGTTTCGGCTTCATCAAGGGCGGCTACCGGTACGCGAACCTGAAGAAGGAGAAGGACCAGGAACTTTTCGCCACGACCCTTGACGGAGCGTTCGTTGAAGTCGGATTCCTCTTCTAAGTCCACCGAGGTTTGCCGGTTTTCACCTCCCTCTCCCCCGCGTTTACGGTCCGCGCCCGCGGGCCGTTTGCGCGTGGAGATACGGGAAGAAGCCGGCTAGCAAAGGCTCACCGGGAAGACATGCCCCGCGGAATTTCCAGCCGCGCGTCGACACAACGAAGATAAGAGACGTCCCCGACCAAGACAGCGGGGCACGAAGAAAAGACAAGAGATTTCAACTACAGAGGCACCAAGACAAGAAATCGCCTCTCGGACACCTGTAGCGGTGATCCCGTGGCCATGAGGGGCTTTTCGCGGAAAGGCCAGCCCCTGCGAGCTTTTGCGAATAGGTGCCTTCCACGTGCGGCCTGCTCACGCGATCCACAAGCATTCAAGATAGGACCCGCTGAAATCGACGGTAATCCCCGGCTGGTTTGTTTCCAGGTCCCATGCGACGAAGAAGGTGAATCGATCGAGCGTGAACTCGTTGTCTGGACCGAGCCTGGAGTTAATGATGTCGGTAGCCGTACGAACCGTCCCGATTATCTTCTTGTCAATTCTCAGCGTCGAATTGAGGTCTTTGAGCGCGGTGCGCGTCTGCAACTGATCCAGAGCCTCGTCCCAGTGGATGGCCGGGACCTTCCTGCGCAGCACGTACAGGTTACCCCGGTCCCGGAGGACAAGGAGGGGAGGGTTTGTCCGGAGCGGGGTATTCCGCGCCCGTTCACCGAGGAGCGCGGTTTCGAGCTGCTCGAGCACTTTTCTCTTTCTCTCCACCTCTTCCAGGAACCGTGGCTGGATTCGTTCGAAGATGTAGTCCGTACCGTCGATGGCAATCTCTTTTAATCTCGTCGGGTCGAACCCCAGGTCAAGCAGATCTCCGATGGTCAGCGTATCGCTTGACGCTCGTCCCTCTTTTTCCAGCCAGGCGACGAGACTGGGCCGGCGGTAGTTCGGGAGAGATTCGATGACCCGTGCGGGATGCTTCTTGATCACGTCGGGAAGCAGGAGCCACAGCTCTCTGTCGCCGCCCACGAACTCCGGGTTCCACGCAAGGCATCGGGGCGCGTACGACTGCACCGTGAGCGCCCGCACGTCCGGATCCAGGACAATCTGCCCGAGAGATTCCCCGCCGGTGTACCCGACCAGTCGGCTGATACGGTGACTGAATCCGAGGAGTTTGGTGACGAACCGGGTGAACATGAACCGCATCAGCGAGTCGGTCTGGCTGTTTGAGATCCGTCCCCGGAAGTAGGTGAGCAATGCGCCGTACAGTTCTTTGAACTCCTCGATCGTTCGTTTGACCATGAGTTCGTTGTCCCGCATGTCAATCGCGGGTCTCTTGCGCCTGAGGTGGTGGACGAGCCGGCGGATGGGATCCGCGAGATTCCTGTCCCGCATCGAGGGGGGTATGAACACCATGTACACGCCGTCCTCGATGGAATCTCCGTTCTTCAGGATATGGTCGATCGGTAGCCAGTGGTGTTTGAGGTAGATGTCGAAGGTCGGGTCTTCCTGCGGGATAATATTATCGAGGATGCCGATCGCGGACTTCTTGATGAGGAAATTCCCGAATTCCTCCAATATACGAGATCCTAGCCCCTTGTTCCGGAAGGGCGCGGCGACTTCCACGTAGACGAGGTAATAGCACGGCATCGGTTTGTTGAGATAAATCATGTTCAAACGCCCAAGGTTCTCGCCCGATTCCGCGTTGATTTCCAACACCTGAAATCCGTTGGTGGCTTGTTCCGGCTTGAGTCGATCCACCGTGCTTCCTGAAACGGTCTTGTTCACCAGTTCCGACAGTTCCGCGAAGAGATCGGCGACGATAGGTGCGTCGGTAGCACCGGCCCGTGTCCCTTCGTCGATGAGACTGATGAGGCCTAGCCTGTCGTTTACGCTTAGTGAATTGTGTTCCATCGAGTCGTTCCGGTTGCGGACTGCGTCTGTGGCGTCATTCGTCATAATCGGTATCCCTTTGGGGCTGGGAGCATTCAGAGTCCCTCATGTTCAGAAACGAAAAAAGCGGAGTGTGAACTCCGCTTTGTAACCCTGCTTGTCGGATCGTCACACCTAGTACATGCCAGGTCTCCCACTAAAGTAATAAAAGTAAAAGAAGTCCCGAATAGTGACGATCATCTTTCTTTCCTTAAGATTATCTTTTAACCGGTCCTCCCAATCTTGTCAAGAGCGTTTACCGTCAGTATTCCATTCAGAGGACACGTGGAAAATCTTCCGTACTGAAGAACTCTCGCCCAGGTAGAAGCAACCTGCCGTGTTCACCGCTTACCAGAGACGACGATGCAGGCCTCGTCGTGCCGATTTCCGGGAATCGTCGAGGCGAGGCCTACTGGCTATTCCGAGGGATTTGCGGACTTGCTCGATCCATGTGCCGATCTGTTTTTTCCATGACGAGTTAGTTGTCATGCGTTCGGCCCGTTCGAGGTAGTCGATGGCCAGGGCGGGCTTGTCCGCCAGCATGTAAGCGCGGCCGAGGTTTCCCAGGGCATCCGCGTTCCGAGGATTGAGGACGGCCGCTCTTCTGTAATCCATGACGGCCTCGTTGTACCGTTGGAGCCCGGTGAGCGCCAATCCCCGGCCGAGGTAAGCTTCCGCGGACCGGGGAGAAAACTCAATGGCTCGTGAAAAGTCCTTGACCGCTCCCTCCAGGTCGTTGGCGAAAAGTCGGCTGTCGCCCCTGAGCAGATATCCTCGAACATCGGACGGATTGAGCTGAACGTACCGGGTGAAGTCCTTGACTGCCGCTCCCTCGAGACCGAGTCGGTGGTAGGTCGTCCCCCGCAGCCTGTACGCAGTTGCATAGTCCGGTTTTCCCCGAATCGCTGCGGAGAAGTGCTTCACCGCTCTCCAATATCTCTTTTTCTCGAACTGCCTGAGTCCCTGGTCCAGCTCAAAGCGCGCGGACCTTCCTCCCTTTCGCACGGCTGATCTCTCATTCCCCTGCCCCCAGGCCGTGGCAGTCCGGAAGATCGTGGCAGACGTACAGCAGAGAAAGATGATCCAAGCGAAGACTAGGAGGTACGGTCGGTTCGTACGCGAGAGCATTGCGTCCTAACGTCCCAAGTGAGACTGCACAGGCTTTAGCAGGCACTTGAGGCCTTGTCAACCATCGGTTCCCTTCCGCGACATCGAGGAAGGAGTCGACCTTCCTGCCGCCGGTTGATGCGGGGATCTTCTTGTCACGAATGCCTGCCGTGCTATAGTTGACGGACCGCAACGGCCGGATATTCCGGTCCACGGTACGAGATGTTTTACGGTCGGTCCGGGTCGCGACTCGACAGACGTGCCGACGAGTTCAACAAGAGGTGTGCATATGGCTTACCGGGATATTCTTGTATCCGTTGATGATGGGATCGGCATCATCACGATGAATTCGCCACAGACCGTCAACGCACTTTCACGGAACATGATCGGAGAACTTCTTGACGCGTTCAAGAGATTCCGAACCGAATCCGCGGCAAGGGTCATCGTTCTGCGCGCCGAAGGAAAGAACTTCTGTTCGGGCCACAACCTCAAGGAGATGGTCGACGACGAGGTCGCGGTGTACAAGTTCATCTTCGATCAGTGCACCGAGATGATGACGGCGATCCACGCGATCTCTCAGCCGGTCATCGCGCAGGTTCAAGGAATCGCGACCGCGGCGGGTTGCCAACTCGTGGCCACATGCGATCTGGCAGTGGCGGACAAGACCGCACGTTTCGGCACGCCCGGCGTACAGATCGGTCTGTTCTGTACTACTCCGATGGTAGCTTTAAGTCGGGTAGTCGGTCGCAGGGTAGCTCTGGAGATGCTCCTGACCGGACGCCTCATCTCCGCGGAAGAAGCCCTGAGTTTCGGTCTCGTCAACAGAGTTGTTCCTGAGGAGGAACTGGAATCGGCCACCATGGAACTCGCCCGCACCATTGCCGAGGCGAGCCCGCTGACCGTGGCGATCGGAAAACGGGCCTTCTACGCACAGATTGACAAGGAAGAGGCCGCGGCGTACGCCATCGCCGCTCCCACCATAACGATGAACCTCATGACCGAAGACGCACAGGAAGGAATCAAAGCGTTCCTCGAAAAGAGAAAACCCACCTGGAAAGGAAGATAGTTCCCGCAGCCGCCGTGCTGCGCTGATTGGTCCTTTTCAGGGAACAGTCCAGCAAGAGGCTTTCCGTCCAAAGCCCCTCCCTGGACGCGGCCTTTTCGGATTCTCCGCGAAGCTTATTCGTCGAGTCCCCTTCCCACCCAGCAGGGCACCACGGCCCCGCGAACGCAATCGCTGCGTGGTATATAGGGCTTCAGATCGACAACCGGTGTCCCGTCTAAAGCATCCGTCTTCTCAACCGTTATCCGGCTGTCCTTGACGGAGACGATCTTGCACACGTTAAACGCAATAAGGTTCGGCCTGACCGGCGCCCTGGTGGCGAAGACTCCCCTGAGGGGGTTGGTCGGGTCTCTTCTCGGATAAACCCGAAGCGTGGCACGTTTCTCCGGTGTGTCATTTCGATCGAACCAGTAGAGCACGATCACGTGGGAGAAGCCGTCGAGTCCCAGAAGGGCCTTCTGGTATTTCGGGTAGATCTCGATGACGTCCCACTTGACCGTCTTCACGATCTTTCCCACAGGAATGATGGTGTAGTTCTCGGACATGGCTTCATGCGCGCCCGTTGTAAGCAAAAGCAGCAGAGAGATGAGCGCTACGCGGAGAGCGCTTTTCATGGCGACCATTCTCCGACCTCCAGTCGTGGAGGGATAACCTGGACCCAAGAAAGATCAATTCTCCCACTCCTGAACCCGGGAATTTGCGAAGGTCTCCCTCTCGGAACGGCTTGTCAATCGGGAAACATGCCTGTCAAAAAAACTCAGTCTTCGCCGATCACATCCTGTACCCATCGGTACGCCGCGACCGTCGAAGGAAAGCCGACAAGGGTCACAGAAAGGAGCACCGCCTGGAGCACTTCCTCTTTCGAGGCCCCCACGTCCAAAGCACGGCGTGCATGGGAACGGACTCCACCCGGTGATCCCAGCCCAATGGAAATCCCCAACTGAATGAGATGCTTGGTCTTTTCATCCACCGGGCCGGTCTTTGCTGCAAGATCCCCCACTTTCTGATAAGCGTCGAGAATCTCCGGGTACTCTTCCTTAAATTGCTTAAATATCTCAGGTAGATACATGGCAAAGGGCCTTCCTGTCTTTTCTCTTCATTCGTAACGGATCCTCTGTCGACAGAGCGTATAGTATCACAACCGGATCGAGATTTCCTTTCGCTGCCACGCGGGAGAGTACGATTGGGAGGCTGTGCTGACGGTGCACTCGTGGTCCCGACATGCTCAGGGCACGGCCCGCAGCTTGAGCAGCAAGCTTTTCCTGTTTCGTTGACACTTCGTGGGAAAATGTAGATAGTGGAAATAGGCTCAGGAAGGAGCCGTTGGAACGGCACCAGCAAATGCTGGAAGACAAGGAAATTGATGAGAATCTCGTTGGCGTTCCGATCTATTGATTCGCCGGCAGCGGATCTGAGGCGATCAGGCATGGTTCAACCGGAAGAAGTTCCCAAGAAGCTCGTAGAGTCCATTTCCAAGGTTCTCATTGGGAAAGAGGCACAGGCGAAACGGGTCGTGGTCGCACTACTCGCCAGAGGTCACGTCCTCATCGAGGATATTCCCGGCGTGGGCAAGACGCTCCTCGCAATCGCCGCGGCACGCTCGATGGGGGTCCGTTTCCGGCGGATTCAGTTCACGAACGACACGCTTCCGTCCGATGTGATCGGCGTGAACGTGTACAACCCAAAGATCTCGGAATTCGAATTCAAGGAAGGCCCTATTTTCACGGAGGTCCTGCTGGCAGACGAGATCAATCGCACCTCCCCGCGGACCCAGTCTGCGCTCCTGGAGGCCATGGCCGAGGGTCGCGTCTCGGTTGACGGGGTAACGTACGTTCTTTCGGAGCCCTTCTTCGTCCTTTCGACCATGAACCCGGTCGAGCGGTTCGGATCGTTCGATCTGCCGGAAAGCCAGTTGGACAGGTTCATGATGTCCATCAGTCTCGGGTACCCTGACAGGGACCACGAGCGAGTAATCCTGGATCGGGACATCGAACACATCCATGCCGAGGAGCTGGAGCCTGTTACCGATGTACAGAGCATCAAGGCTGCCCAGGAGGCGGTCAGCCGGGTGAAGGTTGACTCGAGCATTATGGAGTATCTCCTCGACCTGGTCAAAGCGACACGGGAGAACCCAGAGATTCGGTTGGGTCTCTCTTCGCGGGCAGGACTCCATTTGAAGCGGGCCTCCCAGGCTCACGCATTGATGGAAGGTCGTGATTACGTGATTCCCCAGGACGTGAGAAGCCTCTTCGTTCCCGTCGGTTTGCACAGAATCCTCCTGTCGTCCTCTTCCGCCGACGAGAGCAACCGGGAAGCCAAGAGCAACCTTTTAGCCCGCATCCTCCGATCCGTGGACGCGCCGATCTAGGGCTTTAAATAGCCTTTCCCGGAGTGGCTTGGACTCGCCAAGCGATATTGGGCAACCTCATCAGAAGCGGCCGTGGCCCGAGAGCCCACTTCTCCTCAAGCTTCGGTGTCTGCGTCTCAACAGCACGTGTGCTCGGCAATCGGAGAAATCGTTGGACAGAGCAGTAACAAAACCACGCAAACCAGGAATAAAGCCCACGGCGTACGGATGGGTCATGATATTCCTGGCCGTGTGGCTGCCTCTTTGCGGGGCCGTGACAATCAACAATTTCCTTTTCATGATATTCGGAATGACCGTGGGCCTCGGTCTCATATCCCACCGGCTGGCGCGAAGAAATATCAATTCCGTCAACATATCAAGGAAGTTCCCGAACGAGATCTTTGCGGGTATGCGCTTCACGGTAAGGTATGACGCAGAGACGAGCCTCAAGCGCGGGGGATCGTACACGCTTCGACTCTCGGAGAACCCACCCCTTGAAGGCTCGGAGGAGGCTGTCGATTTCTTCCATGTGAGGCCGGATGAAGAGAGTCTGGCCTATGGCTCGTATATTATTGAAAGAAGGGGGAAACACCGTGTTAGAGCGGGAGTCCTCAGCTCATCTTTTCCCTTTGGGCTCGCCGCATACTTGCGGAGCTGCGGCGGGGATCAGAACGTGGTCGTCTTTCCCAAAATAGAGCCGATCGACACGGACGTCGCGATGTACGCACGGGGAGGGGGTACAAGCGTCGAACGAATAGGTCCATTCGGGACGGTCCCGTACAAGTTCCGGGAGTATGTGGCGGGAGATCCTCGCCGACACATCGACTGGAAAAAGAGCGCTCGAACCGGTGAACTGATTTCCAGAGATCTCTCCGAGGAAGTATCCGGGGAGATACTGATCCGGCTTCCGTCCGACGCGAGCGAGGAAGCGATATCCCGGGCCGCATCGCTGGTTGTGCACTTTGGCAAACGCGGAATCCCCGTCTCACTGGAAGCGCCCGGAATCTCTGTGGAAGCAGGCACGGGACCGCAGTTCGTCAGGAAATTGCTCACAATCCTTGCCCTTTGGGACGGCTGGACGGGCGCGGTCCCCACATCCACGCGCTGCGAGGGAACGATCGTCGAGGTGGAACGATCGGGTGAATTTTCCCTCAGGCAGCCGGGAGAGGCATATGGACGGTCCTGCTGAATTGGCGCGGAGGTTACAATCTTGGTCTTTACCGGGGAAGCGCGATCGGGAAGAGCCTCGCTTCTCGGTCGATTCGCATCAGGAGCGGGGGGTTAAGTACTTCCTCTCGGCCACGGTGAGCCTCGCCATAGGAGGGGCGTGCATTGAGAACGGTCTGCATCCCCTTGTTCTTCTTTTCTTGCCGGCGCTGGTGTGGGCGCTTTGCCGGCGGGATTATCGAAGGCCGGCTTTCTTTTCCGAACGGGTAACTGGAGCGTTGTTCGCCGGATACGTGCTGTGTGTGGCGATCGGCGTCGTCATCGCGACCGGTCACTTCCGGCTCCCGCTCTTTCTCGTGTACCTCGCGTTTGGAACGGTTTTCGTGCGCGCGCTCTTGCCGCTATCGGACCGGTGTGTTTCCCAACTGATTTTTCTGAGTGTGGGCCTCGTGCTCATCAACTGCATCCTGACCAGTCATATTCTCTACGCCCTTATGCTTCCATTTTATCTCTTCGCTCTCATGGGAACGCTGGTGACCTTTCACCTCTCCCGCGCCGGCTCGGCTGCTCGGGGGCTCGCAGAGGCAGCGAGGGGTCCCCACCGGTCTCCTGCGAGCCGAGCGACCCTCGCCAGGTACTCGCTGATCATACTCGCGGTGATGGTTGTAACGTTTCCGTTCATGCCGCGGCTTTTCGCTCTGTTTCCCGGGCTCAAGGCCGCGATGTCGACAAAGGGCGGGTTCGGCGATCTGAACCGTCAGATCTCTTACCGCGACATGACAGGTTATGGGCAAACCAGGATCGCGTTCCTCGTACGCTTCCGGCACGAGCCTCCCGCGGGACCGTATTATTGGAGGGGTCGGGTCCTGGAACACACCGACGGTGAGTCATGGTACCCAAATAACATGCTTGAGCCGGGAGGCATGCTCGTATGGCCTAACTCGCCGGACATCTTTACGTACGAGATTTTCCCTTACCGCCTCCAATCCAACCGGGTGTACGTTCTGGGAATTCCCGCCCTGGCCCTGGGCCACGGTAAACGACCGTTGCTGGTCACCGCGCAGGCCGAAGTAGTGATAGACACCCCATTCTTGTTTTCGGACTCCTATACGGTCAGAGCGGCTAACCAACCGATTCCAGCACGTCACGGGGTCGATGACAAGTACCTGAGTTCAGACGGCATTACTCCCCAGATCAAAGAGTTGGCACGAAGCTGGACCCGGGGTGCAACAAGCCGACGAGCCAAGGCCGAAGCGATCCTGTCCAACCTCCGCAAAGGTTTTCAATACAGACTCCAGGTTCCGCCTCCTCCGGCAGAGGCTCATCCCATCGAGTATTTCCTCACAAAAAGTAGAATTGGGAACTGTACCCACTTTGCAGGCGCTGCGGCCCTGTTGATGCGGTCCGTCGGCGTTCCGTGCCGAATAGTGGAAGGCTTCCTGGGAATGGAGAAGACCGATGTCACCAACGAGTACCGTGTTCGGTTCTCAAGCGCACACGCCTGGGTGGAAGCGCTGCTGGGAGACGACCGATGGACGACGCTTGACCCGACGCCGGCGCGAGCGCAGTCCGCGCCCCTGCAACTGTGGCTGCGCATGGTCGATCTCTACGACAAGCTCGAGCACGAATGGATTCGACTGATCGTCAATTTCGATCGGTACGATCAAGTCGCGATCTTGAAGGCTCTGAGAGAGTTGGTCTTTGCAGGCCCTTCGCTACGCTTTTCCCTAATCTCGAACGTGCGCGTGGTCCTTCCTGCGGCCGGAGTGATCTTTCTTGTCGCGTTCATCGGCACGGGCCTTGTTCGGAGGAGCCGGAGGAGAGGGCCGGATGCCCGGGCGATCTATCTTACGACCATGCAAAAGATGGTCGACCAGGGCGTGCTGCATCGGGTCCACCTCTGGCACGAAGAGAACACCCTCGAGATAGAACAGAGGGCTCCCCAGGCAAAGGAATTGCTCAAACGGTTTACTGACGACTACCTGCAGACGCGATTCGGAACCCCTGATCGCGTTTCGCCGGCTGAGCTGGAGCAGACCAGCAGAGAGCTGGTCGAAGAGGTTAATCTCGCCGAATGGAGCCACGGCCTTGAAAAGTCGTCTGGATGACGGTCGACCTTCGCTGTCCCCTGTGCCTCGGGGGAATCAGCCGGGAGAATTTCGCCGGCGGTGATGGAAGCCTAACGCGTAATGCCAGGCCGCGAACAAACGGTCGTGGTTGAAGGGCACGATCCCAGGGGGAACGAACAGCCCTTGCCTTGCGGGGCCTACCCAGATGACGTTTCAGAACTCGCGTGGAGTTCGAGACTAGAATCTTTCACTCGTCCCACCAAGGCATGCCCGAGTTCGTCAATCTCTTCTGATCACTCTTCAGGTTGCTGCGGACATTTGGGTTCAACGGTAAATTTTCGGGCAGGGTCTACGACAAGCGCATTCCGCATGAAACTTCGCCCAACAATCATCTTGTTTCTCAGACGGCTTCGATTGACCAGGTTCACTTGCACGGAGCGGGAAATATTTCCCAGGCAGAGCGTGAGCATCACCACCGGTCGTCTGCGCTGCTTTCCCTCGGGACTCTTTATTCTCGTCAATCGAACCAATTTGCGTTCAAGTTGGACACTCTGGCCCTGGTCATTTACCATTTTGAAGCGCACCCAGCTCTCGCCTCCGCGCTTGAATCGGTGTATCGAGCGAGCATGCAATGAAGAGTGGTCAGCTCCCGTATCCAGTTTTGCGCTGAAGATGAGTCCGCCAGGATCGACGCGAACGTGTTCTATCACGCCAACCACGGTCATTCCCTCGGAGGCAATGCTCTGCGCAACCGCAAAGAACGGGATCACAAACAGCAGGCCCAAGAACAAGGGTTTCACGACACCTCCCATTACGAAAGATCGCTAACAAGCGGCCGGTACGTCGGGCCCTCGGCCGCGTCCCTTGGAAAAGATACCGTCAAAATGGATCCGCCATTCCTTTCACGCGACGTCGGGAATCAATTTACGGGCACCTATCGCCTGGGCTCCGCAATGTACTCAGCCGAAGGATTGACCAGGGTACGGTCCAGCAGAAAACTTCGACCAATAAGCAACGGATATTTGCGCCGGGAACGGTCAGCCAGGTTCACCAGCGTGTTCCTGCAATCCTTTCCGATACAGATCTCAAGTATTACCAAAGGACGGTCCTCGGCATTCCCGTGATGGCGGCGCATGACTTCTATGCCGACCTGCTCCCTTTCCAGCCTGACCGTGCCTCCTTTTCCGTTTTCCACGTCGAATTGAAGGAACCGTTTTCCATCTCGGTGGACAGCGGTGATGTTGCGAGCACTTATGGAGGAGTTGTCGGCACCGGTATCTACTTTGGCCTTCAGTGTCAGGTTGTCAGGAAGAATCGAGGCGTGTTCCACCCAACCCACGGTCTGTTTGTCCGAAGCGGACAGATTGACCCCTGCCAGCATAAAGCCGACCAGCACGAGAAAGACTGATCTCTTCAAATCACCTCCGCCTCCTCAGCGAGCAGCGCACGATTGTCCATCCATTATGCTCAACGCGCCCGGTTGTCAAGCGCCAACCTTGTTCCTGGACGGCGTCTCCGCGGGCTCTTCGGCGACCCGTCATAGCACCGTACGAACAGAGGGTTGATATGGGTGGCGTTCTCATAGTTGGCGGCGACTTCCCAGCCAAAGGTCCCTTTTCAGCCGATTGGGCTGGGCAACCAAATAGCTAATAAAATTAACTAGTTCTCCGGCTTGACATTCCTCTTTGCAATGAGTAAAGATTCATGGTCCGGAGCAGTGGCATATGAAAAGGTAACTCTTTGTTATTATCTATGATTAATATGACACCGCTTGCGCGGATGGGGTGGCTCCCAATGCAATCGAATCGAAGGAGAGAGGGGAGTTCCGGATCTTTCAAGGCAACCTGGATCTTCGAACGATGATCGTGGTCGGAACGGATGGCTCGTCGGGCTGAGAATAGCTGTGACCCAGGCCAGTGAAATTCCGGGAAGAATCGGTTTTCTTTGTTCCGTGACCCGAAGGGTGGAAACGTAGGATCGGAGCAGTAAGGTCTGCGAAGCGGCGGGAGAGAGTTAAGCCAAAGAGGCAACGCGAAACACTTCTGATGTTGACGGAGATTTTCTTCGGCGCTGGTACGGGGAATGCCAAACGCTCCTGGTGGGACGGACACGATCCGGGACTGTCTTGGTCATCGATTCGCGGAGTCCGGACAACACATCGCTGTGGCTTCATTCGTGATCGCCACCAGAGCTGCCGATAGGCAATAGGAAGCCCAGGATTGAAAAAAGCGCAATTGTACCTTATTGCAGCGGTTCTGGCCCTTGTAGGTGTCGGATTCTTCGCCTACAAAGCCTATGTCATGGGTTTTCCCGTCAGGCATGAGAGCGAATCTGTCGCGTGGAAGATTGAGGCCCGCCTGAGGTTCGTTGCAGCCGGTGGGCCGGCGAAGGCATCGTTGCTCATTCCCGACCGGACCAGAGGTTATGCAATCATCGACGAAGGCTTCATTTCAAGCGGTTATGGAATCGTAACCACGACTGACAAGGACAATCGGAAAGCCACGTGGTCCATCAGGAAGGCAAAGGGAAAGCAGAATTTGTACTATCAAGCCACCGTCGAGCTCACAAGACGGAACGGTCCTTGGCCTAAATCGAAAAAGCCCAAGATAAAGAGGCCAGTGTTTGAAGGTACTGCTCTGCAGGCAGCTAATTCTCTGATGGCAGAGGTGAAGAAACGGTCAGCCGACACGTCCAGCATGGTTACCGAACTGGTGAAGAGCCTGAATCGAAAGCCCCTGGGCGAGAGCGCCAAGTTGCTTCTAGGGGCTAAGCCAACGCGGAAGAAAAGGGCGGTGGTCGCGGTTCGACTACTCAAATACGTGGGAATCCCTGCGCGGGTGGTGAACGGTATTCGTCTGCGCGGAGCGCCCCATGACTTTTCCAGGAGAACTGGCCTCATACACTGGATCGAGGTCTACCATGGGAAAGGGTGGCATTCTTTTGACGCAACCACCGGGAAGTCGCCGGTTCCCGAAGATTGGTTTCGGTGGTGCGTCGGAGCCGGTCCTCCCGCGAGCGTTGAGGGCGCGGACAACTTGCGGGTCGTCTTTTCCGTGCGTCCGATGGTGGAAAGGGCATTGACCGCCGCGGTGAACCGCGCGGGCGGCGCCTACCCGACGCTTCTGAAGTTCTCTTTGTTCAGTCTGCCCGTGAGCACTCAAGCGGTGTACAGGGTGTTGCTCCTCGTGCCTGTGGGAGCATTCCTTCTCGTGTTGCTCAGAAATGTGGTCGGAATAAAGACTTTCGGCACGTTTATGCCCGTTTTGATCGCTTTGGCATTTCGCGAAACCGGTCTTTTGCGGGGTGTCTTCATTTTCGTGGTCTTGGTGGCCCTCGGTCTTATTGTGAGGTTCTGGCTGGAACGTTTGAAATTGCTGTTGGTGCCTCGCCTTGCCGCGGTATTGATCGTGGTGGTGGGATTGATGGCAATACTTAGCGTGTTTACCAAGGCGCTGGGAGGGCACACGGGCCTCTCCGTGGCTTTGTTTCCTATGGTGATTCTGACTATGACCATCGAGAGGATGTCCATCGTTGTAGAAGAGCGAGGATATGGGGAAGCCCTCACTTCCGGAATCGGGAGCATCATCTGTGCGTCGCTGGCATACGTCGTCATGAGCTACAAGGCGGTGGAACACCTCATTTTTGTTTTCCCGGAATTGTTGCTCGTACTGCTGGCAGCTACCCTCCTGCTCGGTCGTTACACGGGGTTCCGTCTAATGGACCTTTACCGGTTTAAGGCTTTGGCCGCAGGCTAGTTCAATGGTGCGCATAATTAGAGAGCTCAAACGAAAGGGAATACTCGCCATCAACAGGCGCAACGCGGATTATACCCTCGTGCACAATCCGCGGCGCCTGTATCCGCTCGTGGACGACAAGTTGCTAACAAAGCAGCTTGCCCAGAAAAATGGCCTGGGAGTCCCTCCTCTGTATGGAGTCATCGAACTGGAGGGGCAGGTGCGCCTCCTTCCCAAAATGATCGCAGACCACTCTGATTTTGTCATAAAACCGGCCCACGGCTCCGGGGGCGAGGGCATTCTCATAATCGCCGGTCAAACGAACGGAAAGTTTCGCAAGGCAGCAGGCACTATCTTGACCAGAGACGAACTGGACCACCACATCTTCAACACGCTCAGTGGTCTGTATAGCCTTGGCGGCCAGCCGGACAAGGCAATAATCGAGTATCGCGTTCAGTTCGACCCCATTTTTGAACCCATCAGCTACCTGGGTGTGCCCGATATCCGCATCATCGTGTTTTTTGGGGTTCCCGTCATGTCCATGGTCCGTCTTCCCACACGCATGTCCGACGGCAAGGCAAATCTCCACCAGGGAGCCATCGGCGCGGGAATTGACATGCGGACCGGAAAGACGATGTCGGCTGTCTGGGGCAACGACATCACCGAAGAACATCCCGATACGGGCAATCCTGTCACTGGAGTGGCTATCCCGAACTGGGAACGTCTCCTGGAAATCGCGGCCGGATGTTATGAGATGACAGGCCTTGGGTACCAGGGGGTCGACATCGTTCTCGACAAGGATATGGGTCCATTGATCCTCGAACTCAACGCCAGGCCGGGCCTGAATATTCAAATAGCGAACAGAGCCGGCCTATTGCTCCGGCTTGAAGCGGTGGAACGTCATCGGGATTCTCTGCGGGGTATACCCGAACGGGTCGCGTTCGCCAGGGAGAATTTCTGATTGAACCCCACTCTTACAAGTGAAGGAGAAGGGAACCGCCAAGCTCCGGCCTCAACCTGCCGGGAAGCCGGTCCCTGTCGGGTCGAAACGCGCTCGGCCTTACTATGAAAATGCGGCCCCGTGTGCTATGCACGCACGCGTGCACCCCTCCGCCCTATTTCAAGGGCTCTCATCTGTCGGGGCTTCCCTCATTATGAGCCCCGGTGAACCTCGCGTTGGCAGGTCCGCGACGTGCCCCCGACCGATGGTGGCAAATCGACGGCCTAAAACTCAACACAGCTTATCTCATACTCTCCGTTCTCAGTCCGGAGCTACCCTTCTGGGAGGCTGATCCGCGTACCCGTATTCCTGCTTCTCCCGTTCCCAGATAGGGTCAAAGAGGCCCCTGACACGCCTCCCGTAGTCGTCCAGATCGTCCTTGATCTTGGTTATTACATGCTCGGCCCCGTCGTGGGTCGGATAAGCGCCGCACGATCTCACCACGGTTCGGAAGACGTCGGGGTTGTCGATGATCATGCAGGGGGTCAGCATGTTATCCGAGTAGGGTTGTTTGGAGCGAATAGTCTTGAAGAACTCGCTGTTGAGAGCCTCCGTGATGCTTTTGTCGAAGATCTTGTCAACCGCGACGTGGCAGAAGACACAGGGCTCCACATCCCCGTTGGCGTTGATGTGGATGTAGTTCCTGCCACCCGCGATACATCCCCCGACGAAGGGTGCGTCGTTCCAAAAGTCCGCGAGGAAAATGGGGAACTTTGCCCTCAGGGCAATGTCGCGCTGTCTGAGGTACTCCCGCTGCTCGGGGGTCGGCATGAGGCTGACGTCGGGGTCCTTTCCCACGGGCATGAACAGGAAGTACCAGACCACCATCACGCCCTGGCGCCACAGGTGGTCGAAGAACGCGTCACTCGTCAACTCTTCGACGTTTCTGCTGGTCACGGTCAGCGACGTTCCGAAGGGCACCCCGCGTTCCTTTAGGCGGTCCATGGCGCCCATAACCCGCTGGAAGACTCCCTTACCCCGTCGTGCGTCGGTGGCCTCTTCGAATCCTTCCAGACTCATGACCGCACCGGCGTTTCCCAGTCGGTAAAGCTCGTCTGCTACCACATCGTCAATGAGAGTCCCGTTTGTGTAAAACATGAAATACATGTCGTTGTATTTCTCGAGCAGCGGGAAGAGGTCATGCCTGCGTGTCAGCGGTTCACCACCGCTGAAGGTAATGAAGAAAGTTCCTATGTCACGGGCTTCCGACAGGAGGCGATCAATGAGTTCGTACGACAGTCCTTTCTCTTGCTTGTAACGTCCCGCGTAACAGCCGGTGCACTTGAGGTTACACTGCATGGTGGGGCTTATCAGCAGCGTGAATGGAGGCGAGAATCCGTGTTTGTGCTCGAAAGCATCACGAACCGCGGAACTGCGCAGCAAACCGTTGATGAACAAGGCCCGTGCCACTTGCTTGAGACAGTGCGGTGAGAGGTCGGTCATGACTCGCCTGAACATCTTGGCCGCCTGTGAGTCGTCACCCTCTTCCAGACTCTCCTTGACTGCCTCGATCGCACCCCTTGCCGCATCTCCTTCAACGAGGCGGGAGGCGAGAAAAGCCAGCTTCATGTACGTGTCAGGCGACACGTACTCAAGGAGTTCAACCATAGCGTGGGCGACCTGCTCTTTCGTCATGGCCTTGATCCGTTCAACGAATTCCATAAGCCCCCTCCTTCCTGTGAGACTCAGTAGAGTCGTTATGTGATGACAGTTTGAGAACGCGTTTCACAAGTAGTTAGGCCGAAACTATTTCCTAGCACTCTGCTCAAAATTGTCAAGACCCGCCTTTCTGTTTCATTCTACTCCTCAGCATCCATTTGATCAACGGCCCATTGCGTTCGAGAGCCACTTCGATTAAATGAAAGGACCGTGAACGAGCCTGGGCCAGGGTTTCGTCGAGTCGGCATACATGCGACAACCGAAACGTCGAGCCGTCCCTCAGCTTGAGCAATGCATCGCTCAAGACAGCTTTGTCGAGGGGATCGGCGGTTGCCAAAAGGATGTTGTATGTTCCGGGATCCATTGTTCCTACCTCGCTCCCTTAAGGGTCCGCGAGTAAATTGGCTGTTGTTGACCGCGCTGCTTGCGGACAACGCGTTTTTCTCACTGTCTTGCTTCCTCGCCGGAGATATTTTCGTGGTTGCGTCCTCGGCTCTCTCTATGTGAATCGTACACGGCTTGACGATGTTCGCGTAAAAACAGGTGCATGTTCACTCTCGTTCTCGTCTTCCCTTGAAAGCTGACGTCCAGATGTGCTGACAGAAAGCCTTCCCCGAGAGAGTTCCACGGGACTGAAACTCAATCCACAGCAGGGTCGGGGTATCCGCGCCTTGGTCCCCCCTTGGGGAAAACGCACCCGATGTTTCGTGAGGGCGGTCCGATCGACTCACGTAGCGGAAGGAGCTCGCACCGGGATTCCCGCCCGCTAGACATTGTGGCGTCCGATTGCAAAGACTCATGCGCGGCCGTGTCACCATCGCTCACGGCCTTTGCCGCCTCCAACACTCCTCCTCCTACGAGGACTCTCACTCTGTTTGACCTCCCAAGGCTTTGCTCGAATTCTCCGCAATAGTGATGATCAGGCCCGAACATTTCAGCCAGGCACGCCGACGCCTTCCGGCGCCAATCCATAATTGCAGCCTCTTCGAAATCCTTGTCCATAACATTCCACGCAGCGCGGATGAGTTCTTGCAGTCTCGCATCTACTGACACAGTGCTGCTCCTTTCCGCCCCCGCGCCTGACCCATTCTGTTCTTTCAAACGCAGAAACGAGTGTCGACCGAGCGCTTCTGTTGGTCAATCCTATTCATACTAATTCCCCTCGTACATGGAGTTAAGCATAGATTGTGCCAATTCGGGAAACGACCTACGCGCTCTCGCCTATGCTCATATTTGTCGGCAGGTTATCAGTCTGCATGAAAGTAACGGATTCACTGACGCCCCAGTAGAGCTGATGTTTCACATTTGGAACAACAAGACACTTTCCCCTTCCATCAAGCACTCAAGGTATTGATATCCTGGGATTTAGATGCATCTGCAGAACTCTGACACGATCATCGCGTTTTGGGTCCGTACGACCCAGCGAGTGTGTACTGTCTCAAATAGCCGTAAAGTGTGTGGCGCGATGCCCCCGGCAAACCCGCCACCTCTTCTTGTGTCGAGGTTCGGCATCGCCATGAGCAGGGGACGCGTTCACCAGAATCCACCCCCCTTCGCGCGGAAGGGTAGTCGGGGATCGGTAACGGGTCGTCGGAGGGATTTTGTCTCCGCCGTGATCGCCTTCATCAGAATCTGTCACAAGTGGCCACGTTCCGTGGCTCCTTCCCTTTCCGGCAAGACTTCCCCCTCCGGGCCGCCGGAGCCTCGTGCGCTGCTCTTCATACTTGTACGGCAGAATCCCTTGTCGCCTGACCGCGTGCACCTCGTTGATGACTGGTTCTTGGCCACAAAGGATTTTTTCTCTCTGAATCCTCAAGCGGCAACGAGGTTTTTCATTTTTTTCCATGTGCGCCAGGGGAGTCCGGTAGTTTTCTTGCTTGAAACGCCGCCGATCTTTGCCGGTCCCTTCCCTGGCAGGGAGCAGAGCCATCATCTGAACGTGAATGAGGCACGTCGGAGTTGCCGAATCGATGGTTCGTACGCGTATCCTGGTAAAGCGTAGCGCTTTCCTATTATGAAAGACACTCTGTCACAGGCGACCCGAGTTTAGGGCTTCTCGTCAGCGAGCCCGGATGCTATGGTCAGCCCACTCCCTTTATGGACAAGGAATCCTTCCTCTAGCAGTTGACGGATGATCATCCTTGTGCGCTTCGGTTGCTTCCCGATCGCGTTGACAATCGCATCCTCCGACAGGGTTGGGCGTTCGACAAGGGTTCTCAGAACGAGTCCTCGAATTTGCCGATTGGAACCTTCAAAGGGGGCCTGCTTGTAACGGTGAGCGCTTCTCCTATTGGGGTTTGCGGTAACCGCTTTGAGTGTCGAGCCATAGTCCATGAGTGCGTAATACCAGGTGCGCGCACTGCTCCTGTCCAGCGTTTGTTCGACGAGAGGAAGGAGCTCGTTGTCCTTGATTCGGCTCCGGCCCTCGAAGAACGAATGAATGAATACCCGTCGGATGTTCGTCTCTATGAAGACGACAGGCCGATTGAACGCGAAGGCGACGAGCGCTCCTGCGGTCGCCGGACCGATACCGGGCAAGGTTCGGAGCACTTCCACGGTGTCTGGAAGTGCCCCATCAAATTCTGAAACGATCCGCCGGGCGGCGTGGTGCAATGCCATGGCCCGACGGTTGTATCCGAGGCCGATCCACTGTCCCAGCACGTCGCGCAGCGGTCCCTCCGCAAGCGAAGCGAAGTCAGGGAATCGCTTGAGGAAGGGACCATATTTCTCGAGAACTCGCTCCACCTGGGTCTGTTGCAGCATGATTTCCGATACGAGGATGCAGTACGGGTTCCGGGTTTCCCGCCAGGGCATCCGACGCCCTTTCTCGCGGAAATGTCCGTATACCGTCTGTCGAAAAGAGGCGACCTCTTCCGGGGTTAGTTCTTTTCTTTCCACAATGAACGTCAGGTCCTCCGCACCTCTTGAAGGTTTCGGCTCGTGCCAAGATTTTGCCCGCCCCTGTCGGCCTGACTCCTGCCCACAGGCCGGCGCGGGGTCTGCGTAACGAAATATGATACCGGCCAACCGGATGCCCGGTCAAATTGTCTGTAGCTGGAGTTTCCGTAAAAATTCCAGCCAAGAAGAGCGAGAGCTGGGGGAGATGGCCCCTTAGGGCAGTTTCTTGGGGGACCATGCCGTGCGCTGACTTGCTGAGAATCTCCTTGATCCCGTCGGCAAGGGCATCGTATCGAACGTTGGGAATCCCGAAGATCCGCTGGGCCGCAGTGAGGGCATGAAGGGCCAGTATCTGAAGCTTCGGCGCGTACCCCACATGAACCGCGGCGAAGAAGGGTGCGGCCGACACCAGAGCCGCCATGGTCTTGAGGCGCTCGTACGTCCTCACCCTGATGTCCTCCGGATTGGAGCTCTGTTTGATGCAACGGATCGTCTCCGCCACCAAAGAATGGGCGACCTCGCTCAGTCGCCCAGACCGCCGAGCCTGAATAGCCTAAATCATCTCTTCCACGAACCTCGTCAATACCTTGCCCATTCCCGTACAAAGTTTCCCTGAAAAACGGGGAATCTGCACTCGCAATTGCATCCCGCCCTGGTGTACCATCAACGTGGACCTCCTCGATAGGACTGACGAATCTCTTCTTCTTTTCAGCAATTCTCCCGTGAGAGGTCCCATCTGCTTTGGCAAGAAGTCTCCCCATTTTCACTTCCCATAAGCCATAACCCCATAAAATCCTGTACCAAAGCTCCTCTCACTCAGTAAGTTTTGGAGAATGTCCTGGGGAATCCGACGAGGGTTCACCGGAGAGGACGCTCTCGAAAAGACTCCAGACCTGGCCGACTTGTGTGCGTTCATCGGGGAGGGCTACTCTCTTGGGCGCCTACACGAACTTCCCTGCATTAAAAGGGGACAACGCAGCATGAAAGCCCGGCGGTGCCGATCGGTGGCAGGCGCCCCTGCCTCGGTGACATAACGCTGCTGTTCTGACCTGAGGCTACACCTCAGCGCGGTCTTTCATAGGAACTTCGATTCATCGGAGCAAGCATCGGAATCATGAGGCAGGACGGGACGGGCGGCTTATGTTAACGCATACAGGACAAAGGCCTCGAAGTTTGCCGGGGACTTCTCGGTGTGATAGGAGTAGATGATTGTGGTTCAGGATGTCACGTAAAACAGGACCTGGACATGTTTCGCAGTGGTGGAGATCGTGAACCGCTCGTCGTCGTCACGGTTCTCTGCCTAAGCGAAAACGCTTTATCGTTATCGGGCGGCTCATGCTGCTCTCTGGGCTGTCGGTCGCGATCTTCGTCGAGTCTCTTATCCTTGGCGGTTCTCCGAAGACGCGGCAGGTCCACCGCAACATAGGCGACCCACGACCGAAGAGCACATTCGTCTCCAAACGGTCCGACGAACTCAAGACACCGCTCACGACGATAAGCATGTATGTGCCACAGCGCACTAAGGTCGAACTCGACCGTCGCCGATCCCGTCTTGTCACGATGGTGCACGGAGTCGGATACAGGTATGAGATCCAGTGGTGTGGAACGGTTGACTCGTATTTCGGGCGAGATCCATAGATAGGAGGCTGCATATGACTGAAAAAGGACGAGAGGAAAAAATCGTCGCGACGGTCGATTCCCTAAGCGAAGACATTGTGGATTTCACGTGCAGGCTGGTGGAGCGGTCCAGTACGCTGGGGAACGAGGTTCCCGTTCTGGAGGTGATGTCCGAGGAGCTCACGTCTCGTGGCCTTGAGCCCGTGCGAGTACCACTGGACTATGAGACCCTTGGCACCCATCCCGGATTCGCGCCCGTAGCCTGGGATTATCCGGGTCGTTACTGTGTCGTGGCCACTCGTCCCGCGGACGGCGAAGGAGGACGCAGCGCCCTGTTCAACGGGCATGTGGACGTGGTAAGCCCTGAACCCCTCCACCTGTGGGAGCAGGATCCCTTCAAGCCCTGGATTCGGGACGGTTGGCTGCATGGCCGGGGCGCGGGAGACATGAAGTCCGGCGTAGCCGCCATGACCTTCGCTCTACGTGCGGTGGAGAGAGCCGGCTTTGGGCTCAGAGGGCCCGTGACCCTGGAAGCGGTCATCGAGGAAGAGTGCGGAGGAAACGGGGCTCTGGCGTGCGTGGCCGCCGGCTACGACGCGGAGGCGGTACTCATACCGGAGCCCTTTGGTCCCACAATCCTGACCGTGCAGGTAGGGGTAGTGTGGTTCAAGGTCACGGTCGGAGGCGTGCCCGGCCATGTCCAAAACACTCACTCCCACGTAAATGCCGTGGATAAGTGCCGGCCGCTCATTGATGCGCTGAAGGAGCTGGAAAAAGAGATGAACCGGGAGGGCCATCCCGCGTACGAGGGAGTAGACCACCCTCTCAACCTGAACATTGGGATCATTGCAGGTGGAGATTGGCCGTCTAATGTCCCTGCCCAGGCGGAATTCCACGCTCGACTGGGTTATTTCCCCGATACGGACTTCGCTTCCATACGGGAGAGAATAGAAAACACCGTACGCTCAGCGGCACAGGCCGATCCGTGGCTGGCCGGCCATCCTCCCGCTGTGGAATTCTACGGTTTTCGTTCCGAGGGCCACACCATCTCTCGGGATCTGCCAGCCCTCACCGTGTTGAATGAGTCCCACAGATCTCTGGCCGGAAAGGATGCTGATGCATACCTTTCCACGTGCTATACGGACTTGCGGGCCTTCCATTTTTTCGGGAAGGGTCAAGCCACCTGCTTCGGTCCGGTTGCTCATAACATCCACGGCGCGAACGAACGGGTTCTCATTGACAGCGTGATTCACACGGCGAAAGTTTACGCGCTCTTCCTGGCCCGCTGGTGCGGTCTGATGGAATGATTGGCTGAAGCTCCGGCGAAGAGGACATCAGAATTCTATGGAAAGGGAAGTCTGGACCGCGTGAATCGGGTCGCGGGAATAAAGAACCCCTGTGGTTGTCGCCTCCCCACCGGCCGTGACAACGACGGCCTGGTATGCCTCCTTGAACCAATCGCCTGGTTGCCAGTACGAGTAGCGGGTTTTGAACGTGAGGTTTTCAAGAAGCTTCCAGTCCGTGCCGAAGTTCATTTCCCAGCCTACGAATCCGTTGGATACGTAATCGTTGCCGGTCCCGAAAGACCTCCCGGCTTTGGCGTAGAACTCTCGCAGGTTTGGGATGCTGCCCGCGGCCAAGGACCCGGAACTCTGATACTGGCCGAAGAAGGTCCCTGCCCGCTCCAGTCGATGCGCCCATATGTAGCTCGCCCACAGGTTCAGGTTGGAGGCAAGAGCGTAGTCCAACCGGCCGGCGAAGCAGTAGCCGTCGGTCATCATGCCGTGCTCGTCAGCCACGAAGGTGAAATCCATCACGTTCCAACCGCCGTTGTTCCCGCCCGCGTACGTGTAGAACATCAGATATTCGTACGGCCGCATTGCCTGGTAATTGATGGCCCAGGGCGTGTAGACCTTCGGGTTGGCTCCCGGCGCAAAGGGAGCCGGTGTGGCCTCGGCAAGAAAAAAGCCGCCGGCGTAAATGTTTCGAACACGATTGTCCGTGTTGAGGACCGGGCCGGAGGCAAGCGCGTACATCAGCGTCAGCCGCATGGGGCCAAGAATCATACCCGCCTCGGCAAAAAGATGCATCCCTTCGATATACTGGGTCTGCGAAATGGTAGGAATGCCGGAAGATTCCGGATCAGGCGCGAGTGCCAGGTACCGGTCGATGTTCATCCAGGCACCTTCCGCGTTCGCAAAAAAGAGGCCGTCAGCGTATTTGGCAAACACCAGATTAATCAGCAGATTGTCGTCCTGATTCGGAGTGAAGTCAACGACGTTATTGCCATGATACTGGCGCAGCATCGTGGCCGCGCCGAGACTCAGTCTTGACCGGTCCAACGTAACGTAGAAAGCTTGAAATGAAGTGTTCCTGCGTGTCGAGTCCGGAACGTTACTCCAGATCGAAGGAATCCTCATGCTGCCCGGCCAAAAAGCGAACATGAATCTCAGGGGGCCATAGGGGACCGCCAGGAGGTACATTTCAGAGCGGGTGTTTTCTCCGAAGGTGGCACCCGTACCGAAAGGGAAGGCCCTAGCCCCAACGGAAATGACTCCCCAGGGGATCTTCATGGTGGCCCAGAACTGCTCCACGCTGATCAACGCGAGCGTGTCGTAGGCGTTTGTGCTCGATTGGGCAACGTAGAAGCGCTCCAAAGGAGGGACTCCGATACCGCGGTCGCCCAATGCCGAGTTCTGGGAGTATTTGTTCCGATACCCTCCGATATTGAACACCCCGCGAACCCTGATGGCTTGATTGACTCTGATCGTCGGCTGCAACGTCAGTCGCGTGTCATTGTATTGGGCGTCGGAACCTGACGGAGAGAAGCCGCCCCGAGTGATGAGCATCTGGCGGCCGGTGGCGCTTCCGACGTTGAACAGGAAGTTGCTCGTCGGCATTGCCACCCCCGGAAGCCCACCCGTGTTGTAGGAGTTGGGTCCTGCCAGGCCCACGAGGACACCGTCGACCGCGCCCTCTTGAGCGGTGGCCATGCCGAACAGGTCGTTGTTGCCGGTTCGGCCGAACCACCGGAAACGGTTCTCGTATTCCCCGCTCATGGCGAACTCCCACGCGACCGCGGAGGCTGCATACGAGCTGATGAGGAGAAAAATGATTACCAGTATTGACAGTCGCTGCATGGATCTCGTTTCAGGCCGCAAGAACCGCAATGGGAGGATGACTTCGAGACTCGCCCACGGCGCCTGTACGCCAGAGCAGGGTGGTTTCAGTCGGTCCAGACGAGCTGGCGACTCAGATGCGGGAGCCATGCCATTGGCAGGGTCGCACGCGAGAGGAGTTGAATACCCTCTCCGAATACGGCGTTCAGATTATATAAAATACTTTAAATTTCGTGATATGTCAATTGACTTTACAGGCGATTTTGTCATTAGGTTGCTGTTTCCGGTCCCTGGGCTAATTGACTGAAACGCCTTCGGCATTTGCCAGTACGCCGATTCGCGTTCAAACAAGTAGGATTGGGAATTCCCTCCAGTCTTCTCATCCTCAGGAAAGGGTTAGGGTGAGGGCCATATGAGACATTCCTGCCGTAAGGCTACGAACTTTGGAGTTACCGGTAGGGAAGCGGTCGTCAGATTCCCACACGTGCATGAGATTGAACGAAAATACTCCCCGCCACCTCAGAAGTCACATTTGGTCGGTCGGTACCGCGTGGTATGGAGGGTCTTGTCTCCAATTTGTATGGCTTCGGTGGGGCAATGATGGATGCACCGGAAGCAGGTGTCGCAATTGTCGCCGAAGGCTATCCCTGATTCTGTTGCTTCGATGTTTCCCCGGGGGCATTGCCGCACGCACAGGTGGCACTCCGTGCAACGCTCTTTCATCGAATGGAACCGGCCGACGAAGATCCGATAGTGATCCGTGGCTCGTATCTCCGCCTTTTTCACGATCCCCTCATCGATGAACGTGTACCACTTCTTTCGAGGCAAGGGCATTGCCCTGTCTCGCTTCAATCTCTTGAGCAATCGCCTGATTTTTAAGTCTATTCTTCTGCTGTGGATGAATTTGAGGAAGCGCTCCATCGTTGAGTCTTTCCCGGCAAAGAGCAAGAGACCGTCGGATCCCGGCATATAGAATTCGTGGAATCCTTTGGGGAGAAATCCCTGCCGGGCAGCCAGGAAAATGATGTTGCGCATCCCGTTGCCCGAATACATTCCTTTGGTAGTGAAAAAAAGAGCGCTCCTGTTCCGGCCGTGCATCCTGCTCAGGTAATCGTGTGCCAATTGCGGAGCGTTTCTGAAGTACGTGGGAAAGCCCAGAATCAACACATCGAAATCGTCGATCGGGGTATCCAGAGCGTCCTGTGTGATCCTCAAACTTTGGACGGTGTGACCCTGTTCCACAAGAATCTCCCCGGCCTTCTTCGCGATGCACTGCGTGTTTCCAGCTCCGGAATAGTAAAGTACCAGAAATCTCATTCAATTCCTCTGAAGTCACTTGAGCACGGCAGAGACATGAACTCGGGAACGGTTCGCCCGGCTCCCTCAGTTCGGCTACTCAGTGCGTGGAGCAGGAGGCCGCAGGGCCCGTACGCGACACCCTGCTGATCTTATCAAGCAGCCACGGGATGAGAAGCAAAAGACTTCTTATCAGAGATGGTCCAACAACTGCAAGTTCCTGCAACCATTGGGCAGCCGGAGGACCGGGAGATGCTCCGGGCATGGCGCTTTTCGCTCTGCCTGGAGCCGATAATCCGCCGTCTTCTGGCTTAAAGTGTTGACATTTTTAATATCTTTTGCTTATGATAACGCCGCGCTAAGTGTCATCCGCAAATGGGAGGTCATTGGTCTTTTCCGCCTCTCGCCAGTTCGAGGCGAGAAAGGGCCACTGCTGAGCCGAGATTTGGGCTGCCGGTCACAGGGCGAGCCGGCCGATTCGGCCGGCGACCGTGACAGCGGCAAGGGAGCTTCCGAAGGGGGCAAGGAAGGGATTAAATTTGTTGAGGTTTCTGGCATTCCTAGGATCGATAATCCTCAACGCTGCCGTTTCAGTATGGGTTGCGGTCGAGGAGATCGGCCGTACCGTCATTTTGCTCGCGAGAACCCTGGTGTGGCTTTTCAGGCGACCTTTCCGTGCCCACGAGGTCTTTAGGCAGCTCGACTTCGTCGGAGTCCAATCTCTGGAACTGATTTGCATAACGGGAGCATTTACCGGGATGGTGATGGCTCTGCAGTCCCATCTGGGGATGAGCAAGTTCGGAGCAGTCTCTCTCCTCGGGGGCGCAGTGGCGCTCACGCTGGCGAGAGAGCTTGGGCCGGTCCTGAGCGCTCTCATGGTCTGCGGACGCGCGGGCTCTGCAATTGCGGCCGAGCTGGGCAGCATGAGGACCACCGAGCAGATCGACGCGCTGTCGAGCATGGCGGTTGAGCCGGTCCAGTACCTTGTGCTTCCCCGTTTGCTGGCGACGACCATAGCAATGCCGTTGTTGGCCATACTCTTTGAGTTCAGCGGGATGGTTGGAGCATACCTGACGGCGGTCTACCAGCTCGGGATGGAAGGGCCGGTCTTCATGAATAGCGTTCAGGAGTATTTGGAGCTGGAGGACATAACTCACGGGCTGATCAAATCAGTCGTTTTCGGGCTGATCGTCTCTCTGGTGAGTTGCGCCAAAGGGTTCCACGTCACGGGAGGGGCTCGCGGAGTGGGTCAAGCTACGACTCGCGCCGTGGTGATCTCGTCGCTTCTGATTCTCGCGTCGGATTATGCGATGACTGCCATCATGTTTGGACGGCCTGCGTAGAGCACAGGCGGAAGCGACAGATGATCGTTGTCAAGGATGTCCATAAGCGTTACGGCGACCAGAAAGTCCTTGACGGGATTAGCTTTACCATACTCCGGGGGAGCGTGACCACGATCATCGGCCGCTCCGGCGGAGGCAAATCGGTCCTCCTCAAGCACATGATCGGGTTGGAGACTCCCGACGCGGGCGAGATCGTCATAAACGGCGTGAATGTTGTGGGCATGGGTGGACGTGAACTCAACCGATTGCGGCGAAGGTTCGGCGTGCTTTTCCAGGAAGGAGCGCTCTTCGATTTCTTGACCGCTCATGACAACGTGGCCTTTCCGCTGCGGGAGCATACGAAACTCTCCGAATCGGAGATCGGCGACATCGTCCGGGCCAAGCTGAAGACCGTGGAATTGACCGGTCACGGAGAGAAATTCCCGTCCCAGCTTTCCAGTGGCATGCGCAAACGGGTGGCGTTGGCTCGAGCTCTGGCGATGGACCCGGAGATCGTTTTCTTCGATGAGCCGACTGCGGGGTTGGACCCGATAACCAGAGCGGCAATCTACAACCTCATCGTTAGAACGCACGAGGTGAGCCTCGTAACGTACGTCATGGTGAGCCACGACATCGAAGGAGCGTTCTCGATCTCGAACGAAATAATGATGCTTTGGGACGGGCGAATCGTTGAAAGCGGCAGTCCGGAGGAAATGAGAAGCAGCCGCAACAGAATCGTCCGGCAGTTCATTTCCGGCCCCTTCAGAGATCAGAACGGGAGCGGGTAACAGACAGCGTGCAGAGGACGATGGGCAAGTTCAACCTCGAAGCAAAAGTCGGACTCTTCTTCCTCGGGTGCCTCGTAATAGCGGCCTACGTGCTGATTTCCGTGCTCGGCGTTCCTACGGGGAAGGGGTTCGAACTGAGCGCTCTATTTCGTTCCGTGGCAGGTCTGCCCCGAGGAGCCCAGGTTCAGATCGCCGGAATCAAAGTAGGAACCGTTAAGAAGATTAGCCTCGACCCTGCGACGGGCAAAGCGCTCGTCGTGATGGAGATTAAGAAGGAATACTTGCACAGTATTCCCGTGGGGTCGACCGCAGGTCTCAGGACTAAAGGCCTACTCGGAGACAGGTACGTCGTTATCATTCCCGGCAAGCCGAATGCAAAACGTCTCAAACCGGGTGACCGGATACTCGAAGTCGCGGAACCGGAAGAGGCGGACCAGATCATGAAGACCTACGGGGCGGCCGGCGACGACTTCAGGGCGGTTACAAAGTCTATCCGCGAACAGTTGATCGATAGGCGGGGCAGCGAGAGGCTGGGCAGCGTCCTTACAAACAGCGACAAATTCTTCAAGGAAATGAGGCAATTGGTAGGCACCAATCGGGGCCGATTCAACCGGACCATGGAACGAATGCAGACGTTCTCCGAGAATATCAACAAGACCGGTGACCGGCTCGGAAAGATTACCGCGGAATGGGACGACATTACCCTGAATATCCGTAAGGGACGCGGCACGTTGGGCGCGCTGGTGTCCGACGACACGCTCAACCGCGAAGCTCTCTCCCTGGTCAGAGAGCTGCGCCAGGTGACCAACCGGATCCAGTACGGCCAAGGCGCCATGAGCCGCCTGATCAATGATCCGGAACTTTACTATGAAGCCCGCCGGGCCATTCGAAACATGAACAAGACCGCGGAAGACGTCTCCGACGCCACGCCTGTGAGCACCCTGGCCATAATCCTCGGTTCGGTCTTCAGGTAGAGGCGACGCCCATGGCAAGGTCGTGCCACAAGTCAAGGCCTCTTGTGCGGTTCGCTGCGAAACGTGTTCCCGGACCGAAACACCGGAACCGGTCGCTGTGGGAATGTGTGACGTTCCCGCTCAAAAGAGTATGGCTCTTCCCCCACCCCAACTCAATCCCAGGGGCGCGGCTGTCAGCGGTGCGTCAGATTACAGTCCTGGCGCCCCCTCCGGTACCTCCCGAGACTTCCCCAACCCAAAGGCTCCTTACCTCGATCGTCATCTGTGCAGCCGTGGTGAGCATCCTGTTTGCTGAGCCCAAAAGTAGTCCAGCGTTCGACTTCTTCCGCACGACCATACCGGGAACCGTCTTTGCGGTCGATCCCGATCTCACGACAAGAAGCATCGACCCGCACTCTCCTGACGGACTGTGGACTCTGGGCCGCGGTTGGGGTATCCCGCCTCTGTTATTCAGGACCAATGTCGGTGGAATCTACGAACGGGACGACTTTTTGTTTCCCTTCGGGTGCCGCGAGGAGTCGCTCTTCCGAAGCAAGCTCCGTTTGACGCCATTCTTCGAGAGTTGCTGGTCCAAGATCCCTCCCTTTGACGGCCACTCCCGCGTTCTGACCCTCTTTCAGGGGCGGTCGGATATGGGACAGGATTACTGGGGCTTCTTCCCATTCTACGGTTACACCTATCGCCGATACGGGGTGGACCGCAACTTGTTCGTCCTCTTTCCCCTCTACTATGAGAGCACCTATGACGGCGCTCGTACCAGGCGGATACTCTGGCCGCTGATCACCTACGCCAACAGCCCCGGTAGGTTTTCGGCCAAACTCTGGCCTCTCGTCGGAAGAGACGTCATCGGCCAGGATTATGACAACTGGTTCTTCCTTTGGCCATTCTTCCAGAAGATCGACAAGTATCCGGGAACGAGGCAGGCGGAGTCCTATTATGGGCTTCCCTTTCCCCTGTTCGTCCAACGGCGGACCGCGTACGACTGCAATGTCGATATTATCTGGCCGATCTTCTCGTACTACTATCACTACAAGACCGGGCATCATCGGTACAGCTTTCGTCCGCTTTTCAGGTATGGGACGGGCGGGGGAATCGAAGAGATCAGCCTGCTGGGCCTGTACTCGCACAAGGTGGATCACCGAAAGGGCACTATCAGCGGTACCGGTCACGGATACGTTTCCGTGGGTAGTGACGACATCTTCACCGAGGAGAAATTCCTGCTGGTAAGCACTATACAAAAGCGATTCAGAAAGGGCTGTCTCGTCTTTGCACGGTACCGATTCTGGCCCTTCGCGGAATACACCTGGGACATCGCCAAAGGAAGCCACCTTAAGGTGCCGGAATTCACCGGTCTCAGGAGTGACTGGTGGGACCTTAACCTGGGACGGCTTCTCAGATTCGTCGATTTCCGAGACACGCCGATCACCCGGGAGCTGAGTATGCTCTTCGGATTCAGTCAGTACACTGAAATCAAGACGCGCCCCCACATCGAACCCCCTCCCGAGCCGGGAGAAGACGACTGGTCCGAGCTTGTCCTGGGAGCCTTCGGCAAGCAGTGAACGCAAGCATCCCCCGCAGCAGGCCTTCTTCTAGGAATGCCCCTGCTATAAGAGCTTCCCCTTTCTCTGATTTGCGTACTATTCTGTCGTCAGTCTAGTATGCATCCTTCCGTGGTCACATCCTTTCCCGTTTAAGCAAAGAGTCTTGTACCAACTTCCATGCATGAGAGGGCTCAACGGCGAATGCGGGGAGACCCCAAGACGAAGTCGGATCTTACTTATTTGATTGCGCACTGGAATTACCGATTCGACGGAACCACCTGCGGTGATCCTCCCGTTCCGCCGGAACCCAGACGGACAATCGTCTGGACTGCCTCCGCTCCCGTCGTCGCGCCAGTCTTAAAGCAAAAGGCTGGGTCTTGAGAGAGACTCCGTGCGATGGGCTCTTATCCTCGACAGACCAGGACATTCCCCAAAACTGTCTGAGTGAGAGGAGTTCTGGTAGCGGATTTTATGGGTTATAGCTTATGGGAAGTGAAAATGGGAAAACTTTGTACGGGAATGGGCAAGGTATTGGCGAGGTTCCTGGAAGAGACGATTCACGGTATTCAGGCTCGGGGGTCTTTACGACTGAGCGAGGTTGCCCCTTCTCCGCTGGAGGAGACTTGCTTGAAGAGGCTGATTGACCGTCTTTCTCGGAACCTGGGCCGGTCAGCGTTGGCTGATTAGATCGGATCGGCTTTGCTGGCGCAGGGAGCGTCTCGGGTTGATCAGGATATGCTTGTGATCGTTGATGCGACGGACCTGAGGAAGAATTATGCCAGGAAGATGGACTATCTTGCCGTCGGATTCCCTCCTTGACCGGTTCTGTTGCCCATTGTAAGTTTACTGCTATGCTCAATTCCGCTGAGTCTGCGCTCATTTCTTGCCCGCATTGCCGGGGCGAAGTTACGGGGAGACCAGGGATGTCCTTTCAAAACCGCCAATATTTATGCGTTCCGCCAGCGCACTTGCGCCGACCGAAAGCTGGGCCCGCATATGACCTGAACGTGCCGGTTCCCGGGTGAAGCGCTCGGGACCAATTTACAGTGAAGCCGGTCTGCCGAGGAGGTCGGATCCGATGGAGCATGTGAAGGGGAAGATTCTCATCTTGTATGATGATCCCCAGGCCATTCGGGAACTCTTGTCGTCATTGACGAATGACGGGCACGAGTGTGCCGTCGCGTATGGGTCAAATAAAGCCTATGAACTGCTCTCGCAGGCTGAATTCGACTCCTGATCGCGGATGTGGATCCACCCGGTGATTGGGACTTTGGTCTGTTTTCGGAAATTCATGCGCGATTCCCGGATTTGGCTCTGTTGATGACCGTCGGGAACGAAGAAACGGAGAGGGCATTCGAAGCATATCGACTGGGAGTCCGCGCGTATCTGCCCAAACCTCCCGACGGCGAGGACGTCACGATCACCGTCGGTGCTGCAGTGGAATGCCGGCGTCTGGGCGTGCTTGACCGCGAGTTCCGGGAAGCGACCGGTCAGAGGGATTGGAAAAGGAGGGACAAGCTCAAGGCCGACCGGGAATGTTCCCTAATGAGGCTCCTGGATATAATCACCCCCCGTGACGATGAGACGATAGCCCATGCCGGACTTCTTAGCCTTTACTGCGAGAGGCTCGCTAAAGGGCTCGGCTGCTAACGCTCCCCGATCGACGATATTCGTCTGGCCGCGTCGCTGCACGATGTGGGAAAAATAGGTATCTCCCGAGAGATCCTCCGTAAGCCCGCTTCACTTACTGCACGGGAATTCGAGAAAATGAAGAGATATGCGGAGATTGGTGGGCGGATGCTGAGAGGTACCAATTCTCCGCTCCTGCAGATGGCTGATGACATAGCCTTCTGCCATCATGAACGATGGGACGGCTCCGGATATCCGAGACAAATTGTGGGAAAGGCCATTCCCGGCAGCGCTCGGATGGCGGGCCTCTTGGACGTGTACGATGCGTTGGAGCACGACCGGGTTTACCGATCGGCCTTTTCTGAAGCGCGAGCGCTCGCGATCATGGTGGAAGCCAAGGTATTCGGTCAGTACGACCCGACGATGTTCGACGTGTTCGTCGATCTGCTCCCATCCCTCCGGGAAGTCAGGCATCGCATGAAAGACGAGGCGAGCTGAACGACGCGAGTAATCGATCACGGGGAGGGCATGGTTGCGGATGCTTCACCTTTCAAACCGCGAAGAAGAGAGACGAAAAAACATTTGTACCGCCGAGACGCACAGAACAGGTCTGCGAAGCGGCGGATTTCTCGGATGGAACGCCTGCGGGGCTAGATCGTCAACCGTGTGCGTGCGATGATCTCATCCTTTGTGGAGTCGGGGAGGTCGTCAAAATAAGCGCAATATCCGGCAACCCTCACGACGAGACCGGGGTGCGTTCCCGGTTTGCGACGCGCCTCCTCGAGAACCTCTTGTGAGACCACATTCAGTTGGAGTTCCATCCCTCCCTGAGCGAAATAACCCTTCACCAGGCTTCCGAGTATATGAACCCCTTGCTCTCCAGCCACAGTATGCGGGTCGAATCGCAGGTTGAGTGCGTATCCGTTGGGACACTTGGATGCATCCATACGAGCCACGGAATTGAGAATCGCGGTCGGCCCGCGTCTCTCGCGTCCGGTGGAGGGGCTCAGGCTCGCGGCGAACGGTTCGTGGGCGCGTCTGCCGCTGGGAAGGGCTCCCGTCTTCCGGCCGAATGCGCCGTATGAGGTGTCGGAATAGAATCCGGGAACGTACCGGCCTCGCCGGGTATTGCGGTGCCGCGTTGCTGCCGTGTGGAAGATGCTCACAGCCAGATCTGCATACCCGTCGGGGAGCTCGTGGTCATTGCCGAATTTAGGAGCTCTGAGAAGTTCGGCCTGGAGCCGTGGATCCGACGCGAAGTCGCTTCGGAGCGCCGCGATAACCTCCCCAAGAGCGTACTTCTTCTGATCGAATACAACGGTTTCCAGTGCCGCCAGGGAATCAGCCACATCTGCCACTCCGATCCCCTGGATACCGCTATGATTGTACTGGGCTCCGCCCGCGGTAACGTCCCGTGCCGCCTCGATGCAGCCTTCCACGAGCATTGACGTGAAAGGAGTCGGATGGAAATTGCGATTGCCTTTCTCCACGACCCGTAGATCGTCCACCATTCGCGCGGTCATGAACTCGACCTGCTTGCGGAAGGCATCAATCACATCCTCGATCGACCTGAATGAGGCCGAATCACGCGTGGCCGCGCCGACGCGACGACCTCCCTTGAGCCGACGGCCTCGATTGAGGGCCAGTTCCAAGCAAATGGGGAGATTCATAAGAGCCGCGTCAGTGGAAAAGAAGCTCTTGCCGGGAAGACCCAGTTCCACGCACCCGACGACGCCGTAATCCCGTGCATCCTCAAGGGGATAGCCGTGCGCCACGAGAGCCGGAACGCAGGCATCATCATTGAATATGGCGGGTACCCCCTTGCCCTGCCTGGCGACATCGACGACCCGCCTCACGTATGGTTCGGGCGACTCCGGGTGGATCCGTGCCTGAAAGTTTGGCTCTCTCAGCCCTGACTCTTCCATAACGTCCAGGAAGAGGTATGTTAGGTCATTGACCACGTCCTTTCCGTCCCGGTCCACCCCTCCGATCGTTGCTCCCTGTACCATAAGGAGACCGCCGTGGTACTCGCTGATCCTGGCGGAGAGCAGATAGAAGTGCTCGTCGGTTTTGGCTGACAAGCAGAGCAGTAACTCGAGCGCGGGATCCGCATCGATCCTTCCTTCGTCCAGGTCTCTGCGGTAATAGGGGTAAAGGTACTGGTCGATTCTGCCGAACGAGACAGCGGAATTAAGCCCTTCCAGATTGACGGCCATGTGAGTCAGCCAGAGCGATTGGAGCGCCTCGTGGAAGGTTTCCGCCGGGTGACAGGGGACTTTCCGACAGATCCGGGCGATCTCTCGGAGTTCCGCCGCCCGCTCCTCGTCGGGTTCCTTTGCAGCAAGCTGGTCTGCCTTCTGGGCGAGACGATCCGCGAAATCAATGAGGCCCTCGCACGCGATGCGCATGGCCCTGTGGATATCGCCCTGTTGTCCGTCGAGTTCCTCCAGATAACCGGTCACCCCGATTCGGAGCATCTTGTCGTAACTCGGCATGAGGTGCCCGATTCCATTGCTCTCGTTGATTAAATAGTAGGCGGCCTGGAGCTGCCCCACCGTGAAGCGGGCAAATTCGCCGATACGAGGAAAGAAGGATCTCACGAGCAAATTGCGGGGCAGCCAGTACAAAAGAACGCGGGCGATAAGCTTCAGTCGCTCCGTCCACGAGATCCTGAGGGGCGCGGTGCGCCGTCGCTCCATCCATAGAAGGTCCTCGCTCAGGAAGACACCAGCCGCTTCAGGGTGCATGAGCACTGACCTGCGCCACGCGCCGACATTGCCGACGATAAGCTCATCCGGGTACACGGCTACGGATTTGTGCTTCAGGAGATGGCGGAGGGTCTTTGCCTTGCGAACCACCATAGGCTCGGAAGGATCATCGTGGCGCCTGAAGAAATCGGTAATGAGCTGTGCCCGTTCCGTACACAAATGCAGCGGGCTCGAGAGGATCTCACCTTTGAGGCGCCGAAAACGGCTGAATTTCGTTTCGCGATCCGTGCGATAAGCAGGTTGGCCCATAGCGTTCCTTTGGAAATCGAAGCTCTCGTTTTGGCGAGGAAATGCCAGGACCGTCCCGGCAAACAATTGCATCATCCGAACCGCAGACTATCGTATCATCGCGTTTCGATCAATTTTTGTCCTCGTGATCACCGGAAGGCACGCGCCGCCCGATTTCGATCATCCGTCTTCGCCCGCTGAGACCGCTGAACCAGTGCGACGCCGGGGGCCTCTCAGAGTTGTTTTCCCATGGACGGGTGGTGTCAGAGTAACTGTGCCCACTACTCCGATTGGGGCTCCAAGAAGTCCCGCAATTCGGCCCGCCTCAGCCTAATATGATATCTGGTGCCTGCGCTCCTGTCGAGTGTGATATCGCCGCGAAGCTGTTGCGTCAGTAGGGAAACCAAATTCAATCCGAAGGATTTGGGGTCTTCGATGTCCAACTCCTCCGGGAGCCCAATCCCGTCGTCGCTCACTTCGAGAACGATCTGCTCTTTGCCGAGGGCTCCGAGCGAGACCCTGATTTCGCCGTGGCGCTCACCGGGGAAGGCATGCTTGAGAGCGTTCGTGAACAATTCATTGATGATCAAGCCGCAGGGTACGGCCGTATCCAGTTCCAGGGAAATATCTTCCACGTCAATCTTGACCGCGACCCGATGCCTTGTCATCCAGTACGCCGAGCGGACACCGGTCAGAAGTCTTCTCAGATAATGGTCCGCATTGATTTCAGAGAGGTTGTCAGACCCATAGAGTCCCTCATGGACGAGGGCCATCGACCAGATACGATTCCGTATGTCCTCGAAAACTTCCCTGAAGGGGTCGTCGCCCCGGTATTCGGACTGGATGGCCAGCATACTTGACATGATCTGAAGATTGTTCTTGACCCTGTGGTGGATCTCGCTCAATAAAGTTACCTTTTCCTTCAAAGACTCCTGGATCTGGCGCTCCTTGGCTTTCAGATCGGATATATCGACGCCGACTCCTCTGATTCCCACAGGCTGCCTGTCCTTCAGGATTGGCGCGAAATAGCCGATTACGGGGAACGTTGTACCATCTTTCCTCAGAGCTGTGTACTCGAGGCCTGCGAGCTTTTCTCCGCGAAGGGCTTTTGCCATGTCTTGGGCCACGGCTTCAACGTCCTCGGGGACGATGACCTCCAGCGGACTGAGCCCCCTGTCGACATCCTCCTGGGTGCAGCCTCCCGCTTCCAATCCGCTGCGATTGAGGAAGGTGAACCGACCCTTCTCATCGATCTCGAAGATGAATTGCGGGAGAAGCTCAGCCAACTCTCGATACTTCTCCTCACTTTCTCGGAGCGCCTGTTCTGCCTCTTTGCGGTCCGTGATGTCGAAATTGACGCCAATCATCCGAAGCGGGTTGCCGCTCCCATCCCACTCGATCACTCTCCCTCGCGCGAAATTCCAAATCCACCGACCCGACCGATGACGAAGGCGATGTTCATTCTCGTAAACGGGTGTCTCGCCCTTGACGTGGGCATTGAATGCCTTTCGGATCGAGCGCTGATCGTCGGGGTGAACGAGAGCACCCCAAGCTGTGTAATGCGGGCTGATCTCGTCGGGCGCGTATCCCAGCATTTCCGCAGCGTTCTTACTGAAGACCATCTCTCCCGTCTGAATATTCCAATCCCACAGCGAGAGACTGGCTCCCTCTACCGCGAGTTGCAGCCGCTGTTCACTGTCTCGCAAGGCATGCTCGGCTTTCTTCTGTTCAGTGATGTCGGTTAATACGTCGACGACCCCTTGGAACCGACCATCGGGATCGTATATGGGCTGAGAAGAGATGATCACGGGAACCTCCCGACCACCTTGGCCCCTCAGAACGCATTCGTAAGTACCGACTCCTCTTTCTTTTCCCTGAGCAAACCATTCCTTGGCCTGATTACTGTCCGGACCGGCCAACAAGTCAGTCCGCGCGCGGCCAATGATTTCCTCTTTGGCGTAGCCCAGCATTTCCGTAAGTTTTCTGTTGACGTACGTGAAGACCCCGTTCTCGTCTACCTCGGCCAGACTCTCGTTCATCGTCTCAACAAGAGTCCTGAAGCGGCGCTCGCTCTCTCGCAATTTTCGTTCCGCTGCCAGGCGCCGGCCAAGTTCTTCCCGGAGCTCCCTGGAATGTCTTTGCTCGCCGAACAGCCTTTCCTTCTCGAGGGTCAAGTCCTCCGCGAGCACGAGCGCAAACTTCGTGCCCATGATCCGGATGGTCTTCATACTGATCCGGCTCCAGATCCGTCCTTCCCCTGCGACAACCAACCCTTCGCAAATCTGTTGTTGTCTTTCGGCAAAGGCTTTTTCCAGCGATGATTGGGCCTTCTCCGCTTCAGGCCCGGCGGGAAGGAGATCGCGGAAGGGAGCACCGATGATCTCTTGGCAGTCGCCCACAATCTTTCGGCAGGCCCGGTTTACCGTCGCTATCCGGTAGGCGCCATCGACCAGCAGGGTAGGGATCGGTATCATCTGGATCAATTGGCCGAAGGCGCTCTCCAAGATGTCTCCCTTAATATCCAATGTCTCCGAATCGTCGATGTCCTGGTTGACAAGGCCGTTCAGCTCTATCGTGCCGGTAAGATCTCGGGGATCGCTGGAGACTTCCCCAGCTTTGCCTTCTTCCTTGGATGAACTGGTTTCTTCGGGGTCTTTCGAACCCATGAATCACCTCATTAGATCAGGCTCTCTTATCAATCCAAGTCCGTCGCGAGTGTATGTCTTCGCTCGCTGTGAGCGTCAAAACACTGCATCCGTTCTTGCCCGAAATTCCCGAAGCCAGGTGCTGGCAAGACCGACGCTCGGCAACCTTGATCATCTCACGGCCGGTTCAGCGCCGACCCATTCGCGCTCCGTGTAGAAGAAAGAGTTGTCGTACGTCACGATGCCCCTTTGGGGTAGCCAATTTCAGAGAGGTCCATCTGTACGCGTGCCGGATATTGACATTCGCGCCTTCTGCCAGGAGTCGCTCTATGTCTCCCTTCCAGCCTTCGGCTGCGACAACGAGGAGGGCCTATTCGATTGTATTGCTATTTGCCGGATAGGTCTCGGTCGAAAGAGCGAGACAAGAGAGGACCATTACCCCCCATGCCATTGTTTCCCTGCTCCCCGGAACGAAGTCCGCCATCGCGAAACCCGGTCGTGCGAAGATCCGTCACCCGCCGGCTTCTCCCCTGCAGCGCAAGAAAAAGTTCCTCGTGTGCGGACCTTCGACGGCGCGGGGCACGGTCTTCCGCGAGCATGTCATTGGCAGGAACACCACGACGAAGAGATCTCAGTTACCCCAGTCTCGCAGATTGCATCCTCTCGCGACCCCGCGGCTTTCTCACCGGGTTTCTAAGGGAACCCCCTCTCCACAGTTGCCAAGTGAGTACCAGCGGACATCTAATCTGGCTTGATCTTCTCCGCGATCGTTTCCAGGGCCTTGGCCAGGTATTCTCTCGCCTCTTTGCTGGACTTGCTCGCGGTAGACTCCAACGAGGCGGCCATCCTCTTGACCTTTTCGTCCGCTCCCTCTGCATAGGGCTCAAGGGTCTTTACCAGTGACTCGAGGCTTTTCTTCGCGCTCTCGACGGTTTCGTTGAGAATTTTGTCCAGGCTTGACGAGCCGAGTGATGACTGCGTAGCCGGTTTCCAGTCGGAGATCGGCCCGAATTTCCTCTTCAACAGGTCGGATTTTGAGTCTTTTTCGCCCATTTCCTCACTCCTCGCCATAGTCTTCGGGAAAGATTTATGCAGAGCCCTATTTCAACCCGCGGGCCTACACACTGATTCTAACATCGACGCATAAGGCGGTCAATTGCTCCAGCGTGCACCGTTCTCGACACAGCTTTGCTTGTACTTGACGGACGTAACCCTTGACTATACTCTCCCGCTGAATGCGCTTTCGGCATGACCTGCTCAGTCGCCGGACCGGCCCGACGCGAGTTCCTGAAGCAGCCAATCAATGTGCCGAGCATCGGATGCCTTCGACACGTAGCCGAAGAGGGGAACAAGGGAGGAAGTATCATGAAGATTATCAGAGGTGTTGTAGCCGGCGTCGTCTGGGGAATTATCGGACAGTTCTTTGGTTGGCTGGTTTACGGTGTCTTGTTCGCGGCCTATTGGGATAAGACGAGTAGTTTCTGGCGGCCCATGGAAAGCCTTTACTGGAAGTTGGGGATGCCTCTCACAGGAATTTTCAGTGGTCTCCTGGTGGCCTTGGCTTACGCCATACTCTACAAGGGGATTCCAGGAACAGGAGCAACGCGAGGGCTGGTTTTCGGCTTGATACTCTGGTTCGTATCAAGAGTTCCGGGCGAGCTGTTCTGGTACGTTATGAGCCCGGTGCCGTTCATGCTGGTGATTGCAGGTTGGCTGCACGGCCTCATTGTTGGGGTCCTGGGCGGCCTAGCCTTGGGGGCTATATACAGTAAGAGCTTGGAAGGACAGAGCTGAACCTGTTTTGAATAGCTGATGAGCCTCCAGTCGCATTGACGCGGAGAGGATCGGGCGCTATAGGATAAGCAGGTAAGTCGCTGGAAAGACCACCAAGACGTCTTCCTTTTCAAGAATCCGTCGGGGGAGGCGGAGGTTCCTTCGGTGACAGTTCACCGGCAATGATCGACTGAGTTCGCGACGGGCCCCGTCGAACTCTTGCCATTTCCGATCATCATTTCAAAGCCAGACGGGCCGTCATTATGAGATTTCAGTATCAGACATGGCTTATTATATCGATTATCAATGTCGTGCTCATGGTCACGCTCTACCTGATCCTCAAGGAAATCATCTGGCAAAATTCTTTTGAGCTTGAACGAACCAGGGCGACCAGGAACGTGGAACGGGTTCTCAATGCCTTGCGCGAAGAGGGCGAGTCCCTGGACATGACCGTGAAGGCATGGGCGAATAGCGAGGGTGTGCGTGCCCTTTCAGGGAATCCGGACCCGAGGGAGTTTGCCGAATACTTTCCCGACACGATCTTCTCGGGCCTCAGACTGAATATCCTGGTTATCCTCAAGCATTCGGGCAGACCCTCTGCAGCGAAGGCATTCGACCTGACGAGGATGAGACAGGCCGACGTTCCGGACAGACTCGTCGAAAGGCTCTCGTCGGACCGTCTCCTTTCCGCTCATCTGCAGCGAAAAGCCAGCCGGACGGTTATTGTAAAATTCCCGGAAGGACCGATGCTCCTCGCGTCTCATCCCATTGCTCCAACAAAACGGAAAGTCCGGGCAGGGGAAACCTTGATCGCGGGCAGGTACCTCGACCGGGAAGCGATTCAGCGGATGGCGAGCAAGATACAAGCGAAGGTGAGCAGGCTGTCGGTCAAGGACCCACAAATTCCCTCCGGACTCCTGGAGGGGCCGGCCATTGGCGGAAGCGGGCCCACCATGACGACCGCGGCCGCCGCGGAGGGGACATTGTCGAGTTTCGTGCCGGTGAGGGACCTGTTCGGTACGCCCGTGTTTGTGCTCCGGGTGGATACGCCTGCGGAGATCACCGCGAGGGCCACCTCTACACTCTACTACGTGATGGTGCTGCTCGTGGCCGCGGGCTTTATTTTCGGCGGGATAACGATACTCCTGGTGGACAGGTCGGAGGAAGCGCTGCGGACGAGCGAGGAGAAATATCGGTCTCTTTTCGAGCAATCCCTTGAAGGGGTGGCGATTATCACCCCTGAAGGCAGGTTCGTAGACTTCAACGACGCGTTTACGGAACTCGCCGGGTACGCTCGGGATGAATTAGCGCAGATAAGTCTCAGCGACCTCTGGGAAGATCCGGATGAAAGCACCCGCTGGGACAAGGAGCTGCAAAGGTCGGGATCGATCAAAGGCTGGCCCTGGCGCGTGCGAAGGAAAGACGGCCGACTCAGAGAGGCTCTCCTCACGGCTACCGCCCGCCGGGACGATGAAGGGAGGCCTCAGTATCAGATCACGTGCCATGACATCACCCAACACAAGGACGCGGAGCGGCAAATCAAGCAGGCACTCAGAGAAAAGGAGTTGCTTCTCAATGAGGTTCATCACCGGGTGAAAAACAATCTGCAGGTCATGTCGTCCCTACTGGCGCTGCAATCGGAGAGCATCGAGGATAAGAAGTATCGAGCGGTTTTCAAGGACGCGCAAAGCCGTATCGGTTCCATGGCTCTGGTGCACGACAACCTCCATCGGTCGGGCGAATTCGCGTGGGTCCGGCTCGATGAATACGTCCGCGCACTGGTCGCGGAAATCTTCAGCCTGCACGAGCAAGCTGGAAACCGGATACAGGTGCGGATTGACGTCGACGCCTCAGGGCTCGGCATTGATACCGCGGTTCCCTGCGGCCTGATCATCAACGAGTTGGTCTCCAACTCCTTCGAGCACGCGTTTCCCGAGGGAGGACGGGGCCGCATTAACGTGGTCTTTCGTTCCGTCGGCACCGCGGAATTCGAGTTGGTCGTCGCAGACGATGGCATAGGGCTGCCCCGGGAACTCGATTGGCGGCAAGCCGGATCCTTCGGATTGCGTCTGGTCAGTTCATTGGCGCGGCAGCTCCGGGCGGAAATCGAGGTGAACACGATAGAGGGAACAGAGTTCCGGATGAGATTCGCCGAACCGACGCAGCGAAAAAGGCGGTCAGAATATGTCCAAACCACGAATTCTCGTAGTTGAAGACGAGACGATCATAGCCGACCATCTTGCTCAGCTTCTTGAGCAAAGCGGATACGAGGTCGCAGGGGTCGTCCATTCGGGCGCGGAAGCCGTGAAAGCGGCTGAAGAGTCCCGTCCGGATCTCGTGCTCATGGACATCGTGCTGGAAGGTGAACTCGACGGCGTTGAGGCCGCTGCTGCCATTCGTTCCCGGTTGGAGATTCCCGTCGTCTACCTGACCGCGTATTCAGACGACGGAATCCTCAAGAGGGCCAAGGAAACCGAACCCTTCGGTTATCTGCTCAAGCCGATCAGAAGGGACGCGCTGCGGACCGGAATCGAGATGGCCTTCTACAAGAGCAGGATGGAAAAACAACTGCGGGAGAGCGAAGCACGATACCGGGAATTGGCGGAACTCCTCCCTCAGAGCGTGTATGAGACGGACATTACCGGCGATCTCACCTACGTCAATCAGAGTGCGGTTCGGGCGTTCGGATACACCTCCGACGATGTCGCAGCCGGAGTGAACATACTCGACACCGTCGCACAAGACGATCGGGCCAAGGTGACCGAAACCGTCCGTGACATTTTAGGTGGGCAAACGCGGGGGGAGATCGAATTCACCGCACGGAGAAAGGATGGCGCCACATTCCCTGCACTGGCCTACGCGAACCCGGTCATCCGGGACGGACAGGTCGTGGGCATGAGAGGGGTCGCCATCGACATCACGGAATTGAAGCGGTACCAGCAGGAGCTTGAAGCTGCCAAGGGAGAGCTGGAAAACCGAGTCGAGGAGCGCACCGCGGAACTCAGCAACACGAACAGGAAACTCCTCGCCGAGATCGCGCAGCGCAGGGAAGCGGTCGAAGCTCTTCGGGCAAGTGAGGAGCGTTTTCGGGCCATCTTCCGGAGTGCGACGGACTGCATCTTCGTCAAGGACCGGGAGCTGAAGTATACGGACGTGAACCCGGCGACGGAGGAACTCCTCGGACGTTCCCGTGCGGAGTTCATCGGACTCACCGACAAGGAACTTTTCGGGGAACGCGCGGGCGCAAGGACACGGGAGGTGGAACTCCGCGTGCTGGGGGGAGAATCGATCGAGACCGAACAGACGAGACCGGTCAAAGGAGCCGACTTGACCTTTCACGACATTCGGGTCCCGCTCAGGAACAAAGAAGGGGGCATCGTCGGATTATGCGGGATATCCCGTAACATCACCGAACGAAAACGAGTCGTACCCCGGGCGGACATCAGCGTTGCCGATTATCCCTCCAAAGCCATGCGGCAAACCCTTGAAAAGGCCCGCCACGCCGCGGCCACGGACAGCACCGTCCTCCTGCTCGGCGAAAGCGGCAGTGGAAAGGACTTCATCGCACGGTACATCCACGACAACTCCGCCCGGGCGGACGGCCCTTTCTTTGCGATGAATTGCGCGGCGCTGGCTCAGGAACTGGCCGAATCGGAACTCTTCGGGCATGAGGCGGGATCGTTTACCGGCGCTCGGGGACGGGTGCGCGGACTTCTCGAATTGGCCGAGGGAGGAACCCTGCTGCTCAACGAGGTCGGCGAGCTTCCCGCGACCATCCAGGCCAAACTGCTCAGCTTCCTCGACACCAAGACCTTTTGCCGTGTGGGCGGCCGCCAGACGATCGAAGTCAACGCCCGACTCATGGCCGCCACCAACAGGGACCTCAAGACCGAAATAGATGAAGGGCGTTTCAGGCAGGATCTCTTCTACCGGCTCAACGTCTTCTCCATCACGGTTCCCCCGCTTCGGGAGCGCAAGGATGATATTCCCCTGCTCGCGGAGGAGATCATCGCGGAACTGGCCGCGGAACTTCAACTGGCCTCCCCGCCCGCGGCCGATTCCGTGATCCTGGAACAGCTCCGGGGATACAAATGGCCGGGCAATGTCCGGGAGCTTCGCAACGTGCTGGAGCACGGCCTCATACTCTCGGCCGGGTCGAAGCTGACCATCGAGCCCGGAGTCGCGGAGGGCTTCGACGCGACGGAATGGTTCTGGACGGTCGGCTTTCCCCCGCCCGACTCGATGAATGACGCGGTGAACAACCTGAGACGCCAGTTGATCACCGAAGCCCTTCGCCGCTCCGCCGGCAACAAGCAGGAAGCCGCCCGGTTGCTCGGTATCTCCCGGTTCTCCCTGAGACGGCAAATGGAGACGCTCGGCCTGTGAGATGGTAGGAATTTCCACCACAGAGGCACAAAGGCACAGAGAAGATCAAGAATTCAAGAAACTTCAACCACAAAAAGGAAAGCTCGTGTCCGCTCTGTGCTTCTCCGCCTCCGTGGTTTGGATCGCTTGTTTTCTTCGTGACTTGGTGATGGGTCAACGGTCGGGAGGCGGCTCCACCGGTTGGGTGTCCGAATGATCCATGGCACCCTCATCCTCAGTGCCGGCGTCCCTGGTCTCCGAACGAAGGTCGGAATCGTCGGCGATCGGCGCAGATGTCTCGTCGTCCGAGGTTACCGTCTCGGATCGAGGAGGCGGCGTGGTCTGTCTCGAGCTACTCCTTGCCTTCAAGGCCTCCACCATGGCGATTCGACGCTTCAGTGCTCGAATTTCCCTGGCCGTTGCCCGGAAGCGGTTCCGCATCGAGGCCACTTCTCTCTTTTTCTGGGTGAGCTGCTCCCTGTCCATGCCGGGGATGTTCTGGACCCTGGCGAGAAATTTCCTGGACTCTCGCAAGTCCACTGTCTGTTCGGCCAGTACCCGGTCCAGTTCCGACAGCCTCTGGTCCAGTTCATCGAGGGTGAGTCCTTCATAGGGCGAGGTTTCTTCGGCGGGCGGACTGACTCGCCGGTGCGGAATCCCGGGGCCGTGAGTGACGGAGGTGGTTGATTTCGGTCTGTCCGCAGCGAGATAGAGGACCAGTATGGCGACCAGGACGATAGCAAGGGTTGTCAGACCCACGCCCCATTGCATCCAGATCGACTTAACCCTGGGGCTCGGTTCCTCGCTGCGAAGCGCGTCAGTTCCTAGGAAGTAGTCCCGTTCCTTTTCCAGGGCGGTCCGCTCCGGGAGCGCGCCGCCCTCCATGGGTTCCATGATGACCAGAGCCCGGATGATCTTGAGCGCCCCCATCAGCACTTCGGCCCGATGCTGCGGTATGCCTTCCTCGAGAACGGACGGAACGTCCGCGACGAGCGATCTGGCCTTTTCCTCGTCGACGTGAAGAACCGCGGCCAGGTTTTTACAAAAGTCTTGCTCGTCGTCGCCCACGTGACCGTAGAGCTTTATCCGGTACAGACCCTCGGACATTTGAGACCTCGCCAGGGGATTGCGAGTGGTTTATTTTAGATATGTTATCATAATATACCGGGTTTTATCTCTCAAGGAATTGGCAGGCGGGGCAACGGTTCTGTGGGATAAGCCTTTTATCTTCTTGGCGTTTCCCTGTCCTGATGGTTGGAGTCTCTTGCCGCGTTGATCCTTTTAGTGTCATCGTCGGGGATGTGCCGATGAGGTCCGGTAAACGATACGCATGTGCCGAATCGGCACATTTTAAGAATGCTAATTTAGTGTTTGATATCAGTAACTTGTACCTTTTACTCCAACCCGTGGGTCTTTCTGGCACGTCGATTGCGCCGTGGGTCTTCCGCGGACGGTTCGCGTCGGTCTGGGCGAGTTATCCGTAATATTCCGATATCACACGTTATTGTTATGTGCGGGAAGGGCCATCGGTCAGGGTGGCACACCCTTTGCTAGAAATCTGCACCGTCGCTCCCGGTCTTTTCGGCAGGGGGAGGCACATCCACACGGAAATGGAATCAGCAAGGCCCGGTATTCGCCGGATTGACAAGGGGATGTCCGCGGCAGGTCTGATTGTGGTGTCAATGACACGGGGATTCCCGACATCGACGAGATTACGGTCGGGGAAAGTTGAATTTTCCTGATTTCGAGGGATGAACGGATGTACCGGCTCGGTGGGAGTGAACCGACGGTCTTCAGAAGGCGCGTTCCCGATCCGGTTCCGGAACTGCAGCGAGGGAGGATACAAAGATGAGGGGACTGAATTGCTCTTCCATGGGGAGATGGGCTGTTGCGCTCATGGTTATCCTGGGCGTGGGTTTTATTATGACAACGGCGCCCGTGTTGGCTGCGGAATCCGCTTCACCGAAGAAGACGGCGGCCGGAGCCGCGGTCACCTCCAAGCCCTACGAGAAGGAGATCAACCGGTTCGCGAGGCAGGGATATTACGTAGTGGGGCCCCTTCAAGTGGTCGGGCGCTCCCAAAAAACGCTCATACTCTTCGGGGGGATCAAGCGGATCATGATAGACCTTGCCGATAAAAAGATCACGGTAAAGGACCGGAATGGTGCTCTCGTGTCGCTGGACAACCTGAAAACAGGGCGCCACGTCTACGTGTGCCGCAAGGGCAATGCAGTGAACGTATATCTGGTCAAAGCGCCCGGAAGGGCCGAATCGGTGGAAGCGGGAAAACCGACCGACTGAAAGCAGTCATCCGCAGAGAAAGGAGCCGTACCGAGATGTCGCGCCGTAATGAAACATTGTTGGTGGCCTGGGTTCTTCTATGTACCGGCCTGATGATTCTGCTGAGTTGGCAACCCGTATCCGCGGTCAGGACCTTCAACAAGTGCCGTGTTCCGCCGATCGTGTCCTCCGCGGACAAACCGAACGTGATGCTGCTCATAGATTTCTCGGGCAGTATGCAATTCTCTCCGTACTGGCCTATCATAGAATATAAGCTGTCTGAGCATGACTACGAGAACGATACGACGTACGACGCGGTCTACCGCGGCAGTCTCCCCGGCATGGAACCGTACGATCCCTATGTCAACTACTATGGGATCTTCGCGTCCGGCGCCTACTATACCTATGACACAGCGAACGATTGGTTCGAGGAGTCCGATCCGACAGGCTCGGTAGACACACAATCGAACAGCTATCTTATAACCCACGTGAAGATCGAGGTGATCGAGTTCACCGACGGCGCCAAGGTCTACAAGGCCTACTTCAAGTATGACAAGGCCGAGAACCCTACGATCGCCGTGAATGACTGCGTGATCGTGGACGGGCTCGTCGGTCAGAGCAAGATCCTGAACGGCGTGGCTTTCAAGGTCGTTGAGACCGGTACCGATGGAGGCAGGGATTTCTTCGCCGGGTACTTCATTCCCGGCCGGGACGAGTTTCCCGTAAATTCCTATTACGTGGACTCATCGGGTACGGCCTTGACGAGGGTGACGGGAAACTTCAGTGAGGGGATAAGCGGCAACTTTCTCAATTGGGCGGCCATGTCCCGTATGGACAATACGCTCATGGCGTTGATCGGCGGCAGGGCCGATTGTGACACCGATTACTGTTACGTCGCCGGACAGGCTGCCCGTATGCATACAAGAGACACCAGTCTCAAGGTTGACATCTACATACGGCCCGGCACGTACGCTTCCAGCGCGAGCTATGACACCGAGGCGTGGGACAACCCCAACGTCTCGTTCAACGACAAAGTCACTTTTCTTAGTGTAAGCAACCACTACACGGGCATGCTCGACGCGGGTGATCCCCCTCCGATCGAGGGAGGCGCCGGCACTGCCGAGGTGTACAAGCTCCACGTGGATCGGCCGACCCTCTACCTGATAGAGGTTCAATCTCCAGGTGCAACGGAGGGCGGGATCGACCAGCCCATCGCCAAGGTCTTCACCGTCCCGGCCGGTTCGCATCTTGCCCCTTACACATCACCTTATTCCAGTACGCAGGGATATAACACCCTATCGGACAGCACGTTCTACAGGCGCTTTATCAAATTGAATCCGGGCGACTACCAGGTGGAGGTTTCTAGCCAGTCAGGGACCCCGGGTGATTACACCCTTATCATCAACGCCAATGTGACCCCGGATAATTCCACTGGCACTCACAACGGCAGCCTCGAACCCGGGGTCGGAGCTCTACCGTTCGCCCGGGTCATGCTCAGGAAACCGGTGTCGGACAGGGTCGGCTTCATCCAGGAGACCTTTGACAAGGTGAGGTACGGCTTCGCCCATTTCTCCAATTGGTGGGGCGGCGGCAACGGGGAGGGCAAGATAGAGATCGGGTGTCACAACGAAGACATGGACAGGCTGATCAATGCGCTGCAGCGCAAGACGACCGAGTTCGATGACATCGTGCCATTCTACGGCACTCCCACCGGCCAGGGTGTGTGGGAGATGTCCGAGTATTTCAGGCAATCCGTGAACAGTAGTCGCAATTACGAAAACAACAGCTCGTTCGTCTCCAAAGGGAACGAGGTGGATCCATACTACGTGGGCGGATCGCTCTCACCCTGTCGCCGGAGTTTTGTGGTCCTGCTGTCGGACGGTGAGTGGAACTGTGGTGTGGACCCGTTGACGCCGGCCTACCAGATGCACTCGCAGGACATACGGTCCGACATAGACTTGGACCAGAGCGTGACCTTTTACACGATATACACCTACGCCCAAGACGACAGGGGCCAGAATTCCATGAAGGAAATCGCCATGTACGGCGGATTCCAGGATCTCGACAACAACGACTATCCCTACACCGCGAACAGGGGGACATCGCTGCCCGGTGACAGCAGGAACCTCGATTGGCCACTCAAGGGATGTTCCAAGTGCATTACCGGCTCGTGGTGCCCCGAGAGTCCCACCGAATGTTTACCCACCACCTGCTGTCCGTTCCAGAAAACATGCAGTTCGGGGCCGGACTGTGGAGACCCTGGCAACTGCGGCGGACAGAAGTACGACAGTGCCTGGGCCGGTCCGAACGGCCAGTACAACAGCCTCTGCGCGGAGTGGGCTTTCCAGCGGGTACTCCAGGAAGAACACGAGGATACGGCCGGCAACCCCACGGGAAAGTTCACGAGGACCGTCGTAGGCATCCCCAGGAATTTCTACATGTCGGAGAACGGCCAGGATATCGGTGCGGTCCTGACAAAAATCATCGCGCAGATCGAATCAGCCCACGCAGCCGCCGGAGCAGTTGCAACCGTGTCCCAGGAGATCCGGGGAAGGGACCTGGTCCTCCGCGGGGTCTTCCAGGCGGTGGACGAGAATCATCCGGAGATGTCCGTCTGGTACGGCCACCTCGAATCCTATTTCCCTTATGACGACAACACGTACAGGTTCGAGAAATGCTGTGCCACGGACAAGCTGTGTTACCAGGACGCGGGGACCGTCTGCTCCGGAGAGACCGACGACGACTGCCCGGAGAAGAAGGCAGGATTCGATAAGAACTGCCAGGACTTCGCCCAAACCCTCACGCCCACTACCACCAGACGGATATTCGCGGGCTTTGACCTGAACAACGACGGCAGGGTAAAGCGGGACGAGGTGAAGGACTTCACTACCGCGAATGCGGCCGACTTCTTGCCCAAGTTGGAGCTTACCGTGGATTTCGATTGCGACAGCGATGGCTCTTATGAGAATGACCCCGATGACGCCGTAGCGTTGATCAACTGGGTGCACGGGCAAACGCCGGCGTGCTACAGAGACCGCGCGGACACGGACGACCCCACGAAATACGGCCCCTGGCTCCTTGGGGACATCGCCTATTCGACCCCCGTCATAGTGGGGATCCCTGGCCTCGGGGCCGTTTCCGTGAGAGCCCCGGACGTCGTTCCCCCCGGTGCGTCGGACAACCTTAACCCACAGTACTTCTACGGGTTCAGGAACAAGATCGTGTCCAAGATGTGGGCGGAGGCGGACACTCTCTCGAGTGATTACGGCATCAACATCGATAGTCCGACGGAGGACCAGTTGATCAAGCGGATGGTCTACGTGGGAGCAAACGACGGAATGCTCCACGCATTCATCTTCGGCGTGTGGGACTGGCGCAACAAGAAGTGGCTATTCAAGAGGGACGCGACGGATACGTATTACGGAGCCTTACTGGGTAAGGAACTATGGGCGTACATCCCCAGCAACGTCGTTCCCACTCTCAAGCAACTTGCGCTGAAAAGCTACGGCAACGTCGGGTGCAAACACAGGACCACCGTGGACCTCTCACCCGAGCCGTGGCAGGTCCTCATCGACCATGACGGCGATCCCGGGACGCCGAGAGAATGGAGGACCGTCATCATCGGCGGCGAAAGAGGAGGCGGTGACGTCTTCTTCTGTATCGACGTGACCAATCCTGATTCCCCCATTCTGCTCTGGGAGTACTCGGTGCTCAAAAATCTCGTCCACTGGGTAACCCAAAACACGAATCCATGGCAGTATAACGGAGGCCGCTGCAACGAGACAAACAGGACGAACTTCTGCCAACGGTGTGTCGACAATTGCACGCCCGTCAGACCCCCACCGGGAAGAGATTGGGAGAACTGGTGCCAATACCGTGTGAACTGGTGTCTGGGCGGCACCTGTGACAACGACATTCACGACCGTGTCTGCGGACCTCAGTCCATATTCGATGGGTACAGGCTCACGGGGTTGGCCGACCCGGACCCCTATGACAATATTTATTATTCCACTTACACCAAGTGGCGTGATCTGCCTATGACATGGTCCAGGCCCTACGTAGGCCGATTGGCCTCTCTTGACGGCGCCAGCGTGACCCTGTACACGGGTAATCCGGACTCGAGCGGCAATCCCACGGGGCCCTTCCCCGACACGGCCAGCGGATCACAGTTCAACGGTTCCAGGTTCGTGGCGTTCATGGGCGGTGGATTCCGCTACTTTGACTCGGAACTGGACTCATCGGTGGAAGCGGTGGACCTGAAACTGCTTCGGCAGTTGCATCTGCTCGCAGTGGACGTGGAGACAGGAGAGAATCTCTTCAAGTACGTGTGGGCAGGACTGAGGCACGAGCATCCCACTGACGTTTCGGCCCTCTTCCCCTTGCTTACCAGGGACTGGGGTCAGGTCTATGTACCTTACGCCATATCCGACCCCCTCGGTCTGGACGTCTGGAACAGGTGCAAGAGCAAGGACCAGTACAACAACTGCATAGGCGGGGTCGGTGACGACGGCTTCGTGGACCGCATCTACGTGGGAGACCTGACCGGAAATCTCTACGGCATAAAGTTCAACTTCGACACCGGTAACAACAGGGGTATCCGGGTCGACGTGTGGCTCACCAAGGCGGTGGACGAGTCCGACAGCTCTCTGGACGAAAAATGGAGCAAGTTTCGGTCCGAGGTGGGACAGCCGATTACGGTCCAGCCGGCGGCGACCATGGATGGCGAGGACAGCCAACACCTGAGGGTTATATTCGGAGCCGGCAAGTATGATGACGTGGTGGCCGGAGGGGACGACAAGACCGACCCAGCCAAGACGTCCCTCTACAACCTCAGAGACGTGATCGATGTGCCCGATCTCGAGGAAGATACGGGTTACGGAGGCGAGGTAATCTCCGGTTCCGGTCTGTACGTGCGGATCAAGCGTCGCTGCGGTCCGCCCAGTGCCACGGCGAGATTGGCCAAGTTCGACACCGGCTGCACGTGGACAAAATCGGACGGCAGTGCCGACTGCTGCGAGAAGACCAACAGCACATGCTCTGATCCGTGCTGGGAGTGCGTGTACGACCTCGTCCTTCCCCAGCTGAACAATCCGTCGGGATCCAAAGAGGGAGATCCGGGTGAACGCTTGGTGAACAAGTCCCTCATCGCCGGCGGCTTGGTCTTCGTCACGAGCTACCTGCCCGCGAGCGATCCCTGCGCTTACCTGGGTCAGGGCTTTCTCTACATCTTCCATTACATGTGCAAGGACTTCCCGACAGACTTCAACCCCCTTGAGGAGGAGGAGAGGAGAAACCTTGCCGTCTACTTCAAGCGAAACCAGCAGGAAGGCACCAACCCCTTCGGTCTCAGGCTCGCTCTTGGAGCGGGACTTCCCAGTGAACCGATTCTTGATTCAGCCGGCGAGCATATCATCGTCCAGTTGAGCACTGGAGAGATAGTCAGGATCAAGGTCGACCTCTTGGAAAAGGCCCTTCAAGTGAAAGGCTGGAAGGAGATTCAATGATCGATTCGGCCATATTCGGTCGGGGCTCGGCATAGGGCATAGGCGCTAAGTTAAGGATCGTGTGTCAGTGATTCCTAGCTCTTATCTGCCTCCCCCTCCCCTCCTCCCCTCAAGGGAGGGGGGCTGAATACCCTCTCCCCTTGCGGGAGAGGGAAGGGTGAGGGGAAAACTATTCAACGTGTCATGCCGTCAAAGGTAACGCCCATGCCGGCCGGTCGGACGCAGTCACTCGTCGACAGGGAGCGGGACGTCGGGATCGGCGAGTTGTCGGAAAAAGCCAGGCATGGCGTTGCAGGCCGAGACCAAAGGTGCTAAGAAAGGAGCCGTGGATCCCCATGGCGGGAGGATGGCGGTGTACGCGGACTTCGAAGCATAGTGGCGTAACAAAGGCAGGTAACCATGATGATCAGAGCCTGCAAGTCTCCCCGGACGGGCCCCGGCGGATTCACCATTACCGAGTTGTTGGTCGTGCTGTTTCTTGTCGGTATAGCCTTGATCGCGTCAGCCAGTCTCTGGACCCGTTGGCGCGACAGTTACAAATTCCAAGGTCTTGTGAAGGAGTTGCTCACAACCATAAGCCTGGCCCGGGCCCGAGCCATTGCAGTCCAGAACCCCCTCGAACTGAAGTTCATGAAGGACAGTGTAACCAAGGACTATTACGTTAATGACAAGGGCTCCTCTCTGGAATTCCACTATCTGAATGCCAAGACAGAGGATAACAAGCCCTATTTCACGATTTCGATTTTACCCTTGTCCTCCATACGGTTCAATGCGCGCGGTTTTGCGGTAGGCTCCGACGGAGTCACCAAGACGACGTACCTGGTGGACGTATCATCGGCCGCGAGACTAGCGCCCCCTGCTGTTCGGATAACGGTGAACCCTCTCGGGAGGGTAACGTACGAGGCCAAGGCGCCCTAACGCTCGTACGCTCAATTACGAGAAAGGATCGGCCGATGCCACGACTGACCGATAACCAGCGAGGTTTTTCGCTCGTAGAGGTAATTGTTGCCATTGGAGTCCTCGCGATTGGCATGCTTGGTGTGACAGCCTTGTTCCAGACGGCGATGCAGTCGCAGAAGCATTCCTTTATGACCAGGACCGGCGGGGCCGTGGCCTGCAAGGAAGTCGAATGGCTCAAGGCCCAGGCTGTTGATGCTGCGCTCGCAAACTCCAACGGATCATCCACCCAGTACTACTACGTCCGCAATATCACGACTAACGATCCGGTGAACCAAATAGATCGAGTTGACATCACAGTGGGGTGGGGTGGCGATGACTGTGACAAGGACCACATCGACAAATGCAAGCGGAAGACTACGATAACGAACTTCGTTCTCAAATCGACGGGATCCTAGAGAGGGGGTGGTCCGCGTGAGGAATGCTAAAGGCTTTACCGTGCTCGAGTATGTTGTCGCGCTGACGCTTCTCAGCCTGATCATGATCATGGTCGTCACGATGTTCAGATCCCAGACCGAATACGGGCGAGACACGGGCAAGGAAATAGCTGTGGACGAAGCCGTTTCCATGGCCTTTATGCTCATTCGTCAGGATATCATGCACGCGGGCCTTGGTGTCGTGGACAAACCGAAACTCGCCGTCTTTCTCCAGGACGATCCTGGCGATGGTTCCGGTTACCGCGAACTCTATCTGAACTATGGGCGATATCTCAAGATCTCATATGATCCAGACAAGAATGACAATGTCTTTAATAGAAAGGCATATGAAATTGCCTCCGGCAGCCAAATTTCGTCAAACCTCTTCATGCCCGAGGCCGATCAAGCCGACAAGGATAGACAGAAGCAATTCATGCAGCCGGCCGATGTGGGAGCCATGATATCCTACGACGTGGGCACGGACACGGTGAGTACGCATGAGGTCACGAATTTCACCGATAACGATGGGCCACCGCAGAATACGGAACCGCCGTTTACGTTCACCGTGAGCCCGAGTCTTCCGGGCTCTCGGTATGTTGCCCCCGCAATCGTTTACAAGGTTCAGTCCAACGCGCTCATACGCAATTTCGAATTCGACGTAACATCCGGTATCCGGACCGGCGGGCAGATCATATTGGGAGGAGAACCGAATTTCAGGGTAACATCGTTCCGCCTCAAGGCGAACTTCAAGGGGAACGTTTGGGCCCCCGATAACGGCACCTTCGCCAGTATGCAACCGACAGATCTGAGATACCTCGAAGTGACGATCAAATATCAGATCAGGACGGAAACCATCTCCGCGGGTAATACCGGATGGTCGCAAACCTACTCGAAGAGCATCATGGTGGCGCCCCGCACTGTCCTGCTCACACAGTACTGAATCCCGGCATACGCAAGCCGGCAAAAAAAAGGTAGGTCTGTCAAATGGGAAACCATCACGGAAGTGCAGTGGCTATCGTACTGTTAATTCTGGGAGTGTCCAGTCTCGTGGGCGTCGCGCTCCTCTCTAGAAGCAGACTTGACGTTCGAGTTTCCTCGGCAGTGACGACATACGACCGGATCTTTGGCGCGGCCGACGGAGCGAGCGCCATAGCGCTTGTCGATCTTCAGACCAGTGACCGAACTTTCAACTACAGCGGGGACGCCTCCGCCGTCACGTTCGTAGTCAAAGACAAGTCAGGGCACGACCTGAGCAACATAGCCGTGACCACGGGGGATGAACCGACCAAGTACACCGCCAGGGTGGAGTTTGCCGGATTCACTACAGATCCGGGGAGTTTTGCCGGATGGGAAATCGGCGAGTTCTACCCCGAGTTCTGGCGAGGCGAGGGGGAAGGCAAGAAGGACTCCATCTTCGGAGGGACCAAGTCCATTGTTGATGCCGCAGTATCCAAGATGAAGCGAAAGATGTGAAGCTGGAGTTCACAAGGGGATATCGGCGGCGGGAAATACGACAGCCAACAGACCACGAAGATAAGAAATTTCCACCCCAAAGACACCAAGACACGAAGAAGATAGCGCATTTTCTTCCAGGGAAGCCGGTGCCGCGCTCCGCGGGATGTCGGGACGCGCAGGAGTTCTGCGCATGGGAAGAAACGTATCAAACAATCCACGATAAGCGAAGGCTCTCTGTGAGGTGGGCGTTCCTGCCGCGGTTTCCCCCTGCCCTGCGGGAGACTGCTCGACTGCAGGCGGCCCTGTCGGAAGCCCTTACGTGCCCGCAGGTTTAGTGTGGGGTTTCCGGCGGGGTTGCGGCGGGACCGGCCCCCTGTTGCTGCCGCTGCGCGAGATTGCTCAGAGTTCTGCCGAGCGCGTCGTACAGAACCCTGGCCTGGAGATGCGACAGGTAGATCTGCCGTTCATAGACCTCAACAAGGGAACTCTGGCCCTGTTCATCGGTTCTCGGCCGCACCTTGCCGAAGAGTACGGAAACGTCAAAGGGAGTGCTCTCCAGGAGCGTGCAATTCGAGTAATACGCGTCCTCCTTGAGCGCTATCATTTTAGGCATGCCCTGAGGCCGCTGTTGGGTCTGCTGATCATCGGCCATGTCTAGTCTCCTGAAGAAGTGTTCGGGTACCTTAGAAAGTACCCCGGCGATGGAAATAGAAGAGCGCGAGATAATAGGACTCCTCCCCGAAGCCCGAGATCGATCCTGCACACACTCCCGCGAGGAGCGAAGTCCGCCTGAATTCCTCCCGTGCCTGGGGGTTGGTCAAATGCACCTCAACGACGGGGACCGATATCCCCGCCACCGCGTCATGGAGGGCTACACTGGTATGCGTATACGCGCCCCCGTTGAGGATAATCCCGTTGCATTTCTCCGCGGCCTGCTGAATGGCGTCGACCAGTTCGCCCTCGATATTCGATTGAAAGAAGCTGATTTCGAGGCCGAGTTTCCCCGCCAGATCCTTGAGATCTCGTTCTATGTCACCGAGAGTCCTTCGTCCATAAAGTTCCGGTTCCCGCCGGCCGAGCAAATTGAGATTGGGCCCGTTGATGACCATGATCTTCATTTGTCTACCCTCCGGAGCTATTGGTGCACCGGGACTAGCCGGTCCTCTCCTTGTCGCGTTCTTGCAGACCCCATTTAGAGTCTACAGCAGGCGGCTTTCTCCCACCAGATTCTTGTCCTTCCTCGGTGGACTCTTACCTCTTGACAGCCTTCTGCTCCAGAAAGGCGTCTGCGATGACGGCTGCGGCCATGGCCTCAGCCACGGGACCGATTCTCGGGCAAAGGAACGGGTCATGCCGGCCTTTGATTTCGATGGTCCGTTCCTTGCCGTGAATATCGATCGTGGATTGAGGCTTTGATATGGACGCGGTCGGCTTGACCGCCAGTCGCATGACAATCGGCTGTCCGGTGGATATGCCGCCGAGGATACCGCCGGCATTGTTTGAGAGAAAACCATCCGCGGAGATCTGATCGTTCGATGCGGACCCCCTCATGGAGGCAAGCCCGAATCCTGCACCGAATTCGACCCCTTTCACCGCGCCGATCGAGACCATGGCCCATGCCAACCACGCGTCGAGCTTGTAAAACACGGGATCGCCGAGGCCGGCGGGCACGCCGTCGATCACCACTTCGACGATGCCTCCAATGGAATCGCCCTGTGAGCGTGCCGCATCGACCGCATCCGCCATCCGTTGGGCCATATCCGGGTCAGCGCAGCGAAGGGGATCCTGTTCCGCGAATCCGCGGTCCCTTTTTTCGGCTCTCAGGTCTCCGACGCCCACGGTGTACGCGGCAAAGCCGATCCCCTCCAGCGCGAGGAGTACCCTCGCGATTGCTCCCGCGGCCACCCTTCCGACCGTTTCCCGGCCAGAGGCCCTTCCGCCGCCCGGCTGAGGGGGGATGCCGTACTTCTTGAAATACGTGTAGTCCGCGTGGCCCGGCCGGAAGAGCTCCCTGATCGCATCATAGTCCTTGGACCGCACGTCCTCGTTTCGAACGAGCAGCGCAATGGGCGAGCCCAGGGTCCTTCCCTCCGCGACGCCGGAAAGGATCTCGACCCGGTCCGGTTCCTTCCGCTGGGAAACATACCGGGACGTGCCGGGCCTGCGTCGGTCAAGGTCTCGTTGAATCACGGCCGAATCGAGTTCCAATCCCGCCGGGATGCCGTCCACTACCACCCCGACGGCCGTGCCGTGGGACTCTCCGAAGGTGGTCATCCGAAAAAATCGCCCGAACGTGCTACCCATTGCCCGCTTCCTCCACGCTTTCCAGAACCGTTGCCAATTCGCCTCTCGACACGTCGTCCACGCAGATCGGTCGCCCGATCCCCTCGAGGAGCACAAAGACCAGCCGACCTCTGCGAATCTTCTTGTCATGGCTCATGATCTCGAGTGCCTCGTCAACGGGGGGCAAATCCACGCGAGATGGATATATGCGGTGTACCGTCGTTGCGATCCTCTCGGCCATGTCTCGGGAAATCAGATTTCGTGCTCCCGAGAGCAGCGCGGCCACCCTCATCCCCCACGCGACGGCGAGGCCGTGACTGATGCGAAAACGGTTGAAACCTTCGATTGCATGGCCGAAGGTGTGCCCCAGGTTGAGAATGCGCCGCAACCCTGACTCCTGATAATCCTGTGATACCACATGAGCTTTCGTCCTGGCCGAATCCGCTGCAACGTGCATGAGCAATGCCTGATCTCCGGCAAGAAGCGCGGCAATCTCCCGCTCGATCAGGTCAGCCAGTTCAGGGGACGCGACGAGTCCGGTCTTGTACGCCTCGACCAGCCCTTCCCTGCGCAGCTTCCGGTTGAGCGTTCTCATGGACTGAATATCGAGAATCACCGCTTCAGGCCTGCTGAAGCAACCTATGACATTCTTGGCTTGACCGAGGTTGATCGCCGCCTTGCCTCCCACGGCCGCGTCAACGCATCCGAGCAGGGTTGTGGAAACCAGCATCAGGTCCATCCCTCGCTTGTAGGTCGAAGCCACAAATGCTCCGAGATCAGTGACCACGCCACCGCCGACTGCAATAAGGACATCGTCCCTGTCGAAACGGTGTTCGATCAAATCCTCGTAGATCCTGCGGGCGCTGTTCATCGATTTGCTTCGCTCACCGGGCCGGACCGTGAGCACGACCGGAGTCTTGATATCCTTGAGGATCCGGTCAAGGTGGAGGCGTGCCACGATCGAGTCGGTCAGGACGACCGCACGACGGTCCGCCACGATCTCTGCAAGAGCTTGCCCTGCTCGGTGCGTGACGACGATGGGGCACTCCACGTCTCCGAGCCACACAGAGAAACGTTCCTCAGGTGAAACGGCCTCCACGATTAGGTCGGTCACCTCGTCGGCAGCCTTGCCGTCTACGGAGACAACCAGACGGGCCCTCGCGTAAAGGGATCTGCGCCGGTCGAAGAGATTCCTGAGTGCCTCCTCGTCTTGCCACAGCGGTCTCGTCGCGCGGGCTTGCGGGCTCAGCCGCCGGCTGCAGGAGCCGAGCTCCGAATCGAGGTGGATCATCGTGCCCGAAGCTTGCATCACGAGCAGGTTCTCCTCCCGTTCGACCACTCCGCCCCCTGTCGCAACCACGAGCCCGTCTCTTTGCGACAGCTTGTCGAGAAGAGCGCTCTCACCATGACGAAAGACCTCCTCGCCCCGGTCGGCAAAAACCTGGGGGATGGCATGACCGAATTGCCGTTCGAGGACCTCGTCCATGTCCACGAATCTCCGTTTGAGACAGTGAGCCAGAAGCGCGCCGATCGTGCTCTTTCCCGAGCCCATGAAGCCCACGAGGTATATGTTGCCCTTCATAGATTCTCTCTGAGCGCTTCCTCAAAGTGCCGCACATCCACGTCGATCCCCGTCCACAGACGGAAGCTGCGCCGCGCCTGATGAGCCAGCATGGGCAGACCGTCAACGAATCGTGCCCCGCACTTTGACGTCAGATCCTTCCAGAAATTCTCGGATCGACCGTAATTGAGATCCACGACGAACTCGCACCCCGCGACATCGATCCGTCCGAGGAGTTCGGCCATTTCGGGCGATTCAGCGGGAGCGGATACCGCGGTGGCGTTCACAACCAGTTCAGCCTCTACGGGCCGACCGGGAAGTGATTCGAGCACCGTCGGCTCTGCGTTGAACCAGGCGGCCAACTCTCCTGTTCTTCGCTCGTCCCTTCCGGCCACGATCACCTGACGGGCCCCGGCGCGACCGAGCGCAAAGAGGACGGCCTTTGCTGCTCCGCCGGTTCCGAACAGAATAGCCGATTTGTTCGCGGGGTCGAAACCGGATTTGTCCAACGCGTCGAGAAAACCAAGCGCGTCCGTATTGTGCCCGTGCAGTTCTTCGCCCGAGACAACGATTGTATTCACGGCACCGATGGAAGTAGCCGCGTCCGACACCGTGTCCAGAAAGGGCATCACGGCTTCCTTGTGGGGTACGGTGACATTGGCCCCGCTCACGTGCAGCGCTCGCAGGCCCCTTGCCGCTTCACCAACCTGATCGGGATTCACCATGAATGGCACATAGACGCCGTCAATTCCGACACGCCGCAGCACTGCGGTGTGCATCGCGGGAGATTTCGAGCGAAATGCCCGTTCGTCGCTGAGGATGCAAAAGACCTTCATTTCGTCAGCGCCCTCAGGGTCTCTTGGAATTCCGGGTAGGAAATGGCCGAACTCCCCTCTCCTTCTATATAGGGCTTCGCGTCGTCCAAGAGACCGGCCAAGCGGAGGGTCATGGCCATGCGGTGATCACCGTACGAATCGAGTCGAGGGGGAGATTTCAGCCTCGTGGGGCCCTCCACGGTCAGACAGTCAGCGTCGGCCTCTACCCGTGCTCCCATGAGGCTAAGCTGATCGGCTACCGCGGCCAGTCGATCCGATTCCTTGAGCCTCAATTCGCCCGCGTCGAGGAAGACGGTTCTGCCACGTGCTTGCGTGGCCACGAGCGCGAGAATAGGTACTTCGTCCACGAGTGACGGTATCTCTTCCCCGGAAATCTCACAGCCGCTCAGATCAGGCGAGTACCGTACCTCAATCGTTCCCTGGAGTTCTGGGGATTCCTCTTCGATGAGTATCTCCAGGCGCGCTCCCATGCGTCGGAGCGCATCGAGGAAGCCGGTTCTCGTGGGGTTGAGCAGGATTCCTTCCGCTCTTACGCGACTCCCCGGGATTATGGCTGCTGCCGAGAGGAAGAATGCAGCCGAGGAGACATCGGAGGGAACGCGGAACTCACGGGGAAGCTCCAACGATGACCGCTCCACGCTCCACACCGTTGATCTGCCCTTCGGCTCTCGATCGGCAGCTTCGCCTGCCGCCCGTGGGCCCTTTTGGCTTTTGAATTGCTCATGGGCATACGTCCTGAAGATTCGGCCGCCGCAATATTCCAGCAGACGTTCCGTGTGGTCTCGGCTCGGAGTGGTCTCCCTGACCACCGTCGTTCCCTCCGCCTGGAGGCCCGCCAGAAGAACCGCACTCTTGAGCTGCGCGCTGGCCACGGGGAGTTCGTAGTCGATACCCGTGAGCCCGCCGCCTTCAACGGTCAGCGGACATCGCCCGTCGGTGCAATCGACCGTGGCTCCCATCCTCCTGAGCGGGATCGCTACCCGCTCCATGGGCCGTCTGCGCAGAGAAGAGTCACCGTCCAGCAGGAATCGGCCGGGAATGCCGGCCAGAATTCCCATGAGGAGCCGCATGGTGGTGCCGGAATTGCCGCAGTCGATCTGTCCTTCCTTCGCCACTCGGCCGGCCGCGCCGCTGATTGTTACCTCCTGCCCGGACCACTCAACGCGCGCTCCGAGAAGACTGACCGCGTCGAGGCTGGATCGCACATCGCCTCCGGGGGAAAGATTCGCCACTCGACATGTGCCGTCCGCGAGCAGAGAAAAGAGGGCTATCCGATGTGAGATCGACTTGTCACCCGGCGGCGAGAACGTCCCGTCCAGGCTCATTGTATGCCTCCGTCGATTCATCCCGTACTGCCGCGGCCACCCGCTCGATCAAAGGCATGAGGCGGCCAAAAGCTTCGAAGTCAAGGCTCTGCCTCCCATCAGAGAAGGCTGCCTCCGGGTCGGGGTGGACCTCGATCATGAGACCGTCCGCGCCCGCGGCGACCGCAGCAAGCGCGACTCCGGGAACCAGCTCCCGTTTTCCCACCGCGTGGCTCGGATCCACAACGACCGGCAAATGGGACAACTGCTTCAAGAGGGGTACCGCTGAGATATCCAGGGTGTTGCGGGTTTCCTTCTCAAAGGTGCGGATTCCCCGTTCGCAAAGGATAACCTGAGAATTGCCCCGGGCCAAGATATACTCCGCGGAGAGGAGTAATTCCTTTATCGTGGCCATTAAGCCTCGCTTGAGGAAAACGGGCTTGTCCTGATCGCCCACGGCTTCCAAAAGGGCAAAGTTCTGCATGTTCCGTGCGCCGATCTGCAGGATGTCGGCATACTGCGCTACCAGCGGAACGTCGTCGCACGTGAGAACTTCCGTGACAATGGGAAGGCCCGTCAAGTGGGACGCCTCCGCCAGGTACTTGAGGCCCTCCTCGCCGAGTCCGCGGAAGGAGTACGGCGACGTCCTCGGTTTGAACGCGCCCCCGCGCAGTACACCAGCTCCGCGATCTGCGACGGCCCGGGCCGTCTCGAGAATGCACTCCCTCGACTCGACTGCGCAGGGTCCCGCGATGACCGTCACCCGATGACCGCCGATTTCACGAGCGCCCACCTTTATGGTTGTTCCCTCGCTTCGGAAGCTGCGTGAAACGAGCTTCCACGAAGTCCCGAACGTCTCTATGGACTCGACTCCCTCGGAACGGGACAGCGTCCGCCTAACCTGGTCGGCGAGTCCACTCTCCAGGTCCTCGACGATCCCGATCACGACCCTGGGTGCGGCGGAAATGATACGGGGTTCCAGTCCGCGGCGTCGCAGGTCCTCCAGGACTCTGCCAACATCCCTTTTTCGGGAATTCTCCTTCATGATGATTACCATGGGTCCGCTCCACGATATGGTTTCGCCGATGAATCGTTAAACAGTCGACGAGCGATTGACACGAGTTCGGCATTTGAGGAAAACGATCCGATTCAGGGGTGCCACTGCTGCCTTGTCCGGCAGTGTCCCTTCTTACGATCACAAGAGCCTATTCCCGCGTAAAATTCCCGAGCCCGTGATCACGCCGCGACCTGGATGCCGACATACTGGTCCAGGAAATTCCGGAAGATCATCGTTCCCTGCGGTGTGGCGATCGATTCCGGATGAAACTGGACTCCCTCCACTTTCAGTTCACGGCTTCTCACTCCCATGACCTCGCCCCTGGTGGTGTACGCGGAGACCTCTAGTGGAACGCTGACCGTTTCTTCCGATGCGATGAGAGAATGGTACCTTGTCGCTCGGAAGGGATTGCGCACGCCCGAGTAGATCGTCCTGCCATCATGGAAGACCTCGGAAATCTTGCCGTGTACCGGCGTCCCGGCCCTGACCACCTTCGCGCCGAAGACCTGGGCAATGCATTGATGGCCCAGACAGACCCCCAGTATGGGGATCCGACCGGCGAACCGCTCGATGACCCGGCAGCTTATGCCTGCGTCGTCGGGCGTTCCTGGACCTGGCGAAATCATGATGGCTTCCGGTTGCATGGCTTCGATGTCGCCGGGCTCGATCGCGTCGGACCGAACGACGATGACCTTCCGCCCCAGCGAGCCGAGGGCATGGTCGATGTTGTACGTGAAGGAATCGTAGTTATCCAAAAGTAAGATCATGGTCTTCTCCTCCGTGATCAGAGAATGCTCCATCTCAGAGCAAGTCAAACCTTTGCCTTCGTGCATCAGTGCGGGCTCTTCAGCGCAGCGCTCAAGGACCCCGCCAACCTGGAGACCGCGGCAACCTGTTCGGCCGGGACGGTTTTCTCGGCTATCGTCCGGATAAACGCACTTCCGACGATCACTCCGTCCGCCACTTGTGCCAGGGTCCGGGCCTGGTCGGGCTCGGAAATCCCGAATCCCACCGCTACCGGTACCGGTGAAACCGCCTGGGTGTTCCGAACGTGAGCCAGCATTTCGTCGGAGACGGTGCAAGCGGAGCCCGTCACGCCGGTCATGGAGACGTAGTACAGGAAGCCGCCGGTCTTCGACGCGATCTGTCGCAACCGGGCAGTCGTGGTGGTCGGCGCGACGAGGAAGATCGTATCCAGCTCCTGTCGTTCTGCTGCCTCCAGCCAGTCGTCGGCCTCGTCCACCGGGAGATCCGGTATGATGACCCCGTCTATACCGGCGTCTTTGGCCTGGGCCGCGAAGGTTGCAGGGCCTCTCCGGAACACGGGATTGCAGTACGTCATGAGGACGAGCGGGCAGTCCAATCGTTGACGGGCCTTGGCTGCCAGGTTGAAGACGTCCTTGACGGTGATCCCGTTTTCCAGGGCTTTCCGGGATGACATCTGGATCGTAGGGCCGTCCGCGAGAGGATCGGAAAAGGGAAGTCCGATTTCGATCACGTCGCCTCCGTTTTCCCCGAGAGCCGCCAGGAGGTCCATGCAGGTCGAATCGTCGGGGAATCCTGCGGTCAGGTACGGGATGAACGCGCTTCCCCCTGCCTGCCGCACTTTGCCAATGGTTTCCGCTATGGAAGATTTCATAGATCCAACTCCATGTGTTGGGCCACCTGGGCCACATCTTTGTCACCTCTTCCCGAGAGGCACGCGACGACGAGCGCTTCCGGTCCCATTTCATGGGCCGACCGCTTCATGAAGGCGACACAGTGGGCGCTCTCCAGCGCGGGCAGAATCCCCTCCGTCTCCGCGAGGATGTTGAATGCGTCCAATGCCTCGTCATCGGTGGCGTTCTCGTACCGAACCCGTCCCAGGTCCTTGAGGTAGCCGTGTTCAGGTCCGACGCCGGGATAGTCCAGACCTGCAGCGATGGAATGGGCCTCCTTGATCTGGCCGTCCTCGTCCTGGAGAACATAGCTGCGAGCGCCGTGGAGCACTCCGACATCACCGCACGCGAGGCTGGCGGAGTGCTTACCCGTGGTCAGACCTTTCCCGGCTGCCTCTACGCCGATCAGTTCCACCGGATCGTCCAGAAACGGGTGGAAGAATCCTATCGCGTTACTGCCTGCTCCGACGCATGCAACAAGCGCGTCGGGCAACCGGCCTTCACGAGCGAGGATCTGGTCTCTCGTTTCCTTTCCGATGACGGACTGGAATTCCCGGACGATCATGGGGTACGGGTGAGGTCCCACCACGGAACCGATGATGTAATGGGTGTCGGAGACGTTGGAGACCCAATCGCGGATGGCTTCATTGACCGCGTCCTTGAGCGACCGGCTGCCCGAGTGGACAGGTTCCACCGTTGCTCCGAGAAGCCTCATTCTCGCGACATTGAGCGCCTGACGTTCCATATCGAGCGTTCCCATGAAGACGATGCATTCCATCCCGAGAAGGGCCGCCGCGGTGGCCGACGCAACACCGTGCTGACCCGCGCCGGTTTCCGCGATGATCCGCTTCTTACCCATACGGTGGGCGAGCAGAGCCTGTCCCATGGTGTTGTTGATCTTGTGAGCCCCGGTGTGCGCGAGGTCTTCCCGCTTGAGGAAGATTCGCGGTCCTCCCAGCCGCTCGCTGAGGCGCCGGGCCTCATAGAGCGGTGTCTCCCGGCCGACGTAATCCTTCAGAAGACCCGTCAGTTCCTCCTCGAACGCGGGATCACGCCGCGCCTGGGTGAAGGCTTCATACAACTCCTCCAGGCCCGGGATGAGCGTTTCCGGAACGAACCGCCCGCCGAAGGTCCCAAAACGACCGCGATGGTCAGGCCGGTCCTTCCACGGATTTGGCTCTGTTGATAAAGCGTGACAGTTTGTCATAGTCCTTTCTCCCGGGTTTACTCTCCACCCCGCTCGAGACGTCCACCGCGTAAGGGCGGACGGTTCGGACGGCTTGTACCACGTTTTCAGGCGTCAGACCGCCGGCCAGCACAATGGGCCTACGGCGGGCGGGCCCGACCGCGAGATTCCAATCAAAGCCTTGCCCGCTTCCGCCGTGTGCCTTCGGGCTGAACGCGTCCAGCAGCAACGTTGCCGACGGGTAGGAGTCTTCGCAGAGGGGATCTCCCGATCCGACCCTCACCGCCTTGATCACCCCCGTGCCGAGTTCAGCCGCGAAGGCTTCGGTCTCCTCTCCGTGGAGCTGGACGCAGTTCAAACCGCAGAAGTCTCTCGTCTCCCGGACAATGCCGATCTCCTCATTGACGAAAACCCCCACGGTCATCACGAAGGGTGGCAGACGGCAAATGATCTCCCGAGCGACATCGGGGATCACCTGTCGGGGGCTGTGTGCGAAGACGAAGCCGAGCGCGTCAGCTCCAAGCTCGGCTGCCTTCAGCGCGTCGTCCAGTCCGGTTATTCCGCAGATCTTGACCCGAACCATCTGTTGCCTCAGCGCTGCACAACCGGCGAAGCTCAGCCGCCGGTTGCTTTGATTTGACAAGTGTTGTTCCCACGAGAAACGCATCGAGGCCCGCAGCGCGGAGCCTGGCGATGTCCTCGGCCCCGCGGATTCGGCTTTCCCCAACCACCAGCATTGCGCTGGGGATGCGTGGCCTCAGTCTCACGCACGTTTCCAGGTCAACCTCCATGGTCGTCAGATTTCGGTTGTTAATGCCCACGATCGGCGGATCAAGCTCCAGCGCTCGCTCGAGTTCCGACTCGTCGTGGACTTCCACGAGCGGCGTCATACCCAGGCTCAGCGTCTCGGTGAAAAGCTCCTTGAGCCTCGCCTGAGTGAGAGCTGCTGCGATGAGGAGCACCGCGTCGGCTCCGGCGATACGCGATTCGGAGATCTGGATCACGTCAAGGATGAAGTCCTTACGCAGGACCGGGACTTCAACAGCCTTCCGGGCCCGGCTCAGATCCACGAGACCACCTCCGAAAAAGGCTCTTTCGGTGACCACGGACAGTGCGGCGGCTCCCCCTGCTTCATAGGACTTGGCTAGGCTCGGGACATCTGGCACTTCGGCGAGCTCGCCCGCAGAGGGGGAGGCGCGTTTGATTTCCGCGATGATCGGCACGCGATCGCAGGTGCGGAGTGACCGGATCAGATCTCTGGCCGGTGGCAGCTTTGTGGCCAGACTCCTCAGTGCATCGGCATCGAAATCGATCTTGAGTTGGTCGATATCCTTCGCCTTTTCATTCATTATCTCGTCCAGAAGCGACATGGTTCACAGCTCCTCAGGCTTCGGCCGCCGTACGGTCGGACGTGAATCGGGATCCCAGGGCGATCAGTTCCTCGAGCTTTTCCCGCGCGCGGCCCGAATCTATGGTGTCTCCGGCCATTTCCACGCCCTGCTGCATGGTCTCCGCGATCCCGGCAGCAACAAGGACCGCTGCCGCATTCAACAGGACGATATCTCTGCACGCGCCGTCGCCTCCCTTGAGAACATTCAGGGTAATTTCTGCGTTTTCCCGTGCATCCCCGCCAAGGATCTCCCTGGGGTCAGCCCGCTTCAGGCCTACCTCTTCCGGTTCGAGGATCGAACTTGTGACCTCTCCGTTTTCGAGCCTGGCGATGCAGGAGGGCCCGGTGATGCTCATCTCGTCATAGCTGCCCTCGCCGTAGACAACGAAAGCGCTCTGACAGCCGAGCCTCTTGAGCACCTCGGCAATGGTGACGGTCAGATCTTTGCGATAGACGCCCAGCACTTGGACTGAGGCGCCTGCAGGATTGGTGAGCGGTCCGAGAAGATTGAATATGCTCCGGAGGCCGATCTCACGCCTGGGGACAACGACGTGCCTCATCGCGCCATGGAGCATCGGCGCGTACAAGAAACCGATGCCCACCTGGTCGATGCACGCGCCAACCTCATCGGGGGTCAGATCGAGTGGGACACCGAGCGCCTCAACCACGTCCGCGCTCCCGCAACGACTGGATACCGAGCGATTACCGTGTTTTGCGACCTTCAGTCCTGCTCCTGCGGCGACAAACGCGGTGGTCGTTGATATGTTGAAGGTGTTCGTGCCGTCTCCACCGGTCCCACAGGTGTCGACGATCGTCTCCTGATCGAGGTTGATCTCGTCACGATCCACTGAAACGGGCAGACCTCCGACCGGGATGCGAACGCTTTTAGCTCGCATGACCCTGGCCGCGCCCGCAATTTCCGCCGGGCATTCGCCCTTCATGCGGAGTCCGATCATGAGTGCGCCTATCTGTGAGGCGGTCGCCTGTCCGTCAGTGATCAGATCCATCACTTCCATCATTTCCACTTCGGACAGGTCCTTCCGTTCAACCAATTTGCCGATGGCTCGCTGAATCATGATTCCCCCTTTGCGGCTGCTTCCAGAGCGCGAAGGCTCTGCGCAGCCTTGTTTTCGATTTCCTTGTATTCCATCTCCGATATTGAATCCGCGACGATGCCCGCGCCGACCCTCACGGTAAATCGGCCCTCGCGAAAGAGAATCGTGCGGATGGCAATACAGGTGTCCATCACGTTATGCGGCCCGAAGTACCCGACCGCGCCCGCGTAGGGCCCCCGGGACTCGAACTCGAGTTCGTCGATGATCTCCATCGCTCTGACTTTCGGGGCTCCTGAAACCGTTCCCGAAGGAAAGGACGCCGTGAAAGCGTCCACCGCGTCCGATCCGTCACGGAGCTCGCCCTGAACCTGGGAAACAATGTGCATGACGTGGCTGTACCGCTCGATGGTCATGTACGGGGCAACTTCAATGGAACCGTACCGGCACACACGGCCCGCGTCGTTTCTCGCCAGGTCCACGAGCATGATGTGCTCGGCCCGTTCCTTTTCCGATTCAAGCAGTTCCTTCTCCAGAGCCTGGTCCTTTCGCGGATCGTTGGAGCGTCCCCGGGTGCCCGCGATGGGGTTTATCGTCACAGTGCGGTCTCTGACCTTTACCAGGGTCTCCGGCGAGGATCCGACGAGTTGGTAGGCTCCGAAATCCAGGAAGAACATGTACGGAGACGGACTCCTTACTCGTAGCCGACGATACACTTCGAATGGGTTCAGTTCGGTCACACCGGAGAATGAGTCCGAGAGGACTACCTGAAAGATGTCGCCGGCCTTGATGTATTCCTGGGCCTTCCTGACAGACTCGTAGAATCTTTCCCTGGGTGGGGCAATGAAGCTGATTCCATTGCGACCGGGCGGAAAAGTCAGCGGTGTGTTGAGGGATCGCTCCATGTCCTTGATTTTCGCGGCGCACCCGGCGTCATCACTGTCTAGGGCTAGAAGGATCATCACCCTGCGAAGGTGGTCGAAGATCAGGAAGCGGGAAGGATAGACAAGCCTCGCCAAAGGGGACCAGCAGGATCGTACCGGCGGAATCCTCTCGATGAGCCGGACCGCGTCGTATCCTATGAACCCCAGCAGCGAGCCCACGGCCGGCAATCCGGGAATGCGCATCCCATTGAGCGTGGTGAGACGCTCCTTGATAAGGCTAAAGAAGTCTCCCGGGGGCGACGTGACCACCCGGTTCGTATCACGGCAGACGGTCTCATCCTCGTGAAGCTCCAGCGCGAAGACCGGGTCCAGCGCGACAACAGAATACCGGCCCGTCACGTCCTTGGTTTCGACGCTCTCCAGCAGAAAGGAATCGGGCTTCCCCCTGCAGAGCTTCAGGTAGGCCGACACCGGTGTTTCCGTATCAGCCAATTTCTCCTTGCTCATGACCCTGAGCGTGCCCATTTCAGACCTCCGTACAAATAAAAAGCCCACCGCCTGTTCGACGGTGGGCTTTGTGACCCGTACTTCTTGTTTCTACAGAAAGGCGCTATCCACTCCCATCGTCGAAGACGAACTCTCCGTTCTGCCACCACCACCAGCTAAATGAACGATAGGAATTGACAGGCGCGGTATCGCATGACCGCACCACACAGTGACCTCTTTCACCGCGTTGCGGGCTGAATTGGAAGGAAAAACCAGTATCTCGGTTCATTCGTTGCAACATGGTCCATGATTATGAGAGAAAACGAGTGTCTTAGTCAAGAAAAAAAAGACCCCCGCCCCGCGACCGCCTCTCCCAACGCGGTCGTGGACCTGCGATTGCGTAGGGATCTATATTGCTTCAGATTTGGTGGCAGGGAATTTTCTCGTTTCTTGCCAAACTGTCCTACCACCGCGAAACCCACTGTGGCGTTACGGGAGAAGCCAAGCTTGACCACCACGAGTTCCAGAGGTCCTGTTCAGAAAATCGGTGATCTTCTGTGCGACGAGTTGTGCGCCCTTTTCCGTGAAATGAACCGGATCAAAGAAATGGGCTCGATCGTGAGGAATCGCTGACGCGAGATCGAAACACTCGACACCCTCCGCGGAACAGAGAGCCATCAGCTCCTTGTTGTAGATATCCAGGAGCTTCCATATGGTTGCTGCCGACAGTTTCCTGCCGGCCTCCTTGACCCAGTAGAAATCGCCTTCTATCGTCCGCCAATACTCGGTGTCGTCCATCCACGAGGGCTGCGTCATAAAGATCGCCCTCACCTTGAGTCGCCGGGCAATGGAGATTACTTGTCGCAGGTTCTTTCTGTAATCGTCCAATGCAACGAGCAGGGTCCGCAAGTCGTCGGGAAGCTTCATGGTTTTCCCTGTGAGGGGCTTCGGATGATAGGTTGTCCAGGGAGTCGATGTCTCAACGACATGAACCTTGTCGAGCAGAATGCGCTTCCAGTCGTAGAGTACCTGAACGAGGCGACTGTGGACATAGAGCCACATCTTCCAGTGAAGCCGGTCGAACTCATTACCGTACAGGTTCGTTTTCCTGGACAACGAGAACCCGAGATCGTTCACTCCGACGAGCAGTATGACCGCGTCCGGCCTGATCTTCGAGATAACGTCCTCCATAAACATGATATTCGCACGGCTGCTCTGACCGCACATGCCACCATTTCCGACCCAGACCTTCGGGCATTTCCCCTTGAAACTCTTCGGGCAGCGGAGTCTCAGGTCTTCCTGCAGGAGATAGGACCAGGTTTTGTGATCATCCAAATAGAAAGACTGGGTGGTGCTGCCTCCGACGGTCACGATGGTATAATACTTCTTCCAGTCAGCCGGCGGCTCATCTCCCCGTAGGCCCCAACTGTTAGTTGAATGCGTTCCAATGGGAGAAATACCCGGAATGTTCACTCGCAACTGTTTCTTGTAGTGAGGTCGAAGCGGTATCCGGGACGTGAATACGTCGAGAGGCGACACGATCCGCAGGACGACTTCCATCACCGGGAGCGCCACGACAAGGGCCAGCGCGGTTGACGCGAGAACCAACGAGATGTTGACAAGCAGGTCTCGTCTCCGACCAGACGGCTGTTTCGCGTTTGAGGCGAGTTCAGGTCCTCCTTCGGAGGGAAGCATTTCTGATGCGCGCACGGTGAGTTTCTCCCTGTGAGACTGCTCGAGTAATCCCCGGCAAAGGACTATACCATACTCCGTCTATTGAGAGGCTTGGCCAACCATGAATACCGGTCGCGCGCAGTGGATTCGCACCGAGGTAGGGGCAGGCTATGCCGTGTGGCCTGCCCCAATGTCAGCCTCCAGAGAAGGAGGGCGCACAAACGCTCATTCTGTCGGCCGCCTGTTCAAATCTTCGCGACGATTGAGCCCCAGAACTCTCGAACCGCTTCCATCCACCCTTCCAGCCATTTCCTGGCGAAGTCGTTGAGTTCGTCCTCGTCCTCTTCAGGATTGGTCAAGGGATCTGCTTCGAGCATGTCTATGAAGTAATGGCCGACGACATCATCGTGAAGCGGGATGGTGGGGTCGTAGAGTCCGTCCTCGTCAGTGGGATCGAACCGGCGCGCATATTCGAGGTCGGTGTACGCCGCGGCTTTGGCCCAGGTGAGCCCGTCTCCTTTCCCTTTCTCGAAGAAGTCGGTTTGTGCTTCAGCTTTTTCCCGTCTCAGTCTTTCGATAGTGGCTTCCATGTCTTGATGTCCTTCCAGGCGTTGAATGAATTCCTTGTGTTTTCGGATCTTCTCTGCCACCGCCTCCTGGAAGATGGCGGAGAGGTTTCCGAGGTATTCGCGCTCTTCTTCGATAGCTCGACCGAGCGCATCAGGGACAGATAGATTGAACTTTTTCATTGTTACGCCCTCATTCCTGTAATACAGATTAATAGTATTATACGTATTACTTTGTACAATGTCAAGTGGTGTGAGAAATGCGCCTTCAGGGACCGAGCCAAGGAAAGCGGATCGGACAGAGCCTGAAGCAAGGTCATCAGAAGGCGAATTGGGGCATGGTCTCACTTGCCGGGGAACGGTTACGGGGACACAGGGTGGAAGGCCCTCTCCTCGTAAGGCATGCCGATTCGAATCGGCGAGCAGAGCCACCGGAGCCACCAGCGGTCCGGGCAGGGTGGACAAGGTGGACTCGGCGAATTATCTTGAAAATGAGAATATTTCATTGGGACCTTGACACAGAGGACATCGATTGATATCCGATAATAGTAACTATTCCTACATTTGGAGGCGGAGTGCATTCCAAACGCAGGCTTAGGCTCACAAAGCAGCGAAAAGTCATCCTCGATGAGCTGCAAGGCACGCGAACCCATCCAAGCGCCAACGAGGTCTATCAACGCGTGCGCAAGCGTCTCCCCAACATCAGTCTCGCCACTGTCTACCGGAATCTCGAGGTTCTTTCCAAGTCCGGTATGATAAGTAAATTGGAACTCGCCGGTACCCGAAAGCGATTCGACGGTTTTACCGAAAAGCATTATCATGTACGATGCATTGAGTGCGATCGGGTCGACGACCTGCCGTTGGACCCGATTCCAACCATCGACGAGTCGGTAGGCGCATTGGTAGATTATGAAATACTCTCACACAGACTTGAGTTTATCGGCGTGTGTCCCCGGTGCAGACGGCGGGAGCAGATAGTCGAGTCCCATGGATCAGAAACGGTGAACGGCCCGCGCCGCGCGGGGGATGAGAAGAGGGGAGCATGAGGAAAGCGGCCGGGTCCGCGCGGTGGTCCGCCCAAGAAAACAGGGCGCCGGATCTTGGAGAGGCTTATGCCTCGAGCCGGGAAGACGTCTTTGCGGTAGAGGAATAAGGAGGAAGACACAGATGGCAAACCTGAAGGGATCCCAGACTGAGAAAAACTTGATCGCGTCCTTCGGCGGCGAGTCTCAGGCACGCAATCGGTACACCTATTTTGCCTCGCAGGCAAGAAAGGAAGGCTTCGTGCAGATTGCCATGATCTTCGAAGAGACGGCAAACCAGGAAAAGGAACACGCAAAACGATTCTTCCAGCAGCTCCAAGGTGGGGACGTAGAGATCCAGGCACCTTTTCCTGCAGGCGTCATCGGGACTACGGCCGAGAACCTGAAGGCTGCTGCCGCAGGCGAGAATTATGAGTGGACGGAGATGTATCCCGGATTTGCCAAGATCGCCAGGGAGGAAGGTTTTGAGGCCGCGGCGCTGACATGGGAGGCCATCACCGTAGCGGAAAAGCAACACGAAAAACGATACCTCGATCTGCTGCGCAACGTTGCGGAAGGCAAAGTCTTCAAAAAGGACAAACCTGTGGTCTGGCGCTGCATCAACTGCGGCTACTTGCACGAGGGCGCGGAGGCCCCGGAAAACTGTCCTGCGTGCGCCCATCCCAAAGCCTATTACGAACTGCTTGGAGAAAACTGGTGAACAACGAGGTTCCGACCGTTGCATGGGCGCCCCACCAATTTAATGCTAACGAGAAAACAGAGGAGGACCGAGAAAAATGACAGAGAAGCTTCAGATCTTCAAATGTGAGGTATGTGGCAACATAGTCGAGATGCTGCATGGCGGAGCGGGCGAACTGGTATGCTGCCAGCAGCCAATGAAGCTCTTCGAGGAGAACACAGTGGACGCGGCGAAGGAGAAGCACGTCCCGGTCAAGGAAGCCGTGGACGGCGGCCTGAAGGTCAAGGTGGGCGAGGTCCCGCACCCGATGGAAGAAAAACATTACATCGAGTGGGTCGAAATCATCGCGGACGGCAAAGCCTATCGGCAATTCCTCAATCCCGGCGAGGCTCCGGAGGCCTTCTTCCCGGTCAAAGGAGAGTTCACCGCGAGAGAGTACTGCAACATCCATGGATTGTGGAAATCCTGAGGGCAGACCGCACAGGAATTCCGGGCTCGGCCCGTGGGGTCGCGAACTTCGCTGCTTCCTCGGCATGACCGCGGGGAACGGATCCACAGCTTCAACAACGGAGGTTTCACGGGCCCAAGGACGGCCCTGTGCCACGGCATATCGAGGTGTAAGATATGGCGAATCCTGAGCAAATGTGGCAATGCCAAACGATCAACTGCGGGTGCATCTACAATCCCGACAAGGGAGACAGAAAGGGCAAGGTACCCAAGGGAACACTGTTCGAAGATTTGCCCGAACAATGGAAGTGCCCCGTATGCGGCGCGACCAAAAAGATGTTTCGTCCACTCGCCGGTCCGGGTTCGGTTTTGGCCGAGTCCTCTTGAGGCAAGCCCGGCGCTGGAGGCTTACACGGCGGCGCACCTGCAGACGAGGAGTTTCTCCTTCACTTCAAGGCAGGAGGAGAGGAGGCAATACCGCCATGACGGAACCTGAGAAAAAGGGTAACATGAGGGCGGGCCGGGCTGGCGATGAGATATCACTTCTTCCGGCCAGCGCCGGTTCCCGACGGAGATACACCTCGCGGGAAAGGACTATCATGAAAAGGACACGAGCAGTTGTGGTCGGCTTGGCTGCGTTGAGCATCCTCGCGATTCAGGTTTCCGGGACCCTTGCCGACACGTTGAAGGTTGCTCCGGAGGTTCTCAGTCGAATTGAGTATGCTGCTCCTGAAAGCGCGGCGGACAGGCAGTACCTAGGTCTTCCCGAGCAGGGCTTTTTTCGCCTGCCTCAGGTCAAGGCAGACATGGTCATTGTCGAAATATTCAGCATGTACTGCCCCTATTGTCAGGCCGCGGCATCCGACGTGAACAAGCTCCATTCACTGATTGAGAGCAATCCCGCATTGAAAGACAAGGTCAAGATCATAGGAATCGGGGCACGAAACACTCCGTACGAGGTGAGGCTCTTTCGGAAGAAGTATGGGATACGATTCCCACTCCTGTCGGATGAGCAATTCCTCACGCAGAAAGCCTCGAAAAAACAGATCAGGACTCCCACATTCATCGTCCTGAAAAAGCAAGGGAAGTCGGACCTCACGGTGGTCGACGTTAACATCGGCAAGTTCAAGAGCGCAGAAGAATTTCTCAAGCGCATCTCCCGTAAGTGAACCTTCCCGAGAGGAGAGTCCGATGCGGAAAAACAGCAAAATTGTAACCTTGGCCGGTACCGTCATGGTCGTGGCAATGTCGTGTCTGATCTTTGCCGTGACGGTTGCCGCCAAGAGTGCGAGCAACGAGATATATGACCCGGGCAAGCTCAAGCCGGTCGATAGCCATACCACGTTGAAGATAGGAGATGTCGCGCCGGATTTTACTTTACCCTCGCTTTCCGGCAAGAAAGTCTCCCTGAAGGACTACCGTGGGAAGAAGAACGTAGTAATCTCCTTCGTTCCGGCTGCGTGGACGCCGGTATGCTCGAATCAGTGGCCCGGGTATAACATTGCCCGGGATATTTTCGAAAAGAATGACGCAATCATGCTCGGTATATCGGTGGACAACATACCGACGCTTCACGCGTGGACGAAGGAGATGGGAGGTCTGTGGTTTCCCGTGCTCTCGGATTTCTGGCCGCACGGCGAGGTCGCCAAGAAATACGGGATCCTGCGCTCTGACGGGGTAAGCGAGCGAGCCATCTTCCTCGTGGACAAGAAGGGAGTCATTCGTTACATGGACATCCATGACATCAACGATTTGCCGAGGCTCGAAGTGCTCGTCAAGGAGTTGCAGAAACTCAAGAAGTAAGCAGGGGGAGGCTTCCGGTGAGAACAACGGTGATGGTTGTGGTGTTTCTCGTACTCGTTCCGCTGGGCGCGGTCCGGGCGGAAAAACCTCCGGTCAGCGAAGCAACCCAAGAATGCATTTCCTGCCACGAATCTCTCCATCCTGGGATCGTAGGGGATTGGAGAAAGAGCCGCCATGCGAAGACAACTCCCGCTCAGGCGCTGAAGAAGAAGAAACTCGAGCGGCGAATCTCCGCAGCAAAGATCCCCGAGAAGCTCGCCGGAGTCGTCGTCGGATGCGCGGAGTGTCACGGGCTCAACCCCGGAAGCCATCGAGACACCTTTGACCACAACGAAAAGAAGATCCATGTAATCGTGTCTCCCAAGGACTGCGCAACGTGCCATCCGGAAGAAGCCGAACAGTTCACCAAGAACATCATGTCCTGGGCACGGGTCAATCTGGTCGAGAACAAGCTCTACCAGAGTCTCCTCAAGGCGGTGAACGGCGTTCAGTCCTTCAAGAACATGAGGACCACGATCGCGGCCCCCGATGCTATGACCAACGCGGATTCTTGCTACCACTGCCACGGAACCGAGATCAAGGTGACCGGCAAGCATGGTAAAGACACCGATTACGGGGAAATGGACTTCCCCATCCTTTCAGGCTGGCCGAATCAGGGTGTGGGCCGGATGAACCCGGACGGAAGCAAAGGTTCCTGCACCGCGTGCCACACCAGACACGAGTTCTCCATCGAGATGGCGAGGAAACCCTACACCTGCTCCCAATGCCACAAAGGCCCGGACGTTCCCGCGTACCCTGCGTATGGGGTGAGCAAGCACGGGAATCTCTTTTTCGCGATGAACAGTCACTGGAACATGACTGCAGTGCCCTGGACAGTTGGCAAGGATTTGCGGGCGCCGACCTGTGCAGCGTGCCACGTGAGTCTTCTCGTCGACGGTGACGGTGAAACCATAGCCACGCGAACCCATCGGATGAATGACCGGCTCCCGTGGCGAGTCCTTGGCCTCATCTATGCGCACCCCCAGCCGAAGTCTCCGAATACTTCTCTGATCAGAAATCAAGATGGCCAACCATTACCGACAACCTTTGCCGGGGTAGAAGCCTCGAAGTTTCTCATCGGTCCGAAGGAGATGAAAGCCAGGCGCGAACGGATGCAAAAGGTCTGTCGCTCCTGTCACAGCGAGGATTGGGTGAAGGGACACTGGGCAGTATTTGAGAACACGATTAAGACAACGAATAAAATGACGCACACTGCTACGCAAATAATGCTGAGAGCCTGGAAAGAAGGTGTGGCGGACAAGACCGCCGGACTCTTTGACGAAGCCATCGAGAAGGAATGGGTACAGCAATGGCTTTTCTACGGCAATTCGACCCGTTTTGCCTCAGCCATGTTGGGCGCGGATTACGGGGTCTATGCCGAAGGCAGGTGGTACGAGGCGAAGAACCTGCAGGAATTGCTCGACAGGCTCAAACTTCTCATCGGTCTCAAAAAAAGGAAGCCCTAACGTGACCCCCAGCCAGATGGGGGCAAGGAGGAATTGCCATGGAAAAGATCACCTGGAAATGCTCGAACTGCGGTTACACCTTTGATGCTGAAGCCGGCGCGGTTCCACCGGCGAGCTGTCCGTCCTGTAAGGAAAAATGCGAGTTTCTCAATGTGACCTGCTACGTTCCCGAGTGCGGCCAGACCGGCCAGGATCCACGGCTCGGGTAGCCTGATCCGAAAAAATCGGTATTCCGTGGAGGGTGTAAGAAGTTGACGGCAAACGATGAAGTGAGAAAGGTGGCGCTCTTCGCCTTCAACGGCGACTTCAAGTGTTTTGCCCACGTACTGCTCAATGCCCTTGACATGAAGGCGAAGGGGTACGACGTAAAGGTGGTTATCGAGGGCTCTGCAACGAAGCTTGTCCCGGAGATGGCCAGGCAGGGCAGCTCGATGAACCCTCTTTATGAGAAGGCCAAACAGGCTGGTCTCATTGACGCCGTCTGCAGGGCCTGCTCCTGGGAGGGAAAGGTTCTCGCGTCGATCGAAGAGGAGGGGCTTCCTCTGGCCGACGAGATGTCCGGACATCCCAGCATGGGCCGATACATGGATGCGGGCTATCGGGTCTTGATCTTCTGACGAAGAGGAGATCGCCGGGGCGCCGCGCGTACCCGTGAAGCGGTACGCTCCAGCAACGGACCGGTTTACTGCCGACAGGCCACTCTTCGGCATGTCTCTGCTTCGGGACGGACTGAGGGGACACCATTCCCGAGGGAAGCGCGCACGTCGCGAGGATCGAGACAAAGCGGAATCGAGTGATGCAATGAAAGTTCTGGGTATCTATGGAAGCCCGCGAAAAGGCGGTAATAGTGACAAATTGTTGGATGAAGCGCTCAAAGGCGCTGAATCCGCGGGAGCGGAAGTATCCTCGGTTCGCGCGTCCGACCTGAAGATGTCCGGGTGCCTGGAGTGCGGTGGATGCAACGAAACGGGCACGTGCGTCGTGGATGATGAAATGCAGTCGGTCTACCCAAGGCTCGAGGAAGCGGACGCAATCATCCTTGCGACTCCGATGTTCTTCTACGGGATGCCGTCCCAGGCAAAGGCGCTGATAGACCGGTGCCAGGCCCAGTGGTCAAAGAGAATGCTAAAGAAAACACCCGAACAACGAAAGAAATATGACGGCGGTCGGGGCTATCTCATCGCAGTGGGGGCCACCAAGGGTAAGACCCTCTTCGACGGCGCGGAACTGGTGGCCAAATACTTCTTTGACGCCATCGATATGAGTTACGAACGCGGGGTGTTCGTCAGGTCCGTGGAAGGGAAAGGAGACATCGCCAAGCAACCCGACGCGCTCAAGCAAGCGTACGAGCTTGGCAAGAAAGCGGCCATGGCACCCATGGCACATGCGGACAACTGAGGTTGCCCCGTCCCATGCCAAGACGGTCAACGGAGCACGACATTGCCTTCGGAACGGGGTCTTAGAGCATTGGATGCCGTCCCCGGATCGTCAGGCAGGTGCGATTGAAGAGGCGAGAAGAGCTTCGTGGTCTCACGATGAAACGGGTTCAATCTGGAGGGACGGGATCACCGTTGGCTGTGTTGCTAAGGGAAATCTCTCTTACACGTGCTCTTTGACCCATTCTCAGGGCTTGGCATAATCGCCAATCGAGAGGAGGAAGTCGTCCATGGCCAAAGCATTGATCGTCTACGCCACCAGGGCAGGCCAGACACAGAACATAGCCGATCTGATCGCCGAAGGAGTGAGGTTTACGGGAGGCGAAGCAAAGGTCGTCAACGCCAACAACATAAAGAAAGAGGAGGAGCTGGAAGGGTACGACGCGTACGTCTTCGGGTCCGCCACGTACCATGGGGACATGCTGCAGGTGATGAAGCAACTGCTCTTTCTCGCTGCCAAGCTCAAATTGGAAGGCAAGATCGGCGGTTCCTTCGGGGCCTTCGGCTGGAGCGGTGAGGCGGTGGACCGCATTTATGAAACCATGGAAAATATCTTCAAGATGAAGATGATGGGATCGCCTTTGAGGCTGAAGTCCTCCGCGCTGCAGGGCGGCATGCAAATGGCCCAGGATTACGGACGGGAACTCGGCAAGAGGATGGGCGGCGAATAGCTGTCGATCGTTCCGATATTCCGAGACGACAGCGCGGTGCATTGAGACTGAGTTCAGCGGTCGGCTGGAAACATAGGTACGGAGAGGCCACAGTGCCTGCCGAATTTGCCGTGTTTCGCAAGAGGTGAGGAAAGTGGGTCGCCCCTGCGATCCCAAACCATAACCACATTCGAAATGCTCGTCTGCACGGAAACGGGCGATGATGAGCAATAGGGGCTCGGGAAGCAGTCCTGAAGACCCGTCACAGATCATCAAGGAAAGGAAGAAAACAGATGCAGAAGTATGTATGTGGTGTTTGCGGTTACGTGTACGATCCTGCGATCGGAGACCCCGACAATGGGGTGGAGCCCGGCACGTCCTGGGAGAATGTACCCGACGATTGGGTCTGCCCGGTCTGCGGCGCGGACAAGGACAGCTTTTCCCCTGAATAAGCAAGATACCGTCTCCGATGACGGACTCGACACCTACGACAGGTGATGGAGGAGAGTTTTGCGAACCAAGGTTGAAGTGGCAAAGGACCTCTACTGGGTCGGAGCCGTAGATTGGAACGTACGGGATTTCCACGGATATTCCACGTACAAGGGAACTACTTACAACTCCTTCCTGGCCCTCGACGAGAAGATCACACTCTTTGACACGGTTAGGAAAGGCTTCAAGATGGACATGCTCCATAACATCTATAAACTGATCGATCCCGGCAAGATCGACTACCTGGTGGTGAATCACGTGGAACCGGACCATTCGGGCTCGCTGCCCGAGATCATGGAGCTCGTCAAGCCTGAAAAGCTCATCTGTTCGACACGTGGAAAGAAAGCCATAATCGATCACTTCCACAGAGAGGACTGGCCTTACCAGGTGGTCGCCACCGGTGACGAGATCAGTATCGGAAAGAGAACCATCCAGTTCATCGAGACAAGGATGGTTCACTGGCCGGACAGCATGTTCTCGTACCTTAAGGAAGAGGGTATCCTTGTCGCAAGCGACGCGTTCGGACAGCATTGGGCCACCAGCGAGCGATTCAACGACGAGGTGGATGGCTCCGAACTGATGGCGCACGCGGCCAAGTACTACGCGAACATACTGACCTGCTACTCCGCGCTGATTCAGAAGCTGTTGCAGACCGTTACCGCGATGGGGATCCCGCTCAACATGATCCTTCCGGACCACGGGATAATCTGGCGGGATAACCCCATGCAGATCGTCCAAAAATACGATGAGTGGAGCCGGCAGGTGGCCAAGCGAAAGGCCGTGGTCATCTATGATACTATGTGGCATAGCACCGAGATGATGGCAAAGGCCGTCGCAGACGGCCTGATTGAGTCGGGGGTGGCCACCAAGCTGCTCGATCTGGGCGTGAATCACCGCAGCGACGTGATGACTGAGGTCCATGACGCCAAGGCCGTCGTACTGGGATCGCCCACATTGAACAACGGCATGCTGCCTCGTATGGCGGACATGATCCACTACATGAAGGGACTGCGGCCGCAACATAAGATCGGGGCCTCATTCGGGTCATACGGTTGGAGCGGAGAAGCCGTTAAGCTGATGAACAAGGCCCTGGAAGAAATGAAGGTAAAGCTGATCGGTCCCGGCGTGAAACTTGAGTACGTACCGCAACATCAAGGCCTGAAGCAATGTGTGCAGCTCGGTCGGGACATCGCTGCTGCGGTGAAAGAGGAAGTTTGAGCCCGGTTGGAGCTTCGGCGGCCGAACCATCGCGGCATCCGGCTTCACTGCGGGATGCCGCGCACACGGTAAAGAGAGTTGGAGAGAGCGAACGAGAGCCGTGGAGAGCGCCCGAAAACTCAAGCAGGACCTGATTGCACTTCTCAGGTCACCTGACCGAGAGGGTGTACTGGACCAACTTCTCCAGATGAAGGCGCGGCGGGTGATCAATCCGCTCCTGTCCTTTCTCTGCAGCCACGACGAAGAGCTGCGCTGGAGAGCGATTACCGCGATTGGAGCGGTGGTGGACAACATGGCCCACACTGACATGGAAGGCGCTCGTATAATCATGCGACGGCTCCTGTGGACTCTCAACGACGAATCGGGTGGAATCGGTTGGGGCGCGGCGGAAGCCATGGCCGAGATCATGGCTCGTAATGGACGGCTCGCCCAGCAGTATGCTCACATGCTCACCTCGTACACGGATGAGGAAGGCAACTTTCTGGAATTCGAGATCCTTCAACGGGGGTTACTGTGGGGTCTCGTTAGGCTCGCGGGTGTGCGCCCGGATCTTCTGCAAGGAGCTACTCCTCACCTGGGGCGGTACTTCGATTCGGGGGATGCGACCCTGAGAGGACTTGCAGCCCTCCTGGCGGGACTTCTGGAAGCGGATTCGTTCCGCACGCGGCTCGAGGCTCTCCGGGCTGACGGGGCCACCCTCAGCTTCTACACGGGAACGGAATTGACCCAAAGAACCGTAGGCGAAATGGCTGAGGAAGGGCTCGCGCTCATGCTCCCCGCGGGTGATACGAATTCGCGGGCTTTCAACCGTCCCGAGAAGCAGGAAAACGAAGACGATTCCGACACGGGCCCTCCTGAAAAAGAAGGCCCATTCCGGGGATGAAGGTTGTGACGCGACCGAGGACAGAAAGGGGGTAGTGACCGATGGATGTGGTGATGTTGTCAAGGCTGCAGTTTGCTGTCGCCACCTTATTTCATTTTCTCTTTGTGCCCTTGACGCTGGGGCTTGTCGTCATGATTGCCATCATGGAGACGATCTACGTGCGGACCGGCAACGAGATGTACAAGAGAATGACCAAATTCTGGGGCAAGATATTCCTCATCAACTTCGTCATCGGCGTGGTGACCGGAATCACGCTGGAGTTCCAGTTCGGGACCAATTGGGCGGGATACTCCAAGTACGTCGGCGACATATTTGGGTCGCTCCTTGCAATTGAGGCGACCGCGGCCTTTTTCCTCGAGTCGGTCTTCCTCGGGATCTGGATTTTCGGTTGGGATCGGCTTTCTCCGAAGGTGCACGCGGCATGCATATGGTTGGTAGCTATCGGGTCAAATGTCTCCGCGTACTGGATACTCGTGGCCAATTCGTGGATGCAGCATCCGGTCGGGTATACCATTCGCGGTGATCGGGCCGAATTGGAGAACTTCTGGGCCATTCTCACCCAGCCCTTTGCGATCGCGACCGTCCTGCACGTGATCTGCGCGGCCTACACGATCGCAGCGTTCTTCATCATGGGCGTGAGCGCCTACCACATCCTCCGCAAGCAGAATGTGGAATTCTTCACCAGATCTTTCAGAATCGCCGTCATTTTCGCTGTGGTTTTCTCCGTCGCCAATATCGGGGTCGGAGACCATCAAGGCGTAGTAATGGCCAGAAATCAACCCACCAAACTTGCTGCCGTAGAGGCCGTCTGGGAGACGGAGAAGGGTGCACCCTTCTACCTGTTACTCATTCCGGACGAGGCAAACGAACGCAACGCGGTGGAACTGCTCGGAATCCCCAAATTCCTCAGCAGGCTTGCCCTTGGTTCCTGGGACGCCGAGTTCAGGGGACTCAAATCATGGCCGAAGAAGGACCGGCCGCCTGTGAACATCACGTTCTGGTCATTCAGACTGATGGTCGGGCTGGGCTTTCTCTTTGCCCTCGTCTCGATCGTGGCATGGCTCCGCAGGAATAAGCTGGAACAGACGACCTGGCTGCTTCGCATTCTGCCATTCATGATTCCGCTGCCGTACCTTGCTGCGGAACTCGGGTGGGCGGTCACCGAGGTCGGGCGGCAACCCTGGATCGTGTACGGAGTGGTACGGACTGCCAAAGCGGCGTCACCGATCGCGTCGCCCCAGGTGGCGATTTCCCTTGCCGCTTTCATTGTAGTCTATTCGATCCTGGGTGCTTTCTGTTTCTATCTGATTGCCAAATACGCCGGTAAGGGGCCCGAGCCCGCGACCGAGGCCGGTAACTAGGAAAGAGAGGTAGCAAGCCATGTTAGAGACGATTTGGTTTGTGCTCTGGGGTATTCTCTGGGCGGTCTACTTCATGCTGGACGGCTTCGATTTCGGCATCGGGACCCTCAATCCGTTCCTCGCCAGGAACGAAACCGACAGACGCATCTCGTACAACGCCATGGGACCCTTCTGGGACGGCAACGAGGTCTGGTTGATCACCGCGGGAGGCGTGACCTTTGCCGCGTTTCCCACCACGTACGCGGTGATGTTCAGCTCGCTATATGCGCCCCTGCTGCTCATACTCTTCTGCTTGATTATACGAGGGGCAGCCTTCGAGTTCAGGAGCAAGGTTGACGACCCGGGATGGCGGGTACTTTGGGATATCTGTCATTTCATCGGCAGCTTCGGCCCCGCGCTCCTCTTCGGGGTCGCTTTTGCCAACATCTTCCAGGGGATACCCATAGACAAACAGGGCGTATACCACGGTACGCTGCTTGGATTGCTCAATCCGTACGGCATTCTCGGCGGACTTCTCTTTGTCCTCCTGTTCCTGGTTCACGGCGCATTGTGGCTCACGATCAAGGCGTCCGGGCCGCTGGAGGAACGAGCGAGTAAGGCTGCCAGCGGGCTCTGGTGGCCCCTTGCGATCGTCGCCGTGGTATTCCTTGTCGCCACCTGGTTCAAGACAGAGCTGTACAACAACTACCTTACCTATCCGATCCTCTGGTTGGTACCGGTCGTTGCCGTGGTGGCTCTGTTGCTCAACAAGGTCTTCATCTTTCGCAAGGCATGGTGGAAAGCCTGGTTCGCCTCCAGCGTAACCATCGTCGGCACGACGCTGTTCGGCGTGGCAGGCCTCTTCCCGAAGCTGCTGCCGTCGAGTCTTGATCCCGCGGCGAGCTTGACCGCGTTTAATTCCTCATCGAGTCCGCTCACGCTGACGATCATGCTCGTGGTTGCGCTCATATTCGTGCCCATCGTCATCATCTACCAGGCCTGGGGATACTATGTGTTCAAGGACAAGCTCACCGCAGAAAATCTTGCTTCGGACGAGGCATACTGAAAGCGGTTAACCTGGTCCGGGGGACTCCCCTTCCCTTGGGACGGTCCCTCTTCATCAGATATTCTGTCGTGGCGCACATGGAAGATGAGGCTGTTGCTTGACGCTGCGGGGACAACCTCCGATGGGTGGCCCTGACTCAAACACGCACGAGGCGAGGTCAAGTATCACGCTGCGAGGCGACCATCACAGTGCAATTGAGAGTCCCCGTTAGCCTAGTTCTCAAGGTATGACACGCTGACAGCGGCTGTGAGAACGGCCCAGCCGCCCCAAAACGCACGCGAAAGGATGGAACAATGAATGAGCGTCCCGGTCTCGTGACCATGAGGGGAAATCCCATCACTCTGCTTGGGCCGGAATTGAAGGTAGGAGATTCGGCCCCGGATTTCGCGGTGGTGGGTAATGATCTGTCGGAGGTCAAATTCTCAAGTTTTCGCGGAAAAGTCTGCATTATTTCGTCTGTTCCGTCGCTCGACACGCCCGTATGCGACACCTCCACGAGAAGATTCAACGAGGAAGCGGCAAACCTGGGACCCGACGTGGAGATCCTGACGGTGAGCATGGACCTCCCCTTTGCTCAGGCTCGCTGGTGCGGAGCCGCAGGGGTGGACCGGGTGACCACCCTTTCCGATCACAGGGATGCTTCCTTCGGAGAAGCATACGGTCTTCTTATCAAGGGATTCAGGCTCCTTGCCCGAGCGGTGCTGGTGACGGACCGTGACGGGAGAATCGTCTATTTCCAGCTCGTCAGGGAAATCGGAGAGGAGCCTGACTACGAAGCCGCGCTGGCCGCAGTGAAGAAGCTTCTTTGACCCGCAAGGGAGCCGATTCCCGCGGCGTAAGTTCGGCGCTTCCTAAAAAGCCATTACCGTCATTTCGCCGAAGGCAGGTGACCCACCGGCCCGAAGCTATGACCTTCTTAGCGAGTTCACAGGAGACCCTCTTTCTGCAAAAAGGCTCTCCCCCGTTAACTCTTACAAGAGGACAAGCTCCTTGACGCAGATGGGAGGAACCGGTACATATTATTACATGAGCGTCTGTCCGAGACTATCCGATGGGAGAGTTCGCCCCGATCGTGTTCGTATCCGGGAATCTCTTAGAAGGGGGATTCGCGGCAACAGGTGAATGGAGGTTCATACTATGCAACAGTGGACGTCGGTTGATGAGGTCCTGGACTTTGCAATCAAAAACGAAGAGGAAGCGGCTCGGTTCTACACCGATCTGTCCGGGAAAATGGACAGACCCTGGATGGCGAAGATCTTCAGGGAATTCGCCCAGGAGGAGGTCGGACACAAGAACAAGCTCCTTGAAATCAAGGCCGGCAAGCGGCTGATCCCCGCGGAAAAGAAAGTGCTCGACCTGAAAATCGCCGACTACCTGGTACCCGTGGAACCCGATTCGGAGTTGGACTACCAGGGAGCGCTCGTCCTGGCCATGAAGAAGGAGAAGAAGGCGTTCATGATGTATACCGATCTTGCAGGCACCGTTGAGGAAAAGGAGCTTCAGCAGACGTTCCTCGCGCTTGCCCAGGAGGAGGCCAAGCACAAACTCCGCTTTGAAGTCGAATATGACCAGTACGTCATGTCCGAGAACTGACGGGAAGTGGGGGATCGGCTTTACGGCAGGCCCGCCTGTTCATGGTGAAATCGTCGAATCGCGTGTCCGCGCGTCTGAATATCGCGCCCGGCGACGGTCCCGCGGGATTGGTGTCGCTAATGCGCGATTATCTGACAACATGGCTGCAATGAGCAAGCCCCGGCCGCTCCCGGTCAACAGGCGGATGGACCGGCAGTCTATCCTTTTTCCAACGAGATAAAGCTCGATTCCCGGGGGAGATGCGACCGCGATGTGGAAGAAGCTTTTACTGGCGGGGGCCTTTCTTGGAGGGCTCATCCTCGTTCTGATCTGGATACAGGGCGGGTTTCACTCCAAGATGCCTGGGGGACGAACAGTATTTTCCCCCAAGAACCAAGCCTCGGTCAAGACGATCGAAGTCAAGCAGCGTCCCGCGAAGGGCGAGGTTACCGTCTCGGGGTCGGTGGTCCCCCGCGAGACCGCCACGATCGAGGCCCGGGGTCAGGGATACGTCATCGCTTTGAAGGCCGACGCGGGAGACAAGGTCAAGAAGGGGCAGATACTACTCCGCATCGACAACCGGGAAGTAGCCGATCGCATGGTCCAGGCAAAAGCCCAGCTCGAGAGCGCCGAGGCAGACTTGAAGAAGGCCGCGGCAGACTACCAACGATATAAGATTCTCCTTGAGACGAATTCCATCGCCAGGCGTGAATTCGACAACATTACCGCGCGCTACGAAACGGCCAAAGCGGCTCAGTTGAGGGCGAAAGCAGGTCTCGAAGAGGCGAAGACCATGTTGTCCTATGGCAAGGTCACAGCGCCCTTTGACGGCGTGGTCTCACAGCGAAATGTAAATTTGGGCGATCTCGTTACCCCCGGACGCCCCCTCTTCACCGTCTTCATGCCCGGAACGTACGAACTCGCGGCCGCAGCCGGAGAGCAGTACGCCCCCTATCTGAAAGAAGGGACTCCAGTCCGCGTGAAAGTCCCGTCCATCAACCTCGACAAGAAGTCGAAAATCCGTGAGGTTGTGCCCCAGCGTAACGCAAAAACGCGCACGATAACCGTCAAAGTGCCTCTGGGGGAGGCCAAGGGGCTCAGCCCCGGCCTTTACGGAACGTTGACCTTTGAAACGCAAGCCTCGCAGGTGATCGCCGTCCCCGCGAGTGCTGTCGAAACCGTCGGGCAGTTGGAGACCGTACGAGTCCTGGAAGATGGACAAGTCAAGGTCCGTCACGTCAAGACCGGCCGCCGGATCGGCGACAAGGTGGAAATCGTTTCCGGCCTGCGACGCGGCGAGAAGCTGGTCGTGCAATAGGGCAGTGGATGAAGCCCCCCGAACGACTGACCGTTGAAAGGGTGAGCACGCAGGACTAGAGTATTCCGGAGAGTCCGGCGAGGCTCGGAGGACTTTGGGGGAAACGATAATCGTATGATCTGACATGATTTAGGCGTGGGCTCCCCCGCAACCGCAGCCGGTGGTGCCGTGGAAACCGACACGGGGATCCTGTGCGCGGAATTGCTAGGAATTCCCTCGAAGGAGGATCTACGGATGACAGGGGAAGCCGCTAACGGATTGCAGTGGGTGACGGGCATCATCGCAATAATAGGAGCCGTGGGAGGAGCGGCGGTGGGTGGTGTGATGGTCTTCTTGGGTAATTATTCGGTCTCCCGTGCGCAGCAGAAGTGGAACGAGCAAAAAGTATTGAGAGACAGGAAAGCCGAGGGATACGCGAAATCGATCCGATTCCTCATCAGATCAATACCTACTACCGTTGAGCTTAGCGGTACTAAATACATGCTTGAGAAAGACGAGTATCTGGGGCGTATGCAAAGCATCATGGAAGCCCAGCTCTATATGGTGTGGCTGCAATTCCACACATGCGGTGATTTCCAGCGGCGAATCGGGGTGCAGAAAGATGCCTTTTGGAGAGCAGTCGACACTGTTCGCAGAAATGGCCCCGTGGAAATCCATTACGAAGGTAAGACAGTACTTGCTAGAGATGCAGGAGAGCTGCCGGAGGCCATTGATCAGGCCCTAGAGGTTGTGTTGGACTGTACGAAAGCAGACCTGGTGAAGTAGCAGAAATCCTTCAGAATTCGAGGTCCGCTGAACTCAATTATTTTGACCCGTGTGCCCCATAGGGGAGGCCCTGGCCCTCCGTTACTAATAAGAAGCCGAAGGCGTGGTCTATTGCGCACTTGCTCATATCACTCGTCTTGGTTTCTTGCCGAGGCTTTCCCTATCTTGGCCGAACGTGAGGCCAAGGCGAGACGAAGATCAACGCGGATTCCTCGTAACTTACCGGTTTTGTTTAAGATCTCTTGTCTCCCAGGGCCTGGGTTCGCCATGAAGATGCATGAGCGCGATGATGAGGCGAGTTTCATTTAGGCTTGGTACCCACTTGATCAAGGGCTTGTCTGGCCGCAACGGTCTTGATGTCACCCCGCTCCAACGCGTCGAGGCGGTCTTCAGCCTCCTCTGCCCACATCGCCTCAATTCCCCGATCGGTTGGAGTATCGAGGCTCGAGAGCAGCCGCTCTGCAATTTCAGCTCGCTCATCAGGAGGAAGCGATAGAGCTTCCTGAAGGAGTTCCGCGCTTCGGGATGTCACGTTGATCACTCCTTTCCCAAGATCGATTTTAGCATGGGGGCCGATGCGAGTAAAACCGTTGGGCCTGCCGGCTGGGAAAAGAGGTCCGGAGGTTCGCTTCGCCGCGATTTCGCTGGCTCCCTATCCAGCGATGAGAGAGGGAATGGCGGGCAAGGGAGCCCGCCCCGCTAACACCCTGCCCTTCTCGCTGCGGGATGACTTCCGTCTATACGCGATGCCAATGCGCGCCGGTATCATGCTACGTTCGGCCTCTTTTCCACCTTGGATGGGAGCGCCTTGAGCCACGGGAATCCGGAGATTGTGTCGCGATTATCCAGTCCGGTGAGTTGATTGGCGTTGGACTGCTCCCAGCCGTGAACCATCCTCAGAGAGTCCTCTCTCACTTCGTCCGATACATTGGCTCGTATTTCGATTCGGCCGTGCCTCGTGGAGAGAAGGACCACGTCGCCCGATTGAATACCAAATTTTGCGGCCGCGTTCGGGTGAATATCCAGAATCGGCTCAGGAACCTTCTTTTCGTACGAGGCGATCCCTCGGAACTGTCCGTGCTGGTAGGCAGAAACTCGATCACCCGTGCTCAGCCAGAATGGGAATTCCTCATCAGTGCCGTCGGGCAACTCGAGGACCTGGGGAATGGGAAGTGCGGCATGTCCCGAGGCATCCAACTCATTCGATCGGTAATGGACCTTGCCGTCTTTGGTGTGCCAGAGATGACCCGCCGGTTGATCGACGTGATACGCCGCAGTGGAGCCGGGGCTGTCCCACAGGTCCCCGAATTCCACGTTTGTTCCCGAAAGCCTATAGGTCAGAGCCTCTCGATTATCTTGCCAGGGGAACAGTTCGTCCAGACCGAAACGTCGAGCCAGCTCGAAAATCAGTCTCCATGTCGGCAGTCCGTTGGGCGAGGACCCGACAGGCCGCATCAGACCGAGATACGGCCTGCCGATTCGTCCGTAATCGTGGAGTTCCAGATTATCCAGTTGATCTGCTCCCGGAATGATCAGGTCCGCCAACTGAGCTGTCGGAGTCATGAAGAGATCAAAAACGGCCAGAAAGTCCAGCTTCCGCAGGATTTCTCCCTGGCGTTCCACACAGGGAAAGGTCAGCATGGGATTGCCGCCCCCAATGAGCATGGCGCACACAGGGTAGGGATCACCATGTAGAATTGCATCGGGCAGCAGCATTCCCTGCGCTTCGCGTCGGCCTCGCGTGAAGAGCGGGTACTGCGCGGCGCCGATCGGGTCGGGCATGGAGGGGTACCGATTTGCTCCCGGCAAGGGCTTCAGAGTGGCCGACATGTGGGCAGGCTTGTTTGCGGGATCAAGGAGTGACTGCAAGCATGTGGCGGCTCGCATGGTTTGGACGCCGCCCGGTCGGTGTTCGAGGCCGAGTCCCACCCTCGTCCAACCGGGAAGATGGTCGAAAATAACAGCAGCGCCTTCGGCGAATTCGGTCTTCGCGATATCGGATTTCTCCAGGAGGTATCCGTAGGAGAGGTCGCCAACCAATTCAACGAGAGCATCCCAGCCCTCCTGCATGTCGTCCGTCGGCTTGAGGTTCCTCTCCTCAATGGCCTGCTTCAGGAGAGCAAGGGCAAGAAACCCGTCGGATCCGGGCCTGACGCGAAGGTGAACATGGGCAAGCATCGCGGTTCGCGTGGAGGCTGGATCGACCACAACCAGCTTTGTTCCCTGACGGACCGCCTTTCTCAGTTCAGCAAAGGCGCGTGGCGAGGAAGCCGCAGGATTTACCCCCCACAGCACGGCCACGCCCATCTTTTCATAGTCGGGAACGGGTTTGCCCCCGTAGGTGAGCGAGTGCCCCAGCACCTGAGCATAGTGACAGAGCGTCCCCACGGAAACGTAGTTCGGCGAACCGAATCCGTTGGCCAAATGCCTCATGTACTGGGCCACTTCAAAATGCTTCAGGGCCTCTCCCTTGTAGAAGATTACGCTTTCCGGCCCGAACTCTCTCTTGCAGCGGATAAATTGAGAGGCCAGGAGATCCAGGGCATCGTCAAAGGATATCTCTTCCCATCCCGACTTCTTCTTGAGCAGAGGGCTCCTGAGTCTGTGGGGAGCATAGTGAACCTCCCCGAAATTCTTGCCCTTCGCACAGATAAATCCCTTGGTTAATGGATGCGCGGGGTTCCCCCGGATCGTCACCTTGTTACCGTCGTCAGTCACGAGGAGCCCACAGTGCTCGTCGCATATCTTACATATAGTCGGAACGGAGGAGCCTGACATGATCGTCTCTCCTTGTCATTTTTCTGAGGAAATTCACCTTCGGGATACCGATGCCGGCTGCCGATACACATCAAAGCGATTAGGATTCTCCCGCTCCGAGTCATAGGCTCAAGACAAGCCCCGAGGGGAGATCCCATCTCAGCCATTCGAAAGCACGTCGTTACAAAAATCTCCCGTCATGGGAGGTTCGTCTGGTCCTTGGAAATAAGTTTTCCGCCTTTGAACCGCAAATCCAGGCTCTCACCTCCGGCCCATTGCCACGCGAGCGTCACCGTGTTGTCGCGAGACTCTACGAACGTCGCCTTCTGCGGCGGATTATCGAAGATGAAGTTCTCAATCGATTTTAATCGTGTGACGCTCGGAACCCATTGCTTGTACTCAGCAAAGGTGATGGGACATTTCGGGCCTGTGCCTGGCGAGCTTGGCGCGGTCGTTTTCGGGCCTTTGCCTGGTGAGGGTCGGGCGGCCGTCTTGAGGCCAGAGGGGCTAGCCGTAGCGTCATATTGTTTTTCTCTGAGTCGATTCTTCGTGAAGTGAAGGGCTACCTTCCTGGTCTCCGAGGTCCAAGTCCACTCCACCGCAGCCCCTTTTGAACCTCCCGCGGATTTGGACGCCGTTGGTGGGCAGTCCTTGAAGACTCTTCCTACCTCGGCCGGGCTTGCACCGAATCGAAGGAGGTAGATTTGGCGAAACGTGGGTGGGCATCCGCTGGTCGCCAAGCTCTCTTTCAGGCGGCGAAGGTGTGCTCGAGCCCTCGGGTTCTTGGGTTCCAGCTTGTACGCCTCCTTGCAATACTTGAGCGCTTCCTCGTTCTTTCCCAGTTTCTTGGCCGCGAGACAGGCGTTCACCAGATAGGTCGCGCTGGGGCGAATCTTATTGGCTTTTCTGAAGTGAACGAGAGCGTTACGGAATTCCCCTGCACTTGCGTGGATCACTCCGACCAAGTTCCACGCCCTGTCCGATACTCCCTTGATTTTCTTGGCCTTGTCCAGGTCTGCGAGGGCCGGCCCGATTTTGTTGAGCCGGACGTAGCTGCGGGCTCGATTATAGCGCGCCGGGCCGAACTCCGGGTTTTCCGCCAACGCGTTCGAGTAGTATTCTACGGCCTTTTCGTAAGCCTTGATCCTGAACGCCTCATCTCCTTTGGTGGTCCATTCTTTCGCGGTCTGGGCCCAGGCGCCGGCACCGGCCACAAGGAGGGCCAAACCAATCACCAGGCCTTTCAAGACTCTCATCAGTCCTTCCTCTCAGGAGTGCTCGGTCCGGGGTGGGTTCTCGGTGCAGGGCTGCGGCCGTGGCTACCGGGCAGGCCTTTCCCACGGATCTCAGTGGTTATTGGTCTACGCATACCCATGTCGAGCGCCGTCGCTCCGTGGGATCAGGCGTCAACCATTGTTTCAATGTACCGGTGGCCGGCTCCACTGTCAATCGGGATCTTGGCAAGCCGGGTCTGGGATCCGGTTCATGCATTGTTTTGGGCTTTCCCCATTCCCGGAGAACTCCCCCGTGTGTCACAGAAGTCACGGTGCAGGATCAGGGCTGAGCCTGGGAACCGGAGAAAGCACACTCCTTTGGACATGACCGCAAGGCCAGCGGGATGTCCCGAGCATAAGTGACTGTTTCAGTCGGATTTTCATGGTTCGCTTTGCTCTTCAGCGGATGGGAGGCCGAGCGCCGGCATTGACCGTCGAATTATGGCCAAGGTATACTAATCTCCCGCGGCCAGCCTTTCATGTGAGCCGGGAGATCACTGATCGGGCTGCCGGGGTTTAACGATAACGGATCATAACCGAGTGGGAAGAAGCAATGTCTCAGTTCAATAATGCAATGGATCTTTTCAAGCAACTCCAAAGGACAAATTGCGGAGAGTGTGGCGTTCCGACATGCCTCGCGTTTGCCGCTGCGGTATTTAGGGGAGAAAAACGGATCGATGAGTGTCCCCATGTGGAGAACAACCTTGTCGAGAAGTTCAATGGGGAACGGCCCTATCGGACGACAATGGAACGCGAATTCGACCAGGGACTTGAACCGCTGAGGAGAAGACTCAGGGAAGTGGACTTTTCTGCCTCGACTGACAGGTTGAAGGCTGGCCTTTCCGGAGACAAGCTCGCGATCAACTGTCTCGGTAAGGACTTCACCGTTGACTCGGAGGGGACCATTACCTCTGCCTGCCACATACATTACTGGATAACCATACCATTGATCAACTACGTCCTTCATTGCGCGGGAAAGCCCCTTTCAGGAAACTGGGTTCCCTTCAGGGAACTGAAAGGCGGCGCGGAACGGAGTCCGCTTTTCGGTCAAAGATGTGAGAAACCCCTCAAGCAGGTAGCTGATAACCATACGGATCTGTTTGCGGATATGATCCACATTTTCAACGCAAAACCCGCGCCCAAGGCCTTTGACTCGGACATCGCGGTTGTGTTGCATCCGTTGCCCAGGATTCCGCTACTGATCTGCTACTGGAGGCCGGACGACGGTATGGAATCGCAGCTGAACATATTCTACGACGATTCGGCGGCAGACAATCTACCCGTTCAAGCCCTCTACACGCTGAGTGCCGGACTCGTGATAATGTTTGACAAGATCGCTTTCACACACACTGAACGATTGTTGTGACAACGACGTTTGTCTCGTGGTAGTGTCGGCAATGGTAAGAGTTCGCCGGATAGATCGCGAAAAAGAGCGCCGATGATGAAGCTGCCCTGGGTCACTGCATCCAATTTGCCCGGTTCCTCGGAAGACTTCAGGCCGGTCGAAACTTAGGAACTTCCCATGAGTACCTCTGGCGCCGACACCGAGGATGAGAGCTTTTCAGCCGTCCCTCCAACTCATGGTCAACCAGGCGCGGCCGGGCGCGCATGGAGAGGCCTGACCCTGCCGGCTGTCCTCCTGTTGAGCCTGTTGCTGCGCCTGTGGCATCTTGCCCAGAACGGCTGGGGTAATGAGTACTACACAGCCGGAGTGCTCAGCATGACGACCGGCTGGCGCAACTTTCTTTACAATTCCTTCGACCCTGCCGGCTTCGTCTCCGTGGATAAGCCTCCCCTCGCTCTGTGGATTCAGGTCGCCAGCGTCAAGCTGTTCGGCTTTCACGGCCTCAGCGTTCTCATACCTCAGGTCCTTGAAGGCGTGGCTGCGGTGTGGGTTCTCTACCACCTTGTTCAGCGCCGTTTTGGCGCATTTGCCGGTCTGTTGGCAGCCCTTTTCCTTGCCATCATGCCGGTGAGCGTGGCGATCGACCGTTCGAGTAATACGGATAGCTGCCTCGTGCTGGTCCTCCTTCTGGCTGCATGGGCGCTGACGCGAGCGGCCGAAGAGGGTAGACGGAGCCTGCTCTTGGTGTCCATGGCCCTAATCGGTCTCGGCTTCAACGTCAAAATGCTAGCCGCGTTCGTGGTGCTGCCGACCTTCGTGCTGGTTTACCTTCTAGGAGCACCGGTGGCCTTTAGACGCCGCTTCGTGGATCTGGCACTCAGCTTCATCGTGTTGGTGACGGTATCCCTGGCGTGGGTGGCCGTTTATGACATCACCCCCCAGGAGCGCCGGCCGTTCGCGGGTACCACCAAGAATAATTCGATGCTGGAACTCGCAATTGGTCCGTACGCAGTCGGGCGGTTTGTGCCGGTCCTTAAACGGTCCGCAACCTCCCAGAGCCATAGGGGGCCTGGGGAGGTTGTGGCTGTCGGAACTCTATTGGCTAACAACCCGGGAAATTCGTTAAGGGCCAGGATTCTCAGATCGGTATCGCGACTCTTCATTCGCACCCCGGCGGGGCCATTACGCCTCACCGGCGGCCTCCTGGCAGCACAGATTGCGTGGCTGGCCCCCTTGGCAGCGTTGGGACTGGTGCTCGGCGTGTTCCGGGAGCGATTCCGTAGACCGCTGTGCCCGGAACATCTGGCGCTCCTGCTCTGGTCCGGATGGGCCGTCACATATGCCGTTGTGTACAGCTTTGCCGGCGGCATCATGCATTTCTATTACCTCGCGACCATGGCTCCTCCCCTGGCAGCCTTGGCAGCCATAGGCGTGGTCAGCCTGTGGGCGCGTTACCTTCAGAGGGATTGGGGCTCCGTCCTGCTTCCCGCAGCCCTCCTGCTGACCGCCGTTTGGGAGTTGCATATCCAGACGAGTGCGCTCGGGTGGAAGCTCGGCGGAACGGCAGGTCCCATCGCCGCAATCACTGCCTTGGGAACACGTTCCGGGGACTGGCAGCTATGGCTTCACGCGGCGTTCCTCGCGGGAACGCTCGTTGCTGCAGGCGGTTTGCTCGTCCTGTTCCTTCATCGCGCCTGGAGCAGGTTTGGCCGCGCCATCGCGGCCACTGCCCTTGGAACGGGAATTGTGGCGCTCCTCTTGATCCCCATGGCGTGGGTTTTGAGCAGCGTGCTCGTACCGGGTCATGGTGTGCTTCCCTCTGCAGATCTGGCACGGTTGGTTTCCGATGACTACCTCGCTTTTCTGCGTCTCGGGAGACGGTCCGCACAGTCCGTGGGCGCCTCGAAACTGGTGAACTTCCTGAAAGCCAACCATCGAGCCGAAAGCTACCTGCTGGTTACGTCGAACACGCGTCTCGCAGCACCGATAATCATCAGCACGGGCGAGGCTGTTATGGCCAGGGGCGGATTTCATGGACTGGATCAAATTCTGAGTCCCGAGAAGCTTGAGCGAATGGTCCAAACCAACCAGCTCCGCTTCGTGATGCTGGGGGACCTGTCCTTAATCAGCCGTTTGTTGGGTGCGGAGGAGGTGGGAAAGCCCATCGCGGAGTGGGTCCGGGCGAACGGCAAGCTTGTCGATTCCACCCTGTGGCGCTCGTCCCGTTTGGAAAGGCGTATGAGCCTCTATGACCTCAAACCTGCCATAACCCTCGTTCCGGCTCCGTAGGAACGACTTAACCCACGGGCCGGTCACGGGGAATGGCCACCTGAATAGCGGCAAAGGAACTCAATCGGACTTGTCACTGACCTCTACCATGAGCTCCAACTCATCCTGAGAGAACATTCGGCTGACGGTGAGTCCCTGGACGACTACGGAAAAGGCCACCACGGCGTAGGTCATGGCCAGGATCAGATCCCGTACGTCCCCGGCAGGGAGTGAGAGGGCCATGGCCAGCGACAGAGCGCCTCGCAGGCCGCCCCAGGTGAGGAGCGTAATCAGATGTCGTGCTGGAGCGTCCAGTCTTTCGTGGATGCGGAATACTCCGATCGAGGCGGAAACACTCACCCAGCGTCCGAACAGGACCATCAGAATCGCCAGCAAGCCGCCTGCCGCGTGAGCCCAGGAGAATTCGCCCAGCAGGACGAGAAATCCGATCATGAGGAAGAGCACGACGTTGAGCATCTCGTCCATGAGGCGCCAGAAGGTGTCCAGGTCCGTCCAGCCGCTTTCGTCCAGTGCTCTCCTACGGCTGTAGTTGCCGACGATCAAGCCCACTACCACCGTGGCGATGGGGCCGGAGACGTGAAGTTCTTTCGCCAGCGCGTACCCTCCCGCCACGACCGATAGGGTGATGAGCACTTCCGATGAATGCTCCTGGACGCCTTTCAACATGAAAAGAGCGATCGCGCCCATGAGCAATCCGAACAAAGCGCCGCCCAGCACTTCCTGCCCCAGAAGGAATGACACCTCACGGAACGCAGGCTCATGTCCCCCGAATGCAATTCCCCCGATTACCGTGAACAAAACCACGGCCACCCCGTCGTTGAAGAGCGACTCTCCATTGATCAGGGTCTCCAGCCGCTTGGGGAGCCCCGCGCTTTTGAGAATTGCCAGTGTTGCGATCGGATCCGTAGGAGCTATGATTGCGCCGAAGAGCAAAGCATGGATGAACTTCACGTGCCAGCCCGCGAGTCCGAGAACCAGCCACAGCACCGTCCCCGTAACAAAGGTGGAAATCATCGTGCCGAGAATGGTCAGAGCCAAAATGAGCCATTTTTCCCGCTCCAACGTCCTGATGGGAATGTGGAGCGCGCCGGCAAAGAGCAGGAAACAGAGCAGCCCATCGAGCAAGGTCGAACTAAAATCGAACTCGGTCAAAAGAGCGACGATTTCTTTGTGCCACGACACGCCGCCGAGTGCTTCCACGATCAGTCCGGCGACGGAAACCACCAGGGCAAGTAGCATTACGCCTATGGTCGACTGTAATTTGAGCAGGCGTTCGTTGAGGTAAGAAAATACGGCAGCCAACCCGAGCAAGGACACGATGATCTCGAACCATGCCATGTGCACCCTCTTTGAGAAGCGGTTCAGCGCTCGTCCGAGAGTATAGTACCCACCAGGAGCGCGCAACCGGAGAACAGCTCCGACAGCCGGAGAAGATAAGAAATCTCCGCCAATGGAAGGACAAGCGGATCCTTTCCTGAGCAGGCCCCGCATTGCCGCTTCCGTCGCTTCCAAGTTCCAGCTTCCTGAAAACCGGCCTGCCGAGAATCTGAACAAAGGTCCTGGAAAGTGCGTCGACAGAGCATGTCTATGCTTGCTTCCGCAAGCAGAGGGATTAATGTAAATGGAACGAGACCTTGACACGAGAGAGGAAGACGATGCCCAGTGGAGAAGCAAGCGCACGAACAGCTGTGGTAATACCGAGCATTGACACGGCCGCGCCTGGGAGAATCGAGACCGCAACCTTTGCCCTTGGATGATTCTGGGGACCCGATGCCCGGTTCGGGATCATCAGAGGCGTCATTCGGACGCGTGTCGGATATGCCGGCGGAACCAAAGAGAACCCCACGTACTACGATCTTGGAGACCACACGGAGACACTTCAGATCGATTACGATCCGAACGTCATTTCGTACGGACACCTCTTGGAGATCTTCTGGCAGAGCCACAATCCCGTGCTGAACTCCTGGTCGCGACAATACATGACCGCGATCTTCTTCGGGGATGAGGAGCAGAGAAAGCGCGCCATGGAATCACTTGAGCGAGTGGCTTCCGCGATCCGCCGCAGGATTTATACGCAGGTTCTGCCCCTTGAGCGATTTAACCGTGCCGAGGACTATCACCAGAAGTATCGTCTTCAGCAGGACCGGGAACTCACGAGGGAGTACCGGTCGATCTATCCGGAATTTGCAGACTTCGTCGATTCCACGGCGGTGGCTCGTGTGAACGGTTATCTCTCCGGATACGGGAACCCGAGGATGCTGCGAGAGGAGTCGGAGAGTCTCGGGCTTTCAGCTTTGGCCGAGAGAAAGCTCGTGAAGCACGTCGAGATAATCGGCAAACGGTGAAAATACAATTTGCAGAGACGCAATTAAGCGTGAGTCTTCAGGTGGAGACATTCACGGTGAAGAGCGGGGCTGCCGATGGCACATCTCAACGCAGGAGACAAAGCCCCCGATTTTGCACTCAGCAATCAGTCGGGAAAAGAGATCAAGCTGTCCGATTTCAGAGGGAGGAAGGTGCTCGTTTACTTCTACCCGAAGGCTGATACTTCAGGGTGCACCAAGCAGGCCTGCAGCATACGCGATGCGAATCCGGACCTTTCGGCCCTGGGGATCGCGGCGTTGGGAATCAGTCCGGACAAGCCGACAAAGCAGAAGCAATTCGACGACAAGTACGCGCTCGGCTTCCCTTTGCTTTCGGACCCGGATCACCAGGTGGCGAAGGCGTACGGTGCGTGGGGCGAGAAGAAGATGTACGGAAAGACCTACGAAGGGATCATTCGATCGTCATTCCTTATTGACGAAGAGGGCAACGTCATCCAGGCATGGTACAAGATTAAACCTCTCGATACCGTGCCCAAGGCTCGAGAAGCACTATAGGAAGTACTTGATCAGAATGACCCCCCCCACGAGGAGCACAACGAAGACGATGGCCAGGATGTTGAAGTACTTGTCGATGAAGCTCTTGATAGTGGGCCCGAAGAGATAGATCAACCCGGCGACGAGGAAAAATCGAGCGGATCTGCTCACCGCTGAGGCGAGCACAAAGACAGGGAAATCGATCTTGAACGCGCCGCCGGCAATGGTGAAGACCTTGTACGGAATGGGCGTAAAGCCCGCGATTCCGACGGCCCATGCAGCGTATTCCTTGTAAAGCCCTCCCACGTACTCCCACTGATGCGAGAATCCGTACAAATCTATGATGCGGTTTCCCAGCACTTCCATGAACTGATACCCGATCAGGTAGCCGATCATGCCGCCAAGCACCGAGCCGAGTGAAGATATGAGTGCATAATAGAACGCCCTGCTGGGAATCGAAATAGCCAGTGCGATCAAAAGAACGTCGGGCGGAACCGGAAAGAAGGAAGATTCCGCAAAAGCCAGGATGAACAGCGCGGGTACTGCATACCGTGTTTCAGCCCAACTGAGGACCCAATCATAGAGCTTTCGAAGCCAACCCAATTCCGTCCCCCGTCTCAAGGTTCTTCGCAACTCTTGCTATCAGCTCTGCGGTCCGGCACCGGACACCGCGAGTCCTGCCTTATAACCTTTTCCGGAGGTCCTGTCCACAGGGAATGTGGGAAGGTAGCGATGAAGATTGAAGGCACGGACGAAGGGAGGGATGGCTCACCGAAATGCTGGAAAAGAAGGCAGATGCTCACGAGGGCGTATTGGTCCTTTGGGATTTGTAGTTGATCCGTCAAGATGGGTCTTAGATGTGTTGGGGGATAGAGCGGTGCACGGAGACAGCCGTCGTCAGGAGGTGTTCGGGCAAAATCTGATTTGAGAAAGCACTGGGCTGACAAAGCCCCTTTGTCCCGTTTGAGAAGCTGCCCTTTGCGCCGGTCCTCCACGATCCAGAAGGCGAGGTTTTTTCCTGACACCAACTCCTTGAGGCCGTTCCTGCCCACAAGGCTTCCCCAACAAAGCAACTGAGCCTGCATGTTGGCCTATTACGTGGAGTGATACATGCGCAAAGCGCTTGCTCCCCTGCTCTTTGACGATGATCATGGAGCCGCGGTCCGGGCACGACGGGAATCCGTTGTGGAGCCACCAAGCGTCAAGAGCGGCTTTGCCCAAAGCCTCCAGACAGGAAACCTGGCTAGGAATCCCCGTTCACAGCTTCCAAGCCTTGCTTTCCCATCTTGACACGCTGACAAAAAATACGATCCGACTGGAACCCTCTGAGGCTGCATTTTCACAGTTCACTGAACCGACTCCAGGGCAGCGAAAAGCCTTTCATCTCTTCGGCACGTCGCATCGAATGGCGTCACTAAATTATACCGCCGATGGCAATTTCACCAAGCTTCCAACATCTTGCCAAATTCGTCCACGGAAACTGGGGCTTAGAAACGAATTCCTCCCAATAGAGAGAAAGTCAGTCCACTCGGGCTGTAATAGACTTCGGTGACGCCCTTGTGGTGTAACATGATGAAGTACCAATCGTATTCCATGTTCCCCCGCAGAAAGAACCTGTTGGTACCCACTTCCAGGTCTGCTCCAGCACACATCCCCAGGTTGATGTGGGTGTCCTCCACCTTGTTCTCGACGTCCTGGATGATCGTCCCCGGGGCGAGGAGAACAACGTTCCTCCCATCCGCGTACGCCACGGATCGGGTGACTATCCGGTAGGGATTCGCAGCAAAGAGCCCACCAAAACTCACTCCAACGCACCCCGCATCGAACATGGGAAACCAGCTCCGTCCGGCAACCTTGAACTCAATCGTCGTGATGTCCATCCGCTGGGTGAGCATTTCCGTGAAGATGTCTCCGCTGTTCATTTCCCCTCCCGTCGCCGCGAGGTCGGTTACCGTAAAGTTAAACCCAGAGACGCCCAGGAGCAGACCGAAGAAGTTCCCGTATTGATGCCCATACTCTGCGGCCGGCGTCAACAGCTTCTCGGTAAACTCTATAGTTGCTTCGTCAAAGACTTGGCCCGTCAGGCCTTGACCCGCTACGGTATGGGGTTTTCGCTCGAATCGAATCTTCTCGATGTTTCTCCATTTCACGCCCGCGTCCACATAAGCCATGGACCTGCCTATGGGAGGGGGGACGGGGCTTGGCAGGACGGGCGGGCGCATCGAGAACCGCTGAGCCGACACGAGCGCGGGAAGCAAGATTGCTGCCAGCGTGGTGACAAGGAAGACTCGCAGGAATATATGTCTATTGAGTTTCATCACAGATCCTTGATTTCTGTCAGAGTCCTTTTTTCGGAATGCTCCGGATCATCAAGACTCAGTTGGGCCATGTCACATGAACAATTATAGCATCATGGCGAAGATATATCAATAGAAATTCTAGTAGTTATCATACGTTTATTCAATTATATAAACCATTTTCTTAGGTTTTGCCCCGCTGGGCATCGCGGTCCAACGGTGATCGAATTGCCTCAAACGACTTCTGCCCGAGGCCTCGATTCCTCATGCTCTGTCGGCTCCTCAGGTTCGCCGGGCACACGCTTGTTCCATAAAAACACACCCTTCGTTGCCTCTCGCCCGTCCGTCTCGCGTGGGGACCCAGAATTCTTCTCTGTCCTCCGTCTCCCGGTAAACTGACCGGAAGACGAACGTGACAATGCGGGATCTTCGCATGGCCCCCAGGTGGGAATTTAAGGGCGACAGGACAAAGGTAAGATCGGAAAGAAGCAAGGAGTCGCAGAGGGCCGAGCTGTCGATAGGATAGGGAATGATGTTCTTGCTTCACTTGAGGGCATCGCGCCGCGGGGCTGCACTGCTCGTGTTCAGCTCCGACAAGCCTTCAAACTCTTCAGAAGCGCACTCCTCCAACCAGAGAGAGCCCGACGCCGGTGGGATTGTAGTGGGTCTCCACAATCGTGCCCTTGTGGGCTGAATTCAGGAAGTACCAATTCCATTCCACTATGCCCTTGACGAAGAACCGGTTGACACCCATTTCCACGTCTACCGCTCCGGTAAGGCCAAAGTTGAACCACGTGTCGTCTATTTTGACGGCGGCGTCCTGGACGACCGTCCCCGGGACAAGGCCACCGCCGGTTGAGACCACCCGCGACCTCGTGACAATTCGGAATGGGCTCGGCGCGAAGAGAGCGCCGAACGAAACGCCGAGATTCCCCAGTCCGTACATGGGATACCTGCTGCGTCCGGCAAGCGTGAGCTCCAACATGGTCAGATCGATCCTGTTGGAAAGGGTTTCCTCGACCGAGGTGCCGGCAGGAAAGTTGAGAACGCCGGTGTTCACCGAGACATCATCTTCACCGAGGGTGAACCCGGACAGACCCAGAACCAACCCGAAATACCGGGTCCTCAGGGTGCCGTACTCGATGTACGGTGCCACGATCTTCTCTGTGAAAGAGTGGGTATTCTCATAACCGATCCACCCATTAGCTCCAGCGGATCCCCCCACTGCATGCGATTTCAGCTCGAAGCGGAGCGTCTGGATATTTCGCCATTTCGCTCCCCCGGCAAAATATGAGATTGGAGGCCCCGCTACCCGGCCGGAGGGCAGGAGAGGAGGCCGCAGGGGGTACTCCTGTGCAGGGGCTGAGCCGACAAAAAGGACTATCGCCAGAACTGACAGGAGAATCGTCCGAAGGACCGTATATATGTTGAGTTTCATTCGAGATCCTTGATTTGTGTCGGGTTTTTCTTTCGAGGCCTCTCATTATCAAGAACCCCGTCAGTCTACGCAGGCAGAGATGTTATAGCACGGCTGGCGCAATGAAGTCAAGAATTATATCTGTCTTTACAGCATCTTGTTTTTTTAACCTGAAGTGATACTTTATATCTATTGTGACGGAGCGTAGTCAATTCGTCGGTATGGGAGCGGTCAGGCAGAAAAATGCCAGGTGGGAGGGTTCGGCGCTCGGCAGGAAGCCAGGTCCTAGGCAGTGCTCACTCTTTGAAGCCGCCGGGCGTTCTCATGTAAAGGATCCCGTACTTGGCCTTTATCACTGCATCGAGTTTTTCGGCTTTCTCAACGTCAAGGGGGAGCCGGACATCGCCGGCAATGATGAGCATGGCCTTTTTCGCCCCCTTTGACTTCAGTTCCTGGATCTTGTCGAAAAGCCATGTGATATTAAGTACATCTTCACCGTTGATCTTCTCGACGCGTTTGAGATAGGGACGGGTCTTTACGAGTCCGTATTCGGGGAAGACCTCGGAAACTATGACAATTTTCTGAAAGGGTTTCTTGGGGAATTCGGCCAGGTACTTCGCTTGGAAGGTGCGGCCGGACTTGCCCAGGTTGGTTATACAGTTCGAGGTCAGCTCCACGAATCCTATGCCGCCGAATATGAAGTAGTTGGCTCGCCTGAAGATTTTGGGAACCAGCTTGGGCAGCCCCCGCGTAACCTTCCCGGTGATTTCGATTCTCTCTCCATTCCTCATGACCGAGATTTTCAGAGGATCTCCCACCTTTTTCCGGTTGAGGATCTCACCGGCAAAGATCCGCTGCTGGAGGGGCCTGAAGAAGATGTCACCGTGGTTGTCGATTTCGTGATCATCGATTGCGAGGAGAATATCGCCGACCCGAAGCCCGAACCTGTAGGGGCCGCCATCGGGAATGATGTAATCGAGAAGCACGCCGCCATCGTCCGGCCCCTGGTTGAAATATGCTTTGAGCTCGGGGAACATGTACTGAACCTTATAACGCCAGCTCGGGGTCTGTTGCTTTCCCAGGAGTACGGGGAAGAGGCTCTTGACGAGATTGATCGGGATGAAATAGTTGATTCGGTCGGTTGCTCGCATTCCCTGGAATGCGATTCCGACGACCTTGCCCTCCTTGAGGACGGGCCCCCCCGAGTTTCCCCTGTTCTGCTGCAGCGAAGCCTGTACCATGAGCCAATGCTCGTGGGAATAGGCGTATCGGTTCACCTCGATCCGGTTGATCTCCCCCTCTTCGGACTTGCTGATCCGCTCCCCACCGAGAGGATAGCCCCAGCCGAGCACCTTGTCTCCCAGGCGGAGCGTATCGCTGTCGCCAAGTTCCAGTGGCTGTATCTTGCCGTTTCTCTGCTCGTACGCCTCCAATTCTTTCGGTTCCAGCCGGAGCACGGCAAAGTCCGCGGAATTGAAGATTCCGATGCACTTCGCTCCATAGCGTCTCTTCTCTCTGCCGTTGGAAATCTTTATACTTTCCGCCATGGAGACAGCGTGAGCATTGGTGAGGATCAGGCCGCGCATATGGGGGAAGTCTTTCTCGTCCTTGAAGAAGAAGCCGCTGCCTCTCACCGTAATGAAATTAGGGCTCTTCCAAGGTTTGTGATAGTATCCCGCGATTTTCGTGGCGTTCACGCGGACAACTTTGGTTTCAATGTCCGAATTCGCCCGTACCACCTGGGCAGGTAGGCTGAACAGTACAATTGTGAGTGCTACAGCCAAAAAACTCATGTAGTGTTTCATTCACGCGCACTCCCGGGTTCCCCTCAGATAGAATGCTCTGGAGGAATCGTAGCGTTCGTTCATTTCTCCTATTGATACAACCGGCTTGTCTGCGAACGCAGAACCACAACTGACGTGCGGTACGGAGATCGTCGGATGACGATGCCCGTCCTGCCACTCAGTAGAAAATCATCGAGGCAAAGCTCACGAAGGAGTTCCTGTCGTCGACTTGAGCGTGATCCAGGGAAAGCAAACGGCCTTCGGAGGCGTCCATGCAGCGGAGCATCGCGGTTATGGGCGAAAAGCCACAGATTCTCTTTGCATCGCCGTCCGCAGCGACCTGTCGGATGAAACCGTCCAAGTCGACTCGTTCCAGGCTCGCCATCATCTCCCTGTCCTTGTCCAGCGATTCTCGGACCGTTCCCCCATGTGGGACGAATGAATCGCCGTACCTCGGACCGATGTGATCGAGGTCCGCACTGGCAATGAAACAAACGGACCGAGATTGGCAGGCTACACGAACCGCGCGGCAGAACTTCTCAAAAATCTCCCGGGGACCCCGGAACGCGACGTCCTCCCCGAAAAACAGATGAGAGAGTGAGCAGAGCACGGGAACAATGGTGAATTCGTGACGACCGGACAGCACGTGTTGAAGAAATATCACCTGGAACTCGATGACGTGTTCCTTGGCATGAAGAATCTCCTCGGCCGCAGGATCCCCGCCGAAACTGTCGGCAAGCGCGGCAAGGAATTCCCGATCCGTCTCGACCCTCCCTAAGGGGGTGTCAAAATTGAGGTTGGTTGCAGTAAACACGCCCGGGACACCAGCATGGCCCGTACCGAAAATCACGTACACGTCCGAGGGCTGGCCCGACGCAAGTGCATGATAACCGTGAGCGAAGCACGGCCCTCCTGACCGAATGTCGATGTGCGGCGCGATGAGTCCGACGGGACGCCTTTCCAGTGAAGCAAATGCGGGCAGACCCGGTCCGGATTCCGCGGTGAAGAACGCGTTAAGTTCGCTTCGGAGATCTTCCGGGTCCGCGCTATAACTCATACCTGCGTGGGACGCCTCGCGGAAGGGTCTCTCTCGGTACTCCGCTACTTTTCTGCGGTATGCTTCCCTGAACCGGTCACTATCCAGGAGGTAGGCGTCGTCGAGCCTCTTGACTATGTCCTTGATTTCGTCCGAGAAAACGAGCATTCCCCGTTGGAGCGTAAGCTGCGCCTGGATGTCCAGCATTGAGCGTCTGCCGTCCAAAAGGGCCAGGACCGGTAGCGCTTCTTTTCCCACACAGAGCATCCGGTCCGAAAGACCGAGCGGATCCCTGAGCCCTATCGCCTCCCTGCCGTTCACGAACACGGGAACAGGATCAACGTTCCGGAGCTTCGGCATTTCCTCATGGGAACTCATTTGTCGGTTCCTTTTCCCAGGGAGGCTCATCACCCAATCCCGTGCCCGAAAAACGTCAGATCTTCCTGGGCCCATCGGGACGAGGCCTGCTCCCTGTCCGGGGAAACCGCGGCCTTCGATGGTGGGGCTTGAACACAGGCCCCCAACATGGACGGTGCCAATTTCCTTATATTTGATCAGCCCTCGATAAAGGGCCGCAGTCTCTTGCTCCTGGACGGGTGTCGCAGCTTCTTGAGAGCCTTCGCCTCGATCTGGCGGATCCGTTCCCGGGTAACATCGAAGTCCTGGCCCACCTCTTCCAATGTGTGATCGGCGCGCTCCCCGATTCCGAACCTCATACGAAGGACTTTTTCCTCTCGTGGCGTAAGCGTGGCCAGAACCTTTCTCGTCTGTTCCGTCAGGCTCATGCCTACCACCGCGTCGGATGGTGAAAGAATCTTCTTGTCTTCGATGAAGTCACCCAGATGGGAATCCTCTTCTTCACCTATGGGTGTCTCGAGTGAGATCGGCTCCTTTGCAATCTTGAGGACCTTCCGCACCTTCTCCAGCGGAAATTCCATCTTCTCGGCGATTTCTTCCGGAGTGGGCTCCCTGCCATACTCCTGGACGAGGTATCGTGACGTGCGGATCAACTTGTTGATCGTCTCGATCATGTGAACGGGGATACGAATGGTCCGCGCCTGGTCGGCGATGGCCCTGGTAATGGCTTGACGGATCCACCATGTGGCGTACGTGCTGAACTTGTACCCCCGTTGATATTCGAACTTGTCGACTGCCTTCATGAGGCCGATGTTTCCTTCCTGGATAAGGTCTAGGAACTGGAGCCCTCTGTTGGTGTACTTCTTGGCTATGCTCACGACGAGCCGCAGATTGGCCTGGACCAGCTCACTCTTGGCCCTTCGGGCAAGAAGCTCTCCTTCTCTACACTTTTTCACGGCGCTCCTGAGTTCTGCCTTGGTCATGGCCGCGTCGGTTTCGAGCTTCTCGATCTTTCGGCGAGCGCTGTGCATTTTCCTGGCAAGGTCCTGAACCTTCTGCGCGGAGAGCGTTGTGTGTTTCTTGAGCGGTTTTCGTTCCTCGATAAGGGACATGAGAGAGGTTAGATACTCCTCCGCCTTGTCTATCGGTATTCTCAACTCGTATTCCACTCCCCTCAGTTCTTCTTCCGCGGCCGAGAGTTTCTGAACGAGGAACTTGAGTTTGCCTGCAATGTGCTCGATCATATTATTGTTTAGGTTGATGCTCCTCAAACACTCCACGACCTTGCTGCGATAATACTCAGGGTCCTCATCGGGCTTACTGCCGCCTTCCGCTTCCCTAACGCTTTGTGCCGCCGGTTTCAGCTTCAGCGTTTGAGACCTGGCTTCGTACTCTTTCATCTCGTCGATCAAACTGAGAACTCGCTCGACCTGACTCGTGTCATCGCCATCGGCAATATCTTCTTCTTCGAGGCCTCCGATTACCTCTTTCAATCGGATTGTGCCTTTTCGGAGTTTGTCGCCAAGCGCCAGGACTTCCTTGATCGTAACCGGGCACCCCATGATGACACTGAAGACCTGTTGTTCGCCCTGTTCGATCCTTTTCGCGATCTCCACTTCTCCTTCTCGAGTAAGCAGGGACACGCATCCCATTTCGTGGAGATACATCTTAACCGGATCGTTTCCTCGTACGATGGCCTCGGCGTCGGAGGCGATCTCGTCTTCGTCGTCTTCCGACTTTTCACCGGTTTGAGCCTTGGCTCGCTTGTCGACGACCGGGATTTTCTTTTCAGAGGCGACGAGTTCCACCTTGAATTCAGCCATGAGTTTCATGAGAATCTCGTCAATCTTCTCCGACTGAACTACGTCGTCGGGCAGGAACTCGTTTACCTCGTCGTAGGTGAGATATTTCTTGCTTCGAGCCAGCCCGACCAAGTCCTTCAGGTCCGGTTCAACTCTTACTTCCGCCATAAGCAGACCTCTCCTCTTCTGCCAATTAAGAACGCCACAGGTATTCCAAAGAGCTTTGAAGAAGCCCCTGAGAACCGGTGGACGTCCGAAATTGGGGTATCCGCTTGCCCCGATGCGAGCTGCTCCTCCCCATCGAGCGGCACGGCTCTCCCCTCAACGGGCAGTCGGCATTGCTCGCATTGTTTCCTAACCGATTTTCTATTCTCATCCGCGACCTAGGCTCCGACCGAGTCTAAAGAGTTCTTGTCCGAGTCGGTTGTACTCTTCTTCTCCCGGCGTGCACCTACTGATCCGCTCTTTTATCTCGGCCATACGCTCCCTGATCCTGCGAAGTCTGATACTCCGTATGGAATGATCGATCACGAGGTCACCCTCCATTTCAGCTCCCTCCAGCCCGAGATCATCCTCCTCCCGTCTTGGCTGAAGCCAACCGGCGACCATGGCAGCCTGTTCTTCGTCCTCGAGAGTCTTGCAGAAAGAAAATGAATCGAAGCTTCCCGCATCCCTCCGGAACTCTATCATTTTCTCGGCAAGCCCTCGGAGCGTGGGCTCCCGCAACTCTTCCACCATCCCGCTCTCGTAGACCTGATCAATGAATCCTTCTCTGAGCAACATGCCCCTGAGGATGTTTCTCTCGTCCGCAGGGAGGTCATACAGCGATCTCTTCTTGCGGCCCGCGCTCTTGGGGCTCTGGCCTCCTCTCCGTCCAGAGGATTTCAGGAGACCTCGGATGCGCTCCTCACGTACGCGCAGCCTCGCAGAACTCCTCTCAATAAGATAATCCCGCCCTGTCGAATCCGCAATCTCCCGAAGCACCGGCAAGCATTCCTCCACCGCGGCTTGTCTGCCCTGCAGCGTACTCAGGTCGTGTACCTCCCCGAGATTCTCCAGGAAGAAGTCTATCGCGGGAACCGCGCCTTCGAGCATTCTCCTGAACCCGTCTATGCCTTCTCTCCTCACGACTTCATCCGGGTCCTTGTCTCCCTTCAGGATCAGGCCCCGGGGCTCGATCCCTTCGGAGAGGAACAGCGGGATCGCTCGCTTGAGCGCACGCACACCCGCCTCGTCACCATCAAAGACCGTGACGACGTCGCCTGTGAACCGTTTGACGATTCGGATCTGCTCCCTCCCGAGCGCAGTGCCAAGCGGCGCCACGACATTTTCCATGCCTCGGATTCTGAGGGATATCTGATCGAAGTATCCCTCCACGAGCACGACGAAGCCCTCACGTCGGATTGCCTCCTTGGCCGAGTCAAGCCCGTAGAGAAGTCTCTTCTTACTGAAGACTGCAGATTCCGGGGAATTGAGATACTTTGGATCGCCCTCGCCGAAGATGCGCCCTCCGAACGCGCAGACCGTGCCGTTCAGGTCGCGAATGGGAATCATTATCCGAGCACGAAAGTAGTCGTAGTGGCTTCCTCTCCGTCCGGGCTTGACGATACCGGCTGACACGGCTGCCCTGAGATCCGCTCCGGACTTGCGGAGGTAGCTAAGAACACCATCCCATGAATCAGGTGCGAACCCGAAGCCGAGTTGGGTGATCCAATCTTTCGCGATGCCGCGCTCATACAGGTATTCTCGCGGGTTCTTGAACGCGGCCAGTTGCTCCCTGAAGTATCCATCAGCGGAGCTGACAACCTCGAGCAGCTTGGCCTTCTCACTCGCCCCCTCTCGGACACCGCGTTCGAAGTGAATGTCGATGCCGAACCGCTCAGCCAGCATTCGAACGGACTCGACAAATGAGATGCTCTCCATCCGCATCAGGAAGTTGAACACGCTCCCGCCCGCGGCACAGCCGAAGCAGTAGAAAATTCCCTTGTGAGGCGACACATAGAAGGAAGGATCGTTGTCACCGTGGAACGGGCACAGCCCTCGGTAATCCTTCCCTGCTCTCTTCAGGTCGACATACTGGGAGATCACCTGCACGATGTCCGCAGCCGCGGCCACCTGGTCTATTTTTGACTGGGGAATGCGCATATTCGGCTTCTTACGATTCCAGGGTCCGTGAAGGGTACCTGCCTTCCGTTCGCGCGCGCCCGAGGCTACTCCGTTTTGAGGTCAGCAAACGTTACTCCTGCACCCCCGAGATGGATGTCCGCTTCATGCAGGCCCTTCACCAGCGCGTGGCTCGAGAAATGGTCCCAGATGGCCTGTTTCAATCGACCGGTTCCTTTCCCGTGAATGATGCTCAGGGATGTCAATCCGGCGAGGACAGCCTCATCAATGGCTTTTTCTACAAGTGGAATAGCATCGTCAGCTCTCTGGCCGACGACGTTCACTTCGCGCCGAGCATTGACAAGGGGGATATCTACCCTAATCTGCTCTTGATTTGAAGCATTTTTTTTGCCAAACGGTCCTTCGATCAGTGTCAAGTCGTCGGCATCCGCTCTGATCTTCACCTTTCCGACGGACACCTCCACGTGACCTTTGTCCAAGATAGACCGAACAACTCCCTCTTTGCCGAGAGTTTCGACTCTAACTCGAGATCCTTGTTCCGGCATCCGCGGCTGAACGTCCAGCGGCGTTCCGAGACCCTCGGCGAGCCGGTCCCTGAGGTCTCTCAACTGCTCTCGGGGTGCCCGTTTGCTTACCTTCCTCTGTTTCACCGATCTTTGCAAGCTTGATATCTCTCTCTCAGCCTCCTTGACCAGTTCATGGGCCTTCTTGCGAAATTCCTGGACAACTTCTTCACGCTGCGCCTTGGTTTTCGCCAACTCCTCTTGCAGCTCCTTTTCCCGCTCTTCGAGAGCCTCTTGCAGGCGCTCAGTTTCCGAGATCCTCTCGCGCAGGCGCTCGATCAGCGAGGAACCTCCCCCCTCGCCGGTTGCCAAATACCCTCTTGCCGCGGCCACTACAATGTCTGGCAGACCGATCATCTCTGCGGTAGCGATAGCATGGGACTCTCCAGGCAAATCGTAGAGTAGTTTGTACGTGGGTCTTAGGGTTTTCGGGTGAAACTCAACGCTCACGTTTTTGACGTCCGGTCGCCCCAATGCATAAGCCTTCAGGTGCGTCAGGTGGGTCGTCACGACAACCCGCGTGCCTCGCCCTACCAGTTCATCCAGAATGCCCATGGCCAACGCAGCACCCTCCACCGGATCCGTCGCGCTGCCGAGCTCGTCGAGCAAAACCAGATCGCCTTCGCCTGACACAGCCAATATGAATTTGATCCTCACCATGTGTCCCGAAAAGGTCGACACCTGGCTCCGTATGTTCTGTTCGTCGCCGATGTCGGCCATGATATGAGAGAAGGGGTTGATTCTCGTCCCTTCCGACGCGGGCAACATGATTGCACACCGTGTCATGAGAGGAAAAAGACCGGCTATTTTGAGCGCCACGGTCTTCCCTCCCATATTGGCTCCGCTAATGACCGTGGCCAGGGTGGAGGTCTCCTGAATGACGTCCATGGGAACCACCGGTTCTTCTCCGGCAGCAAGGAGCAAGGGGTGCCGTGCGCCAAGAATCCGGAAACCTCCTTCCACCAGTTCAGGGACTGTCCCTTCGGTCTGGATCGCGTAGAGTGCCCGTGCCTGGAAGGCATCCAGAAGGGCCACCATGGAATAGTCCCAGGCAATCTGCTCGAGCGATGATCGAATGCTGTCGGTTAATTGACTGAAAATGCGACGGATCTCTTCCCGCTCCTGATCCATGAGGGACGCCACTTCATTGTTGAATTCCACTACTTCGAGGGGCTCCACGTACACTGATGCGCCGCTCCGGGAATGGTCGTGGACGATTCCCTCCAAGAGCCCCTTGAACTCGGGCCTGAGCAGTATCACATATCGGTCGCCGCGCAGCGTCACGAAGTCTTCTTGAACGATCCTGGAGAGGTCCCGATCATGAACGATGCCCTCCAGCACTCTGTTGATGCGCGAGCGTGCCGATCGAGATCGCTCACGGAGCCGTTGCAGCTCGGGACTCGCTGAGGAGCGCACCAGTCCATGCTCATCCAGGACACCGCCAATACGACGGGCGAGTTCCTGCAGAGGGATCAGCTGCCGCCCCATCTCTGAAAGCTGTTCGAACCGCGGTTCGATGCCGGTCAGCCGATTTCGGAGGAGCTGCGCTGTGGACAGGAAATCACGCATGCCCAGGATCTCTTCCGCGTCTAATACCGTGGCTGGATGCTCGAGCCTGTCAAAAATTCCTTCCAGGGGAATGAGCCCGCCCAGATTTAAGGCCCCGTGAAGACCCACGAATTCTCGAAGCTCCGAAACCAGATCCAGATTCTTTCGGATTTTCCTCAGCTCGGTTTCCGGCTCAGTGCCCAGGACGTGGTTCCTCCCCGGATCGGAGGCCGCGTAGCGGGCCACCTCCTCAAGAACACCCATCAATTCGAGGGCATTCATGCTTTCGACCGCGACACGGTCGGTCAGGTTTTCGCTCGTGACTGGATCCTCTGTACGAATCATGGTCTTCGCCCGGCCACATGCCCGAATGAAGCAGTGGTGTCTCCAGGAATCAGGTGACGCACAAGTCTACGGGGCGATCGCGTCCAGCATGACTTCATCATTCTCATCGAATGAATGGGCCCGCACATCCACGCATTGAGGTATTCCGCGTGGTTCGGCATTCGAGGCGTGCTCCCTCACTAACGTGACAGTCCGGCGGTCCGGTTGGTTCCCCTTTGTCCGCTCCCGTCGCCAGGAGCGGTTCACGGATTCTTCCCGTTCGAGCTCGGTCACATGCAGCGCCCTGTGAAAAGGACCCAACGAAACCCTCGGTAAAGCGGGCTGCAATCTCCGTCTCAGGGTCTAACGGGAATGCCCTCTGACTTGAGGTATTCCTTGAGAGTCGGGATGGGAATCTCCCGGTAATGAAAAATGGAAGCGGCCAGGACGGCATCTGCATTGGCTTCTATGATAGCATCCTTGAGGTGCTCCGCTGTGCCCGCGCCACCTGAGGCTATGACGGGTATTCCCACCAAGTCCGTCACGGCCCGGGTCATCGGGATATCATATCCGTCCTTGGTGCCGTCTGCGTCCATACTCGTCAAGAGAATCTCACCCGCGCCGAGCTGCTCTACCTTTCGTGCCCATTCAAGCAGGTCGATGCCGGTCATGGTTCGTCCACCATGTATGGAAATCTCAAACCCGGATGGCGTGTCGCCTGTCAGCTTGCCGTCGATTGCTACGACGATGCACTGGCTTCCGAACCGGTATGCGGCCTCCTCAATGATCTCTGGATTCTGAACCGCAGCGGTGTTCAGAGACACTTTGTCCGCCCCGGCATTGAGAAGCTCCCGTATGTCGGCCGTGGTTCGGACTCCGCCGCCCACGGTCAAGGGCATGAAGACCTCTTCAGCCGTTCGTGCCACCACGTCGAGGATGATCTTTCGCTTCTCGTGAGACGCGGTGATGTCGAGAAAAACCAGCTCATCGGCTCGTTCCCGATCATAGGCACGGGCGTTCTCCACGGGGTCTCCCGCGTCCCGGAAGTTGACAAAATTGATACCCTTGACTACGCGCCCGTCCTTCACGTCAAGACAGGGGATTATTCTCTTAGCGAGCATTTGCTTTTTCTGTCAGCGCTATGGCATCAGCCAGATCTATCGCACCTTCGTACAGGGCTCTCCCCACAATTACACCGACGACTCCATCCTTTTCAAGAGGCAGTGCGCGTTCGATGTCTCCAAGCTCAGACACGCCGCCGGAGAGAATCACCGGGATGGAAGTGCTCTGGGCAAAGTGTTTTGTGGCCTCGATGTTCGGTCCTGCCATCATTCCGTCGCGTTCAATATCGGTGTAGATAAATGATGCCGCACCCGCTGATTCGAAGTACCGAGCCAATTCAGAGGCTTGAATATCTGTAGATTCGGTCCATCCTTCGACCGCAACCCTTCCTGCGCTGGCATCAATGCCCACGGCTACCTTTCCGGGAAAACGAGTGATGAGCCCGTTGACAAGATTAGGGTCCTTTGCGGCGACCGTTCCGAGGATGACTTGCGCCACGCCGATGTCGAGGTAGAGTTTGACGGTGCGCTCGTCTCTGATCCCTCCCCCAACCTGAACGGGAATGCTTACGCGTTGCACGATCTGCCTGATACTTCGCAGGTTTGCAGGACTTCCGCGTATCGATCCGTCCAGATCCACCACGTGGATGCGCGCCGCGCCGAACGTCTCCCAGGTGCGCGCCTGGTCAGCAGGGTCTTCGTTGAACACCGTAGATGTGTCCATTTTGCCCTGCCTGAGGCGGACGCATTTGCCGCCCTTGAGGTCAATGGCAGGAATGATGATCATGAACGTCCGATCTCTTTTCCCTGGGAAAACAAAAAAGCCCCCTCTCGGGGGCTTTTCTTATCCATCTCAGCTTGCCCTTGGTTTAGTCTAGGGGAAGATAGTACACAAAGGGCGGCCAAGGAACGATGAACTTGCACATGGGAACCGCCACGGGGATGGGCGGAGGTACACACGGGTTCATCAGGGGGGGCGGCTTGGGCACCGGGTACTTCATCTTCACTGCGATAGTGGTCGTCAGCCTCGGAGGCTTGCACGCAGGAGCCTTCACCTTTACGGGGGGACCACAAGCAGGTCCTACACAGGCAGGCGCAGCAGCCGGCATCACCGTCGGTACCGGAGCCGGGATCGCACCCGAATAGGTCCCGGCCCATGCCATGCCCGCCGCAGCGACCAGGATGATCCCGAGAATTGCTAACTTTTTAACCATACCCTCATCCTCCTTTCGACAAACTCATTATATCGTGAGTATTTCTATCCTCTACGCTTGTCGGGCCATCCTATTTCGTCACCTTGCAGGGCAGCGGCGGCGGCGGCGGCACAGGAACAGGGGCGCAGGGCGTCCTCACATAATTGGCCTTCACGTACACGCAGCGCGGCACCTTATGGGTCTTGCAGCACGGATCCTTGTAAGTCCAGTAGTGCTCGTTCTTGACCTCTACAACCGGAACCAGCCACTCGTAACGGCCAGGTGCCACAGGATGAGCCCATGTCTGGGGGTTGCCACCGAAAGCAAGCCGGGTGCGCGGCCACGCGATTCCTGCCAGGTAAGGAGCAACGACTCTAACTCTTCTGAGTTGGGCAGGAATCGGGCAAATCTGCTCTTTGACTATGGAATAACTGGTTTTGGCCGGTCCACACATAAGTGGGGGGCCGGGAGGGGGCGGCGGATACACACCTGGCGCAGCAGGCCCGCCGGCAAAAGAGATCACCGTGCTGGCACCGGCGAATGCGAGAACCAAAAGGCCCAGCAGTAAACAACGTTTAACCATACCCTCAATCCTCCTTTCAAAAGTCCCTTACGATACTTTCGTCTGGAACCCTGTGAAAACATTCCCGGACAAAGTCCGATAGATTTCGGAATGTAATTCTCGTATCAAATCAAGTGTGCAATGTCAAGTTATTTTTTCCTGCCTCCGCCGCCGAGCCAACCCCGTCGGCGGAACCATAACTGCCATCGAAACAGATTTTGGTGCGGAGCATGACACTCTCCGCCTGCCGACACCAACGTCGGCCACTCCCAAATCATCAAATCCATTCAGTGGCTTATTCCTCGTTATCGTTTTTTAGCAGATGGCCCGATCCAAGTCAAGCTTTTTTTGCCGCGCGGGAGCTCTTGCTGCGCATTTCAAGCGCCCTTTCCAGGCGTGATTCAGCTCTGAGGTCTGAGCACCAGTCGGCCCGACGCTCTATGCCCGCAATCCAAGGCTTCGGTCCTGGTTCTTCGCCCGCGGGGGGTCGGTCTTCCAGGCGCAGGTGTCGCCCCTGCGCCCGCACGCAAGGGCTAGATCATCCCGTACCCACCGTCCACACAGAGGATCTGTCCCGTCACATAGTCCGAGTCTCCCGACGCGAAGAAAACGAAACTGGGACTAATGTCTTCCGCCTCTGCGAACCTTTTCAAGAGTATCCGGTTCATGTAGATCTCTGCAAGTTTCTCATCTTCCCGGATCTTCTTGGACATGTCGGTAGCCACGATCCCAAGGGAAATCACGTTTGCACAGACATTGTAGCGTGCCAACTCCCTGGCTACGCTCTTCGTGAAACTCAGGATGCCCCCTTTTGCCGCTGAGTAATTCGCTTGTCCTACCGTTCCCACCAGACCGGCCACCGAGCTTACGTTGATGATTTTGCCGTAGTTTTGCTCCTTGAAATACTTGAAGGCTGCCTGGATGCACAGGAAGGGACCCTTCAGGTGCGCGTCGACCACCGCGTCCCACTGATCCTCAGACATCTTGTGCAGCATCGCCGGTCTGGTAAACCCCGCGTTGTTGACAAGAATGTCAAGCCGCCCGAAATTCTCCTTCGCTGCCTCCATCATGCGCTCAACGTCCGATTTCGCCGCGACGTTTGCGCGCACGGCAACGGATCTTCGCCCCATTGACTGCAGCTCCTGCACGACCTCCTGCGCCGCGCTCTCATTGGACGTGTAGTTGACGAGGACGTCAGCCCCTTCCTTGCCGTACGCCAGTGCCACGCTGCGTCCAATCCCTCTGCTGCTACCGGTAACCACGGCAGCCCTTCCCGCCAATTTCATGGTTCCTCCTCACGTGCTCCGCGTCGGGGAGATGCGCTCACCCGAACGGGGTTCTTTTGATGAAACCCGTTTGATACCAGATAGTTAGTTTGGATGGCGATAAGTCTGAGCCACACCCTGTCCTCTCCGGGCCCCTTCGCGGAGTCGAAAGCGTGAGGCCCGATTCCGTTCGGCATGTCCCAAAGAATAAACTCTACCAGGGAGGGCGGGGAAAAAAAAGCCCCGAGTTCTGCTCGGGGCGTGAAAGGAGGTATGGATATGGGTTATTGTGTTCGGGTTTGAACCGCGCATCTCCCCGCACGGGCTGCCATGATACGGTTCGATGCCTAAAAGCGGTTCCGGTGATCACATAACCCCTAACCCGATTTGACAAAGCCATGCAAAAAAGGTTCCGATGTGAGTGAGAATAATTCACGGAAAGCCAATCGCTCGATTTAACACAGCTTTTTTTAGCTCGCGAGTCGGGCCCGACCATCGCTCTGTTGCGGAGGTTTACCGTATCTGGCCTACGCTCCGCTCTCGGATCAGCCCCGTCACACCGAGCGGCGAGGCTCCCTGGAAACGCCGGAATCCAATCTTCGGAGCCGATCCCACAGGATGTGGGCAGCCAAGACTCGACCCGTGATCCTCGTCCTACGACTCGGCTCCGACGCCATCATGGGGCATACACCACAACGATCAGCTTCGATTTCTTGGTGCTGAGATTCTTCAACTGGTGACTGACGCCGGAGTTGAAATGGAGACTCCCACCCTTCTTCAGGACGCTTACTCTCTCTCCCACGGTCAATTCGACTCGCCCTTCCAGAACGTAGACGAACTCTTCACCCTCATGTTTGTATTCTACGTTCTCGTGGATTTTCTTGGGTTCGAGGGTAATCATGTATGCCCACAGGTGGTTGTCCTCTGCGCCGGGAGTAAGGGCCTGGTATGAGTAGGCCTTGGTCCGTTTCCTGTAGCTGCGTCGGCGCTCCTTTTTCGTATCATCGGCGAGGAGTGTCGAGCTGTCCACCGCCAGCGCTCTGGCGATACGAATGAGCGCGCCCACAGGCGGAGCGATCTTCCCCTCCTCAATACGTCGGATGTAATCGGTAGTATATCCGGCGTCTTGGGCGAGTTTCTCTATGTCCAACTTCTGTTTTTCCCTCATGGCGTGAATTCGTTCGCCAAGGCTGCCGGTTGGGGTTGTTTTCCTTGCCATGATCGTTACTCCTGAAATAAGTTAGACTGAAGCGATTGCCGACCGGACTGCCTGAACCCTCCGTGCACCACCTCAGCCTAAACGGCGTCTGTGCGGGGGGTGGAAATTGGGGACGCCGGCAGTCCGCGTGTCTCCGACGAGCGCGTCAAACGGGGAGCGACCGGCAGACAACGCGGACGAACGGTCAATAGGAGTCCGGCCTTTTTCGTCCTTTGTACTTGGTCAGTTCTCTCCCAATCACGACTCGCTGAATCTGGTTCGTTCCCTCGAAGATCTGACCGATCTTGGCGAAACGCATATACATTTCAACGGGATACGATTTCATATAGCCGTATCCGCCCAGGATCTGAACCGCCTCTGTGGTGACGCGCATTGCCGTATCCGTTGCCAGGAGTTTGCCCATGGCGGCCTCCTGAACCGCTGCTTCCCCTGCGTCCATGAGTGACGCGGCGCGGTACACCATCAGACGGGCGGCCTCAATCTGGGTAGCCAGGTCTGCGAAGAGAAACTGGAGTCCTTGAAACGCGACGACCGGTCGTCCGAACTGCTGGCGCTTGTGCGCGTAGGTGAGCGCGTAGTCAAAGGCCTGCTGAGCCAATCCGATGGCGCCTGCGCCGATATTGATTCGGCCCCCGTTGAGGGCTGTCATCGCGTAGTTGAAGCCCTTGCCTTCCGGTCCGAGACGATTCTCTTGCGGAACGAAACAGTCGGTGAAGTGCAACTCCGTGGTCGGAGACGCGTTCAGGCCCATTTTCGCTTCATGGGGACCGTACGAAAGTCCCGGCGTGCCCGCCTCCACAACAAAGGCACTAATGCCGCGGCTCTTGCTCTCCTCGTCAGTTCTTAGCATCACCGTGTAGATGTCGGCAACTCCTCCGCTCGTCACGTAGAGCTTGGTACCGTTGACTAGGTAACCGCCGTCCTGCTTGGCTGCCCTGGCGCTGAGCGCGGCGGCATCAGAGCCTGCATCGGCCTCGGTGAGGGAATAGGCCCCTAGCTTCTCTCCGAGCGCGAGCGGCTTTACCCACCGATTCCTCTGCTCCTCACTGCCGTATTGGTAGATCAGGTTAGCAACCATGTTATGAACCGAGAGGTAAACTGCCGTGGCAAAACACCCCTTCGCGAGTTCTTCAAAAACCAAGGCTGCTGTCAGTCGTCCTACTGCGGTCCCTCCAAATTCGTCGGGGACGTAGAGGCCGGTGAAATCCAGCTCGCCCATCTTATCGAAGACTTCCCGGGAAAAGAGGTGTTTCTCTTCCCACTCCCTGGCATTGGGTGCGAGTTCCTTGGTTGCGAAATCGCGCGCGGCCTTCCGTATGAGTCGCTGCTCGTCGTTGAGTTTGAAATCCATGGACTGTCTCCGGTTGTGCGGCCAGCTCCCTGCGAGAGCCGTCTGATCAATGGTGAGCCGGTTGCGTCTTCCCACATGGCAGGTGAGATCGAAGATCGCCCTGTAGGGGTGTTGGATGCCGTCAGGTTAGTACTGCAGGAGTAAAAGAATGAGAGGCCGAATCGCTGCAGACTCCACCGGCCACTTGCCTGCACGGCCAATCCCATAGAATCGCGCTCCAGGACCCACGGGATTCAAACCTGAAATGCCCCGGTCTTCGGCCTTGCGTTCTTTACCCCTGCGAAGTTTCCTTTCATGAAATTACCTGGTACAAGGTTTTGCAGTCAACGAAAAAGGGGGGCTCAACGGAGTTCACGCTCCCTTGCCTCTTGCTCTGGGGCACAGATGAGCGGACAGAGATGACCGGTTTTCGGGCGGGCCCTTTACCCATCCGGCCTCCCGTCTGAGCAACTCCGCATGGAGCCACGCACTCCGGAGGTAAGTAGGTGACGGACATTCATCGAGAGCTGAAGAGACTCGCTCATCTCTTCGGCCTGGAAGAGAAATATACGGACAACTGGGGCATTGTCCACCGGGCAAGCCTCGACGCGGCCAGGTTGATCCTCGAAGCTAATGGTGTAAGGTTTGCCCGCCCCTCAACGGTACGTGAGCCGAATATCCTCGTGGTTTGCAAGGATTCACCGCCGGACCGGTGCGTCTTTTCACTAGATTCGGAAGGATTTCCGCCCGATTTTGTGCCTCGAGTCGGTCCGACGCGCATCAGGGCGGTGAGCCGGGACAGTGAACAGTACCAGTGGAGTCTGGGTGCAGAAGAGGTATCCGTTCGCGAGGATGAGGAGTCGGGAGAAATTGGGCTGTCCGTTCCCTTTCCCGCTGAGCTCCCTTCCGGGGCCTACGGGGTCGAGCTGTTTACCAAGCTTCAAGGGCAGAGCGTCACAGCAATAGGGCACTGGATAGTCTGTCCGGCAAGGGCCTATGTTCCCCGGGAGTTGGAATCCGGCGGTCGCATTGCAGGAGTCGGCATCGCCCTCTACGGTGTCCGCTCAATGAGGAACTGGGGGGTGGGGGACTTTTCCGACCTCAAGCGGATCATTGACTGGGCTGCCGATGACCTCGGTGTGGACATGGTAGGCCTCAATCCGCTCCACGCGATTTTTAACCGCTGGCCCTTCAACGTTAGTCCATATCTGCCCTCAAGTAGGATTTTCAGAAACTTGATTTACCTCGATATCGAGGAGATGGAGGATTTCCGCGAGTCTGTCAAGGCCAAGAAGCTCGTTGAGAGTCCGGAAGTGCGAGCTCGCATCAAGGGACTCCGGAACGAAGAGCACGTCAAATACGAGGCAGTTGTCGAGCTCAAGCTCCACGTACTCAGGGAGGTCTTTGACGGCTTTCTCCACAGACACGGCAGACCCCGCAAACGGGATGAGCGCTGGGCCGAGTTCCAGGCATACATTGAGTCCATGGGTGTGTACCTCAAGAATTACGCCACCTTCTGCGCGTTTGACGAACAGATCCGATCTAATGATCCAACGGTCTATTCTTGGACAGCCTGGCCCGATGAGTTCCGGGATCCGTCGAGCGAGGCTGTGGAGAGGTTCCGGCGCGATAACCGTGAAGCCGTCCTGTTCTGGATGTACGTCCAGTGGCAACTGGAAATACAGCTGCGAGAGGTCCAGGAATACGCCCGAAGCAAGGGAATGCTCGTTGGACTCTATCATGACGAGGCTGTGGGGGTGGACCGAAACGGCGCGGATTTCTGGTCTCTGAGGGAGTATTTCCACGAAGAGTTCCGGGTCGGCGCTCCCCCGGATCCGTTCGCCCCCGACGGTCAGGACTGGGGATTCCCCCCTCCGCACAGGGACAGAATTCGGTCGGCGGCGTATGAGCCCTTCCGCAGACGGCTCCAAGCGAACTGCCGCTTCGGCGGGGCGCTCCGCATGGACCATGTGATGCAGATACACCGCCTGTTCTGGATAGCGAAGGGCAAGCCCCCAGCCGAAGGCGTATACGTGCGAGACTACGAAGAGGATCTACTCAACCTTATAGCCCTGGAAAGCCAACACACAGGAACGATCGTCATTGGCGAGGACCTCGGCACAGTTCCCTACGACCTGCGAGAGCGTCTGATGTCAAAGGGAGTATTCTCCTACCGGCTTTTCTATTTCGAACGGGACGATCAGGGTGACCAACTCCCCTATCACGCGTATCCTGCCAACGCACTCGTATCCGTAACAACGCACGACCTGCCTACGCTTGCTGGATTCTGGGCGGCACGGGACATCGATCTCCGGCGGAATATTGGGCAGGTTCCGGAGGACTGGGAAGCGCGCTCCCGGAAGGAGCGTTCAGCCCACAAAGCGAAAATCGTCGAAAGACTTGTCCAGGACGGCCTATTGTCACCGGAATCCGCGGATGAGGCACGCCGTTCATCGGTCGTTCCCGACGCGCTTCACTCCGCGGTGCTCGAATTCCTCTTTCGAACCCCCGCGAGGATCGTGCTCGTCAATCAGGAAGATATCTTCTGCGACACGCGCCAACAAAATCTCCCGGGAACGACGTCGGAGCACCCTAACTGGGTCACCAAAATGCTCTACTCGGTGGAGGAACTCCGATCGAATCCCGACGCGACCCATTGGACTCGTAAGTTCAGACAGCTTTTGGAGAAATCAGGCAGAGGTCGCAATTGAGGCTATCATCGTGCGTGTTTTCGTGGAAGCATCTTGTCCAACAAAGAAGCCCGAGGCAGAATCACTTGCGCGCGTGCGTTTGAGCAGCGCGCGGTGCGGCCGGCCGGCCCTTCGGCATTCGAGAGTTGCGTGCCAGGTGGCGCCTGATGCACGAAATGTCTCCGCGCCACCGTTCTATCTTCTGGATGGCCTCCGCTTCCCAAGGAAGCCACGTGGGCTTGTCCCTGATTCGGATTGAGGCTTCCAGTTCCGCGGGCACCGGTGGTGAAAAACAATCGGGATTTCTGTGCCTCAGCGCTTTGAAGAAGGCTTTGACAAGCTTCATCTGACGCTGGTTCAGCCGCCGGGTGGCGAGGTACGATGCGTTTCGCTCAATCAAGGCTCTCAGGCCCCTTTTGAAGGAATTGTTCCTCTCTCTGCAGTCGATGAGTTCCGAGAGGAAGCGGTAGTTTTCTCTGAATTCGGTCGGGATGCTCGCAAGTTCAGGGTCCTCAGCAGTCCTCTGGGGTTTCATTCTCGCTCCCAATGGCCCCCGGTATCGGGAGAGCCGGATTGTTGCCCCCTCACACTGTCTTGAGGGTCGCGTATCAGGCGCCGCCAGGAGGGATAACATCGCGTCCATGCCTTGTCAAGTTATGGTTTCAGTTTATACCCCAATTTGTTGTTATAACCTGTTTTACTTAACATCATTTCTGGGCTTGCCGAGTCCTTCGTTCACCAATTTTTCGTGCTGTTTGAGAACCTCGGGGTTGATTTTGATGTGCCCTTTGTATTTGTCGAGATAATCCTCGAGGTTCTTCTTCTCTTCGTAGGAAAAGACTGTGGTCTCGATGATTCCGACGACCGCTTCCCCGTACGGGAGTTCCCGCACGAATGCGACGCCGCTCATAAGCGTCGTTTGGTTTACACGGAGCGCGTGCACGTAGCACCCCAGAACGATCCCGATCCCGGCCATGGCTCCAAACCAGACTATGAATTTGAGCGCTTTAAGCATCCGTCTTCTCCTGGAGATTTCGCTATCACCCGGAGGATGAGGTCATACAAATCTCCTCACAGGCTGCTTGGCCAATCCTTTAGAAATAAATGATCGCGACACAGGTCGCCAGCCAGAGTATATTGCAGATCAGTAGCGGTGGATCCGTCAGGAGCAACGCAGTAGGCGATCCTCCGTCCTCTCGGTGGTAGATGAGGTACATGTACCGAAAGACCCCGTACGCAACCAGGGGGATCGTGAACATCATCGGTTCGGGCTCGATTCCGATCGCCGGGTTGCCGCGTACGCAATACAGGCAATAAAAAATGAACGTTGAGGTCGTGACAATCTGCAGGAGCTGGTCGAGCAGTGAAACGCTATAGTCCTGAAGTACCGGGCGATGGTTGACCGCCTGACTGTTGAGTATGACGACTTCATGCCGTCGCTTCCCCAGGGCGAGGAAGATCGCCAGGGAAAACGTGCAGAGAATGAGCCAACTCGAGACCGTCACATCGATGACCGCGGCCCCACCGAGGACTCTCAAGAGGAAGCCGCTCGCGATCGTGAGCACGTCGAGAATGACGATGTTCTTGAGCTTGAACGAGTACGCCACGTGCAGTCCGAGATAAGCGGCTATCAGGAGATAGCAGAGAGACGGCGCTCCGATCGCGTACAACAGCATGAAAGAGACGATCACCAGGACGGCCATGAATGACAAGGCCGCCTGGGGAGTGAGGTCTCCCCTGACGAGGGGACGATGCTTCTTGAGGGGATGGGCCTTGTCATGTTCCATGTCTGCGTAATCGTTGAGAATATATGTGGAAGAGGAAGCAAGGCAAAAGGCTGCGAAGATGACGATCACCTTGCCCACTTCGTCAACGGCCGTCAGCTTGGCGCTGAATATGATCGGCATGAAGACGAACCCGTTCTTAATCCACTGGGTCGGTCTCATCAGTTGAAACAAGGATCTGGCAAGTCGCATTCGGTTATCTGCCGCCCTTTCCTGGTGAAATCCTATTGGCGAGCGTACGTTGGACAGGTCCGGAAATTCTTGATAAGCTAACACCTTGGCTTGACCTTATGCTGGTCTGCAGGGCCTGGCCGGTCCGTATGGAGGATCTCTCGTTCCCCGAGGGTTCGAGTTTTGCCTCCGAATTTCGAGCGACGCCCGGACTCTCCGCCCGAGGTCTGGGGTCGGAGCTTGTCGAACCCCTCCTAACACATGGCCGGTCCCGTGTAAATCGAAACCGTTATCCCGGCCGATGCAAAAGCACCTGGCTCCTGGAACATACACCTCACCGGAACTCCGGTAAAAGCGCCCCCGTGATAGTGCGCTCATACGCGGCGGAGATGTCGGATGGCGGATCTCGACAGAATCAAGGAAGAAAACCGGAACATAAGACTTCTGAGGATTTCCAGTGACCTCGTCATTCAGATGTTCATGACTCGCCCTATCAGCAGCGGAGAAGCGGACGCGATGATTCGAGGCGTCAGGAAGTTGGCTCTCAGGCTCTTTCCGGGCAAGGAGACTGTCTTCGATCTCATATATCTTCCTCGTTTCAGGCGGGCTCTCGAGGAAGCCGGCATGCGCGACCTGCCGGAAGTGCTGAGAGTCCTCGAGCGCAGATACCGTGGTGTCCCTATCTACTTGGTGCCTGAGGACGACCCGTAGGCTCAGCCGGCGAGCAGTGTTTCTGAGAATGCCGACGACGTTTCCGATTGCGGAGGCATTTTGACGGTGCTCCCGGCGGCTTACATGCGATGAGTTTGAGGCCTACTTGGTCTCGTCCATCCTTTTTGCTAATCTCTTCGGAAATCCGGGAAGACAAATCCCGTTGGTTCGATGTGCAAGCTCAGTAGCAGGCGTGATATACGGAACTTGGATAGAACGCCGATCGCTGGTGAAACACGGCCGGCCGAGGGCTGGCTCCGTGATTGATCCAGACACATGGGTCTTCCCCCCACGACGAGGGGACCTCAATCCCGAGGAGGCGCAGAAAAATGACCGACCTGGACTTGATGAGGACGCTTACGAGAAAGGGTGACCGCAAAGCTGTCCTTCTCGTGATGGACGGGCTGGGTGGGCTGCCGAGAGAAGTCGGCGGCCCCACGGAGCTGGAAGCGGCTGCAACCCCCAATTTGGACCGGCTGGCGAAGGAGGGAATGCTCGGGCTTCTCCATCCAGTGGGAATCGGGCTCGCGCCGGGCAGTGGCCCCGGACACCTCGGACTTTTCGGCTATGATCCGCTCACGTGCACCATAGGACGGGGCGCACTCGAGGCTGTGGGAATCGGTCTAGAATTGACTGAACACGATGTGGCTGCGAGGGGAAACTTTTGTACGGTGGACGACAACGGCCTTATAACGGACCGCCGGGCGGGCAGGATACCCACGGAGGAATGCGCCCGCATGGTTGCCCTGATTGAAGACATTACCTTTCCCGACGTTGAGGTGATCGTGAAGCCAGTCAGGGATTACCGTTTCGCGCTTATCCTGAGGGCCGCCGGATTGTCTCCCGAACTCAATGAGACCGACCCGCAGCAGACCGGCGTTCAGCCCCTGCTTGCCCAGCCCCTGAACGATTCGAGCGAAGCGAAGATGACCGCGGCTCTCGTCAACCAGTGGGTGGACCAGGTTAGGAGCAGGATCAAGGACGAGAGCCCGGCAAACATGGTAACCCTGCGCGGCTGGTCCACGGAGCCGGGCCTTCCCAGCATCGACGAGGTTTTCCACCTCAACGCGGTGGCGCTTGCCGTCTACCCGATGTACAAGGGGCTGGCAAGCCTGGTGGGCATGGACCTCATTCACGGACTCGCCAACTTGGACGACCAGCTCAAAGCCCTCGCACGAGTGTGGACTTCACACGATTTCTTCTTCGTTCATTACAAATATACGGACAGCCGAGGAGAAGACGGCGACTTCGACGCAAAGGTGGCTGAGATCGAGAAGGTGGACGGGGTAATTCCAGCCATCCTTCAGATGAAGCCGGACGTACTGGTAGTCACCGGGGACCACTCCACCCCCGCTGTGTTGCGATCCCATAGCTGGCACCCGGTCCCGGTCCTCTTCTGGGCGCCCGGCACGACGCGCGCCAACCCGGATGTGTCCGGGTTCGGAGAGACCCAATGCCTGAAAGGGGCTCTCGGGCAGTTTCCTGCCACCGCGTTGATGAAGCTCATCACCGCGCACGCGCTTCGACAGACGAAATACGGAGCCTAGGAGGAAACGAGAAACACTGAATCAGTGGCGCCCTGGGAGATCGTGTGAGAAATTTTGAAGGCCGCTGAGTTCAGCCTTGTGTGGATCTGTGTGTCTGAATTGTTGAATTTCCTGGGGTCTTGATCTCCTCAAACGCGTGCTGGTTGAATATACCGCCGACGATGCCATTCCGGTGACCTATTCCGCCTCCAACAGCACCTCTCGGTGGTCCATGACTTCTTTGAACTTAGTCGCGTCCCCGAGTACTTTTCCGACAATATTTACCGCAGAGGCAGGAACGATCTTCCCCGGTTCGCTCATCGGCGTCAAACCAAAAAATATGCAGAACGCCTTTCCGGTGGGCCAGTAGCCAAGATTTCCTAGTTCGACGATGTCTTTGGCCGTCCCATCGAGGTCCGCCTCAACGGGTATCGGAAAGTAGATCTCGTCTCCCCATGTATTGAAGGACGAACGGATCGGCAATGCGGCCGCGATTTTCTTGGCGGTCGGCGAGTCATTGAGTTCCGCGCCCACGGCCAAGGCTCCGACAGTAATTTTGATTCTCACAAGATTCAGCCTTTCGTCTTTTCTGGAAGTGCACACCACCCAGTCTAATCATCTGATCCCTGTTTTTCAACAGGAAGGCCCCGGCGGAAACCCAGACACGTTACCCTCCCGCAAGACGAACGAGCGGAGAACCGATTCGTGTAAACCATGGACAATGCCCCCGTTCGACAGTCGATAACTATCACTTGATCGCCCGCGATTGCAGCATAGGGAACCTGATACCCGTGCGCTTTCTAACAAGTGATTCTCGTGGAGGGGAAGTTGGTCACGGAGGTCAGTTGCTCAGGTGCGTTTTCCGTGACCTGCAAGGATGTGCAAAGAGCGTCTGGAAGTTGACCAAGGCATTTGAAGGCTCTCTTTGGCATGGCGTTCTCCCGAAGATGCTCCTACATGTGCCCAACAGGGTTGAGTTCGGGACTATAGGAGGCTGAGGAAACAATCGAATATTTTCGGGGACCTCGAGTCTTTTGGACAGATGCCATCCGGCCTGATCTATGAGCATGATGACGAAGAAGTCCTTGAAGTCTTGTGCCACCTCTTTCAAAAAAAGATTCACCATATCGGTCTTAGCGAAGGGGAGTATGAGCGAGGTCATTCTTTCCAGTGTGATGCGAACAGCCGCGTACACGCACAGGAATTTCCGTACAATTTGTCTGGGTGCTTTTGGTCGCATACCTTTGGGAGTCCAACAGGATGGATGGTCGCCGATACGACCAAATCTGCCCTCATCCTGTGCCATGATAGCCCTGGTCGCTGGTCCTCCGGATCTCTCTGAGCCAAAATCTCGTTTACCGTGTGCGGGAATCTTTTTTGAAGTCCTCTTGCGTTTCCTTCTTGGCTTGAAGATGAGTGGGCCCGGGTTTAACCTTGCGTCATCGGTTGCTTTCCGGGAAACGGTAAACGACCGAATCATGAAACGCATGTCCCACATAGTCGTCCAACCTATCTCTGATTTCGGCTACAGTCGCGATCTCACCGGTGTGGGCCCTCTCGAAAAAGGGTTTCAGAAAGAGGGTTTCTTGCTCCCGGCTCATGTGCGCTTTTCCCCGTCATGCGGTTCGCGGACCGAGGATGCCTTCAAGACCGAAGCGGTTGTAGGCCGGGATCCAATTGTGGACCCTATGAACGACACGCCGGTGTGAAGGGCTATCTCCTTTGCCGGCCGTGGAGCCACCGTGGCATTCAAGATCACGAGCAGCTTCTGGGCTGTCTTGGGATCTCTTGCCCCTTTTGTTTGCGTCCGAAGGTCCTCTTCCCACACATGAGGATAAGCCCTGCTCACTTTTCCCATAACCACCTCCCCACAACGGGGGGAGGTGGTGTCATAAAACGCGGCTTAACTCGACATTAAATCACTTTTTGATACGCGCATTGGTATGAGCGCGAAATCGACATAGGGAGGAGCTTCCTCCTCCTGTTCAGGAGGAGGAAGCCGGCGATGCGGTTATGGGGGTAATGGATGGGGGGTGGTCACCTCATGCGGCGGTAGGTGGTTTCTTGAGAATGGTGGGAGTAACGAACAGAAGTAGTTCACCAATTTCTGAGTTCTTGCTGTTGGCGTTGAAGAAAAAGTTCACCAACGGAATGTGCATAAGCCCGGGCCATCCCGTGTTGGTTCGGCCAGTAGTCCGTCGGAGCAGACCGCCAATGACCGCGGTCTCACCGTCTTTGACGATGAGCACGGTATTGGCTTGGCGATTATCAATCGACGTTAAACCGTTATAGGTTGCGCCCGGTTCGTTGTCCGTGACATTGAGAGTCATCTGAATCCGCCCGTCAGGATAGATTTGGGGTGTGACGGTCAACTGGATGTTTGCACTCACAAACTGCACCTGGGTGCCGTCTGCGGAGACCGATGGGTACGGGATCTGGACTCCGTCGAGGACCGTGGCTGATTGCCGATCAAGCACCTGGACCTTCGGGCGGGCGATAATCTTGGTCTTCCCGTCTGATTCGCCCACGGCTAGTCGGATGTCGAGGTCGGTAGCCAACTGGCCTTGCAGCAGGCCGAACTGCATCGCGGCGCCAAAAAGGGTTCCTGCGACACCTGGCACGTCCATCCACAAACGGTTGGTCAGGGCCGTCGTATAGGGAAGATTGACGCCAGACGCGGCGTTGGTCGCTGCGGTATTTCCGGGGAGTCCTGTGAAGCCCCACATCGTATACGTGCGGTTCGGGTTAGGGTTCGTGATCGTCCCGATGTCGCGGCTGGTGACCTGGTTGTTGTTGACACCCCAGTTGATCCCCAGGCCCCTGGCCCAGTTACGGTTGGCACGGACGAGCCTCGCCTCGATGAGGACCTGCGGTGTAGGCACGTCGAGGGTCGCTATGAGTTTCTTCATCTCCTCGATGCGCTCCGGGAGATCCTTTATGAAGAGCATGTTGTACGTGGGATTGGCCCAGATGATCGTGTGAGCTAGAATTCTCTGCATCCTCGGGTCAAGACCGGCTCCCCGCAGCCCGGCCAGAGCCTCCCCCGCCGTCGTTCGCCGAGCAACTTCTTGAGCTGCCTGGGTTCTGCGTTCCCTATCGATCTCTCGCCTCACCCGCTCCATTCTCGCTTCGGCTCCGGGACTTCCCGGCTGGAAGCCCTGTGCGGTGAGCCGCTCCTGGGCCCTCTGCAGCGCCTGGGCCTCGGTCTCACCGGGGGGAAGTGCCGCTCCGCCACAGTTGCGGTTGAACACGCACTCGAGAATGGGGGTGATCTCACGCACCCGGGCATAGTTGAGCTTAACCTGAACCAACAAGAGGGTCACCGGCTCGCCGTCGATCTCAATGGTTTCCGTAGCGCCCACGGTTTCAAAGACCGGCGCCTCTGTGGGGAGCTCCGCCGCGACGGCTTCCTCTTTGGTGATCTTCTCGAGAGCCTGTTCCCTATCCTTTTCGAGTCGCCGGATTTCTCTCTTGTTCCGGACAAGCTTCTGGTCTGCTTGTCTGAGGAGAGTTCGGTACTCCCTCATTCTCGCGTTTTTTGTTCGCTGGATTCGCGCTCTTCGACCGACCCACATCACGTTGCCCACGAGGTCGCGATCAAGGCCGTGGGATTGCAGTATGTGGTCGATGACCTGGCCCAATGGCACGTCCCGCAGGTGCATGGTGACCGTGCCCCGAACATCGTCGCCCAGCATTATGTTCAGTCCGGCCTGCTCTCCCAGGAGGCGGAAGACATTTTGTACCGAAATTCCCTGAAAATTCATGGTGACCGGTTTGCTAAAGACTTCCGGATCACCGGTTACGCGGTATTTGCGTTCAATGGCCCGCCGCTCTTTGAGTATTTCCTCCTGTTCCTTGAGCAGACCGGCTATCTGAGTAGCAATAGTCTCACTCTGGCGACGAAATTCCTCCTCTCGCATGATGCGGGCGGCTTCCCTTCGTGCCATCAGGGATTCTCTGCGAGCCCTGTATTCAGCCCGCGGCGCTGCTTCGCCCTCCTTGGGAACGAGGATCGCTTTCTGATCCGCGGTCAGTGCAAAGCGAGGGGGCGGGAAATCGACCATGAGCACGCCCTTCTTCTTCTGCACCTGGTACGGAACCGCGTCTTTCAGCTGGATAAAGATCGTCTGAGATCCAGGGACGATCATTTCCACGGAGGTTGAGAATTCATCCGTTTTCAATGGCTTCTGATGCGCTTTCGGTATCTCCGCGTTCACGAGGTCCAGTCTCACCTTCGTCGGTGAGACCCGCGTCATGCGGTAATCCAGATGGTCTCCACCCCGCACGACCAAGCGGGCATTATGACCGACCTGGATGAACTTGAGTTCGGTCACTTCCTGTACTACCAGTCTCGGATCGGGTGTCGGTGGCGTGACCGGAGGCCTTACTTCACGAACCATGCGCCCGCGGCCCGGGACGCCTCGGAGACCCGCAGTGCTCGATGGCCTAACATCAGGGATGGAGGTTCGAGCGCGGGCCTTTGTACCCTGTGAAGTAGTCGGCGCGGGTCGACCGCGTTCGAGCTTCTGAGCCATTTTCGCGTTTTTGCTGGCCCTGGCCGCTCCTGGAGCCGCGGGTCTGGGCTCTCTGAGCAATCGTTTACTCTTCCCCGACCGGTAAGGCGCCGGCTGGTTGAGCTCGAGACGCCGAGCGAGCTTGACTTCTCTAAGGTTGACGGGCTTTTTCACTGAGCCTGCCGACGAATGCTCGCCGGCGCTCTTGCCCTTCACCCTTCCCTTGGGCGAAGCCGATCGTGACCCGTCGGAACTCACGGAACTGCGGTCCGATCTGGCGCTTGCGATCAGTGGCATCCTGCTCGCCGGCCCGGAAGCTCCGGACGGGCTGGTCATCCTCGTGCCCGAAGACCTCCCGGCTGCCGGAATCGCTTTCGGAGAGAGCGGTGAAGTGGAGGACGATTTCGTCAACGCCTTTGCCGAGGCTTTTCTCCTGGAGAGCTGAGAGTTCGTTCCCGGCTGCTTGCCGAAAACCAATGAGACGACTCCCTTGCCGCGAACGACTTTGAACGTAGGCACGGCATTCTTCTGGAAATCCACCACCACACGCGCGCGACCCTTGAACATTCCTACGCGTATTTCGTGCACGTTCGACCCATGAACCCTCGTCTTTCTCGGAATTTTTCCGAGAGCGGTCCCTTCGAAATCGACAACCAATCGGTTGGGACGTCCGATGACGCGGGTTTGATGCTTACCTATGCTGCCCGTATGGGGGATCAGAATCCGCTGTCCGTCGGCATCCCACTTGACCTCTTTTATTTTGCCGGCGCCGGCCGCCCAGTTCGGCGAGCAGACGATCGCAAAAAACAGAATGCCTACCCACAGCGTTCTCCATGTCAGTTCAAGTTGCCTCATCTCTATGCACTCCCGAAGACCGTGTCTTTTCACGCCTCTTGGCAAGCCACGGTGCGTTGGGTAATCAGATTCCGGGGTTCTCTCACCGGCGCGTGATTCACGAGCACGCGAATCCTCTACCGGATGTTAAGGCTGAGCGGATATTAGCAAATAACCAGTGTAGATGTCAAGAAAAAATCAGAAAAACAGTATTCTATCTCTTAAACTTGAAGTTATAGATTATGTATTTGCCATGGCTCAAAGCGTCTCTGTCAGATCATTCTTGGCCGCACTTCCGCCGCCCCGGGTCAGTTTTCGCTTCCAAAATGGGGGCCCCTGACTTATCATCGGGCAATGGAGGAGACCATAGCTGTCAAGATCGTAGTGGTTTGTGCGGTGCTCGCAGCTGGGGCGCTCTACTACTACCTGTACCGTTAGTCACAACGTGGCTCGAAGCAGGCGGATGAGATCTTCCTAGGTGTCGTGCTGATCCGGCGCACATTCGAAATCCCCGTCTATCAGCTTACCGAAAAGATCAGATGCGTGAGAGTCGGTGATCCGCACCGTACGCATTTGGCCTTGGACTGCGCGTCCCGCGGTTATAAGGAGCGCGCCGTCAATCTCGGGGGCCTGATCCCAGACCCGCCCCTGGAGGAGAAGGTCGCTCTCTTGGGACAGTCCTTCCACCAGGCACCGTTCCAATCTTCCGACGCGTTCTCTGTTACGTTTTTCCATGAATCTCGAGTGCGTGTCCTGGATGGCCTCAGCCCGGGCTTGTTTGACCTCTAAGGGCACTGGATCACCGAGGTCGAAGGCAGGGGTGCCCTGTTCATGGGAGTATACAAAAACTCCGACGTGTTCCAATTGGAACGATTTCACGAACCGGGCCAGTTCCTCAAATTCCTTTTCACCCTCCCCGGGGAAACCGACCATAAAGGTGGATCGCAAGACGAGGCCGGGGATTTCCCCGCGCAATCTTTCGACGAGCTTGCGGATACGGTCACCTTTCCAAGGTCTCCCCATGGCCCTAAGGACATTCTCGGACACATGCTGAAAGGGAATGTCGAGATAGGGCAATATGTTGTCCGATTCGTTGATGACGTGAGGAAGGTCTCGGGGAATCCCGTCGGGATGGAGGTACATGAGGCGTATCCACGCGATTCCCTCCACACGTCTCAGGCGTTGCAGAAGGGCTGTCAGACCGCGCTTCTCTCCTCGGTCGACTCCGTAGGCGGTCAGGTCCTGGGCAACGAGGACTAGTTCGCGGACACCCACGGCGGCCAAGTTGCTTGCCTCGCGCTCCAGATCATCGGGATCGACACTGGAAAGCCGCCCCCTAATGGAAGGGATCGTGCAGAAACGGCATCTTCTGGAGCATCCTTCGGCTATCTTGAGGTATGCGTAACCCGGAGTGCTAAGAATGCGGCTTCGATCTGTGTTTTGGTCCTGCGGCGCGCACTTGGCTTCCTCTTCGCGCCCGCCCGGAGCCGTGCCGAAGACACCGTTGAGGCTCCGATCCTGGCCGCGTCGCGCCAGAGCGGACTCGATGAATCGTGGAAGCTCGCCTATCTGATCGAGCGGAAGGAACACGTCGACTTCGGGCAGCGGCTCGACGAGATCTGCCCCGAAACGCTGGGGTAAACACCCGGCTACCACAAGCGCGGCGGTGCTGTTTGTGTGCCTGGCATCGAGAATCGCGTCGATGGATTCTTCCACCGCAGGCTCGATGAACGCGCAGGTATTTATGACAATCGCGTCGGCCCGAGTCGGGTCGTCGGTATGGGAAAACCCGGCCCGCGACATCACGAAGAGGATTCTCTCGGAATCTACCCGGTTCTTGGGGCATCCGAGGCTCGCGAGATGAAAAAGCTTATTTGATTTCACTGCTTGTTCTTTGGCAGGAACTGGAATTCAGAAATATCGGCACCCTTGGCGCGATTGTACCGAATTCGGAATCGAGAATCGGGAAGCGAATCCAGAAAGGTTATATGGGATAGGTCGAACCGGTTATAGTTGCCCAAGGCGTCATAGATTATCGCCCGTTTTATGGTGTACCGGTCCGGGTCTATTCCCAACTGTATTCGATACGTGGACCTGCTCTTCTTGCGGTCGATCAGCTGCAACCGGATAAGCTTGTCCTGTTCGCTGTATGGGGATTTGGCGGGAAAGGAAACCGTAAAGTCCCGTTCCAGCGACTTGATGTCCGCAAAAAAACCAAAGAAATGCTCCAGATTGACATCCGGTGGAATATCCCCCTTTACCGAGTTGCCTTCATCCGGAAAATAGACGGTGTACGATTTCCCCCGGACAACCACTTCTTGTCTTTCGGGAAAATTCACATCTAATGCGATCATTCCGGGTTTCTTCACGTACATGGTCCCGCGGAAATGGTCTCTGAGATCCATTGCCACGTTGACAGTGATTTGATCGAAAGCCGCCTTGAAACAACAGTGCTTCGAATAAACGGCGTTAAGCCGGAGGAGCACCTCTGTGAGGCCGGGTAGTTCGAAACCAGCCTGACCCGAGTCGGGAAAGAGAAAAAGCAGGGTCGCGATCCCCAGCAGAGTCGCTCTCTTCAAGCTTTTGCTCCTGCCAAGCGGTAGAGATCGGCTAACCGATCCGCCAACGAAGCCGCGCTCAGATCGTCCCAGCTTACTGCAAGGCCGGCTGTTCGGAGTTCGTGGACGAGGAGGGCCGGGCCAGGAAGGAGATCCCGTAGGGTTGGATCTTCCCCGAGTCGCTCCCAGACCTCTTGCGGGCGGCCGAAGGTGATCGCCCTCCCGGAGTCGAGCACGAGCACTAGGTCGATGATCGGAAGGAAGAACTCCATGTCGTGGCTGACGATAATAACAGTTCTCCCTCCGGAAGCGTGCACTGTTCTCAGTACCCGCACGAGGTCGGCAACCGACGGAGGATCGAGGCCCACGGCTGGTTCGTCGAGTATCAGAGTCTCCGGCTCATTGACCAACATGGAGGCGATCGCGACCTTGCGCTTGTCCGCGTCGGAGAGGATCGATGGAGGCAAGTCCCCGATTCGGTCGATGTCCAGCCCCAGACTGCCGCAGGCCGCTCGGACTCGAGCTCTGATTTCCGAGTCCTGGAGTTCGGAGAACCGTCGCATAACGAAGGAGATGTCCCGGTACACCGTTTCTTCGAAGAGCTGGCGCTCGGGCATCTGGAAGACCACCCCGATGTTCCTTTTCAGACCGGGGCCGATTTCTCGTGTGTCCCGTCCGTCAATCAGCACGGTCCCTCCGGTGGGGGTGAGGAATCCTCCAAGAATCCTCATGAGCGTAGTCTTTCCCGAACCGGTGCCTCCAAGTATGCCGACAATCCTGCCGGGACCAACCGCGAAACTTATGTCTTGCAGCGCGCAGACCTCCAGAGGAGTTCCCTTGCCGTACACGAATCGCAGGTTTTGTACCTCGATTTCCATATCTTTGCCAATGCAGCGATCGGCCCGCCCGAACGGAACGCATACGACGGCTGGTTCCAACGGTAACCGGGTCGTCAGGACGACGTTCCCTTCACCTTCCAGGTCGTGCCCTCGGGGCCGTCTTCCAATACAATCCCTTTCTCCGCCAACTGCTTGCGTATCTCGTCGGCAAGTGCGAAATCTTTGTTCTTTCGGGCCTCGGCACGTTGATCGATACGTGTCTGGATTTCGTCCCCCGTCATTCCGAGCCGCTCGACACCTCCCTTTCGCAGTTTCTCGAGGAAGACTTTCGGCTCTTCGGTGAGCAGTCCGAGCACTTCCCGGGACGCTTCCCCGATCCGGTCCGCTGCGGCCGCGAGCAGATCGGGCCGCGGAATCCGGTCCGGAGGACTTCCTGAGAGTCTGTTCACTGCACGGGCCGCGTCGAAGAGAAGCGCGAGGACGCGCGGCGTGTTGAAATCGTCGTCCATCGCGTCGGTAAATCTCTCCCTGATGTTGGCGAGTGCGTCCGGCATCTCCTCGGACGTGCCCCCAGCCGCAATGAGATCCTCCAGTGATGAAGCCGCAGCGTAGAGGCGCTCGAGCCCGGCGGATGCTTCTCCTATGGACTTCTCATTGTAGTCGAGGGGGCTTCGATAGTGGCTCGACAAAAGGAACAGACGGAGGGCCTCCGGATGAACTTTCGCAAGGATATCCCTGATATTCAGGACGTTGCCAAGGGACTTGGACATCTTTTCCGAGCGTATATTCACGAATCCGTTGTGAATCCAGTATTTCACGAAACATGTGCCCGAGGCCGCCTCTGACTGGGCGATCTCATTCTCGTGGTGCGGGAAGGTCAGATCCGCTCCACCTCCGTGGATGTCAAATCCATCTCCCAGGTAGTATGAACTCATGGCCGAGCACTCTATGTGCCACCCCGGCCTGCCGGCCCCCCATGGGCTTTCCCAGGACGGCTCACCTGGTTTCGCGGCCTTCCAGAGTGCAAAATCGAGTGGGTTCCGCTTCTTTTCATCCACTTCCACGCGGGCGCCGGATACAAGGTCCTCAATTCGTTTGCCCGAGAGCTTACCGTACCCCTCGAAGCTTTCGACCGCGAACATCACGTCGCCGTCGACTTCGTAGGCATGTCCGGAGGATACGAGCTTGCCGATGAGTTCCTGTATGTGGGCAATGTGGTCAGTCGCCCGAGGCTCGTGGTTGGGGCGCAGAACGCCGAGTGCGTCCATGTCGACATAAAACTCGTCGACGTATCGTTGGGCGAGTGCCTCCCAGTCCTCTCCCACTTCATTGGCCCGGTTGATGATTTTGTCGTCGACGTCGGTGAAATTCCGAACGTACGTCACATCGTACCCGCGGTGGAGGAGGTAGCGGTAGATGACATCAAAGAGGACGATTGAGCGGGCATGGCCGATGTGACACATGTCATAGACCGTGACACCGCACACGTACATCCTGACCGTGCCCGGAACCAACGGCTCGAATGCTTCCTTACGCCTGGTCAGCGTGTTGTACATCCTCAGGCTCATGAACAACTCCTGTCAAGGAATCGTGCGCCGATTCTCCCTCGATCAGCCCAAGGCCTTATCCCCGCAGAAAGTGCGTGAAGTGGTGGCAAAAGAGTTGATCAATGGTCCATGTGTTCGACCGGCTCAATCATTGCCACGGCCAGGGCCGCGATCCCCTCTGCTCTTCCAAGGAAGCCCAGTCCCTCGGGTGAGGTGGCCTTGACGTTGATGCGCTCGGGATCGAGTCCGGTGGCTGATGCGAGGTTCCCGACCATTTCCGCACGAAGCGGTCCGATTCTGGGATCCTGTGCCAAGACCGTTGCGTCGATGTTGACGATCCGATACCCTAGCGAGCTGACGGCCTTGCAGATGGTTTCGAGGAGATCGATACTGTACGCGTCTCGATAGGCAGGGTCACTGGGTGGGAAGTGCATTCCGATGTCTCCCAGTCCCGCTGCGCCGAGAAGGGCATCGATCACCGCATGAGTGAGCACATCAGCGTCGGAGTGGCCGGCAAGCCCCTGAGGATGGTCAAACTCCACCCCTCCTAGGACGAGCTTCCGACCTTCCACAAACTTGTGAACGTCGAATCCTTGGCCTATCCTCAAAGTAGTCTCCTGTCGGGATCTTTTCGCGGAGCTTAATTCATCGGTCGTGCTACGTCAAGAATAGCCGGCCCCCGGTTCATATCCCACACAAGGGAGTCCTTCGCGAGTAGTGCCGCGCACTGACAGCCCCCTCGTGCGTTTTCGGGGACACCGGTTTCGTGGAAAAGCTGATAATCGCCGATCAACACAGGGGAATCCTTGACGCATCGGAGCTTGTATCGTACAATGAGGACCACTGAATCCTTGAGATGAGCCGGCATAGGAGTAGAGCGCGCCCGTGACCACGAACAACAAGAGAATGAGAAAGGACCGCCTCCTCAGCGGCTTCCTATCCTTCATGGTCGTGGGTGTGCCCCTGCTCGTTGTATGCGGACTGATTATGGGCGGCCTCGGCGGGCTGCTCGGGGCATACCTCCGCTTTGCTAAGGACCTTCCTGATATTCCTGATCTGAGGCGATACCGGCCGAAAACGGTCTCCACGTTTTACGCGGAAGACGGTACCGTTATCGGAATTTTTTATAAAGAGAAGCGATTCCCGGTTCCTCTCGATTCAATACCGCCCCACGTTGTCAATGCCTTCCTCGCAGCAGAGGATGTTCGTTTCTTTTCTCACCCTGGCGTAGATCCTCTCGGCATTATTCGAGCCGCATATCAGAACCTCAAGTCAGGGCGTTGGGAGCAGGGTGGCAGTACGATCACCCAACAGCTTACCCGCAATTTTCTGCTCTCACGGGAAAAGACGCTGACGCGAAAGATCCGGGAGGCAATCCTGGCGTATCGTCTGGAGAAGACCCTCAGCAAGAAGGAGCTTCTCGGTCTCTACTTGAACGAGGTCTACCTGGGGAATGGCGCGTACGGGGTGGAATCGGCCGCGCGAACCTACTTTGGGAAGAATTGCAAGGACCTTACCATAGCAGAAGCCGCGCTGCTCGCGGGACTTGTGCGAAGACCGGCGGAAAACGCGCCGACCCGCAACATGAAGAAAGCGCTCGAGAAAAGGGCCGCTGTCCTGGAGACCATGCTGAAACACAACCTCATCTCGGCAGCTCAATTCAAGCGCGCGAACGCTGAACCGGTAAACCTCAGAGAGAAGCTCCCCAATCCGTATGAGCAGGCCCCGTACTTCACCGAGGCCGTTCGCCAATATATTGTGGACAAATACGGAGAAGAAAGCCTTTATCACGAAGGACTCAAGGTCTGGACCACCTGCGATCTCTCTTTTCAGAAGCGAGCCTCGGAAGCGCTGATCAAGGGCGTCAAAGCCTGGGAGAAGCGTCACCGCAGACCCTCGGGGCTTGTCAAGAGGCTCAGCAGGCGGGAACTCCGTGAATTCCTCGCGACGCCGAGAAAGACGCCGTACAAGCAGGGAGAATTCGTCAAGGCCGTCGTGCTTGAGAATCATACCCCCAAGCCCAGGAGACGAAACAAGAAGAAGGAAGAGCCGCGCTCACAGGAGTGCATGCTGGCCCTCGCCGGCAACTTCCGATTCATGGTGCGATTGGACGGTAAGCTACGGTACCGGCCCGGAGATCTCCTGGAGTTCAGGGTAGCTTCGGTCGACGGAGCGAAGCTGAACCTGCAGCATCAGACCGTCCCGCCGGTTCAGGGTGCAGTGGTCTGCATCGAGAACCGAACGGGGTACGTCCGGGCCCTCGTCGGAGGACTCGACTTTCAGCGATCTCGCTTCAACCGTGCCTATCAGGCATTACGGCAGCCTGGCAGCGCGTTCAAACCGATCGTTTATTCCGCGGCGTTGGAGTGGAGCCACTACAGCCCCTTCACGACCGTTGTTGACGAACCGATCGCGGTGGTGATCGATCCGAGAGAACCGGAATGGATCCCCATGAACTCGGACATGAATTTTGCCGGACCCATCACCCTCCGCCAAGCGCTCGTCTATTCCCGCAACACCGCGACCGTCAAGGTGCTGATGGACGTGGGGATAGATTCGGCTATCCGTATGGCCCGCAATCTTGGCATTCGGTCACATCTCGGACACAACCTCTCCATATCGCTGGGAGCGTCGGAAGTTACGCCCCTTGAGTTGACCGCGGCGTACACGGTATTTCCCAACATGGGAATGAAGGTTCATCCGGTCCTGGTCAAGAAAGTGGTCGACAGGTTCGGGAACGTTCTGGAGGACAACGGGACCGACCCCATCCGGATAGACGAGCAGACCCTCACCACCCCGACGGCTATGGCATGGCTTCAACAACAAAGGAGTCTGCCCGCGCCGCAGCCTGACGAGTGGGGTCGGTATCCCCGCGAAGAGACGATCTGGTCCCAGGAGGATCGAGCGAGATTCGTGGAGGAGATGAGACGTCCGCCAGTCAAGCGTGAAGACACCTCTTTGAGCCCCAGGATCAAAGCCCTCCTGGCACTGCCGGCCGGGTTCTCAGTAAGAAAGACCCTTCGGCGACCGGAACCGAGCCGGGTACTCAGTACCCAGACATCCTACCTGATGCTTAGTATTCTCAGGGAGATATGCAGATCAGGCACCGCAGCGAAGGTATCCCGTCTGCACCGCAGGGATCTTGCTGGGAAAACCGGCACCACCAACGATTGCACTGACTCGTGGTTTATCGGATTTAATTCCGATTATACAACGGGTGTCTGGATGGGATACGACGCCAAGGTCTCCCTCGGTAGGAAGGAGTACGGCAGCCGAGCAGCTCTCCCCGTCTGGATGGACTTCATGAAGGATATGCGCGAAGGGCACGGGTACACCCCGCCTCCGGGTATCGTCTTTTACCGTAACGAGGGCAATCCCGTGCCGGCCCGTGGCCGCCTTGAAGCGCTCCTCGAATCAAATCCCGCAGTCAACCCCGATATTCCCACCAAGCAGGTCTGTCCCGTTGACATGGGAATTGCCTCAGTGGCCGGGTACTCTAGTCCGTACGGTGTGTCCGCCCCCTTCAATCCCATGGGCGGATGGGGAGCGTACGGACCCCAGGCGTACGGGATGCCTATGTACGGCGGGTACGGGTACGCCGGCATGCCGGGCACGATCCGGGTCTTATCTCCGACAGGTGAGACACTCGGCCACGCTCCGTACTCGGTTGACGAGAAGGGCAAGGTCATGGTCTACCGGGATTCCTTCGAACCCTCCTTCGGAAGCACTCCGGAACAGTACTCGGCGCCCCCACGCGAGCCCCGAGAAGAGGCGTACCAGCCTCCTTCCCGACCGCATGAGTCCATCCTTCCACGAGCAGCGCGGTTTCTGCGCAACCTGCAGCAGTTCCTGCCCCGCGGTTTCGGTTTCGAGTGGGTTCGATGATTCGGAGCCGTTTCCTATCCATTCTCGTGACCATCGCCGTGATATTCGGGCTCGGGACTGTTGTCGGGCTTTGGCTCAATCGCAAGCCAGCGGTGATTCAGCAGCAGACCGTTTCAGGCAAGTATCTCCCACGAGACACGACGGAAGCCATCGTGATGGACGTGTACCGCCGACTCAGCCCTACGGTGGTCAACATCCTAGCGCGGAGCCTTACGCGGACCTTCTTCATGGAATTAATCCCTCAAACCGGTCAAGGCACCGGATTCGTGATCGATTCCAAGGGCCATATCCTCACGAACAGTCATGTGGTAGGGAACGCGCATAACCTCGAAGTTACCTTCGTGGGAGGGCACAAGGTCCAGGCGAAGCTCGTCGGGCGGGACCCGGTGAGCGACCTGGCCATAATTAAGGTCAAGCCCTTCCCTGAGATGCAGGTCGCTCCCCTCGGGGACTCCGCCAATCTCCAGGTGGGTCAGCGGGTCATTGCCATCGGCAACCCCTTCGGATTCCAGCACACCGTCAATACCGGCTTCATCAGCGCGCTCGGCAGGGACATCAGCGTCGGTCAGCGGACGATGATGCAAATGATACAGACGGACGCGGGCATTAACCCCGGCAACAGTGGCGGACCGCTCATTGACACAAGGGGAAAGGTAATCGGGGTCAACACGGCTATTTTTACGCAGCAAGGGGCATTCACGGGGATCGGCTTTGCGCTCCCCATCGATCGCGCAAAAAAGGTGGCTCGACAGATCATCGACATGGGCAGGGTCATCTATCCCTGGCTCGGAATCAAGTCGTGGATGAACATCGACCCGAAACTCGCCGAGCAAATGCACCTGCCTCCGGTAAGCGGCGTGCTTCTCTTCGAAGTGGTCCCGGGCAGCCCGGCAGCGCTCGGGGGACTGCGCGGAGGCACCGACGTCGCCTACTACCGTGGACGTCCAATCCTCCTCGGGGGTGACGTGATCCTCGCGGTGGACGGCACCCCTACCCCCACCTTTGACGAATACCACAACGTCATCATTCAAAAGAATGTCGGAGACAAGGTCCGGGTCCATTACCTCCGCGGAAAGAAGGAACATACCGTGGACCTCACCCTCTTCGCGGATCCGCGTATAAGGTCGTGAAAGGCCGTTCCCGGAGGGATTCCAACACTGCGCCACGTAAGTAGGGCGCACGGCAAATGCACGATCGAATCCAACGATTGTCCAAAATAATGTCCGTTCACCTGTCGGGTGCCACTGCTGGCTTGTCCAGCAGTGCAGTTTGATTGGAACAGAAGCTTTCTCAATTGCGGTATGGATACGAAACGGGGTAAGATTGAACAGTACCCTCTTTGGGGAGACCTTTGGACTGACGAGGCAATGTTTTGAAACCGGTGAGGTGGCGCGTGGCCGACGCACAATATGACTTCGATGTGGCCTTGTGTTTCGCAGGGGAAGACCGAGATTACGTCGAGAAGACGGCGGGTATCCTGCGGAGAATGGGTTTTCGGGTATTCTATGACAAATACGAGACGGTCTCATCATGGGGAAAGAACTTGTACGAAGATCTGACCGAAGTGTTCCACACGAGGGCAGCGTACACCGTGATGTTTGTGTCACGCCACTTCGCCGAAAAGCTTTGGCCAAACCACGAAAGGAAGAGTGCGCAAGCTCGCGCGTTCAAAGAGCAGAGAGAGTACATATTACCAGCGAGGTTTGACGACACTGAAATCCCAGGATTGTTGGACACGGTCGCTTATATTGACCTGAGGCAAATTGACCCCGAGCAGCTGGCGGATATGATCAAGGAAAAGATAGGGCCCGTGGTTAGAGACAACTTCTTTCCAGAGACCCCTGACCGCCTGTATCCCCTTCTTAGAAGCCACTACGATGAGGACCTGCAACAGATCAACGTCGTTGCGAAACATCTGTTTGAGCAACTCGGACTGATGAGGCCGTTAGAGCGGCAAGTTTTGTCAGAAGTTGTCCTGCATAGCTGTCCGACTGGCCCACCAAACAACGTACACATTAACCTGGAATACCTGGGACGCCTTGTCAGTCTTTCCCGTGAGGAAATCCTGTCGCTATTTTCAGGGCTGGATTCCTTGGGGTTTGTCTCGAGAGTATATTTCACAGACTGCTGCGAAGAAGGGTCACGCCTCAAAGAAGCGCGTGAGATTATTGAAGTGCGCTTCGAACCTGGTCTTGTTGGGTACGATGAAAATCAGACTCTCCTGCTTGTGGCGATGTGGGACTCCATATTTGACGCCCTGTGTCCTGTATGCGCATCCATGGCCATTGACCGCCTCGATTTCTCAGTACTGGGCTCACTCACCGCGTTCCCGGAAGTGAAGCACGAGCACCATGATTCGGCACCGCCTGAAACCGGGTAGCCTTGTGGTGGACCTTCTTCAATGCCCGTGAGAGCAGGATTCATCGGGTGAGCGGGAATGCCACGGACCTGGCCGCGTCCAGGTCCGTGGCATGATTGCACCATGGTATGGCCCCCCAGCCGGAATAGCAGTGGGCGTTCAGGGGGCCCACCCACACTTACTGGCACGGCTATCAACTTGTGAAATCTTGCCTCTGGCCCGTTTGGTGTCCCGAGTGACAAAACTTCGGTCACAGTCGAATCGTGTTGCTGGGAAAGCCAGTTTCGCGTCCCACAGAGCACCCCACATGCAGAGAGGCATTGTTTAGGGCAACGGGGATAAGAGGCGGCAATAGCTGTTTGCGGGCAAACCCATCCCATCGAGCCAATGGGTGCCAGTGCCGACTTTCTTTCAAGGTGTTTCTCCGGGCTGGCCGAGGGCGTTCACGACCATCTGGAGGGCTTCCAGGTCTCTCACAGCACGGGGGCCGTCCACGAGCGGACCGCGCCGTTCCTTCACCGCGGCGAAGAAGTCTTCGAGTTCCGCGCGGAGGGGTTCTTCTGTCGGTACGGGGACCTCACGGGCGGTAATCTCTCCCATAAAGCAGAGGCCCTCGTCCATAGCGGGAAGCTCTTCGGCAGTGTGGACGGTCAGGGTATTGGAGATCGTGTCAACCTCGTACCAACGGCTGCGGGTGGTCACGGTGATGGCGCGCATCTTTCTTGGAGAGCATTTGCCGGCCCAGAGAACCGCGCAGGCCTGGTTCTCGAACTCGATCAGGGTGTGAACAAAATCGGTTTGTTGAGAAAAGACGGGTCTGCCCACAGCGGACACCGACCGTATGGGCGAGTCCGCGATTTCGAGCACGAGATCGACGTCGTGGATGAGCAGGTCGTAGAGCACATCCACGTCAAGGCACCGGGAACCGTCAAAGGGGGCAAGACGCCGAGTGTCGATGGAGACGATCTCTTCCTCCGCGCTCTTGATCAGCTCCATCATCTTGCGGATCGCGGGGTTGTACCGCTCGACGTGCCCGACCATGAGGATGACACCTGCCTTCCGTGCCGTGTCCACGAGGCGCATCGCCCGTTCCAAGCTGTCTGCAAGCGGCTTTTCCATCATGACATGGGTTCCGCTGCGCAGGCATCGTTCGCCGATGGAGAGATGTTCCGATGTGGGCGCAGCCACGGTGACCGCGTCGGCTCGATCGAGCAGCTCGTCCAGAGTATCGAACGCGTCGCAACCGTACTCGGTGCAGAACCGGTGGGCCCTTGCAGCGTCGGTATCGTGCAACCCGGCAAGGATCACGCCCTCGGTTTCGGCAACGATCCGGACGTGATGTCGGCCCATGTGTCCCACGCCGATCACGCCGACGGCCAACTCATTGTGATTGCTCTTCATACCCGGGGAACATATACGGATAGGAGCATTTCGTCAAAGCCTAAACCGTTTGCTTTCCCGGCCGGTTCCGTTTATATAGTTGTGGATGAGCTCGCCTCGGGAGGTTACCCATGTTCAGGATTCTGTCGGCGGTGGTGGTAGGGATTAGCATGGTGATCGCGGCTTCGGCGATAGCGGCCGAACCCGTGAAGATCGGTGTGTACCTGCCCATGACCGGCCTGGTGGCCGCGTACGGCCAGATGGGATGGTCCGGGATCACGACTGCAAAGAAGATGGTGCCGACCGTTTTGGGCCGTCCGGTAGAACTCAAGCTGGTGGACACCAAATCCGACAAGGTGGAGGCAGCAAACGCAGTCTCGAGGCTCGTGGAAAAGGAGAAAGTGGTAGCCATCATCGGTGAGATGATCTCGGGCAACACTATCGCGGGATCGGACTCTGCGGAAAGAAGCCACGTGCCGATGGTCTCTCCCACGGCGACGAATCCCATCGTGACCCAAGGCAAGAAATTCATCTTCCGGGTCTGTTTCATTGACCCGGACCAGGGGCGGATCGCGGCCAAGTTGGCAATAGATCGGCTCAAAGCCAAGACAGCCGCGCTGATTTACGACATTTCGCAGGACTACTGTGTCGCGCTCGCCGCCTTCTTCCGCAAAGAGTTCACAAAGGACGGCGGAAAAATCCTCACCGAAACGAAATTCAAGACGGGAGACCGGGACTTCACTCCTCAATTGAGCAGCATTAAAGCGGTACATCCGGACATCATCTACGCGCCGATCTACTACACCGAATGCGCGCTGATCGCCAAGCAGGCACGGGAAATGGGTCTCAACGCCCCCATCCTCGCCGGCGACGGAGTGCAGGCTCCGGAATTGATCCAGTTGGGCGGGAAAGCCGTCGAGGGAGTCTACTTCACTGCGCACTTCCACCGGGATATGATCACCTGGGACAGCGGCAAGAAGTTCGAGGCGCTCTTCAAGAAAGAAACGGGCAAAGAGCTCGACGCGTTCAGCGCGATGGGCGCGGACGCATACTTCATCATCATTGACGCCATCAAGAGGGCCGGTTCGACCGATCCCGAAAAAATCCGCAATGCGCTCGCCACGACCAAGGATTTCCAGGGGGTTACCGGCAAGATCACCCTCAAGCAGAACGGTAATGCAGTCAAAGCAATGGTCATAAACAAGGTTAAAAACGGGAAATTCAAGTACGTCACGACCATCAACCCCTAACACGCCGGCCCCGCCGGGGCCGCGCCTCCGGTCACGACTCGGCAGCGGGACCCGTGGGTTCCGACTTTGCCGTCATAGGCATGAGCCGTGGATGCCGCCTTCCTCCTCCAACAGATCGTTTTCGGACTCACGCTGGGATGCCTCTACGGCCTCCTCGCCATCGGATACACCATGGTGTACGGGGTCCTGCGTCTGATCAACTTCGCTCACGGAGACCTGCTCATGGTCTCCGCGTACATTGCGTTCTTCGGCATTGTGATGTTCCACCTGCCGTGGCCCCTCGTCTTTGTGATCGCGATCCTGTTGACCGGCCTGCTAGGAATCATGATGGACCGCGGGGCGTACAAACCGCTCCGGAGAAGCCCGCGCATTAGTGCGTTGATAACCGCAATCGGCGTATCATTCTTGCTCGAGAACCTTGGGCTGGTCCTCATCGGAGGCCGGCCCAAATCTTTTCCGAGACCTGGTCTCTTCGACGGAATCCTGACGTCCGGTTCGGTGACCATACCCGTCCTGTCGCTCTGGATCGTGGGTATAACCGCGTTGTTGCTCGTAATGGTCCTGCTCATCATCCATCGAACCAGGGCGGGGATGGCCATGAGAGCGCTTTCACGGGACGTGGAGACCGTGAGGCTTATGGGCGTGGACGCGGATCGGGTGATATCGTTCACGTTCCTCCTCGGTTCCGCCCTCGCGGGCGCGGGAGGAATCATGTGGTGTATGAAGTATCCCGCTCTGGAACCTTTCATGGGGGTTTTCCCCGGCCTCAAGGCATTCGTCGCCGCCGTACTGGGAGGAATCGGCAACGTCGCAGGTGCAGCGCTGGGCGGCATATTGCTAGGTGTGGCCGAGATCATGATCGTGGCTTTCCTTCCCGAATGGTCGGGTTATCGGGACGCAACAGCTTTTGCGATCCTTATCGTTATACTCCTCACGAGACCCACAGGGATCATGGGAGAAGAGCTGCCCGAATAAGAGGCCGAGACCGAATCCGCTCTTCGTGGTTGGACCCGCGGCGGCAGCGAGTGAAAGAGTGGGTACGGTCCCGCTGGTTCGAGGTGAAGGGAATCGAAGGCGGAGACTCATCTTACGTACTGGGCGGCACACCCGCGTGAGACCTTTTTCCCGGTATGGAGGCCATGGAACCTGAAGTTGTCACTCATAGACCCCACGCGGCTCGCGATCGTATCCTTACGTGCGCTGCTACCGGGGTACTTCTTCTCTTCCTCTGGCACGCTGAGAACTCCTTCAGCGCTTACTCGATCCGCATCCTGAACAACATCGCCATATTCATCATCCTGGCCGTGAGCTACAATCTCATCAACGGAATCACCGGACAATTCTCACTTGAGCCGAACGCATTCCTGGCGATCGGCGCGTATACGAGCGCGATCCTGACGCTCTCTCCCGCGGAGAAGCTCAGGTCCTTTATCATCGAGCCGATGGTGTGGCCGCTCTCGGAAATCAGCGTATCCTTTCCGGTTTCGCTCCTGGCTGCCGGCGTGGTTACCGCGTTCATGGGCTTTTTGATGGCCATCCCGGTGTTCCGGGTACGAGGGGATTACCTTGCTATCGTGACCCTCGGGTTCGGCGAGGTGATCCAGGTGGTTGCGAACAACATTGTTCCCGTGACCAACGGTCCTCTCGGGCTAAAAGGTCTGCAACCGTACACAAACATCTGGTGGACTTGGGGAATTTGCCTGTTCACCCTCTTCTGCATCGTCAGGCTCGTCAACTCGTCGTACGGCCGGGCAATGAAAGCGGTCCGGGAAGACGAAACCGCTGCAGAGGCAATGGGTATCAACGCGTTCTGGACGAAGACCCTGGCCTTTACCTTCAGCGCGTTTTTTGAGGGCATCGCGGGAGGGCTGCTCGCACACCTTATCACGACGATCTCACCAACCCTCTTCACCTTCCTGCTGACCTTCAATCTCCTCATAATCATCGTCATTGGTGGACTTGGGAGCACCACGGGAGCGGTGATAGCGGCCGTCCTCTTCACGTGGGGCGGAGAGGCTCTCAGGGCCGTTGAGGAGCCCTTTACCCTGTTTGGTCTCCATTATCACGGCATTCCGGGCATGCGCATGGTCATCTTTTCCGCTATCCTGATCCTCGTAATGTTGTTCGCCCGCAGCGGCCTCATGGGCAGGCGCGAGTTCACCTGGCAGGGCCTGTTCGATTGGGTCGAGGGAGTGGCCGGTCGAGTTCGGAGGAACGGATGAACGAGCCCCTTTTTCGAACAGACAAGCTCTCCGTGGCCTTCGGAGGCCTTGCTGCGCTCACGAGGCTGGACCTGGAAATCAACCAGGGTGAGATCGTCGGACTCATCGGGCCGAACGGCGCGGGAAAGACCACCGCTTTCAATGCCATAACCGGGATCACAAGACCTTCTTCCGGAAAGGTTATCTTCCAGGGTGAAAATCTGACCCGATTCAGTGCTCCGCAGATAGCTCGACGCGGTATTGCCAGGACATTTCAGCAGATCAGGCTCTACGACGATCTGACCGTCCTGGAAAACGTTATGGTAGCCGGGCACAGCTCGATCCGCTATTCCTTCGTGGAAGCCGTCATCGGCCTGGGACGCTTCAAGCGGGAGGAGCAGAGAATCACCGAGATGTCAGCAAACTTGCTGGAACTCATCGGACTCATCGACCTTGCACGTGAGAAGGCCGCCTCCTTGCCCTACGGCAGTCAACGCAGGCTGGAAGTGGCTCGGGCCCTTGCGCTGGAACCGATCCTGCTTCTCCTGGACGAGCCCGTGGCCGGGATGAATCCCATGGAGACGAGAGAGTTCGCCGAATTACTGTTGAGACTGCACGATGAACTGCGTCTCACCATCGGTCTCATAGAGCACGATATGGGATTCGTGATGACTATCTGTCACAAGATCAAGGTGATCGACCATGGGATACCCATAGCGTGGGGCACGCCCCATGAAATACGCAACAACGAAAAGGTGATCGCCGCATACCTCGGGCATGGGTAGGGCTAGGGACGGAAACGTGCAGGGCACCCTCTCTTTGTGAAAGAAAAGGGCTTCCCGCCCGCCATTTCCTTTCTTTTTCCCGGAACGGTGAGGGCTCGAGGGAGCGGTTTTCATGTCCGACGGGACGAGCAACTGTGCGTTTCATTGTATGAGAGCGTCATCCCCCATTCCAGAGGTGACCGGCCGCGCATCGGAATTCGTCCAACCGGGTGGATGGTGACGTATTCCTCAAGGTATCGAGGAGAAGCTCTTGCTTGCAGTTAAAGACCTTCATGTGAGCTACGGAGGAATCCGCGCGCTCAGGGGAATCTCGCTGACGGTGGAAGAAGAACAGATCGTTACCCTTCTCGGGGCGAACGGCGCGGGAAAGAGCACCTCGATCAGGGCCATATCGGGGATGGTACCCATAGACTCAGGCGAAGTGCTGTTTCGAGGCGACCCGATCGACAAGCTGCCTGTGCACGAGATCCAGAAGCTGGGCCTAGTTCATATACCCGAGGGCAGGAAGATCTTTGCCAACCTCACCGTGCGAGAAAACCTGATTATGGGCGCGTACCACAACCGCGACCGCGAAGACCTGAATCGTGCCATGCAGAGGATTTTCTCAACCTTCCCCATTCTCGAATCCCGGAGCGATCAGCTCGGCGGAACGCTCTCCGGGGGCGAACAACAGATGCTGGCAGTCGGCAGGGCTCTCATGTCCAAACCGACACTCCTAATGATGGATGAACCATCGCTTGGGCTCGCTCCCCTCATCGTGGCCGAGGTCTTCAAGATCATTGAAGAGATCCGAGAAGAAGGCGTAACCGTGTTCCTCGTGGAACAGAACGCGAACGCAGCGCTGAAAGTGGCTGATCACGCGTATGTCCTGGAAAACGGGCGAGTCGTACTCCAAGGCAGCGGGGAAATACTGCTGGCCAACCAGCGAGTCAGAGAATATTACCTGGGAGAGACAGCCGCAACTGAGCCCAGTGACAATGAGGTTTGAGAATCCCCCCTTTTCCCTCTGGAAGGAGTTTGAGGGGGGGAGAGTTTTGTACCATCGAAAGTACCCTGTACAAGACCGAATGAGCTGCTATCGACGGTGCTCCATCCAGTCCTTCAGGAGATCAAACTGGTCAGGTTGTAATGCGAAAACCGTCGGATGTTTGCCGATGGACACCAGGAGATGACATGGGTAAGTCCGTGTCTGCTTGAGTCGCAGCATCCTGCGCGCGAGATGCCTGGGAATCTTGATCCAGTTGTACGAGTAACGCGGTCTCGGCTTGAACAGCAGCCCATTCCGATAGAATTCGATATCCCAGCCGTCAACATCCAGGGTGCGGAATGGAACCTCCTCCGGCCCGGCGATTCTGAGTGCGTCTCCGAGGACGTGCTGAATAAAACCTACGCCACCCAACAAGAGCGGCGGAACAAGCAGGAATGCCAGGATAGAGAAGCCGCCGCGGTGAGATGGCTCTTTTCCAACCCAAGCGAGGATGCCGGTCAGCAGCAACAGTCCCAACCAGCACAACACCGTTCTAACTGTGATAAGGCGGCTTCTACCTCGCGTGAACTCATAGTCCCTGAGTTGCATCCCGCGACTCAATTCACGGCCGACTATCACCGCGCTGAGAGGAAACATCCCTAAGCAAGAGAGAATCAGGGGATGCATCCCCCACTCTCCTTCCGCGACACCCAAGAGGGCGACAACGAACACTATCGCCGTAAATACACCGGCGAGAATCAGCGCGTATCCCACCCCTGCGTTGGCTTCTCTCGTAGTACAGTCTAGAGGGTTCGAGTCCATGAGGATTTCGTGAATTTTCACCGGGCCGTGAGAACCTCCTGGAGCGCGGCACTCAGATCCCTGGCATTGTATGGTTTGGGGACAATACCCTTGAAGCCGTAACGCTTATAGTCGGACATGATCGGGTCCGTCGAATAACCGCTCGATACGATGGCCCGGACGTCAGGATCGATCTGGCGAAGTCTCTCGATTGCGGCCTTTCCCCCCATGCCGCCGGGAACCGTAAGGTCCATGATCACCACGGAGAACGGATCTTGAGCCTCTCTCGCTTTGGTGTACAGGTCAATGGCTTCGGCGCCGTCGCTGGCGCACTCCACTTCATATCCGAGAAGCTTGAGCAGATCGCTCGCCGCCACCCTGATCACTTCCTCGTCGTCCATGAGCAGGATTCGCCCTCTTCCGATTGTGGGGATCTCACCGGACTCTTCCACCGTGGATTCCACCCTGAATTCGGATGCAGGGAGGAATACAACGAATGTTGTTCCGACCCCGACTTCGGATCGGACTTCGAGGTTGCCTCCGTGTCTTTTGATAATGGAGTATGCCGTGGAGAGCCCGAGACCGCTTCCCTGGAGCTTGGTAGTGAAATAGGGATCGAATATCTTGGAAAGGACCTCCCGGGACATACCGGGCCCATCATCCTCGACAGATATTCTCACGTATTCCCCGTCTTTCAGAAGCGCTGAACCGCTTTGTTCCCCTCCGACTACGAGATGGTTATCCGCGGAAAGCACGACCGTACCCCCGTCGGGCATGGCCTGCTGAGCGTTGATCAGCAGATTTTGCACCACTTGGCTGATCTGTTGGGGATCACCTTCCGCACCCCACAGATCGGGGGCGAGGTTTAGCGTGTACTTCACGTTGGAACCGCTCAGCACAAGTGCGGCGCTCTGCTTGAGGAGTTCGGACAGGGATATCAGTCGCTTGACCGGCTCTGCCTCACCTTTGGTAAACGTAAGGAGCTGGAGAGTCAGATTTCTTGCGGCTGCTGCAGCCTTCTCCGCATTTCTGAGCGCCTCGTATACCGGGCTGTCTTTCGTTGCGCGCATTTTCGCCAGCGACATGTTGGCCGTTATACCGGTGAGCAGGTTATTGAAATCATGAGCAATACCACCGGCGATGAGTTCGAGGGACTGAAGCTTTTCGGCCTTGAGCAGCTCTTTTTCGGCCCTCTTTCGCTCCGTGATGTCCCGCAGCATGGCCAGCAATGCCGGTTTCCCGTTCCAATCGGTGTTCTCCACGCGCATCTCCAGTACGCGCTCGTCTCCATCGGCGTAGAATCCTTTGATCTCGGATGTCTCACCGGCCACCAGCGGCCGCCCATAGCGAGCACCTATCAACTGGTCGGGAGATCGTCCCAAAAGCCTGGCTGACGCCGGGTTGGCGTAAAGAATCCTTCCGCCCCGATCAAATACCGCAATGCCTTCCCCTGTCTTTTCGACGATGCTGGTAAAGCCGGCGCGGCTGGATTTCAGGCTCTCTTGAGCGATTTTGCGGATCTTGATCTCGTTGAGAAGCTGCTCATTCATCATCTTCAATTCGACTGTTCGCTCTCGGACCCGCTCCTCGAGCTGATCGCGAGCTTTGAGCAGTTCCTCCCTGTGTTTCTTCTGGAGGAGAAGCTGTTTCTTTTCGGCCGTGATATCTTCGATGATCACCAGCAATGACTTTTCCCCGCCGATGTTCATGGAGCGGATGTATATTCTGCTCCAGATCCTGCTCTTTTCCACATCGAGGACAGCCCCGTTCACCTGTGCTTTCTTCGTCTCGAACAGCTCTTCCGTCACCGACCGGACCTTCTCGGCAACCGACGGATTGGAGAAGAGTGAACAGAAGGGTTTACCTTGAATCTTCTCGTAGCCGCTGCTGATTTTTTTCCAGGATCGGTTGGCGAAGATTATTCGTTGGGAATGGTCGATCAGGAGGGTCGGAACGGGAAGCGCCTGCAGTAACCCCCCGAATGAGGAAGACGCGAGCCCCGCTCCCTCAAGGCTATCCCACTCATCCAATTCACTGACGAGGGAGTCGAGATCGATAATCTCGGTAGTGGACGTGAATGATTCGAACTCAATGGAGTCCGCGCCGAACAGATCCGTCTCTTGTGACCAAGGATACTGCGGCTCATCCTCAGCCGGATCAACAATCCTGATGTCTCTCTCACTCATTGCCCGCCCTCACGAGTCTGAGCTTCCCCCTCCCAACCCCTGCGTCGGTTCCTCTTCGGACGACGCAGAGCGAGCCCCCAATGTCGTTCGACGGCTCGTCCATCTTCTTGGCCAAGAGCCCCGGGACGGCTCTCTCTGGTATCTCACCCGGGCGAACAGAACTGCGGCGTTGTCTGGTTGGAGCGCCGCAGGAGACCATCACACATGAATCCGGCTGGATAGAGGAATCTCCAAGAAAGATTGTAACACACTTTGCCGCGAGATTAGCAATAAACTGATAGACCCGCCGCGCTGACCCTCGAAGACTTTTTCTGAGAGTAGAAGCACCCAGATATTCTACGGCTCTGCTTAAGGGCTCACATAGCCCGCAATGACCCACGTGCTCACGGGGCGGGGAACCGAAGGTCTTGCACAAGCATCGTGGAGCAGTGGTAGAGCACAGTCCTTGGTGCACTTATTCAATCAATTTGGGGTAAAGGGTTACCGGGGAGGGGCGGTAGGTCCCCTGCCTTGCTGAAGGGTCTGGGTGCCAGTAACCACGCCGACGCGTGGTAAGCGGCCTTTGGGGAGGCATCCGAGTAACCGGTTTTCTCCCAAATAGATACGAGCGGGTAAAGTGGGGAAGTATCTCTTTTGGGTCTTCTTGGTGGTAGACAGCTCCTCCTCTTCCTGATTTCTTGGCGTCTTGGTAGTTCGATCGTTTCCACTCAGGATAACCCCTCACGTTGATCCGGGAATATCGATTCCATCTCACTGTGGGTTTCTTCCCGGGGATTCAGATGCGCCCGGATTCGTTCCACGTCTCTCTTGCCGATACCGGCCACGTCCGAGAGCTCTTCGTCCGTGGCAGCGAGGACTCCCTGGACGCTTCCGAAGGCCTTGAGCAGGCTGTCTCGTTTCTTGTGCCCGATGCCCGGGACATCGTCGAGGGCGGAGCGGATTACGGTTCTCTTCCGTGTCTTAGTATGGAATTCATGCACGAATCGGTGGGACTCGTCTCGCACGCGCATCAGGAGCATGAGCCCGGGATCGCCCTTGCGGAATCTCACCGGATTTTTGCGGTTCGGCAAGTAGATCTTGTCCTGAGAACCTTCCTTTTTACCCTTGGCGATTGAGGCTACGGGGAGAGCCTCTTTCCCCAGTTTGTCCTGCAGCGCGGCGACCGCAGCGTTCAACTGTGACTTTCCCCCATCGACGAGGATCAGATCCGGGAGCGGGTCGTCATCTCTATGTCCGAGCCGCCGGGTCAGTGTCTGGTAGATCATACCCGGATCGTCCTGGTCGGAAAAGCCCTCCATCCTGAACTTCCTGTAGAGCGACTTGGCGGGTTTGGGGCCCCTGAAGGCCACCTTGACCCCGACCGGTTCGCTTCCCGCGACATTAGAGATGTCATAGCCTTCGATGATTCCCGGGAGCGTACCAAGGTGCAATTTCGCCGCGACGCGTTCCAGCGCGGCTTCGCTGAGATCGTGGACGGTTTCCCGGGACAAAGCATTTGCAGCGTTTTTCAGGGCCAACCTGACGAGGCTCGCACCCCGGCCCCGCGCGGGCACCCTGAGCGTCACCTTGTTCCCTCTGATCTCGGAAAGCCAGTCCCGGATCGGCATCGGACTCTCGATGGAATGGGAGATAAGCACCTCTTTGGGAACGAACGCGCCCGAGCCGTAGTACTGCTTGATCGACGCGGCCATGACCTCTTCTTCGTCGAGCGCTCGATTACGAAAGAGGAAAGAGTCCTCTGACAGCAATCTTCCCCGACGCAAGGACAGTACCGCGACGGCAAAGAGGTCTGAGTTCCCGGTGGCCAGTCCGAAAACATCCTGATCCTTAAGATGAAAGAAGGAGACGTTCTGTACTTCCAGGGTGCGCTCGACGGCATAGATGCGATCCCGGATACGCGCAGCCTCCTCAAATCGCAGATCTTCGGCCGCTTTCTCCATTTCCTTCTCGAGGTCCCTTACGAGATCTTCGCTCTTGCCCTGAAGGAGGAGGATCACTCCTTTGACCATGCGATCGTACTCGTGCTTGTCGACCTTGCCCGCGCAGGGGCAGAGACATCGCTTCATCTGGCAGTTCAGGCAGGGACGTTTGCATGTGGCAAACTGGCGCTCGGAACATTGACGCAGCGGAAAGATGCGTTGAATGAATCTCAGCGTGATTCGCGCGTCCTTCGCCGAGGAGTAGGGGCCGAAATAGCGGTTCTTATCCGGTTTGATCTTTTGCGTCCGAATCAGGGTTAGTCGAGGAAAGGGATGGGTGGTGTTGAGCTTCAGTGAAAAGAAGGACTTGTCGTCCCTCAGGTTCACATTGAACCTGGGCCGGTACTGCTTGATCAGGTTGTTTTCGAGTATCAGTGCCTCTTTTTCGGTCTCGGTGAGGATGGTCCGGATGCTGTCAACCTGTTGCATAAGGAAGAACGTCTTCGGCCGGTCGTCGCCGTGTTTGACGAAATAGCTGCGCACACGATTCCTCAGGTTGGTCGCTTTACCCACATAGAGGACCGTGCCATTGCGGTCATGCATCAGGTAGACCCCGGCGCTCCGGGGTAGATTTTTCAGAAACTCGTCGTCCACAGGCATAGACGAATGACCTCGGAATCCGAAATGCTAGCGGGGCAGATCGGTTGCGCATTCCCCGCCGTAGGAAATCGCCCACATGCCGCCAAATCCATGGCTCGGCACCCAGCGATTCCGCCAGGTGTTGTCCCGGCGGACGCTAGGATGCGTCGTAGGGTGTTGTTCCGTCCCATCCCAGAGGGCGGAGCGGCCGACAAAATCGCCTTGATCAAGTGGGTCTTCATCTGCTAAATATATATGTTTATGTCAATGGCGTCCCGCGTCAAGGGTCGAACCCGATTTCCTCGGGGGGGATCTAAGGGCGTGAGATCCTGACCAGGTGTGCTTCAGGGCGTCGAGAAGATCCGACGCTGAGTCTGTGAAATCCTTCCCGTGGCCGCCCGAAATGAGAGCCCACCTCAACACGTAGGATTGTCAGCCATGAAGAAGAATGAAGACCGAAAGCTTGCCGAAGATGCCTTCCTTGACGAGCGGGGCCGAATCACGAACAAGGAGCTGGCTGCCCGCCTCAACGTGCATCCCGCTACGATCGCCAGGTGGAGGCGACTCGATGATTGGGATATGAAGCTCGTACGGGCCGTTTCGACCCGGGATGAGATCGCGTCCAACCAAGAGGACCCCTTCGATGTCGATCTCCGTCACATAAGGCTCCTCAACGAACGAATTGACACGTATCTGAATAAGAGAGAATTGCTGCCTTCCGAAATAAGGGAGCTGGCTGAAGCCAAGTACCACCTGATGAATTGCACGGAGATAATCCGCGACCAGATGACCTATCCCTTTATGGAAGAATATCCTGAAAACGGTACCGACTTTGACTGACAACCTCTCAAAGGAGCGATCATGATCGAGATCAGATTTCACGGCAGAGGCGGCCAAGGCGCCGTAACATCAGCCGAACTTGTGGCCCAGGCAGCAATCGACCTGGGGAAGTACGCCACCGCCTTTCCCAGCTTTGGCCCGGAAAGAAGGGGAGCGCCGGTGGTGGCCTTCGCACGGGTCGGAGAGGAACCGATTCGGGTAAGGGCAAAGGTGTACAACCCGGACGTGGTGGTGGTCCTGGATCACTCCCTCGTCGAGATTGCCGACCCCGCGCAGGGATTGCGCGACGGCGGCATCGTCATCATCAACTCCCACCATGATCCCCAGACCGTTAAAGAGGATCTGGGATATGCGGGCAAGCTGGCGCTTGTTGACGCGTCAAAGATCGCCAGGGAGGTTATTGGCCTGCCAATAACCAATACGACGATGGTGGGGGCCTTTGTGAGAGGAACCGGGCTGCTCCCCATCGACTCCCTTGAGGAGCCTTTCAAGCGTCGGTTCGGGAGGATCGCGGAAAGAAACCTGAAAGCGATGAAACGCGCATACGAAGAAACCCAGGTCATTGACTGAATCGAGCGGCCGAATGTGAGCGTGGCCTGAACCTTGCCGCACTTCGCCGTGGACGGAGGACAACGTGACGAAACCAATGGAAGAGATTACCTGGCAAGAGATCGAAGCGGGAGGCGTAATTCTGGAACCGGGAAACGCGTCGAGCTACCACACGGGCACCTGGCGGTCCCAGAAGCCTGTTTACAGCGAGGACAAATGCATCCGCTGCTGGAGATGCTTCATCATGTGCCCTGATGCGGCGATTTCTCCCGATTACGAGAAGAATTGCTTTGTCTGGAACTTCGACTACTGTAAAGGATGCGGTATCTGTGCGTACGAGTGTCCTGCGGATGCCATAGAAATGGTTGAGGAGGGTGCGTGATGGGTCACAAGAAAGTCGGAATCGAAGTATCGATCGCCGCGGCTGAAGCGGCCGGCCTGTGTGACGTGGACGTCGTGGCCGCCTACCCCATTACCCCACAGACCCACATCGTGGAGCATCTTTCGGAACTGGTGGCCGACGGGCGCGTTGATGCAGAGTTCGTGCCGGTCGAGTCCGAGCACTCTGCCATGAGTGTCTGTTGCGGGTCCGCAGCCGCGGGAGCGCGTACGTTCACCTCCACCGCGGCGCAGGGACTGGCATTAATGGCCGAGATCGTTTTCATCGCATCTTCCATGCGCCTGCCGATGGTCATGCTCCTGGCCAACCGGGCTTTGAGCGCGCCGCTCTCTATCTGGAACGACCACTCGGACATCATGATGGTCCGGGACTGCGGATGGATCCAGATCTTCTGCGAGAACGGACAGGACGTTTATGACCATGTCTTCCACGCGTTCAGGGTGGGTGAAGATCCCCGGGTCTCCCTCCCCGTGATGATCAGCATAGATGGATTCATCCTGACCCATGTGATCGAACCCATTGAATTCTGGACCAAGGAGATGGCCGAGCAGTATCTGCCCAAGTTCAAGCCTCTCCACCGGCTGCATCCTGACAAAGTCGTTACCATGGGCGCGTTTGGAATGCCGGAGATCTACGCGGAACAGAAGATGGCCCACAACGCCGCACTGGAAAATGCAGTGCCGGTGATCAAGCAGGGCTGGGAAGAACTTGCGGACCTGACTGGGAGACGTTACGACGCGGTTGAACCTTACAAGACGGAAGGCGCGGACACGCTGATCCTCGGCATGGGGTCGATCTGCGAGACAGCCTCACTGGCCGTCGACAGAATGAGGGAAGACGGCAAGAAGGTCGGACTCGTCAAACTGAAGCTCTGGCGGCCTTTCCCCTTGGACGAGATACGCAAGGCCCTTGCGGGAGCAAAGGATGTGGTCGTTCTCGACAGATCCATATCCGTCGGAGGGGCCAACGCTCCAGTCACCGCGGAGATACGGGCCGCGATGTACCACGAGTCCCAAAGACCAAACATCCGTTGCGTGGTGGCCGGAATCGGAGGCCGAGACGTCACGCCAGACGATATCTCGCAAATGGTTGACCTTGCATTGACGGAACCGGATCAGGAGTACCACATCTACGGCGTTCGAGGTTGAATGCACAGACTTGTAGGGAGAATCCCATGGCCGAAGAAAAAAAAGAAAAAGTCATCAAGCCCCTCAAGAATTTCCCCACAGAGGAGTACGTCGCTTCAGGTCACCGTGCCTGCCAGGGTTGCGCGGAAATCCTCGCCGTTCGCCACGTGCTCAAGGCGATCGGTGCCGACATGGTTCTGGCGATGGCCACCGGGTGTATGGAAATCATCTCTTCACCTTACCCGTTGACATCCTGGAAGGTCCCGTGGATTCATGTTGCCTTCGAGAACGCGGCCTCGGTGGGCTCAGGCGTCGAAGCCGGCCTGAAAGTGCTCAGGCGCAAGGGCCGCGTCCCTGACAAGGAGGTTACCGTCGTCGCGATGGGTGGTGACGGAGGCACAAGCGACATCGGTTTTCAGGCACTTTCGGGAATGCTCGAGCGCGGGCACGACATGATCTACGTCTGCGTCGACAACGAGGCGTACATGAACACTGGCATTCAACGGTCCTCGTCCACGCCCTTCGGCGCGACCACGACCACATCGCCCTCCGGCAAGGCCAACCCTGCCGGGCAACACACGTGGAAAAAGGATATGACCGCCATCGCCGCGGCCCACAATATTCCCTACGCGGCCACCGCGTGTCCGTCGTTCTACAGCGACCTGATAAAGAAAGTAAGGAAGGCGAAAGAGGTCAAGGGACCTGCCTATCTCCATGTACTCTCCGTCTGTCCCACCGGCTGGCGTATTCGGCCGGAAAAAGCTGTCGAGTACGGAAAGCTGGCAGTGGATACCGGGATCTTTCCGCTCTACGAGGTTGACCACGGCGTGTGGAGGCTCACGCGGAAACCGAAGAAGCTCAAGCCGGTTTCCGATTACCTCAAGGGGCAGGGAAGGTTTCGCCACCTGGACGCCGGCCTCGTTGCAGTGATGCAGGAACGGGTAACGCAAAACTGGGAAAAGCTCGTCCGCATGTGCGAGATGACAGAGGAAAAAGAGAAAGAGGAAAAGGCCTAACAGAGCTCGCGATCGAAATGATCGTCACCGGGGAACCCATGCCTGTCGACGGGTTCCCCTTCTCTTTCAACCATGCCCCAACTGCCGCCCAACCCCCACATTCCGTGACCATCAATAGGTATTGTGAATGAGACAGGGCTAAATATGGCACACGGGGCGCGCCGGAGGCCGGTTCTATTTCACCTGGCCAGTATCCGGATTCAGGTCTTTGCCTGTCGGGAAAGAGAGGGATCGTCCGGTGACTACCGGCTTCGCGGAAGGAGGTAGCAGGCGTGTGTTCGATTCGATTCCGGCGAGGAGAGGAGGGAGACCCCCGTGATCAGGGAGCCTCCCAGGACTGCCTGTCGTGTGAGAAGACGGATTCAACTAAAAGTCGGACTCGGTGTCGGGCCACTCCAGGAAGGGTTTTTCCTGATCGACCATAGCGTTGACCATAAGTTCAACCAGGCCCGTATACCAAATTCCCGCTTTCTCCCAGACCTCGTAGTGCTCAAACGCGTCTCTGAGCGCACCTTTGCAGTTTGAACAGGGTGCGACAACCATCTTCCGGATAGACGGATCCGTTTCGCCGTCAAAGGCTGCCAGCACCTGCTGGAGCTTCTTTCGGCTGGAGAGTTTCAGTCTCCAGTCCCTGTGGTTTCCCGAGTCTATGATCGCAAACCCCGAGCCGCCACCGCAGCAGTAATTGTGCACGCCGTGGGGTGTCATCTCCCGAAATCGACCGGGAGGCGTTACGGCCTTGACGATGTTCCTTTGCGGTTGCACCACACCCATGAGTCGCACGACGTTGCACGGGTCGTGAAGGGTCACCGGGAAATCGTTCTTCGTCGGATCGAACTTGATCTTCCCGCTTTGCACAATGTCCCAAAGGAGTGCGTATGAGCTTTCTCTGGGGATCAACTCGCTCCCCGGTAGAAGCCTGTCCGCGATGACGGTCAACGCTTTGTGCGCGTGACCGCATTCCCCGATGACGATCTTCTTGACGCCGAGGTCCTTTGCTATCTGGAGGTGCTTGACGGCCACCCGAGCGAATTGGACGTCATCGTAGAAAAGCCCGTAGTTGACCGCATCGTATCCCGTGAACTCAGTGGAGAGCGTATAGTCGATTCCTGCCGCGTCAAAGAGGATGGCAAAGGCCATGGGATTTTCCGGCCAGGACATGAATTCCCCGGCATTATGGATGAGCAGGATCTCGGCACCCTTCTTGTTCACAGGGATCTTGATCCGTTTGCCGGTCTTCTCTTCGATGTCGTCTTCCAGATATTCGATGATATCGAGGATGGCGGCTTCGACCATTCCCGTGCTGGACCCGAACTTCAGGTGCTTGACCGATCCCTTCTCGTGGACCTCGGTGGCCGAGATTCCCATCTCTTGACTGAAAAGCTTTCGCAGCTCGTGGGTAATCAGGCCGTTGTCAACACCCACGGGGCAGACCTGCGTGCACCGGCGGCAGAGCGTGCATCGGTACGACAACTCCATGAGCCGCGCCACGGTCTCCCAGTTCAGGTCGATGTCGTGTCCTCTGAATCCGGCGAGGATCTTGCCTCCAGGGGTCAAGTACTTCTTCCAGACCTTCCTCAGCACGTCGGCTCGGAAGGTCGGCCGATAGATGTCCTTGCCTCCACTGGCCTCGAACACGGGACACGCGTCGGCACACGTCTGACACTTGGTGCAGTATTCAAGGGAAAGGGCCAAAGGCTGGAGAAACGTCCAGTTGTTTTCCTTGGTGAGGAGTTTCTCCAATCCGCTCAAGAACGACTTGACCAGCCTTTCCTCCTCTTCGGGGGATTCGGGCTTCGGTATCATGAGGCAGCACACACCGTCGAGTGAATGCTCCCACCGCTCTTTCTGATCGTCTTTGAGCTCTTCGATCGGCTCCTCGGTATAGTCTGCGTAGGGCTCGGGCAGGGGAGCGAAGTCTTCCGACCTTACCTTTACAAGCGGTTCACCGCGTTTGGTGGAAATTTCTTCTACTTTCATGACAGGTTCCTCCGATCATTTTTCTTCCGAATCAGCCCAAGGGTTGCTCGTCGCCACTTCGGCCCACGTCTTCTTCCCGCCTTCTGCCTGCACATGATCGGCGGACCACGTCACGTGATAGCCCAGATACTTTTTGATATTGGCGTCAATTCCAGCATCACCGACATTCGGACTATCATCCCATTTGACCTTGTCCCACATGAAGTACTTGGAGACCATGTGCGTCATGTGAGTGAAGGGAAAATAGGCAAAGAAGATGATGAAAAGCAGGAGATTGACAGCGTGCAGGGCGGTCAGATGAGGCGATGGATTGAAAGTCAGCAGGCTGGCGAGAAATTCTCTGGAGATCTTGAAGCCGGGATCGGCTAACCACACCAGGAGCCCCGTGACAAAAATGGCGGCGAGCCAGAGCAGATTCAGGAAGTCGATGGGCGCGGTGAAGTCCTTCAGCCTGGGATCGACGGCACGCTTGATGATCATTCCGATCGCGCCGATAGCCCCAAGAATAAATCCGACAAAAGACAGAATGATGGTAACCGACTGTACCAATCTTCCCAGAGCGGACACATCCGGAGCAAGTCCACCGATCTGGAGCAAAGTCCCAATGACGAGGAAGACCAAGCCCCCAATGCAGAGGTACAGCCCCATGTGCAACGGGAACGACCAGTACCAGAGGCCCCTGTTATCTTCGTACAAGGCTCGAATGAATAGGATTTCCGGCAGCATAAACGCGTACTGAGCCAGATAGTCCTTGTGTCGGGTTTTCTTCCAATGGTCAACGTCTTCATAAAAGGAGCCTCCGTACGGCTTCCCCTCGTGCGGTACGGGGTAAAGCTCCCAACGTACGTGCATGGGCATGGTGAAGTACCTGATAATCTTGGCCGCAAACACGACCACAAAGACCACGCCTGCCGCGTACGTCAACACTTGTAAGATGCTCATGGACTTTCCTCCGGTTATATGTTGGGTTAACAGGCTCTCATACCATGGAGGCGATGGATCCTATATCTACCATGCTGAATTTTTTTTTTCTAGCTCTTTGGTCTGGCATTTTTCCACCTTTCTTGACGCGTTCCCCTCTTGAAGCTTGAGGAAAAGACCAAAGTCGCATCTTTGTGATAGACAACCTCGCCCAGGGGTAATGTCTCCGTCGATATCCCTTCGTACATTTGGGGTGTCATGTCGTGCAACAGCGGGCAGGTGCAGATCCGCCGCCAGCTCGTCTGAGCTGGACAGTCGGCCAAACTCTTTGCGATCTGCGTCAAAAGGAAGATACTCTTTCACGGCAAGCTACGTCGCCAACTATCTCCTAATCCATCCACTCATCTCGCCGGACCGGCGCCCAGAAAGGCCATTATGAGGATCTCGCTTCCTCATGAGCACACAGATCTTGAAGGCGTACAGCAACGCCATCCCTATCAGGAACAGGCACTGAATCGGTTCATCCGGAGGGAATAGTGCAACGCCGGCATTGTTGGCCATTTTCTCTCTCGAAAGGGACACCCGGGGCCACTTAACGGGAACTTGTTTCCTCTCGGCCCGACCCCTTTGACCGCATGACGTCACCAAATTACTAGCAAAGGGAGGCACTCCTCAGCACACATCATCCGGAACCCGGCAGGGTTAATGGCTTAGTGTACTAAGCCCTACCAAATAAGTCAAGAACTTTTTATCGGTAACTCGGTCAAGATTCCCGAATGCTCTTCAGGCCTCTGGGAGGGCATGGTCCGGTCGGTGAGAATACCGGGATACGGACAACCGTTTCGCAAGGCGGAAATTTCTGTCCCTCAAGGGTGTCCCTGGCCGCATCTCTCAGGCTCGTGATTACAAGAAAGGTCGTCGAAGGATACGGCGCGGGAAGATTATGGCGGATTCTGCGCCCAGACGGGTACCACGTTTCGCATAGAGATCCTCTTCGGCCCGTCACGAAGGGATGAGCGTCTCAAAACGCCGCTACAGATGTCTCCATCACGGCAGCAGGAGATTGTGAGGCAGCGCGGCATCCGCATGTCCGCCTGTCCTGCGCCTGGCAAGAAACAAATGAAATAGTTTATTACTCAAGACCTTGGACCGCGTTAGACCTTGGGACGAAGCTCCCCTCACCGGTCGTTCGGCTCTGAAAGAGATAGAGACCTCATTCTTGATCGGAGGAGGCCCCTTTTTCTTTTCCCGATCCTGTATCGGGACCCAACTCGTGTCTTTGGTACGGCCGGTCTGGCTCGCGCGCCCGTGCCTCATCATCGAACAGGCGAGGCGCTCAGCACGGGCTACCTACACTCCGTGAGCCACGGAATCCTCTTCATTCACGGCGCCCTGGGCAAATCCCGGCAATGGCTCGTCGGCATGGTCGGCTCGGAAAAATTCTTCCACCCATTGTCTGCCCCACGCGTCCTCCTCGAGGAACTCACGGAGGGTTGAGACGCCTTTGAGATTGTGAAACCGGACCCAGCCGGCGTGCTCGTTCATCAGTGTCAGCTCTCCGGGTCTCTCATCGGACCAATCGATGAAATAGGGAGAATGGGAACTCATGAGCACCTGTTTGTCAGTGTTGCGTGCAGCGAATCGATGCATCAGCCCGTACAAGACCCGAAGTCTGTTCGGATTAAGATAGGTCTCGGGCTCCTCGATGAAGAAGATGCGGGGCTGATCGGGCAGATTGAAGAGGGTGCACAAGGCCGCGAATACCAGGAACCCGTCCGAGAGCTGCGGGCCTACGAAGTAACCGGACTTGCTGTGCTCTTCGACACCGATTCCTACCTGGTGGGGGTCACCCAGGTGGGGAGTGAAAATTCGGCGCACATTCGGTACGGTCCGCTTCAATTCTTCCACGATGTTGTGGAAATTCTCAGGGTGGTTTTTCTCAAGATAGTGTATTACCGCTGCGAGGTTCTCCCCGGTGTGGTCGAGCAGGTAGGAGTCCTGCACAGGTGAAGGCTTCTTGATCAGGTCCGGCACAAAGCGGTATCTCTTGATTTTGGAGAGGAACTGGGCAACGGAGCGAATCCTCCGTTCCGCATCGTTCCACGCGTGCCCTTTTCTCATCTGGGCCATTTTCGATTCTCGGGCTTTAACATCGGAAATGGTGAAGAGAATCTCTCCCTGGACCTCCTGAAGAGTCTCCTCCTTGATGAGGTACTCATGCCGCCGCAATTCGGTGAAAATCAGGGTGTATTCGTAGTTGACACCATCGACCGCCAGAGTCACCTTAAAATAGAGTTCCTGATCCTGCGGATTCGGATCGTCCTTCTCCCGTCTGCTCAGCGTCTGTCTGAAGGTGAAGGGACCCGGACCAAATGCGCTGCTGAAAGGGCCTGAAGCGAGAAAGCTGACCATGAGCAAGAAGTTGCCGAGATTTGACTTCCCCGCTCCATTGGGGCCAATGAAGATGTTCAGCGGCCTGACGTCAAATTCAGCGTCCCGAAAGTTCTTGAAATTTTTAATTTTCATGTTTCTGATCATTTCAGTGCCGTCCTTTCCCCCTGCCGTCCATCTGCTCGACAAATAAGTAGGCCTTGAACGATCTCGCGCGAGGCCCCCAGCGGAGGCAATCCACACCCGAGCCGATTCCCACACTCCTCACTCTATGATCTCCATGAAGCCCCGTACACGAACGGAAAAGAGACCAACTCGCCCTTCGGTAGCATTCACCAGACCGATACCCCGTTCACCCCACCCGAGTGAACTTCACAGCGGTCTCCGGGTAATAAGTCGTCCCGCCGACCCTCCGCTCCCGGTACATGTTGGGTCGTCGTGGTCCACGTGAAGCTGCCCCCGAATAGGTAGACCAGCCCTTGACCGTCGTCTCGCTTCAGCGATGTTCCTCGATTTCGAATCGTTGCCCCAGTAATAACGCCCAATTGAATCCCACCGGCACGCTACGGCGAATCAAGTCACCGACCCTGAACCCGTGCTCTTCAGGCTGGAACCCTCTCGAGGCTTTTCTCTCCTTCGGGTCCCCACGTGCGCCCACGCAACATCGACCACATTCCCACTGTACGAATGTTACGGACAGCGACGCAGAACCTCAGTAACAACTACTTTGCCCAACAAAGGCTCGTGTGTTAGCAGAACTTTATTAAATTTTATCAAAAAGCCTTCACGGCTTCAAGATTTTGCACACTCCTGATGAACCTTTTTTGGCACGAACGCTCCGCGAGGGATGCCGTCACTACACAGCCCGGAAAATTAATCGCTTCCTTCAGCTCCTTTCGACGTTGCGTGGTTCCGGCCTTCATCTTTAAACACGTGTCGGGGGGTTTCAATGAGCACCGTCGTGTCCGGCGGTACCGATGACGTCAACCACACGTTACCCCCGATGACCGATCGCGCCCCGATGACGGTAGCCCCGCCGAGAATTGTTGCCTGAGCGTAAATAGTGACGTCGTCCTCGATTTTGGGATGGCGCTTGACTCCCCGGAGAGAGTTGCCGCCCTCAGACTCTCGCGGAACCGAGAGTGCGCCGAGGGTGACCCCCTGATAGATGCGTACGCGGTTGCCTATCTCGGTGGTTTCTCCAATCACCACCCCTGTCCCGTGATCGATGAAGAAGTCGGAACCGATCTCCGCTCCCGGATGGATGTCGATCCCCGTCAACGAGTGGGCGTGTTCCGTCATGATGCGCGGCATCAGAGGTATCCCTCGAGAAAAGAGCTCGTGGGCTACCCGGTACACGAAGATGGCAAAAAGACCCGGATAGCAGAATACGATCTCGTCGAGACTCTTGGATGCGGGGTCCCCGTCGTAATGGGCGCGCACGTCACACGCGAGCATTCTCCTCAGCTCGGGAAACTTCTCTATCAGGATCAGGGCCTCTTCATGGCCCTTTTGGACACATTTGACACAGAGGCTGTCCATCCTGCGGCATTCGTGCCGGATGCTCCGTGAGATCTGCGCGGCCAGCATTTCGTAGGCGGTGGTTATTTCGTTTCCCAGGTGATATTCGACCGTGGAATGGGCCAGCTCCTGCCTGCCGAAGTAACCGGGAAAGAGTATATCCTGAAGGATGTGGATGATACGTATAATTTCGTCGGTTGACGGCAGGAGCGCGGCCCCGACGTTGTCTATCGTCTCTTCCTCGTAGCAGGATTGAACCGTACTTTGGACCGCAGCCTTCAATCGCTCCTCATGGACCGGCTGCGGCGCATCCGCGTCGAATTCGCATACTTGTTCGAAATCAAGACCCTTGTCAGGATTTTCTCTCATTTCCTCTTGCCCTCCTCTCGGCAATCAGTGAGCGGCTTCTTTGGTCCTGTACACATAAGATCAACACCCTGGAAACCGCCGCAAGAGACAATGCCAAATTCTGGTCTTCTTCTTCACTCATCGCGGGGCTTCGCTTGATTGAGCCTTCAGGTCCTTCATTAGGGCTGCCTAGACAGGAAGCACTTGCCATCAGGACAGAATGGTCTGGAATTCAAGGGCCGACAATCGAGATCATGGAGAAGCATATTCCTATGACCCATCACCGCGTCTCTGCCTATCTGGATCGATGAGTTGTACCTGCGGCCTGCGCCGCTTTTCCTATTCCTTTATCCCGAACACCGGTTCGGTGATCCGTTCGGACTTGCACACCGGGCAGCGTCCGGGAGTCGAGAAGCGTCGCCGATCCTTGAAGACATAGTCGCAGTTCAGGCACATAGCGGGCGCGGCAAAGATGTTCAGCCTTTTGCCGGCGGATCTCCGGACATGGGGAAGGTGCTCCAGAACCTCTCTTTCTCGAATCCCCAGAATGCGGGAGAGGTCCCTTACCGTGAGTTCTTTTTCTCGGAGCAACTGCGCGATTCTTTGCCGGACGGTCAGGACAGGCCTCCTTTGAAGCGTCTCTTCACGCGGCCTGTCACCTTTTGCCCTGTCACGCGCCCTGAGATTGATCTGGGGGCAGGGCCCTTCAGGCGGCACGTCAAGCTATTTGGGGCTGAACCGCGTTTCGCCTTGACAACCTGCGACCTTTTCGTGGAGGATAACCTTTAACCTGCGGCCACGGCAATCATTATTGTGGTGACTGTCATTGAATCGTGCGCCGATCTCAAGTGCGGTAAGAAAGCGATCTGCCGTCCCGAGCCTGCTCGTTTTCTTCGGACTTTTGGTCAAGGGTTACCGTGGGGCGCTCCTGTACTGAGCCTGACCTTGGCCGCAAATCCGGATGCGCTCCATGATACGTTCGCACGCGAAATGGAGGGACGCATGGCCCAGAGGTCGTTGAACAAGGTGCTTCTCCTCGGTAACCTGGGTCGGGACCCTGAAGTGAGGTACACGTCGTCCGGCCGGGCGGTGGCCAACTTCACAGTGGCCACATCCGAGCGCTGGAAGGATCGGGACGGGAATGACCAGGAGAGGACCGAATGGCATCGAGTGGTGGCCTGGGGAAGGCTTGGTGAAGTCTGCGGAGAGTACCTGAGCAAGGGTCGCCAGGTTTTCATCGAGGGACGTATCCAGAGCCGAGAATGGGAAGACCAGGATGGTAACCGTCGAACGACTATCGAAATCATTGCCAACGACATGATCATGCTCGGAGGCGGGGGTTCACCCCAGGGGGAAGGCCGCGGTGGGTACGACCGGAAGCAGGAACCCTCTCGCCGCCCCACCCAGGACGATGCTCGTGCAAGGCGTGACGAGAGCTCGTACGAGCCGCCGCCGCCTGAAGATGACATCCCTTTTTAACGGTTGTTCTTAATAAGCCTTGACCGGGCCGGAACAAAGCCTATTCTATGAAATATGTCTCCAAAGATGATTGCGAGGTATAGTTTACCGTACGCCCCAATATCTGAGCAAACGGCTCATGGGGAGGACACGCTGGGAAGGAAGGTCGTGACGCGTGACGGTGCTCCATGGCAAAGGAGCGATTCAAAGCGTGTCTTGCGAAGGTTGGACTGTTGTCCTCCGTCCGAGGCCGGGTCGGTCGGGTAACCGGTTTGAATCATGTCGGCTGATACGGGACGAGCGTAGCCCGAAGCCTGAAGCAAAGGAGAAGTCATGAGAATGAGGGTGGGGTACGAAGTGCTGATTGCTGGTCTGGCAGCGACAATCATGTTGTTTCCACAGGTCTTTGGCGGCACGGCCGCGGCTTTCAATGAGGCCCCTTCGTTGGCGAAACTGGTCAAGGCCGGCAAACTCGATCCTGTAGACAAGAGACTGCCGGCAAAGCCGGTGGTCGTCAAGCCGATCGAGAAACCGGGAGTCTACGGCGGGACCTGGCGAAGGGCCTATACGGGCCTGTCGGATCTCGTGGGCGCGCGCCGGATACTCTACGATCCTCTCGTGCGATGGAGCCCCGACTACCGGATCGTTCCCAATCTCGCCACCAAATGGGAGATCGGCGGCAACGGAAAAATTTTCACATTTCACCTTGCCAAAGGAGTTCGGTGGTCGGACGGGGCGCCGTTTACTGCGGACGACATCCTTTTCTACTTTGATGACATCCTCTTCAATAAGGAGCTGACTCCCAGCATTCCCAAGTGGCTCGCGCCCGAGGGGACTCCGCCTAAAGTGACCAAGGTCGACGATTACACGATCAGGTTCGAGTTCACCAAGCCGTACGGTCTTTTCCTCCAGCAGCTTGCCTGCCCTCACGGCATGGAATTGGTGACCAAGCCCAAGCATTACCTCAAGAAATTCCATAAGAAATATGCCAAACCCGAAGAGTTGGAAGCGCTGATGAAGGAAAAGAACGTCTCTTCCTGGGTGAAGCTCTTTCAGGATGCATCCAGCTTGCGTCATGCCCTCTTCATCGGCACGGACATGCCTTCAATACTCGCATGGATAACCAAGATACCCGCTCCTGCCCAGCGCTTCGTCATGGTACGCAATCCTTATTATTGGAAGGTTGACACGAAAGGGAATCAGCTCCCGTACATCGACACTATCGTCCATGAACTTCAGGCCGAATCCCAGACAATCCTTTTGAAGGCCATCGCGGGTGAGATCGACATGCAGGGTCGACGCCTGGGTGGCATGCAGAAGTCCGTCTTGCTTCTGGCGAGCCGGGGCCAGGGCAATTACAGACTCATCCCCAAGACGTCTACGGCCTCCGTGGGATTGCTTCTTGCCCCTAATCTGAACCACAAGGATCCGGTCATGAAGAAGATCCTTTCGGATAGGAGGTTTAGGATCGCACTCTCCCACGCGATCAACAGGGAAGAAATAGACAAGATCGTTTATCGAGGCAAAGGAGCGATTCGGCAGGCCGCGCCGCTCAAGGAATCACCCTTTTACAGCGCGTCCTACGAAAAGGCCTACATTAAGTACGATCCTGCCAAGTCCAAGGCGCTGCTCGACGAGATGGGCCTCAAGGCGGATTCCGACGGGAAACGTATGCGTCCGGATGGAAAGCCGCTCCAACTCGTCCTGGATGTGATGGCTGCTATCCCTAGTTGGGTGGATACGGCTGAGGTCTTGGCATCCAACATCAGCCAGCTGGGAATCGACACCGAAGTTAAATCCGAAACCCGCGGACTTTTCCGCCAGCGCGTCCAGGGGGCCTTACATGACATCGCGCTCTGGCCCGGTGACGGCGGCATGGAGTGTCTGTTGGAGCCTCGCTGGTACTTTCCGTACAGTACGGAGAGTCTCCAGGCGCCATTGTTCGGAAAGTGGTATCAAAGCGGAGGCAAGCAAGGAGAGGAACCCCCGAAGGTGATAAAGGAGCTCATGGATACGTACAGCGAGATCCTCTCCACGGTCTCCGATGAGAAGAAAAAGGAGCTTTTTGGCAAGATTATCGCCGCGAATGAGAAAAATCTTTGGGTAATCGGGCTCGTGCACGATCCTCCCGATTACTATGTCGTGGCGAACAACATGCACAATCTCCCGAAGAGGGACTTCCAGAGCTGGACGTACCCGAACCCCGGGCCGATCCATCCGGAACAGTTCTTCATGACGAAGAAGTAGACTCGGGACCGGGTGTTCCGGAGACCAGCATGGGGCGCTTCGTGCTGCACGGCAGGCGTCCGCCTTTGAAGTGAACGTTGTGGTGTGTTTCGTTGGAAGCACACTCGCCTAGGTCCTCTCCTCTGGGGGAGCGGCAGTGTGACCTATACCCTTTCCCATTGGGAGAGGGGTGCGGTGAGGGCGAATCTTGACAGCGTTGATCTTTTGAGGGGGTACGACAGACCTTCAGGACGGATCGCTTATCCGCAGTGAAAGGGTCATGTTTGGTTATATCGTCCGTCGTATTCCGATGATGATTCCGATCCTGATCGCGATTTCGATCATCACCTTCATCATTATGCAACTGCTTCCACACGACTCTTTCGGTCCGCTAATTGAGGGAAGAGTGACAGTCCGGAAAGCCAGCGCTACAGAGTCCACCTCTCCCTATGGAGGGTTGCGGACAGCGCGACTTTTGACAAGGTTGAATCACCATCGGTGTTAACCCGGCTCGAGACAAGCCCCAGCCGGAATCTTCATCCGCTGTGAGACGGTCATGCTCGCTTACATAATCCGTCGCATACTGACGATGATACCCATCCTGATCGCGATTTCGATCATCACCTTCATCATCATTCAATTGCCGCCGGGCGACTTTCTGACCAACTACGTCGCGGAACTCCAGGAGAGCGGCGAGATGGTGGATCACTCCGAACTGCAGGCCCTCAAGCAACGTTGGGGTCTCGATCAACCGGAGTACATGCAGTACCTGCACTGGGCCTGGAATTTCCTCCATGGGGATTTCGGTTATTCCTTTGAATGGGACACGCCGGTGTCGGAACTGATCGGTGAGCGGTTGGGCCTGACGGTTCTCATTTCCGTCGCAACGCTGATCTTCACCTGGGCCGTGTCCGTCCCGATCGGCATATATTCCGCGGTGAGGCAGTATTCCTGGACGGATCACTTCCTCACCTTCGTGGGATTCATCGGGCTCGCCACACCGAATTTCCTCTTCGCGCTTGTGCTGCTCTGGTTTTCGTACGCCTACCTTGGCATGAGTGTTGGGGGGCTGTTCTCGCCCCAATTCCAGGACGCGTCCTGGTCGTTGGCCAAGGTGTGGGATCTGCTGAAACATCTCTGGATTCCCGTCATAATTGTCGGGACGGCACACACAGCGAAATTCATCCGCATCATTCGAGGCAACCTTCTTGACGAGTTGAAAAAGCAATATGTGACAACCGCCAGGGCCAAGGGTCTGCCCGAAGTCCATCTCATCCTCAAGTATCCGGTGCGGGTGGCCATCAATCCTCTGGTGAGTACGATCGGTTGGACCTTGCCGGAACTGGTGTCCGGTATCGCCATCACCGCGGTGGTCTTGAATTTGCCCACAACCGGTCCCTTGCTCTTGAAAGCCCTCTTGAGCCAGGACATGCACCTGGCAGGGAGCTTTATCATGCTCCTGAGCATCTTGACCGTGGTCGGAACCCTGCTCTCCGACATTCTGCTCGCCTGGGTGGACCCCAGGATCAGATTCGGAGCCCGGGAAGGCGTATGACAACAGAAAAAGAAAGACACGAGAAGTATCTCAACGCGTCCACCAGGCAGCTTATCTGGTGGCGGTACAAGAAGCACGTGGTGGCTATGATAGGGCTCTGGATCATCGGTCTATTGTATGTGATCGCGGTGTTCTGCGAGTTCGTAGCCCCGTACGACCAGACCAAGCGCTACATCGACTGCATCTACTCCGGTCCGACCCGGATCCATATATTCGACCATAAGGGGAAGCTCAGAAGACCCTTTGTGCGAGCCTTGCGACAGGAAGTGAATCTTGAGACCCAACTGATATGTTACACGGAGGTGCCGGATTCGTACTACCCGATTCGGTTCCTCGTCAGGGGCTCCCCTTACAGCTTCTGGGGCTTGTGGGAGAGCAATCTACACCTCTTCGGAGTCGACCCGCCCGCAAGGATCTTCCTGTTCGGTACCGATCGGATGGGACGAGACATGTTCACTCGCTGTCTTTTTGGCAGCAGGATCTCCCTCTCCATCGGCATGGTCGGAGTATTTCTCAGCCTGGTGCTGGGGGTGGTTCTCGGCGGCGTCTCGGGGTACGTGGGCGGCTGGATAGACGGCATTATCCAGAGGACCATCGAGATCATTCGCTGCTTCCCGAGCATTCCCCTCTGGATGGGACTTGCGGCAGCGATGCCGCCGCACTGGGCTGCGCTGAAGGTCTATTTCGCGATTACGATCATTCTCTCTCTCATCGGCTGGACCGATCTGGCCCGAATGGTACGCGGCAAGCTCATCGCGCTTCGAGAGGAGGAGTTCGTCCTGGCGGCTCGATTCGCGGGCGCGGGACACGCGAGGATTGTCTTTCGCCACTTGCTCCCTTCCTTCACGAGCCATATCATCGTGACGATAACCCTGGCAATTCCGAGCATGATCCTTGCCGAGACCGCGCTGAGCTTTCTCGGCATCGGGCTTCGGCCCCCCATAACGAGCCTCGGAGTCCTGCTCAAGGAGGCTCAGAATGTAACGACCATAGCGCTCTTCCCATGGTTGCTGATTCCGGTGGCCTTCGTGATCGCCATCGTGCTGGCGTTCAACTTCGTTGGAGACGGGCTCAGAGACGCGGTAGATCCCTATTCGAGGTAGTCAAATGATACCGGCCCTTAAGGTCGAAAATCTCAAGGTCCATTTCTTTCTCGACGCAGGAGTGATCAGGGCTGTCGACGGTGTGAGCTTCTCGGTCGAGCCTGGTAAAACGCTGGGCATCGTCGGCGAATCTGGATCGGGCAAGAGCGTGGTTGGGCAGGCCATTCTGCGGATCGTCCCGCCTCCGGGACGCATTGTGGAAGGACAGATCTTCCTGCGAGTGGAGAACGGGAACAACGAACCGGAGGTCGTTGAGCTGACTGCGCTCGATCCCCTGGGCGCCCGAGCTCGGAGCATCCGAGGCTCTGACGTGGCAATGATCTTTCAGGAGCCGATGAATTCCTTCAGCCCGGTGCACTCGGTGGGGAGCCAGATCATGGAGGCGGTCATGCTCCATTCGGACGTCTCCAAGGCGGAGGCCCGTAATCGTGCCGTGGAGATGCTTGGCCGCGTGGGTATTCCCCAGCCCGAGCACCGGATCGACGCGTATCCCCATCAATTGTCGGGTGGGATGCGCCAACGGGCGATGATCGCAATGGCCCTTGTCTGCAATCCGACCGTACTTATAGCGGACGAGCCCACCACGGCCTTGGACGTGACCATTCAGGCACAGATAATGGAGCTGCTCCGGAGCCTTCAGGAAGAGTTCCACATGTCCATACTCTTCATCTCGCACAACCTTGGGGTAATCTCCGAGATAAGCCATGATGTGCTCGTCGTCTATTTCGGCCGGGTTATGGAACACGCGCCGGTGGACGTCCTTTTCAGAGAGCCTTTGCACCCGTACACAAAAGCCCTGTTGGAGTCCATACCGGGGATAGACACACCGGTGAGAGGGCATCTGGCCACAATTGATGGGACGCTCCCCGAGCCTTATACCGTCATTCCAGGATGTCCTTTCTTCGGGCGATGTGATCACTGTGGTGGCGACACCGTATGCCGCGATCAGACCTACGAACTGGTCGAGGTCGCCAAGGGGCATCACGTCGCGTGTCCCTCCGTTTGCGTAAATCTCTGAGGAGTTGCAGTGTCTGAGCGGGAAATCCTTCTCGAAGTGAAAAACCTCAAGAAACACTTCCCCATATATCGGGGCGTGTTCAGGAAGGTGGTGGGCCACGTCAAAGCTGTTGATGGGGTCAGCTTCACCATAAGAAGCGGCGAGACGCTCGGCTTGGTCGGAGAGTCGGGCTGCGGCAAGTCCACGATCGGACGGATGATTATGGGAGCGTACCGTCCCACCGAGGGAAACATCTGGTTTCAGCCGACCAACGGTAAGCCGAGAGTTGACATCGGATCGATCAATCCAGTCGGCATGAGAGCACTGAGGCCCTATATACAGATGGTCTTTCAGGATCCCTTCGCATCGCTCAATCCGAGGATGACGGTCAGGCAGATCCTCGCGGAACCGCTCGTCGTGAACAATATCGCTCGCGGCCGGGAGCTTGAAGAGCGAGTTCGTGAGTTGACTCTGCTGGTCGGCCTTGAGCTGCATCATCTCAACCGATATCCCCATGCATTCTCGGGAGGTCAACGCCAGCGCATAGGCATTGCCCGGGCCATGGCCCTCTATCCGAAGCTTCTCGTTGCGGACGAGCCGACTTCCGCGCTCGATGTGTCGGTTCAAGCCCAGATCGTCAACCTTGCCCTGGATATTCAGGACCAATTTGGACTGGCTTATCTCTTCATATCCCACGACCTCGGTCTGATACGGCATTTCAGCCAGAACATCGTGGTAATGTACGTCGGTCGGGTGATGGAGTACGCGCCAGCTGCACCTCTCTTCGCGAGGCCGCGACATCCGTATTCGGAAGCGCTTCTCTCGAACGTTCCGAGCACAAGGGCGGATGTAATAGCCCAGAGGATTGTCCTGAAGGGAGAGCCAGCGGACCCGATACATCCTCCCCCGGGATGTCCGTTCCATCCGCGATGCCTGTACGCGCAGGAGGTCTGCTCCCATGATGTTCCGGCACTCGAGGAGATTGAGCCCGATCATCTGGTTGCCTGCCACCTCTGTAAAGAGCTGGAGCTGACCGGATGCGATGCGCTCGGATGCGTGGTATAGCAGGTTTTCGAAATGATAACAGGGTATGGGCAAAGAGGTAACACCCGATTTCCATATCGGGGCCGCCCTGAGGGCTTAGAGGGTGTGTCCAAAACAAGGACGGATTGCCGCAGGTAGGAGGCTTCGGTATTCTTATGATCTGACGGTACTCCGAAGCGGGGGGGTCGTGCTCGAACCCTCCCCCGCTTCGCCCCGGATTGCACGGTGCTCGGCCGTGAGGCTGTCATCCACTGGCTTCGGAGGGAAGACTCACCTCCCCTCCAACCTCCGCATTGTATATTGATGCAGGGAGAGCCGGTCGAACCGTCGATGAGAATTTCGGATCTCATTTTTGGTAGACGCTATAAAACACCAATCTCCTAATTATCGCTTGCTCGGGGTAGATGAGAGGAGTATAGACCAGGAATGGCCAGGAATATCAGGAGAATTCTGGTTTACACCCACAACTCCATTGGGTTGGGGCACGTGTTCCGTACGCTTGCGGTGATCACGGGTATGCGCAAATCGCGCCCTGACATTGATTTCCTTGTGCTCTCGAGTAGTTCCGTTCCCCAGATCTTCTTCCGGGAGGGGATTGAGGTCGTCAAGCTCCCTTCGGTCAAGCTCGACATAGACGCGCAGGACAATCGGCTTATGCCGAGGTACCTGGGAGACTGCGACCTTGAGTCCATCTTTGAATTCCGGCAGCGTCTCATCCTGGAAACCTTCGACTTCTTCCAACCGGACGCGCTCCTCATCGAACACAACATGACCGGCCAGATGAGCGAACTCATCCCTCTGTTAATGAAGAAATGGATGCGCAAGGGAGGTCCCGCGGATTTCGCGCTGGCGCACATCTGTCGGGGCATCATGAGATGGGTCCCGCTTCTGACGATCCCCTACGAGAATCCCAGACACAGATCTGAATCGATCAACATAGGCCTGCTCTACGATTTCATGTACGTCCTGGAGGACAGAGAAGTCATCGATATCAACAAGGCTTTCCTCGGCGATGATCCCGATCTGGAAAAGAAAATTCGGTATCTCGGAAAAATCACGCGAAAGGTCCAAGAGGAACTCTCCTCTGGAGAAGAGGTTGTCGCGCGCTACGGACTCACCGACAGAAACGTCATCCTGGCTTCTCTGGGGAGGGGTGGGCGAGTCCTCGACCTTTCCGTCAGGCTCCTGCAGATATTTCGTGAAACAGGAGCCGACAGAGAGCACCAGATCGTGATGGTCCTCGACCCCTATCTTGCCCGAGATGTGGCGGAGGCGATCGTCGATCACCCGTTGAGCCGGGGGGTCAAGTTCCTCCACTTTGTACCCGACCTAGTAGACCTCATCAATCATTCCCGACTCGTCATCTCGCGAGCTGGTTACAATACGGTGAACGAGATCCTCCTCACAGGCGCCAACGCCGTTCTGATCCCCGAAAGTCACGGCGGAGGAGAGCAGGAGCTGAGAGTGAGGAGCGTGCCGAAAGAGAATATGCTCGTATTTGCCGAAGAAGAACTTTTCGGCCACCAGGCCTCTCGGGCGGTGATTGAACTCCTGAACAGCCCCTCATCCCGGAACTCGATCAGCTTCGACAAGTACGCGATCGGCCAAGCAATTCTGGAAGAGCTTGAGACCTGGAGAGCCGAGCACCGGCGTCGTCCGTTAGGCAACGCGCGTCAAGGATAGATCCCCCGGATCAGAATTGCCTCATTGATCTTCTGGATAGCGAGTATTTGTGCCGCGATGCGACTCGGGACGTTATGAGTCCGGCAACATCCCATGACTTCGTTGAACCCCCGGACCATGATGTTTCTGAGGTGCAGATTGATCTGCTCCAGGGGCCATGAAAAGGACTGCAGATCCTGCACCCATTCCAGATAGCTCACGGTCACTCCGCCCGCGTTGCACAGGATATCCGGAAGAACGAAGATATTCCGGTCTATCAGAATCTCGTCTGCGTTCGGAGTAATCGGACCGTTGGCGCCCTCCGCGATGATCCTGGCCTGTATCTTGTCCGCGTTTCTTGCGGTAATCTGGTTTTCCGCGGCCGCGCAGACGAGCACGTCACATTTGAGGGTCAATAATTCTTCATTGGTGATTTCCGTCGCGCCTGGGAATCCCGCCAGGTATCCCGTCCCTTCTTTGTGTCTTCTCAGCGCGTGGATTTCCAGCCCGTCTTCGTTCAACACGCCACCCCGGGAATCGCTGGCCGCGATAACGCTCATGTCGAGTTCAGCGCAGCAGGCCGCGGCCACTGAGCCCACGTTACCAAAGCCTTGCACAACAACGGTCATCCCCGCCGGGTTTTCCCCCCTGAATCGCAGGGCCTCCTCCAGCGTGTTGACGACACCCCTTCCCGTAGCCTCCGTGCGACCGAGAGAGCCTCCTATCTGGACGGGCTTGCCCGTCACCACCGCGGGGACGGAGTAGCCCACATGCATCGAGTATGTGTCCATTATCCATGCCATGATCTGCTGATCGGTTCCCATGTCGGGCGCGGGAATGTCTCGATCAGGACCCATTAGAACAGTTATCTCGGTCGCGTACCGTCTCGTAAGCCTTTCCAGTTCACCCCGGGAGAGGGTCTTGGGGTCCACGAGCACCCCCCCCTTGGCACCGCCGAAGGGCAAGTTCATGAGCGCGCATTTCCAGGTCATCCACATGGCCAGCGCACGCACCTCGTCGAGCCTAACGTTGTTTGCGTACCGTATCCCGCCCTTGGTAGGACCGAGCACGGCGCTGTGGTGCACCCGGTAACCTCTGAACATGCGAATCTCGCCATTGTCCATCTCTACTGGGAAGGTGACTGAGAGTTCCCTTTTTGGATACCTGAGCATGTTCACCACGCCGCGCTTGAGTTTCAGATAGGAAGCAGCCTTATCGAACTGGGCCAAAGCGTTCTCGTACGGATTCTCACCATCTTGATTCCGACTCGGTCCTCCCAATGCTTCCGAAACAGAGTAGTGACATTCGAGATCTTTCGGTTTCCTTGTGTCGGTTGTTTCAGTCATGGGCTTCTCCAGTTTGAAGGATTGACTTGAGCAAAAGCCGATCGAGAGATATCGCTCTCTCGACGATCATGCCGGCGCTGGCTTCTTGTCGGGGCGCGTCCCCGCCGATACGCATTCACCCCGATCCGGTGAACTCGGTCCGGATTTGCCTTCACCCTGTCCCTCTGGGGGGTCGGGGTAGGAGAAGAGTTCGACCCCCTTGAATACGACCACGCGACAGGAGAGCCGGCCTCCATCAACGGGAGTTGTCGTTCCACGCGGAAATCAGCAAATCCGGGGCAGCAGCTCTCCTGACGGTTCCGCCACGACCCGCGACCCTCCGATCCGAGTGATCATGACCACCTGCGCGTGATCGTCCGAGGTGACTTTCCCGACAACGGCCGCGGCGTTGGCCAACGGGTGATCCCGCCACAGCTCCAGAACCTCCGTGCCCCTGCCCTTCTCCACCACGGCGACGATCTTGCCTTCGTTTGCCGCTTGCAGAGGATCAATACCAAGCATCTCCGACGCGGCAACCACGGACTCGTCCAGGGGAATGGCGGCCTCCTCAATGACGACGCCCTTCCCGCTCTGCGAGGCGATTTCGTTGAGCGTCGCGGCCAGACCACCTCTCGTGGGATCGCGCAGAAACTTCAGGTCGGGACCGAGCGCGGTCAACCTTTCAACGAGCGGCCATACTGCCGCACTGTCCGATACGAGTTCGAAATCGAAGGAAAATTCGGCCCGACTCAGCATTACCGCGATTCCGTGGTTCCCGATCGGACCGCTCACGACGATCTCGTCCCTCTCGCCGATCAGTTCCGGAGAAAGGCGCATCGACCCTTCAACGACTCCGATGCCGGAAGTGTTAATGAATATCCCGTCTGCGCTCCCCCGAGGAACTACCTTCGTGTCTCCGGTGACGATCTCCGCTCCCACCTCGTCAGCGGCCTTGGCCATCGATTCAAGGATGGTGGTGAGCTGATCCATGGGGAACCCCTCCTCCAGAATCAGCCCCGCCGAGAGAAAAACCGGCCGAGCCGCGGAACACGCCAGATCATTGACCGTCCCGTGTACGGAGAGGCTCCCGATGTCACCACCGGGAAAGAATACCGGAGAGATCGTGTAAGAATCAGTCGTGTACGCAATGGTTCCGTCCAGCCCGGAAAGCACCACTGAGTCAGGAAGGGGGCCGAGTCGACCGCGGTCCAGTTTCGGCAGGATAATGTCGCGGATGAGTCTGCCGGTGAGTTTGCCGCCTCCTCCGTGTCCGAGGAGAACTCTCAGGTTCTTCTGCATTCCCGTCCTTTCCAACCACCTTTCGGCTCCCAGGGTACCAGCCGGCATGGCAGAAGTCTACGGGCTGGCGGGTGCTTCATCTCGCGCGGGATGCACCATTGCGCCTTCCAATGCACAGCTATTCGTCTGAGACATGTCAGCCCCGCCGCGTCACATCCCCGTATTTGTAGTGTGCCGCACAGGTTCCCTCGGAAGAAACCATGCAAGGTCCGATCGGTTCTTCCGGGGTACATTGTCGCCCGAAGAGTCCGCATTTTTCAGGGGTGGCACTGCCTGTAAGGATAGCAGCACACAGACACCTCGGGTCATCTTCGGCTGGTGGAACCTCAACCGGAAAACGCGCCCCCGCGTCACATTGCGAATAGGGCGCTGCAAGGGTCAAGCCGCTTCCCGGAATCGTTCCGAGTCCCCGCCAGGAAGCGTCAGCGGGCTCGAAGACCTCGTAGATAATTTCCTGGGCCGCGGGGTTTCCCTCGGAACGGACCACTCGCTTGTATGCGTTGACGATCTTGGGCGTCCCTTCCACCGCTGCGCGCACGAGATCCTTCAGCCCCAGCAGGATGTCGAGGGCCTCGAAACCGGCTACTACACCGGGTTTGCCATAATCGTCCACAAGATACGCGTACGACTCCGACCCGATGATTGCGGATACGTGGCCCGGAAGCAGGAAGCCGTCCAGAATCTCCTTCGCTGCAAGGACCTTCAGCGGCTCGTGAATCGTCTTGAACGAGGGTAGAACGAAGAGGTTCTCCACCCCCCGGCCTACCGCGGTCTTCAGAGTCGCGGCCACGGTGGGGATGGTCGTCTCGAACCCGACTCCCAGAAAGACCGTGGGGTGGGGCGCCTGCGCCGAGGCTATCTCGATTGCGTCGAGAGGCGAGTAGATCACCCTCACCTGACCGCCTTCCGAACGGAAGGTGGCTAACGAGCCCAAGGTGCCGGGAACTCGCACGAGGTCGCCGAAGGTTACGAGGCAGGCGTCATATTCTCGTCCGATCGCCACGGCCCGGTCGATGAAGCTCGTCTCTGTGACGCAGACCGGGCAACCGGGTCCGGAGACGAGCATCAGATTGTCGGGTAGAATGCTCTTCAGACCGCTTTCCGCGATGGCCATGGTGTGTGTGCCGCACACCTCCATGAACCTTAGCTTACCGTCCGCCTTGGCGCAGACCCGCGCGATCTCCTCGGCCAGTGCTCGGGCGGCCTTCGTCTCATCCGAGGATCTCACGCGTCCTCCAGGTGGGCCGTGGCCTCGGCCAGCTCCCTAAAAAGATCAAGCCTGATTTGAGCCTCTTCCGAATCGAGCACCTCGATGCCGAAGCCCGCGTGAACGATGATGTAATCTCCGACCTTTGCCTGGGGTAGCATGATGAGGCTGACATCCGTGCGGACCCCTCCGGAATTGACCCTACCCAAATTCTCTCCCGTTATCTCTACGAGTTGCATGGGAACCGCTAGGCACATCCTTATCGAACCTTTCCTTGTGGATTCGTCGAGGGATTGTAGCACAACCGAGTCGATAATGCCGTTTCCGACAATCGGAATTCTTTTGTCCACGCCCACCAACGGTGTGCCATAGAGCGATGACCGTGACGGCTTCCCCGGACCTGCTTCTGTTCCCGGCGAGTCTGCTGTGGAACCTGCGTCGCCGGTGCCCCCACAGAGATACTCACAACTCATCACCGGCAGGCTGGCGCATCTTGACGACGACACGGAGTCTCCCCGCTTGAAACCTGGGAGTCTTTCAAGCGTGCTTCGGGGGTCCGCCTGGACGACTCTTACCCCTGTTTGTCCTCTTGCGCTCTCCTCCTGGCCCTGGCGCACAAGGCTTGTCCCAGCGCGATGCCGCCGTCGTTGGGGGGGATGGATTCGTGCAGGAGCAGTCGAAGGCCGGTCCCCTCCAGCATTTCGGATGTTCGCTCGGTGAGGAGCCGGTTCTGGAAGCAGCCTCCGGTGAGCCCGACCGTCCTGATTGCGCGCTTCTCGGTGAGCATCGTCATGACAGTGAAGACAATCCGTGCCATGCTGTTGTGAAAGCGGGCCGCGGCAATCTCTCTGGGTGTGCCGGATAGAATGTCTTCGGCCAGTGCTCGTATGACTGCAGCTCCATCGACCGTGAGCGCGTCCTCGTGGGTTAGGGAGAATGCGTATTCACCCCTCTCCGACGGATCTGCCTGGGCTTCGAGCCACATTGCGGCTTCGCCCTCGAAGGTCACCTTTCCGCGGAACCCGACCGCGGCCGCGGCCGCATCAAAGAGCCGCCCCGCGGAAGACGTGAGCGGGGAATTGATTCCCTTGCTCACCGCTTCGAGCCAGATGGGTGCATACCTCGCCCGGTCTCCCATCAAAGGGAGGAACTTCTCGGCGAGCGTGCCCTGTTCCGCGAGCAGCGCGGCCAATATGCGGGCCGGCTCACGAATTGCGGCTTCACCGCCAGGCAGCGGAAACACCCCGATATGCCCTTCTCTCCTAAAGGAGGAGGTGTCCGCCAGAAGGAATTCGCCGCCCCAGATGGTCCCGTCCGTGCCATACCCCGTACCGTCGAATACCGTAAAGAGCGCCGGTCCACTCAAGCCATGCTCGAAGAGAAGGCTTACCGCGTGCGCGTGATGATGGAAAACCTCCTCAACGGGAGCGTTCATGTCTCGTCCAAGCGTATTGCTGAAGTACTCGGGATGGGGGTCCACCGCGATGACGCCGGGCCTGGCCTCGAGGTAATCGGTGAGCACTTTCGCGGACTGCTTGAAATAATCCTGCCCAACCGGAGACGCGAGATCTCCCACATGCGGACCGGGGACGGCATGGGCTCCCTTGATGATAGCAAGTGCGTTTTTCAGATCCCCTCCCGCACCCAGGACCACTGAACCCTCTGCCAGGTCTCCGTTCAGAGGGAACTCACCAGGCACGAGACCCCGTGATCTGCGGAACACCGTGCGCCGCGCCCCGATGACCCGGAATATGGAGTCGTCGGCTCGCAGTTCAATATCTCTGTTGTGCAGGACAAACGCGTCAGCCAGATCCTGGAGCCGCTTCAGGGCTTCCCCGTTGCCCCGCGCGATCGGCTCTTCAGACCGGTTCCCCGAGGTCATGACGAGCACCCGGGGCCGCTCCCCCTTGGGAATCGCGGGATGCCGGAAGAGGAGATGGTGAACTGGCGAGTACGGCAGCATCACGCCCAGGGTTCCGATGAAGGGAGCGACATTGGGCGCGACGCGGTCGCCCTGGGTGGCAAGGAGTGCGATCGGCGCGACGGGAGACACGAGCAGCTCTTCTTCCGAGCGGCTCACCTGGCAGTATTGGCGAACCGTCTCCAAGTCGGGCATCATCACGGCAAAGGGTTTTTCTTCACGACCCTTTCGCTCTCGAAGGACTCGGACCGCCCGTTCGTTGCGCGCGTCGCAGGCCAAATGAAAACCTCCGACACCCTTGATGGCAACGACCTTGCCCTCCATAAGCAAACGGATGGCTTCGATGAGCGGGTCGCCCTCGAGCAGAGCACCGGTGGAATCGGTGAGCTCCAGCTCGGGGCCGCATTCCGGGCAGGAATTGGTCTGCGAATGAAAACGCCTGTCCGGCGGGTCTTCATATTCTGCACGGCATCGCGGACACATGGTGAAGTCCGCCATGCTCGTGCGTTCTCTATCGTACGGAAAGGCCCGAACCACCGTGAACCGGGGACCGCACAACGTACATGTGATGAAAGGATAGAGGTACCGATGATTGCCCGGATCGAACAGCTCTGCCACGCACTCCGGACAGACCGCGACGTCCGGCGGGATCGGCGTGATCGTACGTTCATCCTCCAGGCTCGCGTCGATGCGGAAGGTCTCTTCACCGAGTGAGGGAATCTGCTCAACAGCCGTCGTCCGGATCTCACCGGGAAAAGGAATCGCGCCGGGAAGCTCCCGCTCGAACGCGGAACACTGCTCCTCGGTACCTTCGATCTCGATGCGCACCCCGCTGGTCGAGTTGATCACCCAACCGCCCAGCCCCAGCCCCGTGGCCAGACGATAGACCGTGGGACGACACCCGATCCCCTGAAGAATCCCTGTCAGTATCATCCGTTTGCGGACCCGTCCGTCCACTACGCCTCCACGTGGAGGGGATTTCGGAAGAGTTCGCTGGGTAGGGCCTTTTTGCAAAAAGGCCCTACCCAGACC
>CAZCDS010000002.1:0-265962 GCA_964497585.1 uncultured Syntrophaceae bacterium
CCCTCACTCATTTTCCTTACCTCAATGTTCATTGTTAGAAAGCACGGTGGTATAACGCCAATTTCCGGGCGATCATGGACGGCTGCGCGGGCGCAGTGTGCTTCCCCCTCCCTCCTCGACGCAACTACATTTTTGCCAGCCCAGTCGGTGCCTCCCTTGGGGTCTTTCACACGAAGCCCGGTCAGGAGTCGTAGCCGAAGTATTTCAGCGCGGCTTTCTTTTTGTTTCGTGGCAGGGAATCAAAGAGACCGCTGAGATGCTTTGCCGAGAACTCCAACCGGGGGCCGGTCTTCCTGGACCGGACGAGGCGGGGTCTTTCGGTTCCGGCCGCGGATTCAAAAAACGGTCCCACCTCCCCGACAGAAAGTTTCTTGACGAAAACGGCAACGAAACCCGGCTCGGTGATGGTGGCCTCTTGAATCAGCTCAGGAAAGAGTTCCGTTCCCCAGCATGCATAGAGGAGTAATCGGCGGGTTGAATCGGATGACTCGCTGAATTCAGCCACGATCTGGGTGGGTTCGTAGTCCGACGGGGGGTTGGCCGCCCGCAGAACGTGCGTGATCTCCTTGTGCGGCAATGCGGCCACCAGTTCCAGGTCTTCCATGGTGAATTCGGCCCGGGCCGTGGCTTTCTTCAGTTCGGGCAGGAGTTTCTTGAGCGCGTCCGGACGGAGCACCTCGAGGAGGTCAACAAGTTCGGCCGCGGTAAATCCCTCCAAAGACGCTTTGCGCCCAGCGGCTTGCTGGTAGGGAGCGAATTCCTGAAAGAGACGAATGACCTGGTCGTTCGTCAAATGCTTCCAGGGGAGGTCGCTCATGAGTCGCAGACTGTCCTCCTCGGGCAGTCCGGCAAGCTGCTCCACAATGATTTCGAAGTCGAACTCGTCCACCTGTTCGTCGGTGGAGAGGATCCTTTCCATGACGTCCGGCGCGTCTGCGATAATGGCCAGCCGGCACCACCTCTTGAAAAAGGTATTCTCCGAGGGGGAATTGAGCGTATCCCACTCGTTCATGACGGTCTCAACAAGATTCTGCGCAACCTGTACCACGTCGGAAGTGAATCGTGACGCGTCGGACTCGTTCAAGTCCTCTGCCAATTCGTGGATCAGCTCGAGCACCACCTCCTCGTACTCCGAAGGAAAAATCTCGGCTGATTCGACTGGCCCCAAGGTTTCCAGAAAGCGTCGCACCTCGGCCATGGTGACCGACACCGGATTCTCGGAATCGACACAGCCGGATATGATGAGCGTGTTGATGAGCGACTCCCGGATCGAATCGACCTCCGAGAGGTTCTCCGCGCGCACCGAGGTCGACGCGTTGAGGAGCTGAAACGGGAGGATATCCCTCATGCGCAGGATAAACTCGTATCGTTCCAGCTCCGATTCGTAGTACGTGACAACGGCCAGAGTCGGAAAGAGCTCGTCCGATAGGGTGATCCCACGGATAGTCTCCAGTTCCTGTTCCGTGAAAATGCTCAATTCCGTGAGGCGCTGACACGCGAGATCGCTGAGCGTCTCGTACTCTTCCGGACTCACGAGGATCTCCACACGATGGTCCTTGAGTAAGAGTGCCCACCGGTCCCTGAGTTTTTCGATGCGCGTGTATGCCAGGCGGAACAGATCAACGGGGGAATCCGACATGAGGATTCGAACGCCTTCCTCCACATCCCCGCCACTCTTGATCTCCAGGCCGACCCCCACGAGCTTCAGGATCGTCTCCTGGACCTTGGCCAGTTCATGGGTGGATCGAAAGTCCACCTCCTTGGTCAAAACGTATTTGTTGGCCATGGCCACGGAAATACGTATGATTTCGTCCGCTCGATCCCGGGTGAAGATGCCCTGTTCCATTCCCCGGTTCGCTACACGGTTCAGAAATATCTGGTCATCGAGAACAACGAGCCCTAACGGGTCCATGAGCAAAGTCCTCTCGAATTCTGTTTCTCATCCGGGCGAGTCGTGCAACTTGCCGCGCCGAGCTGAGAGTAGCCTCGCGCCCCCCGCTGCCCTCGAACAGCACCGCGGCGACAGGTCCACTGATTATCCATAGGATGAAGGAGGAGTTCCAAGCGTCTCGCTTACCGAACCCGTTCGATGTACTTCCCGGTTCTCGTGTCTATCTTGAGGACGTCCCCCTCATTTACGAAGAGAGGAACCTGGACTGTCATTCCGGTCTCCAGGGTGGCCGGTTTGGTCGCCCCCCCCGCAGTGTCTCCTTTTACTCCGGGTTCCGTTGACGCAACCGTCAACTCCACGAAAATGGGTACTTCAACACCGATGGGCTTTGCATTGTGAAACAGGACGGCTACTTCCACGTTCTCTTGGAGATAGTTTCTGCTCTCGCCAAGTTGATCATCGGTGAGGAACAACTGCTCGTAAGTCTCCGTGTCCATAAAGTAGAATTGGCCGTCGCTTTCGTAGAGATACTGCATGGCCTTCTCTTCCAGATCCGGTTTGCCGACCTTCTCCCCCGAACGGAACGTCTTGTCAATAACATTCCCTGTGATCAGGCTTTTCAGCGTGGTTCGGACAAACGCCCCGCCTTTGCCGGGTTTGACATGGAGAAAATCCACCATAAGGAAGGGTTCTCCGTTGAGTTCTATTTTCAGGCCTTTCCTGAAATCGGGAGTCGAATACATGCGTCCTCCAACAAGCGTAATTGCTGATATGAAACCACAGCGATTCTCGAGCGAAATCGCCGATATTCCAGATCCGATCAGCAAGACTCTTGAGGCTGCGCGAAACTCTTTCATTCCGCGGACCAAGGCTTCGTTGCACGAACGCCCCGCTGTCCATCCCTATTGGAGTTCGTCGCGCCCCCACGAGCTTACTGTTTCAATCTACGGAAATCAAATTCTTGGACATCCGGGAGAGTATCTCAGGGCCGTCCCTTCCCATGTAAACCAGGCTTTCCAGCCTCACGCCTCCCAAACCTTCCACATAGACCCCCGGTTCGATCGTGAAGACCATCCCCTCTTCCACCTTCCCCCTGCCAAGGGGCGAGAGATAAGGCGGCTCATGAACCTCCAGGCCAACCCCGTGGCCCAATCCGTGCATGAAGTATCTGCCGTATCCGGCATCGTCAATCGTCCTTCGGGCGACCCGGTCAACCTCCTTGACCGGTACTCCGAGCCGAAGGAAGTCTATGGCCCTCATATGCGCGTCGTACACCGCCGCATGGATCTTCCCCTGGTCCGAAGTCGGCTTACCGACCACGCAAGTCACGGTCTCATCGCTGTTATACCCTCGCGATCGACACCCGAAGTCTATTACGATCAGATCGCCGGGTTCGATCACCTTATCCGACGCTTTGCCGTGCGGTAGAGCGCTCCTCTCTCCCGACGCCACGATGGTATCGAAAGCGATTCCGTCCGCGCCCTTGCCCCTGAACAAGCCCTCTAACTCCACTGCGACCGTGGACTCCACCCTTCCCGAGAGCGGCGAGTCAAGCAGCTCACGGCAAGAACTGGAAGCTATTTCCGCGGCCTTGCCGAGCTTCTCCTTTTCTTCCGGTCCCTTGCGGATACGCAGTCCCTCGAGGAACCTGTGGCTTAGCGGGACCATCTCCACATTTGGGACCTTTTGTGAAAGGGTTGTGACGAACTCGTAGCTCAACCTGCCCGATTCAATGGCGAGCCTCCGTACGCCCCCCCTGTTCAGAGATCGAGCCAGCGCGTCGAACTTGTGACGGACAACGTGAATCAGAATGTCTGAGGCCTCCTGGCGAGCCTGAAACTGATAGCGTCCATCGGTGAATAGATGCCTTTCCGAGCGAGTAACAAGGACCGACGCGTCCGAACCGGTGAACCCCGTCAGATACCGGAGATTGATCGAGGGGAGTATTTCCGAGGTGCTAAAAAGAACAGCGTCCACGCGGAGGTTGCGCAGACGCGACTGTATGGCAGGCAGCAGGCTGCTCATTGCTCTGTGGTCAGTTCCGATCTCATCTGCTCGATGCTTCCGAGCCAACCCTTGAGAATACCGAGCACTCTTGTTTCCTGGCTCTTTTTCAGCGCGTTCGCTCTCGCTTGTTTGAGGCGCTCGTTTTCCGGGTTCCGATCCACGAGCATGTCGTATATCTCGGCCGCCCGCTCATAATGGCCTTGCTTGACGAATTCTTCGGCCATGGACTGTGTGACTGGAAACAGGCCAGCATCTGCGCGAACCGATTGACTCGGCTCGCCCGGTTGCTCTTCCGCGCGGGTGGCGTAGTATGCGGTCCCGGCTTCCGGTCCCACATCCAGCTCCGACGCTCTCAGTGCCTCAAGTGCTCCGGGCAAGTCCGAGGATTCGGCCTTCCTTTCTTCCCCCGCTATCTTGAAGGTGCCTCGAAGGATCTCGTAGAGGCTCTTGTACCGAACCCCCTCCTCAAGGTTGCCTCGCCGAATGTGCACGTCTCCGAGCAGATCGAAGAGCTTGACCGCCCGAACGTACCGCTTTTCCAGCCCCGTCAGCAGTACCAGCGAATCCTCGAGGTCGTTTTTCTTCAGGAGCTTCCATGCCTTTACGACGGCATCTTCGAAATCCGTGCCCGCGGAAAAGGGGCACGTAAACTCACTACTGCGGTCCTTCGGGTCTGTGCCGCTCATGACGCTTTCTCACACCTGGCATCAACTGCATGAATTTATTTACTTATTTAATAGTCTAATTCGCGTCAATAGTCAAGGGGCATTTTCAGGAGCGGTGCATTGGGTCCAGCGCTGGCCGGAAAAAAGGAGGCCGCGCGGTATATCCGGAAGTCCGGATTCAGCGCGGCCTGACCTATCTGTTGAACGCCGCGGGGGTCGCTTCGGGTCAGCTTTCGCCGGCGAGCGATACCTTGGCCCTGGCCAGTTTTATTTTGCTCTGGACCGCCTGGTATGCCTCCGGATCCGCGGTGCTGTCCATCCCTTCGAGTTGGTGTTCGAGTTCCTTGAGTTCCGCGGACGCCTCGTGTGCATCCACTGCGTCTTTGGCAAAGGCTTCCTCGACGAGAACGGTCACCGCGTCCTTGAGCACTTCGCAGAATCCGTTTCCCACCGCGAACCTGGTGAACTTTCCGTCTTCCAGGTATGACAGGATCCCAGGTTTGATGAAGGTCAGCATCGGCGTGTGACCGATGAGGACCCCGAACTCTCCCATAATCCCTGGAGCAATCACCTCTTCCACTTCTTTATCGAGTACAACCCCCTGGGGAGTCACGACTTCGACCTTGAATTTTTCAGGCATGAACTCTCCCCCGATCAGGCGGCCTGGGCGGCCAACCTCTCGGCCTTGGCCTTGACCTCTTCGAGGTCTCCAACCATGTAGAAAGCCTGCTCCGGCAGTTCATCCAAGTTGCCTTCCACGATCTCCTTGAAGCCGGAGACCGTGTCTTCGATCTTCACGTATTTGCCCGGAGCGCCCGTGAACTCCTCGGCGACGTGGAACGGCTGGGACAGGAACCTCTGGATCTTGCGAGCCCGGGAAACGACCAGCTTGTCGTCTTCGGACAGCTCGTCCATACCGAGAATCGCAATGATGTCCTGGAGGTCCTTGTAACGCTGCAGTATCAACTGAATCTGGCGTGCAACGCCGTAGTGCTCTTCTCCCACTACTCGAGGATCGAGAATTCGGGAGGTCGAGTCGAGCGGGTCGACGGCCGGATAGATCCCCAGCTCGGCAACCTGTCTTGAAAGAACCACGGTTCCGTCAAGGTGAGCAAAGGTCGTGGCCGGCGCGGGGTCGGTAAGGTCGTCGGCAGGCACGTAGATGCACTCGACCGCGGTGATCGATCCGTTCTTGGTGGAGCAGATCCGCTCCTGCAGCTCACCCATATCCGTGCCGAGTGTCGGCTGGTAACCGACTGCGGAAGGCATGCGGCCGAGAAGCGCCGAGACCTCGGAACCCGCCTGAGTGAAACGGAAGATATTGTCGATGAAGAGCATAACGTCCATGCTCATCTCATCACGGAAGTACTCGGCCACGGTCAGCGCGGTCAGTCCCACTCTGGCACGCGCGCCGGGAGGCTCGTTCATCTGACCGTAGATCAGCGCTGCCCGATCGATAACCCGTTCGCCAGCGGGCTTCTCTCGGCCAGGGAGCACGCCGCCCATTTCCAGGTACAGGTCATTGCCCTCTCGAGAGCGCTCGCCAACGCCGGCGAACACCGAGGTTCCACCGTACTGCTTGGCAATGTTGTTGATGATCTCCATCATGAAGACCGTCTTGCCGACGCCCGCACCGCCGAAGAATCCGATCTTTCCACCCCTCATGAAGGGTGCGATGAGATCGACGACCTTAATACCCGTCTCCTGGACCGCGATCTCCGTGACCTGCTCTTCAAAGCTCGGCGCGGGTTTATGAATCGGTCGCGTGGTCTCTGCTGCAATCGGTCCCAGTTCATCCACGGGCCGGCCGACGACATTCATGATGCGACCGAGCACTGCTTTTCCGACCGGAACGTCAATGGACCCGCCCATATCTTTCACGGGCATACCTCGGACCAATCCGTCCGTGGTGTCCATGGCGATGGTCCGCACCAAGTTGTCGCCGAGGTGCTGGGCAACTTCGACAACAAGATTATCCGGCTCATCACTGATTGCGGGGTTGGTGATCATCAGACCGTTGAAAATGGCCGGCAGTTGCTCCTCGGGGAATTCGACGTCAACCACCGGGCCGATAACCTGGACTATTTTTCCTTCAGCCATCTTAGGATATCCTCCTGAAACCGTCTTAGAAACGTGGTTTCGTAAATTCTTCCTGCGTCAGTGCATCAACCCTTGAGCGCCTCCGCGCCGCCGACCACCTCCATCAGTTCGGTGGTGATGGCTTCCTGGCGCATGCGGTTGGCCTTGAGGGTGAGCCTGTAAATCATCTCGTCCGCGTTCGAAGTCGCCGCCTCCATCGCGGTCATTCGAGCACCATGCTCGCTTGCCACCGAGTCGAGAAGAGCCGCGAACACCTGCACCCCCACGTACTTGGGCAGAATCTCGCTCAGCAACTCATCCTCCGAGGGCTCGTACAGATACTCTCGCCGTCGTTGAACTTCTTCGTCCTCCGCGGCGATCGGCAGGAGTCTCTTCAGCGTCAGTATCTGAGCGGCAGCGGTCCGGAACCTATTGTAAAGGATGTAAACCTCGTCGTAGTCCCCCGACGTGAACTTCTCTGTGAACGAGGCCACGATGTCCTGAGCCAAGTCCACGGTGACGTTGTTCATGACGTTCAGGAACTCGGCTGCAATGTTGACCCTGCGGCGACGGAAATAGTCGTGCCCTTTGCGGCCAACGCTGAGCATATCCACCTCGACGCCTTTGGCGCCCATCTCCCCCCTGAAGGCTTCCGCCCGGCGGTTAAGGTTCGCATTGAAACCGCCGCAGAGCCCGCGGTCGGACGTAACTTCCACGAGGAGAACTTTCTTGACTTCTCGGACTTCCATCAACGGATGTACGGTTGGATCGACCCGACTGGCCAGTGACAGGAGGACCTCCCGCATCTTGTCCGAATAGGGGCGAGCCCGGACAATGGCCTCCTCTGCTCTGCGGAGCTTGGCCGCGGACACCATCTTCATCGCGTTGGTGATCTTCTGGGTATTCTTGACGCTTGCTATGCGTTTGCGTAAATCTCTGAGGGTTGCCATATTGACCTCTACAAAGAAACACCGGCTCGTGGTGTCACGTGTGCGCTATCCTATCCGGATCGATCAGACGATCGAGAGCTCGGGCGGCGTGAAGATGCCCTTGAAATCGTCGAGGATCTTCTTCATCTTCGTCTCAAGCTCGTCCGAGATGACCTTCTTGTCCCGCAGCTCATCGAGTACGTCCTGATGGTTGGTCTCCATGTGGCTGAGCAACTGTTTCTCGTACTCGGCAAGGGCCCTTGGATCATACTCATCCACGTACCCGTTGGTTCCCGCGAAGATGACGCTGATCTGTCTCTCAACCGGCATGGGCTCGTACTGAGGCTGCTTGAGAAGCTCTACGAGTCTCGTGCCGCGAGCGAGCTGAGCCAGGGTCACTTTGTCCAGATCCGAACCGAATTGCGCGAAGGCTTCGAGCTCGCGGAACTGGGCCAGGTCGAGACGGAGCGAACCTGCCACCTGCTTCATTGCCTTGATCTGGGCGTTGCCGCCGACCCGGGAAACGCTCAGACCCACGTTGACCGCAGGCCGAATGCCCGAGTAGAACAGGTCAGTGGAAAGAAAGATCTGGCCGTCGGTAATCGAAATGACGTTTGTGGGAATGTACGCAGAGACGTCGCCCGCCTGCGTCTCGATGATCGGCAGAGCCGTCAGACTGCCCGAACCGTGGGTATCGTTGAGCTTCGCGGCACGCTCGAGCAACCGGGAATGCAGGTAGAAGACGTCACCGGGGAAGGCCTCACGTCCGGGAGGCCTCCGCAGGAGCAGTGAAAGCTGCCGGTAGGACTGGGCCTGCTTGGAAAGGTCGTCGTAAATGAGCAGTGCATGCTGGCTGTTGTCCCGGTAGTACTCACCCATGGTCACACCGGAATAGGGAGCGATGAACTGCATGGGAGCTGGATCCGATGCCGTCGCGGCCACCACCGTGGTGTAATCCATGGCGCCGAATCGTTCGAGTGTCGCGACAACCTGGGCCACTGATGACCTCTTCTGACCCACCGCGACGTAGATGCAGTTAACATCCGTATCCTTTTGGTTGATGATCGTATCGACCGCGATAGCGGTCTTTCCTGTCTGGCGGTCGCCGATGATCAGTTCGCGCTGTCCGCGACCGATGGGAATCATGGAGTCAATGGCCTTCAGCCCTGTCTGGAGAGGCTCCTTGACCGGCTCTCTCTTGATGATTCCCGGCGCTACGATCTCGACGACCCGGAATTCATCGGTCTCGACCGGTCCCTTACCGTCAATGGGCTGGCCGATGGCGTCGACCACGCGGCCGAGCATGGCCTTGCCCACGGGAACCTGGACGATTCGGTTGGTCCTCTTGACGGTGTCGCCCTCTTTGATGTGGACGTCTTCCCCGAGGATCGCAGCTCCGACGTTGTCCTGTTCCAGGTTGAGCACCATGCCCATGATGTTGCCCGGAAACTCCAGCAGCTCGCCGGCCATGGCGTTCTCCAGGCCGTGGAGTCGTGCGATACCGTCACCGACGCTGATCACGGTGCCCGTCTCACTGACTTCGACTTTCTTGTCGTAGTCCTGAATTTGTTGCTTGATAATGTCACTGATTTCTTCGGCTCTGATTTGCATTGTCCCTATCCTCTCAGGCTTTCCTTAAGCTCATTAAGCTGACTGCGAATACTGCCGTCGAATACCTTGTCGCCGACTTTGGCCACGAGCCCTCCGATGAGCGAAGGATCCACCCGGGCGGAGAGTCTGACGTCTTTTCCGCTAATGTCGGAAAGAGCTTTTCTTATGCGATCCAGTTCAGCATCGTCCAGCGAACTGGCGCTTGCCACTTCCCCTCGCGTAATTCCCCGGATCTCGTCGACAAGTTGATGATAAGCCTTTTCGATTCCCTCGAGTTGGTCTATGCGCTTGCGGTCGATGAGAAGGTTGATAAAGTTGATGACCATGCGATCCGTGCCGAGCCTCTCGAGGATCGAGTTGGCTATCTTCTTCTTGTCGTCCTTGGGGAACACTGGATTGATCAGTACTTCACGGAAATCCTTGGAGGCTGCCACCAACTCGGTGAGAGCCGTGAGATCCCGACCGTAGCCGTCGAGGGCGTTCCGCTCTTCTCCGATCTCAACCAGCGCCTGTGCATACCGTCTTGCTAACGTCGTGTCGATCACTTCATTCCCTCAACTTTTGCAAGGTAGTCCTCGACTATTCTCTTCTGGTCGTCGCCCGTGATCTTCTCCGCTACGATGGCTTCAGCGGTCTTAATGGCCAATTCAACGGCCTCGTTCTGGAGTGCGGTCTTCGCCTTTCGCACTTCCTGCTCCGCGGCAAGCCTAGCCGATTCCACGATACCCTGGGCCATCCTCTCGGCATTGGCCACGACTTTCTCACTTTCAGCCTCAGCGGACCTTGCCAGGTCGGCACGCATTTTTTCCAGTTCCTGCTCCATGCCGGCCATCTTGGCCTCGTATTCCTTGATGGTCCGTTCAGCTCTTTCCCGTTGCTCTCTCGCCTCGGCGAGGTCTTTCTCTATCTGGGCCGTTCGCTCCCGGAAGTAATTCGACAAGGGTTTCTTGAGGACATAGCCGAGCAGAACCACCAGAGCAATGGTGTTGATGATCCTCCAGCCGATCGTCCACCAGTTCCAGGGGGAGGCTCCTTCGCCTCCACCGCTTGCAAGGGCTGCTCCCACGGTCAGAGAGAGAATGAGACCGGCTACCATCCACACAACGGTGCGTACCTTCATCAGACAGCCCTCCCCAGGAGTTTTTCCGCAATGGATTGAGCAAGGGGAGCCATCTGCTCCTGAAGGGTTGTTCGCACTTCGGCCGCTTCCTTACTGATGGACGCCTTCATTTCGTCTACGATCTTCGCGGACTCGTCCCGAGCCTTTCCGAGGATGTCGGACTCTTTCTTCTTGGCCTCGGCGAGTAGCGCACCCTTTTCCTGCGCGGCGGTCTGTCGGGCGCTTGCCAGTGCGTCTTGGTGCTGAGTTTCCTGATCTTCGATACTCTTGGCCAGTTCACCGGCCTTGTCCCGGTCGCCCTGGATTCGGGCTTCCCGTTCCCTAATTTTGTTTAGGATCGGTTTGTACAGGAGGGCATTGAGAACGAGCAAGAGGATGATGAAGTTGACCAACTGAATCAGAAGCGTGTAGTTTAGTTGTATCACTTCGACAATCTCCTGGATTCCAAGTACTTCTCAGTCGGAGAACCCGCGGGCTGATGCTAACCACACCGCCCACCGAGTTCCAACTAGCTGATTTTGCACTGTAAGGAGAGGATAAGAGAGCCAACTCAAAAAACGAAGGATGATGGTACCACCCGCTCGGCAAGGTGTCAAGATCTTTTTGTTACAGGGAAAAGCTCCCGTACACGCGGGGTTATTGGCTGGACTTGTGGAGGGACCCTTCCACTGAATCCTCCGGTTCCAATTCGCCTTCTTCTTCATAGCCGGGATGCCACGCCTGGGCCGAAATGGCTTCCAGGGGTTCACCCTCGATAGCGGTCTCCGCCCCTTCTTCGGACAGGGAAGGCATCTGCTCCTTGACGGAAGACATCCTGCACGTCCCCTCGAAGAGGACCCCTTCTTCCACCACGAGGCAGGGAGTCACGATGTTACCGTATACTTTGGCCGGAGGGTACAACTCGATCTTCTCGGTGGCTATGAGATCACCACGGACCTCGCCCGCGATCTTGAGGACCGCGGAATGAATGTGTGCGTTAATTACCGACTCGCTGCCGACGACCAGGGCTCCCCGACTGATGATCTCACCTTCGAAATTCCCGTCCAGGTGAACCACGCCGGAAAAGGAAAGCTTGCCGGTGAACTCGGTTTGACTGCCGAGAAATCCGCTGATCGCATCGGCCTTTTTCTTCCTGAATCTGGATCCGAACATCACTCCTCCACACCCGAGGGCGGGACTTCGGACGAGGACTGCCCACCGCAAGTCCGTCCCTCATTAGCACACACCATCGGGAGGTTCAAGCAATAATTCCGGCCGGCTCAGTAGGAGAACCGTCTCATGCCGATGTTGGCAATCAGCGAGACGGCCAACACGCCGGCAAGCAAAGAGGACCCCCCGTAACTGAGAAAAGTCAAGGGAACCCCCACGACAGGAAGTAATCCTATGGTCATCCCGACGTTGATGACCACGTGCCAAAAAATCAGCGCCGTGCACCCGAAGGCAGTCATAGCTCCGAAATTGTCCCGGGCGTTCGCGGTGATGGCAAGACCCCGCAGGAACAGCGCAGCGAAGAGAATCAAGACCAATGAGCATCCAAGAAATCCCCACTCCTCGGCAAGGACCGAGAAGACAAAATCGGTATGCTTTACCGGCAGAAACATGAGCTGATTCTGGGTTCCCTTCAGATACCCCTTTCCGAACGCCCCACCCGACCCGATGGCTATTTGAGACTGCATAATGTGGTATCCCGCACCGAGCGGATCGTATTCGGGATTCACGAACGTCAGCAGCCGCTTCTTTTGATAATCCATCAGGAACCGGCCCCCCGTCAGCACGAGAATGGGGATTAGGCACGCAAGCGCTCCAGCGGCCCACGTTAGGGCTCGACGACTCACCCCGGCAAAGAGCACCATGGAAACGGCAATGAGAACCACCACTGCGGCCGTCCCCAAATCAGGCTGGATGAGAACGAGACCGACCGGAATTGCGGTCAGGACCAGCGGCGTCAGAAGGTCCGAAACACCACTGCCGACGGTTCTCCTCCTCGCATCGAAGTACTTCGCCAGCACGAGCACCACCGCGAGCTTGGCAAATTCCGACGGTTGGAACCTCATGAAGCCTAAATCAAGCCATCTTCTCGATCCCGCGGTCACCTTGCCCATCGCCCAGGCACAGAGCAAAGCAATGATGATCAGGATGTAGAACCAGGCGGCCCATTGCTCGAGATACCGGTAGTCAATCAACAGGAGCACCGCCATGAGAACCACGCCCAGACTGCACCAGGTAACCTGCTTGAGCACGAGGCTCCGCCCGGCTTCGCCCATGGGGGCGGTCGCGCTGAAAATCAAGCCGAGGCCGATACCCGCGAGTACGAGGCTGATGACCACGGTCGGCCACTCGAATCTCGCTAATGTTTGCAGACTCCTAGGCTCTTCGAGGGGCATCCGTTTATCGCCTCGGAACGTGTTGATCGGGCTTCACCAGGGCGGTGTACTGTCCCGCGGAATGCACCTGCCATTGCCAATGTGTCTTACATCTTTTCAGAAATACCTTCACGATTGTTCACCCTGACCTCCGCGGCATTGCCGGACAAGCAATCAGTGGTACCCGGATGTGCAGCGTTCCTAGACATCGAAAGTAACTATGGAAACGATCCACGAGCGCCGATAGCGGCATGTTTCCTGCTCCGCCCGCGACCGCCTCTCACCGGCTCGGGATCTCCCGGGTCGGGAATGCCGTAATACCGGCAAATAATCTTTCGCGCAATGGGGGCAGCGATTTCCCCGCCGCCCCCGCCATGCTCCACCACGACGACGACGGCAATCTTCCGGGGCATTTCGTCAACAAAGCCGACGAACAACGCGTGTGCCCTCTCGTGATAGGGAACTTGCCCCAATTCTTCCATGCCGTACCGGTGCCGGATCACCTGTGAAGTACCGGTCTTTCCGGCCACCCGTATCCCTGGAACGCGACTTCTCTTTCCAGTGCCGTGCTCGTCCTCGACAACTCCGATCATCGCGTCACGCAGAAAGGTCAGATCCTTGGCATTCAGCGGGATACGCCCCAAGGTTACGGGAACATGATCAAAAACGATTCCGCGTCCCGGTCCGCGAATCTCTTTTACGATCGCTGGTCTGAGCAGCCGTCCGCCGTTGGCAAAGGCTGCGGTCATCATGGCCAGTTGAATCGGGGTGGCGACGAGATATCCTTGGCCGATGGCGAGGTTGAGGGTTTCCCCATCCTTCCAGGAGTCACCGAATGTTCGCTGCTTCCAGAGCGAGGTAGGGATCAGTCCCGGCAACTCCTGAGGGAGCTTTATCCCCGTCGGCTTTCCAAATCCGAAAAGCGATGCGTATCGGGCTATCCGAGCCGCTCCCAGCCTGAGCCCGAGTTCATAGAAATAGATGTCGCACGACTCGACGATTGCCCTTCGGAGATCAACCTTGCCGTGGCCGTATCGGTTCCAGCATCGAAAGGTTTGTCCGCCGAGTTTCAGCTCTCCCTTACAGGTCAATTGATCTTGCGGTTTGACAACTTTTTCGGCCAGAGCAGCGGCTGCAGTCACGATCTTGAAAGTGCTCGCGGGCGCATAGAGTCCCCTGATCGATCGATTCTCCAAAGGGTGCAACGGATCCGTGCTGAGCTCTTTCCATTCCCGCCGGGATATAGAGGGCGAGAACAGGTTAAGATCGAAACCCGGTTTGCTTACCATGGCCAGTATTCTACCGCTCTCTGGATCAATTACGATCACCGAACCTGCACGATGGATGAACATCTTCTCGATGAATTTCTGAAGGCCGATGTCGAGGGTGAGTACGACGTCCGCCCCTTGCACTGGAGACCGAACTCCTAGGCTCCCCAACTGTTTACCCTTGGCGTTGATCTCAATTTGTTTCCATCCTTCTTCCCCCTTGAGATACGCCTCGTACTGCTTTTCAATTCCCGATTTGCCCACTAGGTCGCCGGACCGATATCCCATGGGGGAGCTCCCGGCGAGCTCACGGGGCGAAATCTCACCAAGCGTTCCGAGAACGTGGCAAAGCGACTTGCCAAAGGGATAGAAGCGCCTCGGTTTGACCTCGAGCACGACCCCTTTCAATTCGGTGATGCTCGAACTGGCCAGGGAGACCTCCTCCATGCTCATGTTCTTCTTGATGGGGTACGTGAGAAAACGAGGAACCGACTTGCTCTTCTGGATGACACGTCGAAGCGTCTCCGGTGGCATACCCAGGATGTCGGCGCAGGTCGCCACAACCTTGGGCGTATCTCGCAGTTCCCCGCGAACCACGGAGAGCGCAAACGCCGGGTTATTGTCGGCGAGAACCTCACCGTGCGAGCCGAGAATCCGCCCCCGGGAAGGCGGCAGGCGGATCAAGCGTATCCGGTTGTCCCGAGACATCTCCAGGTACGATTCACCCTGAATCATCTGCAGATGCCACAGTCGAACCGCGAGCACGCCGAGCGCGGCCACGACCACCAACGCAGCCACCCGACTTCGCGGCGCGAAGTATTCCCGTATATTGTCTCGTTCAGGTAGTCCGGCCATAGGCTCATGCCCCGAAGTGAGAGAAGGCAAGAGAAACGTCACGCTTTACCCGGGGTTTTTCCGCGCTGCAAAGCTCTCTGTTCACCTCACCCGCCCCACCTTGCTGAAACCCGCCCAACTCCAGTCGAGGAGAGGAAAGACCACTACCGATGCCGCACCAGTCGCCAGCGCCTTGAGCAGAATCCATCCGCCCGCCACCCACCCGAAACCGACCGGTCCTCCCAGCCATCTCACGAAGGCCACCAAAAGCCCAGACCCCAGCCCTGCCGTGAAGACCAGCACGGCTCGCGGGAGATTCCCGTCGATCCTCAGTATCTCCTGGAAGTAACCGCAGAAGACAAATACGAGGCAGTAGATGATCGCAAAGAGACCTGCCGGAGACCCCGAAAACAGATCCGTTGCCGCGCCGACGAGAAAGGAAAAGAGTATCCCCGACGTGAAGCTCAGGCTCACGCTGGCCCAGGCTACCGCGATGAGGACCAGATCCGGTTTGAGTCCCATCGGCGACAGGAAGCCTGATGGAGTCGTCTGAAGTACCAAAGCCACGGCTCCCACGAGCAGACCGAAGACGACTTCCCTCATGACGCGTCTCCCAGGCCCGGCTCTATGTAGAATCCACCGGGTTTACCCAGGATCACAAGAACCTCCTCGATCTCCGAGAAGTCAAGAGCAGGCGAAACGAGAGCTTCAAGGAAGAGCCCCTGCGCGTCTTTCCTCACCTGCTCGACCCGTCCGAGAAGCAGCCCTCTGGGAAAGACCCCTCCGAGCCCCGAGGTGACGACCTCGTCTCCGGGCCTGATGCCGGCTTTGAGGTTCAGATACCGCAGGATACACTTTCGGTCCAAATAACCGCTCAAAATCCCGCGATCGCGGGTGCGCGCCACCCTGCAATCGACTGCCAGACTCGGATCCGTAATCAGCAGAACCTTGGACATGGTTGCTGAGGCCGAAACAACCCGCCCGACCACACCTTCCGCGGCCGTCGCGGGCATACCGGCAATCACACCGTCGTCAAATCCCCGATTGATCATGAATGTTCCGTACCACCCCACCGCGTCCTCGCCGATCACCTGGGCCGCCAGGGATGGGAATTCGTAGTGCTCCTTGAGCTTGAGCAGCTTTCTGAGTCTGCGATTCTCCCTCTCCTTGCTCCTGAGGGTTTGCAGATCATGCCGAAGTCGTGCCACTTCGTTCTTGAGCAGTTTGTTCTCCTTCTCAACGCCGACCAGATCAATGTACCCCCGCCACAGACCTGCAGCGCGGGACCGGACTGAGTACGCGGCCATCCGGAAGGGCTTGAAGACCGTGTACACGGCCCTCGTTACCGGACCGGTATCACGATCTCCCGAGAAAGCGAAGAGGAGGAACAGTCCGGCGCCCAGCAGCAACAGGACAATAGCTATGTCACGGGCGGATCGAGGCATGATATGGCCGAAGGTGCGACTCGACTACTTGACCAGGACATATTTCAGGGTTTCAAAGTTTTCAAAGATCCGCCCCGAGCCCACCACTACTGTGGAGAGAGGATCGTCCGCGAGAACGACCGGCAGACCTGTCTCCCGTCGGATGAGTTCATCGATGTTCTTCAACAATGAACCCCCGCCTGTAAGCACGATGCCGTTGTCCACTATATCAGCGGCCAGCTCAGGGGGCGCTTGTTCAAGCGCGTTCCTGATCGTTTCCATGATCGCCTGAACCGGTTCGGAGATTGCCTCCGTGACCTCGCCGGACCGCAGCGCAACGATCTTGGGTATCCCCGCGATGAGATCACGTCCCTTCACTTCGAGATGGAGATCCTCTTTCTCCGGGACCGCGCTCGCTATGGCCATCTTGACCATTTCGGCGGTCCGCTCGCCAATGAGCAGGCTATACTTCTGCTTGATGTAACGGACGATTGCGGCGTCGATCTTGTCTCCCGCCACTCTCAGGGATTTGGAGTAGACGATGTCCGACATCGCGATGACCGCAACCTCGGTTGTGCCTCCTCCAATATCGACAATCATACTGCTGCGGGGTTCCGTTATGGGCAAATTCGCGCCCACTGCGGCCGCAATCGGCTCCTGCACAAGGTAGACCGCCCTGGCCCCCGCGCTCTTTGCCGCGTCCCGAACAGCCCTCATTTCGACCTGGGTAATTCCTGACGGAATGCAAATCACAATCCGAGGCTTGACGAGGAATCGGCGTCTGTGGATTCTGATGATGAAGTGCTTCAGCATGGCCTCGGTGACTTCGAAGTCCGCAATGACCCCGTCTTTCATGGGACGGATCGCCTCAATGTTGTCGGGAGTCCGTCCGAGCATCTTCTTGGCGTCGGTACCCACCGCGACGATCCTGGGACCCCGCCTGAGATCTTTCTTGACAGCCACCACGGAGGGCTCGGACAGAATCACGCCCTTGCCCCGCACGTACACGAGCGTGTTGGCGGTCCCGAGGTCTATGGCCATGTCGTTGGAGAAGACTCCGGAGACGCGGTCGAAAAACATAACGACGTTCTCCCTTTCGGCTTGCGCCCGCGGCGAGGAATTGCGGCGGAATCTACCAGATGCGGGCACCCTGTTCAAGAAAAGGTTGGGCCGCCCTCGCCCTGTTCCGGGAAGAAAAGAATAGCGGCGACCAGGAATGGCCGCCCTACACTGAACCTGTCGTCCTCATCCAAAGAGAGGGACTTTCCTCCTGCACGCTCTTGCTTCCGAAGAGGCAATTCCAAGAGGGCCTGGGCGACCCGGATCGCGCAACAAAAAAAGTGAAAAACCTCGTTGCCCTGAGGTTTCAGGGAGATAGAATCTGTCTTGCCGGCAGATTCTAGCACCAACGAGGTGAAACCACTATGCCACAGGGTGTTCTTCCTCACGATTATGGAGAAAAAAAGACCTGGAGGGACGACGGCTCTCGCGGGATTATCGACCTATTTGGATCTCGCTTATGTGCTGGGTTTTGGCAGGTCTGTCGGGTACCACCTGAAGGTACGTGACAACGGTTAAGGACTTACTGACGCAAAGACGGTTATGTCACTGGTTCTGTTGAATCCGGCGGGCGGGGACTCGGCGGAGGACCTGCGGATTCTTGAGGGTGATGGCGCGTTGCAGGTTCCTGGACAGGGTGAAGGCACATGGTGTGCCTCGTCAGGACCGACGGTTGTTGGAGCGTCGGTGGCGCAAGGAACGTGATCGGGCGTGCCCGTCTTCCACGGTGGAGTTCCGCTATTTGGCTGCATTGCCCGATGCTGGTCAGGAGAGATTGCGGGAGCCGGGCAAGGCCTTTGTTCGGGCCCCAATGAGCATCTGTGGAGTCTTGTGAAGGTGAACCAAGGCTTTGTGGGATGGGTGCACAACCGTACCAAAGAGCCCCAAGCCACCCTGGAGGGATGCTACACTGTCCGAGACGAATAGGGCCGAGGCGCTCTATTGCTCCAAGGGATTCGAGGCGTATCAACCGCTGAACACCTCTTGCTTGGAGCAGGATCTGATCCTCCATTCGCAATTCCGTCACGACAACGTATAGGCCGGTCTCGAGCAGCTTCGGGTGTTCAAGGAGGCCTTGCATCTCTGGCCCGCAGGGGTGGAGGAGGTCTTTTTGCGCTTGGCTACGGTCGGGTACCAGCATGAGCTTCTCAGGTATTGCGCAGAGGGGCACAATGAACGGTTCGGCGTGACCAAATTCGCGATTCGCGGGAACGTCACCCCGGAGTTCAAGCGGGCGGTGGCAAAGGTGGATGAGGCCCAGTGGCACGCTCTCCGTTGTACGGTGAAGGGCGAGGTGGTGGCGACCGGTCACCAGTACGCGGAGGTTTGCTTTGTGCGGCAGGAGCTTTCGCGCAAGAAGCACGGGCCGGAGTATCGGTATGTTGCCCTCCGCACGGGATCTTCCCTTTCCCGCGTTCGATAGGGAGCGGACGCGGTACAAGCTCACCGGGATTGTCACAAATGGGGAGATAACTGCAGAGGAGCTTATTTGGTCGTACCGCCAGCGGTGCGGCAAGAGCGAAAAAGTCCATGCGGTGATGAAGGAGGATCTTGCCAGGGGCAAGTTTCCTTCGGGCAAGTTCGGGGCGAACGCTGCCTGGTGGCAGATGATGATCCTGGCTTTCAATCTGAACTCGGCCAGGAAGCACCTGGTTTTGGCGGGAGCGTGAGTGAAAATGCGCTTCAAAGCGATCCGCTTCCGGTTGATGAACTTGCCCGGTCGGGTGGCCGAGCACTCCCGAGAGCTGATTATTCGATTGGTTTGGGGGCATCCGTCCTATGAAACGCTCATTGCTGCACGGAAAACAATGGTGAGCCTCTCTGATAAGGGGTAATCTCAACAGGGCTTGCCAAAAGGGGAGTCAGTGCACGAGGAGTTGCGGCGGGCCGGGGGGGAGATCTTTCCGAAACTTGGGGAGAAATTCCTAAAATATGCTCAATTGTGCCGCGCTGAGTCGTCAACGCGATCACGGTGGTGACAATAGCCCTGCACCTTTCCGTCACCCGTAACCCAATACCCGTCCGAAAGAACCGGGTGGTGGATTCCGGAGGGGCGAAAAAGTTGACTTTGTGCCGCGGTATGAGTAACCATGGGAGAGCGCTTAAAATGTACCGCTGCTCAGTACTGACGGAAACAGTCCATTGAGATCAAGGGGAAGGGGTACGCGTCTTGTCGAGCACGAATCTGGGCCTGCTGAGATCTCTTCCCGCATCTTCAACCACTAGCACGGGGATTTGAGCACGGGTCAAATCCCCAAAGAAAAGGGACGACACATGGCCATTTCGGAAATCTTGAAGGAGAAGCTGATCCTCGCTGTGGACGACGAAGAAGACGTGCTCGATATTATCGAGGAGGAACTCACTGAGGCCGCAGAATGTACGCTGCACAAGGCCACGACCTTCGAGCGCGCGCAACAGTACCTGGTGTCTTACACGTACGATCTCGTGATCCTGGACATCATGGGGGTCCGTGGCTTCGATCTTCTGCGCATTGCCACGAACGCCGGCTTTCCCGTCGTGATGCTGACCGCGCATGCGTTCACTCCCGACGCCCTCAAGAAATCGATCGAACTCGGAGCCCGGGCCTACCTGCCCAAGGAGAAACTCGGCTCTCTCGTTCCTTTTCTCGAGGATGTGCTCAAGTTGAGCTACAACTCGGCCTGGCAAAAGGCGCTCGATTCGGTAGCGTCGCTCTTCACTGCCAAGTTCGGCTCGGATTGGAGGAAGTCGGAGGCCGACTTCTGGGACGAGTTCGAGAAGAAGCTGTCCGTTGAGGATGCGGCCATTATTAAATAGCTCCCAAGCAAATGCCATCCGCGCGGTCAGAACAGGAAGGCTTCGTGTGTACCCTTCTCACGCGCGGGTTGGGGTGCGCCGGGCCTTGTGCACACTCCCGGCTGGAAAGTCTGAAGGAAGTGTCTCCGCTTCCTGATCGGTCGGAAGTCAGCAAGAACTGTTAGCTCATTCGCAAGGAGAACGCTATGGACGCCGTAATAGTATCAGGTTGCCGCACCCCCATCGGGGTGTTCGGAGGATCGTTAAGAGACATGCACGCGGCAAAAATCGCCGCTGTGGCGATGAAAGAGGCCATTAACCGAGCCGGAATTGAGCCTCAGATGATCGATGATGTGCGGTTCGGGTGCTGCATGAATCCGACCGACGCCATGAATGTTGCCCGCATCGGCGCGCTCATGGCGGGCATTCCTGATACAATCCCGGCAGTGACCATCAACCGGGTCTGTGTCTCTGGAATGGAGGCCATCGTCTCCGGGGCAGCCATGATAAGGACCGGCGAAGCCGATGTGATCCTTGCGGGTGGAGTCGAGCACATGTCGGGTGTGCCCTTCACCGCAGAAAAAGCTCGGTGGGGAATAAGAATGGGAAACGACGTGCTCACCGACGGGCTAACCACCGGCCTCTATTGCGGCTCGCATCTGCTGCCCTATCCGGAGGACGGCCCGGTCGAGTTCTTCCGGGGTAAGCCCTACATCATGGGGCACACAGCCGAGTTCGTTGCTATGAAACATGGAATCACGAGAGAAGAACAGGACGAGGTAGCGCTGCGAAGCCACAACAACGCGGAACGCGCCAACAATGACGGGTCCTTCAAGGACGAGATTGTGCCGGTCCCGGTTCCCCAAAAAAAGGGGGAACCAAAGATATTCGATAGGGACGAGCACTTCCGGCCTGGACTTACCATGGAAGCCCTCGCCAGGCTCGCTCCCGTGTTCATACCGAAGACGGGCACCGTCACGGCCGGCAACGCCAGCGGCATCAATGACGGAGCCACCGCGCTCGTGCTGGTGTCCGAGGAGAAGGCAAAAGCCGACGGATTGACTCCCCTGGCCCGCATCAAGGCTGTTGGCAGAGGAGCATGCCATCCGAGCATCATGGGTTTGAGCCCTGTTCCCGCTGTCAGACACCTGCTCGAACGATCGGGAATGGCCCTTAGCGATTTCGAGTTCATTGAACTCAATGAGGCCTTCGCCGCGCAGTACCTAGGCTGCGAAAGAGAGTTGGGCCTCAACCGGGAAATTACCAACGTGAATGGTTCGGGGATCGGGTTGGGACATCCTGTCGGCTCCACGGGCGCCCGGCTCATTGTGACGCTCATGCACATCCTGAAGAACAGGAACAAAGGCCTCGGCCTGGCGACCCTCTGCGGAGGCGGTGGGGTTTCCATGGCCTGTGCCATCGAAATGATATAGACCTTCGGCTGGACTGGGGGTCGGCCTCGACCGCTGACGATCGGTCGGCGTCGCGGATGAGCTTCGTGTTGGAGAGGAGTCCGCGCGCGGTCTCTTGGAGCCCTGTTCCTATTCTGATAGACTCAGCCTTTCAATGCCAGTCGGTGGGACCCACTGCGCACCCGGTGGAATAGAGAGGAAATCTCGAGAAGGTGGCCGACACGAAACCCAAGAAGATCAGCGCAAAGGCGGTCCTGGCAGATCTCAAGGCCGGCGTGACCGATCAGGAGTTGATGGAGAAGTATAAACTCTCCTTCCAGGGTCTTCAGGACCTCTTTTCCAAACTTATGGCAGCCAAGCTCGTCACGAAAACCTACTTTGACAACAGAGCCATGAAACTGGCCGCAGTCCGAGCGGACACAGCCAAGAAGTCGTCTTGCCCTTATTGCGGGTATGAGGCCACACAGCCGTTCACTAGATGCCCGCGCTGTAAACAGGACACGACTGAATGGCTCGATACTGTGGAACTCACCAAGATGCTCTCCTTCGACTAGACCCCATGGTCTCCCGAGCGAGTCATCGCTCGGCCTTGTGCAGACTTCTTCGCATGAAAGGGCACGAGAAACCACGAAAACACACCTTGCCGGGTCGGAGGGAGAGCATGGCGAGGGCAGACCGTCACGCGTCTACCATAGCCCGTCTGGCGTGATCGCGTGCTCTGCTTTTGCGCAACCTGGCACGCTCTTCCACGAAGGGGGGAAGGACCTCTGAGACCCCTGTCTCATGGCTTTATGTACGTGCGGACGATAATCCTAACGACAAAGATGATGAAGGCCAGTATGGCCAATATCCCGAAAACCATGTGAAGGCGCCGCCCCAGATCTCTCCACTTGTCACCGTACGTTTCGAGCCCCTCTTCCCCGCGGTCCTTAAAGATGAATTCGTCGATCAGCACCCACCCGGCGAGGATGAAGGTCAGGAGAATCAAGTATCTCATTAGCACTCACTCGTCCATGGCACGCATGTCGGTCATGCCGGTCTCATGGGAGTGACCATGCCCGGGATTCGGACAACACGAACGATGAAAATGCGGTGACGCCTACATGTTAGCGGCATCCCACGTCTCCGCGGGACCGTGCTCGCATTTCCAGGGGAATTGGCTTTCAGACCATGAATGCGGGGGGACTTCCTCCAAGAGGTCCCCACAGGCCAGCTCCCATGCATTGAAAGGTACAAGGCAGTACGAAAGCCCCCTTGCCCGAAGCCTCTCCACCACAATGAAGGCGAGGGGATTCCGCCAGCCCCTCTCCCTGGGGTAAAGGGGGCAGAGGGAATCACCTGAGACGGTCTTTCAGGGGAACTCCCGATCCGCTTTGACGCTAGGAGATTATCACACGAGCCTCACGGTCTTGGCAAGAACCGGCTTCTTGTAACGTTACGATAGGTAGGAAGGGCGTTTGCGGTTGTCAACGAACGGTAAATGGAGTACTTTCCTGGCATGGATATCAGTTTTCAGAAGATGCATGGGACGCTCAACGACTTCGTCGTCTTTCACGACCTCTCCGGCACCGTCCGGCTGGGGCCGCACCAAGTGGCCAAGATCTGTGATCGTCGCGCGGGCGTGGGCGCAGACGGAGTGATTATTGTCAGGCCGTCGCAAGAAGCGGATTTCTTCATGGACTATGTCAACGCAGACGGGTCACTTGCCGAGATGTGCGGAAACGGCATCCGATGTCTCGCCAAATATGTGTACGACAATGGATTGACGGACAGAACGACGATTCCTGTTGAGACGAGAGCCGGAATCAAGACTGTCAATCTGTTTCCCGGCAAAGACGGGAAAATTGCCACGGTGAGCGTTGACATGGGCGAACCCGTTTTCGAGCCCGATGCGATTCCCGTGAACCTCGAGTCGTCGGGGAAGCCTATCCTAGACCAGGTCATCGAGGTCCGCGGTCGGTCCTTCCAGGCGTCGATCCTCTCCATGGGAAATCCGCACTGTGTCATCGTCACCGAGGAAGAGCTAGACGGTTTGCCCCTCCGCTACGGGAGCGAAATCGAAAACCACCGGCTCTTTCCCGCCAAGACCAATGTGGAGTTCATCAGGATCAAGGACCGCAATCACATGGTCATGCGGGTCTGGGAGCGTGGCAGCGGAGAGACGCTTGCCTGCGGTACCGGCGCGTGCGCGTCCGCGGTAGTCGCGCGTTTGAAGGGGCTTGTACAAGCGGATTGTGTGGTGGAGCTTCGAGGCGGCAACCTGGATATTAGCTGGAAAGGCATTAATTATTCAGTAATTATGAATGGAGCCTGTGAACTTGTCTATAAAGGAATTTTAACTCTTTGATTCTACATTTAATTCTGTCTTGACTTTCAGCAAAGGTTCCACTAGGTAGTATCCCTGAAAGGGGCACGCGCTCTACCCGGAACCCACCGGGCCAGGGGACGCATGCGGCGGGTGGGAGCCGCGGGAATAGAGGAAACTTACGCGGGCCTACGGGGAGACTTGACCAGCATGAACAGGCGCGGATCTCAAGCAGGAATCACCGTCGTAGAAATGATGGTGGCCGTTGCCATCATTTGCATTCTCGCGACGGTTTATTTTATGATGGTAGATTCTTACCGCCACCGAAGGATGAGCGAGCAGGCAGCAAAGGTGCTCATGCAGGCAGCGAGGGCGGAAGAGCAATACTTTGCCAAGGAGCACCGCTACTTCGACGCGGACGTTTCCGGAAACGGAGGCGGGGCATTCCTGACTACACCGGGTGGCGGCAAGACGTCGGTCCGTGTTCCCCAAGCGGTGATTCTGAGTTTGAAGGCGCAGGGCAAAGACAAGAGGCATTTCATCGGATACGCTTTTTTCACGGGAAGCAAGGTTCTGCATCGATACGACTCCCAAACAGGCAAAATGACGACTGCTGCGCGGATACAGGACGGAACGGGATGAGATCGGCAACGCTGAACACCTTCAAACGCCACGAAATCTACGTGGTCGCGGCGGTCATAGGAGTCGTGTTCGTGACCGCCATGGGAACGGTCGCCTGGATGTTGCGCAGCTCGATCAGTACCACACCGTACGAGGCCTTATCGGGCAAAGATCTCAAACGGGTTTTTGCGACCGGGTACCTGCGGTACAGAGAGGACGACGGAACACCCTATCTCAAGGTCGAAGTCCACAACGGAACCCTCTGGTGGATAAAAAAGGTGGAATTCGATTTTGACGGCGCCCGTTACGCGCTCAGCGACGCAGATGCATTTCGTCCTTTGCATTTCGGGGCTCTGAGGTGCTTCCTGAGGAGAAAGCCCGCGCCGGGTCCCTCGCGCGAGTACGACCTGGAAATCCTCAAGGCCTACGGCTATCCCCCCGCGGAACTCGAGTGGAAGCGCAAAGCGAGGAAACTGGCAAGCGATTCCCAACGAAAGCCCAACGGCCGTTAGCTTCTGCGCGTCACTCGGCTGTGGTCTTTCATGAGTTTGACCTTCCGTGGCTTCGCGAGGCCCCCCCCTAGCTGACCCCTGCACATTGTTGATTCGCCCTCCAAGTTTGCTATAGTAAGGTCGTCTGGCTTTTGTGCTCGGGCGCTCGCGGGAGACACTTCCGATGAGCCCGAACAGGCGCGCGAACTTGCAATCTCGATGTGACCCCCTCATATTGTCACAAGGCGTGCTTCGTCGGCACGAGATTCTCCCCCACGCGGCTCACAAGAGAGCCACCACGTCTCACTGACGAACCCGTGCGGGGCAGAAGGACCAAATCGAACTTGTAGGGAGGAGTTCCATGCAGGCTGGTTCAGAGATATCTGCGAAGGATTTCGAAAAGGCCCTTCAGGTGGGCAGGCCGCCCAACGTTTCCCGGCTGTTTCCCCATTCCCGAGCCTTGCTGGTGAGCGGCAAAGTCATCGATCGAGCCATGATCGCAAAAGGCAAGGCCATGACGATCGCGGCGAATGCGAGGAACTCCTTCGTCGCGCGCGGCGCGCTCAGGGCTGCCCAGAAAGCCAACGCTGCGATCATCATAGAGATTGCACGATCCGAGGGAGGCGCGGACGCATACTGTGACGTAAGCCTCTGGAATATGGCCCGACTGGTGGATGCGATCTGCAACGAGCTGGGCCTAACCGTGCCCGTTGCAATTCACTCTGACCATTACGGAATCAAAAATGACCAAGACCGTGCCACCGGGGAGATTGAGATCCCGTCTCTCTTCGAAGCGGGGATCACGTCAATTGCGATTGACGCGTCGCACCTACCGGATGCGGAGAACCTCCTTACAAGTCTTGCCCTGCACAAGCACGTTCCTGCCTGGGCCGGGTACGAGACGGAAGTGGGAGAGATCAAGGGAAGCCAGGGCCTGTCAACTCCCGAAGAGGCGCTGTTCCTCATTCAGGGCCTCAACGCGCATGGGGTTTTTCCGGACTGGATAGCCCTCAACAATGGCACGACACACGGCATCGAAGCCGCGGACTCCGGCATTCAGGTGGACCTAACCGCCCGGATACACGCTGCCGTTGAGAAATACGGGGTTTCCGGGGCTCAGCACGGAACGTCCGGCAATAACTACGATCGACTGCGCGCAGTGGCCCAGGGGACCAACACGACGAAGGCAAACGTAGCAACTGCGCTCCAGATGGTATCCTGGGGCGTAAGAGTGAACGAATACGGAAACGCGGAACTCGACGAGAAGGGCCGCTTCATCAAACTCGCCAGCCGGGGCGTGCCCCCTGAACTCTGGGAGACCATAGTTGCCTACGCGGACAAGCAAGGGTGGAAGGGCGGCGACTACAAGAAGCTCAACCGGCCTTTCGAGAACAAGCTGCTCGGCCTCCCCACAGAAGTCCGGGAGAACATGGTCCAAAATGTGGAAGAGTTCGTGTACAACCTTCTCGTCAACGTCTTCAATGCTACCGACTCCGCGCCCCTTGCAGTGGAAGCCATCCTCAAGGCCGGTTCGTTCGACTTGGGTCCCAAGTCCGAGAGACTGGAAGACCCCTCAGACTGGACCGAGGAGAAGATACGTCAAAAGGCGGCTGAACTCCCTGAAGACAAAGGACCTGGGGGCGACTTTGAGGATTAACGGGCTATTCGTGGGGCTGAAGAGGGCTTGAGGGGCCGAGCAAGATCGCCTGGACCGTGTCATCCAGCCTCGGTCTCCGCTCGGGGGCCGGAGCCTCTGATCCCTGGGAGTGGGCGTCCCTGTCTGCCCTCCCCTTTCTTCAGCCTAAGGACTCCACCTTGGCGGCTTTCTTTTCTATACTTCGCTTCTGTTCTTGCCGATATACCCGGAGCTTTTCCTGAAGGTCGGGATCAAAGGCCGCGAGAATGGCCACAGCCATGAGGCCTGCGTTCTTCGCACCTGCCGTCCCAAGGCCCATGGTTGCCACAGGAATCCCACCGGGCATCTGCACCGTGGAAAGGAGGGCGTCGAGGCCGTTCAGAGCGGAAGAATCCATCGGTACGCCGATCACAGGCACCACGGTGTGAGCCGCGATGAAACCGGCCAGATGGGCCGCCATGCCCGCTCCCGCGATGAGCAGCTTCCAGCCCTCCACCTCTGCTCGATGTGCCAGATCGGCCACCCTGTCGGGCGTCCGGTGGGCAGACGCCACCGTCATGAAGTAGGGGATCTCAAACCTCTCGAGGATCTCCGCGGTTTTCTCCATCACCGGTAGATCCGAATCGCTCCCCATAAGGATTCCTACTTGGATGCGCTTCATCGTGCCCTCACTGCCTCGAGCCGGACCCTGCGTAAGGAGCCAACCAGAATCCTCCCCGGACCTGTCCCGGTGAATTTGTACGTTTCAGCCCTTCTGCGCGACACTTCCACGCGCCTCAGGGGGCATCGATGGGATCGAGATATGTTGCTATCGCGGTGTCGTACGCGCTGGTCAGGTTGAAGACCTTCTTGGCCAACCGGAAATTCGTTGCTTCGGACACGGAACCCCCGGACCGCTTCATTTCAATGGCGATGTCCCCGTAGTCCGCGGGATCGGTGAGCACGGTGACAAAGGGGTAATTCTTCGCAGCTGCCCTCAAGAGAGTCGGCCCGCCGATGTCGATGTTCTCGATGGCATCGCCCAGCGTGCAGCCGGGCTTTTCGATGGTTTTCTCGAAAGCGTAGAGATTGACCACCACCATGTCGATCGGCTCGATCCCGTATTCCTTCATGGCATCGAGGTGGGTTGCCATGGACCGGATGCCGAGTATTCCTCCATGTATCTTCGGATGGAGGGTCTTGACCCTTCCGTCCAACATCTCAGGAAATCCCGTGAATTGAGATACTTCCGTGATATCGACGCCAGCGGTCGAGAGAGCCCGCGCGGTGCCGCCGGTGGAGAGTATCTGCACGCCGAACTCGTGGAGGGTCTTCCCGAGATCCCCTACACCCGATTTGTCCGTTACACTTATCAACGCTCTCCGGATTTTCGGCATTCCAACACCCTTCTTCCCTATTTTGACAAGTTGAGACCGGCGCGCTGGAGGCCCTGGGAGTCCCTGCATGGAGCCGGCTGACTGACCGAAGGCGTCTTACCTCGAACTCCCTGGGAGCTCCAGCAAAACCCCATCATCGCATTTTGACTTTCGGAATCCCTTTGAACTTGTCATGATTGATTTTTTTGATTCGTTCCCCGGCCTTCTTCCCCCAGGGGCCTTGGGGATCGGCTTTCGCGACAAGCCTGAACACTTTGAGCCCGGCTGGCACTTTTCCGCATTTCACCAGTGCTTCACCCAGCCAATATTGGCCCTCCAGATAATCGGGATCTATTTTCACGGCCTTCTTCAAGGATTTAACCGCCTCTTTGCACCGCCCCATCTCAAGCTTCACGACTCCAATTCGCGCGTGTGCATCTTTGAAGTTGGGCTGGATCTTCGTCGCCTTGAGGTAGTAGCTGACAGCCAGGGGATAGAGCTTCTTCGCCTCGAAACAGAACCCAAGATTATACAATGCGTTAACGTTGTCCTTCCGGAGCTTTAATGCTTTTTCGTAGCTTTCAATGGCCTTGTCGGTTTGGTTGTCGTTGAAATAGGCGATTCCCAGGTTGTAATAGGCCTTCTCCGGGGTGGCGTACGAGGCGTCCCCAATGCACTTCTTGAATTCCGCGATCGCCTTCTTGAAATCATGCTTGACAAGATAGAGCGTCCCAAGATTGTTTCGTGCCTCGGTGAGTCTCGGGTTCATTTTAAGGGCTTTCTTGTACTGAGCGAGCGCTCTGTCGTAATCCCCCCTCCGCTGATATGCGAGTCCGAGAGCATGTTCGATGTCCTCATTGGACTGATCCAGGGACTGGGCTTCGAGAAGCTCCTTGAGGGCCTGGGGCGTCTTGCCCTGGTGCAGATAGGTTAGGCCTGCATCGTAGTGGATCTGGACCTTCTTCTTGAGGTCCGGGGAAGTGCCGGACGTTTGAGGGATGCAGCCCCACAAGAGGAAAAGGGCGATACAAAGTCCGAGGAGTCTACCGCTGCGCATGGGAAATTCTCTCCAAGGTTGGCTCCTGTTCGGTTGTCACGATCCTTGACAACGACCTGCTTGGAACAACCGCGTTGCATCTCGCGGGAGGCCACGCGCCGGGGAGTTGCCTGTCGGTCATCAGCTCCGACAGATCAGCTCTCTCACGATTCTCTTCAGGAACGCGTTCGGATCGGTTGCTGAGTCCCATGGCCAACGGTAGGCCGTTTCATCCGGGGCAAGTGATTCGAACATCTCCTTTTGCTTGAGGAAGATATCCCATCTCCCGTCCGAGGGATCGTTCCCTCGGCTCATTCGCTCCAGCAACCTGTGCCGAGCCACGTCGTCAGGACACGTGCAATCGATGATGTGAAAGCGAGCCCCGAATCGAGCAGCAAGCTCGCGTGCACAAACACGATGTGTGCGACGCATGAACGACGCGTCCAGGATTGCCGATCGCCCGCCAGAGAGAGACCGCTCGGCCTCCTTGAGGAGCGCTTCATACGTGCGCTCCGTCGCATTCGCTCTATAGATCCCTGACGCGTACTTGTCAAGCCGATGCTCACTCGGATCGACGCGGTAAAGTCTTTTTCGGACAATATCGGACCGAACAGGGTCAATCCCCAGGCGTTTGCCAAGTAGCGAGGCGATATGGCTTTTTCCCGTCCCCGTGAGCCCTGTTGTGATGACAAGCGCGGGAGGAGGAGGACTGAGCAACGCTCGCGAAAGATCGAAATAGTGGCGGGCAGCCGATCTCGCCAGTTCCTTCTTGTCCCTGGACACCTCCGGTTCGTCGAGGGTGAACCCTTCGACCTTCCCCCGCACAAAAGCCCGGTAGGACTTGTAGAACCCAAGGACTCTCTCGATCTCTTCGTCGCCGGATGCGGTGACATAATCGCCCGCGGCCTGGCGGGCATAAGCAGGGTACCCCTGGAAATCGAAGTCCATCAAAAGGAAGCCCAGGTCCGACGCGGTGTCTCCATAACGGAACCGATCGTTGAACTCGATACAGTCGATGAGAATGATCCCGTTCAGAATAAGCACGTGATCGAGATGAAGGTCCCCATGACAGTCGCGGATGAACCCGCGGCGTACGCGCCGGCGCAACAGCTTCTTGTGCGCCCCCAGGAATTCCGTTGAGACGCGTGAAATCTCCTCGTAGGTCGTCTCATCGATCGTACGACCGATGTACGGGGCCGTTTGCTCGAAGTTCTCCTTCACGTTTTGCGCGATCACCTCCAGAGACCCGTAGCTTGCGATGTGAGGATCCGTGGGGGCCTGCGCATGCAAGTGAGCCACCCGCGCGGCCACCCGTCCTACAATGTCCGGGGTGACCTCGTCTCGGTCCAACATGTTTGTCAGGGTGCGATCATCAGGGAGCCGCGTCATGAGCACCGCGTAATCGATTTCCCGCCCTCGGCGGAAGAGGTTAATCCCGGACGGCCCTTCGTGGATCGGGACCACCTCCAGATAGACTCCCTCGGAGAATCGCGAGTTGAGGTCAACTTCTCGTTGGCAGAAGTACTTGCGTTTTTCCGACGTAGTGAAGTCCAGGAACCCGAAAGAGACGGGCTTCTTGATCTTGTAGACCAGCTCGCCCGCGATGAAGACAACGGATATGTGCGTCTGTACGACCTGAACGGAATCCGGTCTGTGAGGATACGCTTCGGGATCGCTCAGGGATCCGATCAGACGGTCCAGGTATGTACTCATGATGGCGCAATCGTCCGTGCTGCCAATTGACCGCACGCCGCAGATATGTCCGCACCCCGGGATTTTCGCACGATGGCCATGAGGGACCGGGACATGAGGATTTCTTGAAAGCGCAAGACCCGCTCCGCAGGCGGCGGTCGCCATGATCCGGCCCCCCCCTCATTCAGGGCGATCAGGTTCACCTTGGCCCGGATCGGGTTGAGGAGCCGCACAAGCTGCCGGGCATCAGCGTCGGAGTCGTTGAATCCGTCAGCAAGCACGTACTCGACGGTAATCCTGTCTCTCCGGGGCAAAGGGTAATTCTTGAGCGCTTCGATGAGTTCCGCTATGGGGTAGCGCCGATTGACCGGCATGATTCGGTTCCGCTGCTCATCGGTTACCACGTTGAGGCTGACCGCCAACTTGACCCGGACCTCCTGCCCCAGCATCCGGATCTCCGGCACGAGGCCGCACGTCGAAACAGTCAGCCGACGCCAGGAAATCTGAGGGCCGTTGGGATGACAGAATATCCGGACCGCATTGACCGTGTTGCGGAAGTTCGCCAGAGGCTCTCCCATGCCCATGAAAACCACGTTGGTTATACGGCTGTCCGGGAGTTCCCGGCGAACCGTGAGGAGCTGCGAGACGATCTCGCCCGTGGAGAGATCTCTCCTCAGGCCGATCTGCGCGGTACGACACATCCGGCACCCCATTGCACACCCAACCTGCGTTGAAACGCAGAGCGTGTCGTGGTCGTCCTCTGGAATCAGGACCGTCTCGATGTGCAGCCCGTCGTCAAGTGCCAGCAGGAATTTGCAGGATCCGTCTTCCGAACGCACCGCGGTCACAATCGTCGGAAAGCTGACAGAAGCCCTCTCGGAAAGCTCCTGACGAAGTACCTTGGAGAGATTGGTCATCTCCACAAAAGAATCCTTCAGGCCCTGGTGTATCCACTTCATCACCTGGGTCGCCCGAAAACGTTCCTGTCCCAGGCCGGTGAAAAAGTCTTCCAGTTCCGGGTGAGTCATGCCGATGAGGTCGGGCCTTTCGGCTGGGTCCTGCCCCGTAACGGGCCTGGATTCCCTGCGCGCACCGGCATCGAGTGCACGCGTAAGGCTTTGCGGGCCGTCCCGAGTCGAAGAGGCGCTCCGGCGGTCACCAGCTTCAAGCGGTGCAGCACGGAGCGGATTTATGTCTTGCGGTTTGGTCATGTTAGCAGATTTCCGTCTGACTAAAGAAGTACCCGATCTCGAACTGGGCGCTCTGGTCCGAGTCCGACCCGTGGACGATGTTGTTCTGCTTGCTACCGGCCCATCGCTTGCGAATGGTGCCCTCATCGGCTTCAGCTGGGTCGGTTGCGCCCATGATTGCTCGGTTACGATTGATCACGTCCTCTCCTTCGAGGACCATGACGACCACCGGCCCGGAGATCATGAAATCGACCAGTTCGTCAAAAAAGGGGCGCTCCTTATGGACGTAATAGAAGCCCTGGGCCTCGGCCTTGCTGAGCTTCACCATTTTCATGGCCGCGATTCGGAACCCTTCCTGCTCGAATACCCGAATCACTTCACCTATCAGGTTCTTGGATACTGCGTCCGGTTTTATTATAGACAATGTTCTCTGCATTCCGATCTCTCCTTTTGATCCGATATTCGAATCTCGGACCGACGGGTTGTCAGTCGAGCGCGGGGAAACGTCCGAGGCTTGTAATGAACTCTAAGGCCCGGAACATCCTTCGGCTCCCCAGCCGGTGTTCGGGAACTGGATCACTGGCAGACTCCAAGCGAGGGTCACCTCCAGCATGTGAGGTCACGCACTCACCGGAGTCCCTTTGTTCGAATACCCTGTGCCTCTCTTCGCGGGAACCGGGCCGGAAGCCCCTTCGCGTGAGATAGTGTTCTATATAGGAATCGACCACAAAATAAAAGAGCCTTCCCTGGGGCGTCCCGCTCGGATCTATTGAATTTCCGGGCCGAATAGGCTATAGCCACCTCCAATCTCCTGAAAGTGAGGCTCTTATGACAATCACTCGGATGCTTGTTCTGACGGTCTGTATCCTCGCCATGTCAGTAGGACCGCTGAATGGCCTGGCGGCTCAAACGGCGATAAAGCTGCCCTCGCCCGTATTCAAGGGCCGAGTCTCGGTGGAAGCCGCGATCAAAGCCCGAACGAGCTCCCGAAGCTTCCGCAAGGCCCCCCTGACGCTCCAGCAGGTATCTCAGCTCCTCTGGGCCACCAACGGCGTGTTGCCGACCGATGCCATCACCGGCGCCACGCGCAAGGTGACTCCTTCGGCAGGTGGGCTCTACCCCATTGAAGCGTTCGTCTTGACCGGAAAGGGCACGGTCACTGGGCTGCCCGCGGGCGTGTACCAGTATGCGTCCGCCCCAAACTCCCTCAAGACGGTGGTACAGGGAGACAGGCGCTCTCTGCTTGCAAGTGCGGCGCTCTCTCAGATGTGGTTGGCCAGAGCACCCGTTGTCGTACTGATCGCGGGAGTGTTCGGACGGACTACGGGGAAATACGGAAACCGGGGAGTCAATTACGTCTTCATGGAAGCCGGCAATGCCAATCAGAACCTCTGTCTTCAGGCAGCGGCACTGGGCCTTCGGTCGGGTACGGTGGGCGCGTTCGTCGATTCACAGGTTTCCAAGGCATTGAACCTCCCCGCTGGGGTTTCGCCGCTCCTCATCGTCGCGGTCGGCAAGTAGGCCTGGAGGCGGGGACGTGTCGGGACAAGTCCTGTGATCCGGCCCGTAAGGTCAAGCGAATCCTCGTTTGGCATCACCTGTGGGTTGTTTGATCGCGTATGGATATCAGGCCATCCAGACGGTTCTTAGCAGGTGTGGAAAGTATGAGAGAGGGATCCAGCCCAATCGGTGAGCAAAAAACCGGAGCGGATGACGAGGCGCCTCTGTGCTTCAGGTTCTCCTTCTCCTGGATGGTTGTCCTTATCAATGTGGGAACGAACCTGATCGGTTTTTTCGTCGTGCAGCTGCTCTTTCGTTATGCAAATCTGCTCCAGGAGGGCTCCGCGGCTTCCGCGCTGGAGCGCAGGGCAACCTTCGGAGTCCTTGCTCTACTCGTGCCTGCGGCAATCGTGGTGCTCTATTGGCTTGCCGGCCCGGTCACGCGGGCAGTCGATCGCATCAAGCACAACAGGACCGTACCTCCCCTTGCACTCGACAAAGCGCGGCGCAGAGTGCTAAACCTCCCCTTACTCGCCGCACTGATGAATCTGGTGGCTTGGCTCATTCCCGCGATCACCTTCCCTCTCGTGCTCTGGCTCCAGTATCCCGGGTCCTTTTCGACGTTATTCGTCTATATCTTGTACAATTTTTCCAATGCGCTGATGATCACCCTGCTGGCCTTCGTCTTCCTGGAACAGCTTTGCCGCGGCGCGGTCATTCCAGTGTTGTTCCCGCAAGGGCGGATCCACGATCAGGAGGGGACGGCGGTGTTGACGATCAGGCACCGCCTGATGATCATGTACGCCGCGATCTGTCTGATACCGATGCTCCAGATCGCCCTCATCGTTCACGCTAATGCGTGCACCGCAGAATCCTGCGACAACCCCGTAAAGATACTGAAGAATCTCGAGTGGTTTGCAGCGGTCCTCTTCCTCTTCACATCCACGTACGGGTTGTGGCTCGCGATGCTCTTCTCCCATAAGCTCGCCAAGCCAGCCGAAGACATCATGGAGGTAACGGAGAAGATCCGGGCGGGAAACTACGATGCTCGGGTGACGGTAACGGGAAACGATGAGATCGGATACCTCGGGGACAGCGTCAATGACATGGCGAGGGGGCTGAAAGAGAAGGAACGGATCCGCAAGATACTTGACCTATTCACGAGCCCCGAGATAAGCCGGGAGATACTCTCGGGCCGGACTTTCGAGGGAGCCGAATCCCGGCGCGTTACCTTGCTTTTCTCAGACTTACGTGGGTTTACAACGATGGCGGAGCAGCTCCCTCCTGAGGAAGTCCTCGATTCGATCAATGGCTATTTTCGAGCGATGAGCGCAGCGATCATTGAACACGGGGGCATTATCCTCCAGTACGTGGGTGATGAAATCGAGGCTGTCTTTGGGGCGCCGTTAGACGATCCGAACCATGCCGATCACGCAGTTTCCGCGGCTCTGGCCATGCGAGCCAGGCTGGAGTCGCTCAATCAGGAGAGGGCTGAAGAAGACCAGGCCCCATTTCACCATGGGATAGGCATACACACGGGAACCGCATTGTCCGGTATCGTGGGAAGCGACCGCAAGATTTCCTATGCGATGGTAGGCGATACGGTGAACATCGCATCGAGGATCCAGGAACTAAACAAGCAAATGGAAACGGATGCTCTCATCAGCGGAGAGACCTACAGATCCCTTACCGTTGACTGTGAAGTCGTGGGCCCTCTGACCGTCAAGGTGGAGGGAAAGACCCGGAGCGTTGAAGTGTTCCAGCTCGTCGGCTAGACCGGGCGTCCCAATTCGCGCGTCCCCTGAATGCTCGAGCATCTAGGGACACGATTGTGGGGCGTCACCGGAAAATGGCGTCTGTTCCTTGCGCGGCGTGATTCTCCTTGACATTACTTGCACAAACCGTTAATTTGCTACGATACGATCGTCTTTTCCCCCAAAAAATAAGGTGTTATTTTACAAGGAGGTAGGTGGATGGACTGGGTGGTTTATATCGCACTCATCTGCGGAGCTGCAGGAGTAGCGTACAGCCTCATTACCGCAGGCTGGGTTTTCAAGCAGGATGCAGGTACCAAGGAGATGCAGGACATCTCCAGCTATGTCGCGGAAGGCGCCATGGCGTACCTGACCCGCCAGTATAAGGTGGTCGCACTCATCGCGATCATTATCGTTATTATCCTCTTCTTTGCTCTTGGCCTGATGCCGGCCCTCGGATTTATCATCGGACTGGTCGGTTCAGCCCTTGCAGGCTTTCTCGGCATGAAGGTTTCGGTCAATGCCAACGTGCGCGTTGCCGCGGCTGCCGGGAAGGGGTTGCCCCAGGCAATGCAGGTCGCGTTCAAGGGCGGATCGGTCACCGGCATTGTGGTCACCGGTCTGGCTCTCCTCGGCGTGTCGGGGTTCTTCCTCATCGCACGGTCGTATAATCCGGACCCCCATGCACTCTTCAGCGCCCTGGTCGGCTTGGGATTTGGCAGCTCTTTGATGAGCGTCTTCGCTCGTGTGGGTGGTGGTATCTACACGAAGGCCGCCGACGTCGGGGCCGACCTTGTCGGTAAGGTTGAAGCCGATCTTCCGGAAGACGATCCTCGCAACGCGGGCGTGATCGCGGACAACGTGGGCGACAACGTGGGCGACTGCGCAGGTATGGCCGCTGACCTGTACGAAACGTACACTGTTACGATCGTTGCCGCGATGCTCCTTGGGAATTCGATCTACGGCATGGCCACCCCCGCGTTCTACCTACCGCTCTTCATCGGAGGCGTGGCAATCATCGCGTCCATCATCGGCACCTTCTTCGTCCGGTTGAGTAAGACCAAGGATGAGAAGGACCTGTACATCATGGGCTCGCTGTACAAAGGGATGGCCGTTTCAGGCATCCTTGCGGCGATCTTTTTCTACTTCGTCGCGTTGAAGCTGCCGCTTGGCGCGCCCGGACAAGGCGGGTACGTGATAACCGCAGGTGCCGTATTCTGGATGGCTCTACTCGGGCTCGTTCTCACCGGCCTGATTGTTATCATCACCGAGTTCTTCACGGGGATGTACGGTCCGGTGAAGTATGTCGCCAACGCGAGCACCACTGGCCACGGGACCAACATCATCGCGGGACTCGCCATCGGTATGATGTCCACGGTACTGCCGATTCTCGTTTTGGGATTGGCCATCCTTACGGGATACTGGCTCGGAGGAGGGTTCTCCGGCAGTCCGGGCACGGGCCTCTACGGTATCGCGGTGACGGTCGTTTCGATGCTCTCCATGACCGGTATGGTCGTGGCGATCGACTCGTACGGGCCGATCACGGACAATGCCGGCGGCATCGCAGAGATGGCTGACCTGCCCGAAGAAGTGCGCAATCGTACCGACCCGCTCGATGCAGTCGGCAACACCACGAAAGCCGTCACCAAGGGGTATGCCATCGGTTCCGCGGCCTTGGCGGCTCTGGTGCTTTTCGCCGAGTACACCCGGGCCCTTGAGGCGCTCATGGGCAAGGGCATGGCCTTTGACCTCTCCAACCCGAAAATCCTCTTCGGGCTGCTCCTGGGTGGAATCATTCCCTATTTCTTCGCGGCTCTGACCATGCTGGCGGTCGGCAAGGCCGCCGGAGCCATTGTGGATGAAGTACGACGCCAGTTCCGTGAGATCAAAGGTCTCAGGGAAGGAGAGCCCGGAGTCAAGGCTGAATATGGCAAATGCGTGGATCTGGTCACTGCCGCTGCACAGAGGCAGATGGTTCTCCCCTCGCTCCTGCCGGTACTGATTCCCCTGATCGTTGCGTTCATACCTGGCCTTGGCAGGGAAGCGCTCGGCGGCATCCTCATCGGCAGTATCGTTGTGGGCCTCTTCCTCGCCATTGCCATGACCACGGGTGGCGCGACCTGGGATAACGCGAAGAAGTACATCGAGGACGGAAACCTCGGCGGTAAAGGGAGCGAAGCTCACAAAGCGGCCGTTACCGGCGACACCGTTGGCGACCCGTACAAGGATACGGCAGGCCCGGCATTGAACCCGGTGATCAAGGTCGTCAACATGGTGGCTCTGCTGCTGGTTCCTTTTATTGTCTAATATCGTTACCCGGTGAGTCAAACCGGGAACGCTCACATGAAAAAGCCCCTCGCTGCTTCCCATCGGAGGCGAGGGGCTTTTTGCATGGGGATGCAGCAAGATGGCGCCTCTTGATTGCCCGGAAATCAACGCGCATTCCCAGGAGTAGGATTCTCCCCTGAGGCACCGCGTGGCGACACGAGGTCATTGCAGGAAAGCCTTCTTGATGAGAAGGGTATTGACTCGATGGAACGACGCGGAGTGAGCCGCTTGTGCCTCCGCAACCCAGACACCGGAGAGTCTGGGCCCGGTCAACCCGGCAACGGGATCAACGTGCCAGGTCGTAGGCGAAGATTTGACTGTAGGGACCCGCGAGAAAGGAATATCTGACCAGGAGGAGCACCAGGGATTTGATGCCTCCGTTCTTGAAATCTCGAATCCTGAAATCCGATATAACGGCATTGTTTTCCACGGAATGCCAATCAGGTTTCAGTCTGCTTCCGTCCCACGTGAGGGCCTGGATGAGTGAGTGTCTCCCCCGTTGCTTGATGACGAGTAATTCATTCTCACCGTCTCCCGCGGTATCTGCGATGACAAGCCGGCCGGGAAAAACGATGTCCCTTTTTTCCGACCCCGACCGGAGCCGAATCTGTCTATCGAGCCCGAAAATCCTATCGGGAAGCGTGTAGACGAGATGGTTCTCCTCGTCAAAGACCATCAAGCGTTGGTCCTGGTTCAGAATAACGCGCAGGGGAACGGCAGGATTGCCCAAGCGACCTGCTGCAAAACTCAGCAAAAGCGTGCCCGGGGGAAGCATTATCGTCCCATTCGCCACTGGCCGGGGACCATCCATCCGATACAGGACCATCTCGCCGCTGAAGATGTTCTTCACGTCGGTTCTCTGTCCTACGAGTCTCCTCTCGCTGTCGTCCTTCGGATCGGGAACGGTTCCGAGGATCATGTTGGGAAACTTCTTGATGACTTCGAAGTTGCGGTTGACGTACCGGATCAGGGAAGACCCGATCCCCGAAGGCGTCCGGTAGCAGAGCAGAAGTTCCGAAATCCCGTTCTTGTCGATATCCTCCACTTCTGCGCTTAAGAATACCGCGGGACGCTCTGAATACTCCGCCAACGTCTTGAGACTACCGCCCTCGAACCGGCTGATCGTTAACCCGTGATCGTGGAGAAAAATCGTCTCGTTCTTACCGTCCCCGTCCAGGTCTCCGATGTCGATTGCCCTTAGCGCCCCTTTGGTGAACGGACTCCGCCATGGGCCGAGGTTCTGGCGTGGGCGGGGACTTGGGCGAGTCCGTATGGGCCGTAATCGGGGGAGATTGTCACGACTGGCGGCTGCCGGTGGCTCGACCTTGTAAAGGGGCAGCTTTGGACTCCCATGGATTCGTCGGCTCACGTGACGGATAAACGTTGCCAAAGCGTCAAGAAGCCTGAATCTGTTCCTTACCTTGATATCCGTTGAGACCGAAACGCGACCCCGCTTTACGTCACGCATCAACCCCTTCATGCGGTAGACCTTACCCTCATGGGAAACGGAACCGTAAATGACCAGATCCGCTCCCGATTCGTCGGCCATCCTAGTCGCTTCCTTGTCGGTCGTCGGCCCCTTTCGTGTGGCGAGTAGTTTCCCTGTCTCCTCGGTCCCGACTACTGCAACGCTTTCACCGATCAGTCCCAGCGCGGTCCTGACCTGGTTGTCCGCATGTTCTCGGAAATCACGCAAGTCCCCATTCCGGTCGCCCTCAGCAACATCGAAAGGTAACACAAGGATCCGGGCCGGCGCGCCTGCGATCGCGCGTATCTGGCATCCCACGACCAGGAGGAGCACCGAAAGCCACCACGCGGCCAGGAGAAGGACGTATCTTGCTTTGCCTTTTCCGATCATAAGAGTGTCTTCACGCACCCGAGATCGTCAAAAAAAAACCAACTGGCACTGCAGTTGGCGTAGGAGGAATAGATTTTTTTCTTACCCGAAAAGAAAGCAAGCAGCGTGCCAACACGCTGCGACAAGCAAAATATCTCGATAGTCTTTGCTATTTCAGACACTTGCCTCGAACCCAGGTGCAGCCGTCTCGCCACCACAACGGTCTGCGAAATGTTCAAATTTTTGAACACTGCTGGCTTACCTAGCCAACATGTTGATATTACATGATTTAGCCACGTATAAAAAACCGAATGCACCCTGCCGAATTCTTGAACACTCCCTCAGAGGGAACCGGTATAAGCCCGTTTCACGTAGGCAAAATTGGCCTGAATGTCCTTCTGGCCCTGGATCGCGGGCCCATGTCCCGGAATAAGGGTTTCAGCACGCAGCTCCGACAGACGGTCGAGACTTTTGGCCAATTCCTCGGAGTTCCCTCCCGGCAGATCAGTACGACCCACGCCCCGAGCAAAGACGACGTCCCCGGTAATGAGAATGCCGTGACGCGGCCAGTAGAGACACAGGCTCCCCGGAGAGTGTCCGGGAGTCAACAGGACTTCGAACTCATGACGTCCCACTTCGAGCGTGCCCTGCTGCAAGTAGAAGTCGACCCGAAAATCGGGCATGGGCATGCCCTGCTCCAGGTAGGCGGTCCGGCCCACGTCTTCCATGAACCGCTCCTCCTCCCTGGAGATACCGATCTTTACAGGGGCCTTCTCGAAGGCCAGTGTACCCTCGAAGTGATCGGGATGGCCGTGAGTGCAAATCACGACCTTAAGCTTGTCCGGATCAAATCCGTCAGCCCTCATTCTATCGAAAAGGTGCGGGACCCGGTGCACATGCCCGGGATCGATCAGGAGGGGCACTTTCCCGTCGATCACCAAGCTGTTGCAGTTATTCTCACGCTGTTGATCCCACAGGTACAGATAGATGTGCTCAGATATTCTCATCCAGCAAAGCCTTCCGCGGGCACGGGAGAGTCAAGCTTGCCTGACAGGATAGCATTACTTGGGGCACGTGTCGAGGCTCTCGGCTTCGTGGGAAGCCAACATCACGACGGTATTCCAGCGCTGGAAGAAACGGTGGACGAAACTCTGCCGGGCAAGTCGGCAGTGGCGCACGGGAATCCCGTCTTGCTTCTCACATGCACGAGTCGAATGAATCACGATCATCGCGAGAGGGCATTGTGCGTTGGTCGTTTGGTCTCGGAGCCGCTCGTTTGCGTCGAGAGGACCGGATGCGCGCTATTTGGACGCGCACTCACGGCACAGTACCCGATTTTCGCGCTCCACAAGGCGTGACACCATGGTGAGTTCACCGCACGCGTCACAGGGCCGCGTGTCGACCACAGACGCATGGGGCGGCATTTCGATCTCGACCTCTCGCACATCAAAGTACACGGAGGAATCCGAGGCTATCAGCTCCCGCGCAGCTTCTCCCTTGAGCCGTTCCCACGTCTCCAGGTCCTGGCCGGTGGCCGTGCCCGCGTCGATTTTCTTGCGGATGGCGTGGCGCTTTTCGTGTCCTGGGATGGGCGCGGCGCGCAAGGAGACTCGAACGGCCCTGGCCTTGTCTCTGTCGATAAAGGTGAAGGCCTGCTTCCCCCAATCGCGAAATATCAGATTTCCTTTTCCGAAGGTGCATCCGAGGAGCACCTGAACCGCGTCGACCGCGCAGGAATCGTTTTCCACGATGGCGACGATCTCCTCGTCCTGCGATGCTCCGACGCGGAGGGATCGCGCTCCGGCCTTCGCCGCCGCGTACCCTATCGCAAGACCGGGACAGAGATGGCCGTGGAAACGCACACATTGCAGAAAGTCTTCCGGAAATTCGATGTCAAGTCCCATTTTGAGGATCCTTTCATTTACGAGCTTGTTACGGGCAAGGCCCCGCAGGCTTTGGATTTGAGATTATGACGGCTCGGACGACCCGTCTCTCACTGCCATCCTGTGCCGGACGGAAAGGGAACACAAAGATAGTACGGCCTCTTAGGGCGCAAGGAACAGGATGAATGCAGGTCCGGAGCTGAGATTCCACGCCACGAATCTGAACACGTATTGGTATCGGGCATCCGTTACCGGGAAGACTCACCTGCCTTGAGGGTTCCGTCTCTGAACAACTCAACGAAATGCTTGAGTATACGGGCCGTCGCCCCCCATATGTTGTATCCTTTCCAGGCATAGGAGATTACTTGGATCGGTCTTCCCTCGAGCATCCAGATTTCCTCGGTCCTGCGCTCATCGTCAAAGAAGATTTCGAGAGGGACTCCCAGGACCTCGTCGATTTCCCGTCGACTCACGCTGAACTCGTACGGGTAGGGAATCATGCCGACAAAGGGAGCAACGAGGAAATTCGTCGCCACTGTGTAGAAGTCGTCCAACTCTCCGACGATCTTGACTTCTCCAGGGTCTATGCCCACTTCTTCAGAGGTTTCCCTCAGCGCACAATGCAGCAGGTCAGGGTCGTCTTCATCCATCTTGCCGCCGGGGAAGGAGACCTCTCCCTTGTGGTGTTCCACGTGGTCCGATCGCTTTGTCAGAAGGACGTGAATGCTTCCGTCAAGCCAAAAGAGGGGGACCAACACCGCCGCAACCACAACTCCTTCCCGGGAGAGGGTCGTCTTCGTACGACTCTTGAGAATCCCGGCGAGCCTCTCTTCAAACTCGGGCAGATTCCAGATACCATTCTTGCGTGCTGTCATGAGCCTATGTCCGTAACAATAGTTATGTTGGGCGCCTGCGGCTCCCGTTGAGAGCTCCTATGGCATCGGAGCGCCCCACCTTCCCCGGCGGCAATCATGGATAATCGGTCCCCAGCAGATGGATGTTGCCCACGTACACCCGTTTGAGGCCGGCGTTCGTTGCAGCGTCCGCGCATCGCAATGCATGCGAGCGCGATGTTGTGGGCAAGTCCTGCAGTTGAAACTGGGGATAGAACCCCAGGAGCCTGTAGGGGATTTCCGGGTCCAGCTCAGCGATATACCTCGCAATACCCGATACTTCGATCTCATCCACGTATCCGGGGACGAGGAGGGTGGAGGCAATCAGGAGCGGGGGATCGGGTCTGAGAGATCTCATGGCTGCGAGCATGCTGAAATTCTCGAGGGTTTTGCGATTCGTCACTCCGCACAGTGCAAGGTGCATCTCTTCAGTCCAGGCTTTAAGATCAAATTTGACGCAGCCGCCCGAACGCAGAGAGATCTGAGCGATCTTCCGGGCGAAGGGCGTCTGCATCGCTCCATTGGTCTCCCAGCAAATTCTCAACACCCGTTTGCCCGCGGCTGCCCGTGCAAGGCTTGACGCGCGCAGCGCATGGAGGATTTGCGGAGACGGATCTCCACCGAAATAGCAGACACACGTGGTTCGTTCATCCACGGCCTCGGCCAATTCTTCTGCGGTCACCGGGCGGGAGGATCCGGTCCGCTCTTTGAAGTGGTAGTTCTGACAGTACAGGCAGTTGAAAGAACAGGCCTGATAGAACACTGCCAGGTTCTTGTAGCCCCGCTCAGGCCCCGGCGACACCGAGAACTGCGGGTACCCGCTGTCCGAGCCTCCGGGACATACACAGTCGGCAACACAGTTCGTAGGAAGCGGATCGTAGTAGAATGAGAGGTTCCCTTCACCCGGCCTTCCCCCTTTGAGTGTGCCGCGATCGACCCTGCGCAGTCCGCAGAAGCCGGTGGCGCCTTCGGGGATTCGGCAACCGTGGAAGCAAAGTGGGCAACCGATCCCGTCCTCGGCCCGCGGGGGCGTCTCCGGAAGCTGATAGGCTCTTCTGCTCGCACGGTGAACCGCCTCAATCTCCGGCCAGACTTCCTTGAACCGATTTCGAATGCATTCCGGGCAGAAGCCCAGGACATTTGAGAGAGTGACCGCGGATTCACCGCAATTTCTACACGTGCCCATATGTCGACTCAGGGAACTCCCCAAGGGGAGATCAAACTCACAGTCACCGGAGCATGAGGGCCAGGCATTGGATCAGAGATCCGTCATTTGCGAGCGGTAAATTTCCAATCCCAGTCCAGTTCCCACAGGATGACGGATCCGTCTACCGAAGAGGTAATCACAAATCGACCGTCTGACGAGAACTCGGCAGCAGTAATCTCTCTCGAATGCCCCTGAAAGTCCCGTAGACATTCCCCGGTGTCCAGATTCCAGATCCTCAGTATGGAATCGTTTCCCGCGGTCAGCGCGAAGTCATTGTCAGAGGAGAAGGCCACGGCCTTCACACCGCTCTCGTCCGCCTCGATGGTCCTGACGGTCGTGCCGCGCTTGAGGTCCCAGATGCGGGCGGTCCCGTCCATGGATCCCGTTAAGAGCAGGGCGCCTTGAGGCGATATGTCCAGACTCGTTATCCGGTCCGAGTGTCCCCTCATGTCCCTCAGTAGAGTTCCCGATTCGAGCTCCCACATCTTGATGACCCCTTCGAATCCCGCGGAGAAGACCAGTGTCTGATCTCTCATGCCGGCCGTCGCGACCGCGTCGATCTTGTCGTGGTGTCCTCTAAAGATCTTCGCGGGGGTTCCATCGGGAAGGATCCAGTGGCGAATCGTTCCATCCCACGACGCCGAGAGAATCGTCTTGGCGTCAGGGGAATAGGTCACTGCTCTGACGCTTTGCGAGTGGCCCTGAAGGACCATGAGGTTGCGTCCCGTGTTGAGGTCCCATGTTCGGACGGTGCCGTCATCCCCTCCGGAGACTGCCTCCCTTCCGTTGCGGGAATATGCGAGACAAGCGACCACGTTTGTGTGACCGCGTAGAGTCTTGAGACAATCGCCCGTTCTGGTGCTCCACATTCTCAGCGCGTGATCCGCCTGGGCCGTCAAGAAGTTGATCCCTGAGGGCGAAAAGCTCACATCCATCACACCGTTCCCGGCATCGATGGACTTGCGATTCCATCCGCCATGAAGACCGACGCGGGTCCCCTTGTTCCTCAGACGAAGAATCATCTCCAGCGCTTGGTCGGAACGTTCGTACCCGGGGAGTAATTGGGCCTTGCGGAGCAGGGAGTAGGCGGTGGCGTACGCCCGCTTCCTCATCGCCCGACTGGCGGTCTCGAGCATGGCTCTGAAATCCCGGTCCGACATCATCTGTTTCTTCACCGGTCGGATCTTGGCCAGGGCTAGTTCCGCCGGGAGAAGACACCCGCGGACATCCCAGACTCTTACAGCCATGTCACGCCCGCCAGCGAAGAGCCGGCCGCCGTCCGGAGAGAACGCGAGACAAAAGGTGGGACTGTCCCCGGTCTGGTATGTCCGTTGAACCTTTCCCGTTTCCGATTCCCAGAGTTTGATGCCCGCGCCGGGATCGTAGGTTGCCACGAGATTCCTCTTCGGGTTTAGTGCGGCCGCAGTGACCGGCTCCCGGTGAGATTTGAACACGATAATGCGCGAACCTAACCGACCATCCCACACGATAGCCAGCTTGTCTCTCCCCGCGGTGAGCACTCGCCGGCCGTCGGGCGACACCCTCATGAGCATGGCCTGCTCCGTATGCCCTTTGTCGAAAAGGAACGGCTGAGGATCGGCGGGGGATATCCGCCTGACAATGCGGTCCATGCCTGCTACAAAGACAACGGGCAGAGAATCCTGATCGAAGAAAAGTGCAGCGGCAGTGTGCGGTGGAGCTTTGAATGATGAGGCGGCTTTGAAGTCGACAGTGTTCCATATGCGCACCCAGCCCCGCTGCTCGACCGTGACCAGCTGACGCCCGTCCGGAGAGAAGCCCAGTGCGGTGACAAGTTCCTGGGTCGGCAGTCGGCCGACACTGTGACCCGACTCGGAATCCATGATGTTCACCGGGGTGCCCGCCCTGGCCGCGGTAATCGCCACGACCTTCCCATCCGGCGAAACGAGGAGGGAGGCCGGAGGCTCTCCCAGGACGTTCAGGCTCCTCACTTCAGTCCCTGTCGGGATTTCCCAGATCTTGACAGCCCGGTCCCGAGCCCCGGTGATCAGACGGGCGGAGGACGGGAAGTTAGCCATGCAGGTGACCCACCCGGTGTGCCCCTCGAGCACGGACACCTCTGACAGGTCCGAAAAGACAAACGACTCGGCTACCTCGTCAATCGTTTTGCCGGCCAGTTCAGAGCCCTTTGGTAATGCCTCCAGTCGCCGCTGAGCCTCCTCGGTCCGACCGGTCTGGGCCAGGGCCGCGATTGACCACCCCAGGGCTTCGTCGTCGTTTGGGAATTCCTTGAGATAGACTTCAAGGTTGGCTATCGCTTCGCGGTGCTTCCCGGTCCCGATCTGTGCCACCGCATATGGCTTGAGCCAACCCTCATTGGCGTCGGGAGCCGAAAGGGCCCGCTCAGAGGCCTTCAACGCTTCTTCCGCGTTACCGAGGGTCAGCAGGCACCTGCCCAGCAAATGTCCCCCCCGGCCGGTATATTCCGGTGTCTTGGCTACCTCCTCCATTCTTACGACTAGATCTCGATCAGGATCGCCGGTGGCCATCCAGTCCAAAAGTCCGAGATTATAGACCGCCTCTGGATGGTGCGGATCAGACTGAAGGGCCTTCTGCAGGGCGGCACGGGCCTCTTGCTCGTGGTTGAGGTCCATGAGAGACACCGCGCGATTGTTCAACGCGTCGGAGAGAAGCTTGACCTCATCGGGAAGTGCTCTCGGGAATGGGTGATTGAAGAGTTCTTCGTAAGCTGCTGCGAGAGCCTCCCTCACATGAACGAACGCGACGTAGCGTTTCTCAGGCTCCTTTTCCAGGCATTTGAGAATGATTGCTTCAACGGGTTCGGGAATCTCCTTGCGAATAGATCGGGGCCGCGGAGGAGGTTTTTTCAGATGGGATAGGGCAAGCTTACTGATCTTCTCCCCTTTCAGGACGACAAAGGGCTTGCGACCACAGCAGATCTCGAAGAACATCACGCCGAATGCATAGATGTCAGCCTGGGGCCCAACCTCCGCATCCTGAACCCACATCTCGGGCGCCATGTATCCCGGCGTGCCCATCCCTGCCGCGGTGACCGACGCTCCCGCCTGGATGAGGGTGTCGGCAGAGGCGCCACCGTCCCCGACCGTGCCTTCCTGTTGGGCGCGTCGCTTGGTGAGCCCAAAATCGGTTACTTTCAGGACTCCTCCCTTTGTCAGCATGCAATTGGCCGGTTTGACGTCCCTGTGCACCAGGCCCTTCTTATGGGCGTGTCCCAATCCGTCGGTGACCTGGACCATGAGGTCCAGAATGAGATCCCATCCGACCTGACGACGCTCGACCAGATACTCGTTCAAGGCCCCGCCGTCGGCATATTCGATGAAGATGCGTGGGTTTCCACGGATGTTTCTCACGTAGTAGCACGCCGCGATGTTGGGGTGAAACCCGATGTCTATCCAGGTTTCCGCCTCCTTGACGAAGAGGGCCATTTCCTCCTCGCTGCCCTTCGTTCGCTGGTACAGGGACTTCACCGCCATCATGGAGTTCCAGCGCAAGTGGCGAACCACATAGACGGCGCCCATACCACCGTACTTGATGTCTCTGACCTCGTAGAGATTCTCGATGACGTCTCCGACCACCCATTCGGTTACCTCTTTCTTGGATCCGGCTTTCTTCCTATGTGAGGGAACCGCAAACTTCGACCGCCCCGCGAGGTCTGCTCGTCGACCGCCGGTGGTGGTGGCGCTCACGGAAAAACCGAAGGACTTGATCAGCTTAACCAGTTGTTTCAGTTTGGGATGGTCGGCGACCGAGATCTTGATGCGCTGGCCTCTGGCGATTCTTTCCCTGACTTGCTCGGAGGGCAGTTTGATTATGCGGAGGAGCTTCTTCAGATCCTTCTCCGCCATACCCTGGGCGGCGGGAGTTGGAGTAAGCGTCAGCAGTCTTTTTTCGTCGCTCATGATCTCACAGCAATTTTACAAGGGACAGGTTCAGTTTGTCATCCCTCGGCGCGATCTTTTCGATGCGGACCAGAGCTCGGTCAGAGGGGCTCAGCGCCAGGCCGTTCGGGGTATTCAGCGCAGCATTGAATCCCAGCTCCATGATCCGGACAAGGTGAAATCGATGGAAGCGGTGCAGAACAACCGCCTCAAATTCTTCATCCTTGCGCTCTTTAAGGTACTTGAGCAAGAAGTACCGGGTACGTTCCCGCTCAAGAAGAGCCGCCCGCTCCAGGGGATAGGATATCTCCGCCAATATCCGTTCGAGCTCGCCCCTTTCCAGCAGCGGAACCCCGGTTTCCAGAAATGACAAGATCTGGCGTTGAACCAGCAGGTCCGGGTACCGCCGAAGGGGAGACGTGGCGGTAGTATACTGTGCCAGGCCCAACGTTGCATGGGGTGACGGATCCAGGCCCACTTCCCCGCGCGCCATGGCTTTCCTGCACTGATAGGAGAGAACCGGGTCGTACGATTCTCCCAGTTCCACCTTCTCCGCTGGAGGGAGTTGGCTGCGAAAGATGCCGGGAAGACAGTGTTCTTTGAGAAATCGGGCGAACAGGTTGTTGGCCAGGATCATCAACTCCGATACGAGGATCTGTGACGGCGTCTCCCGATCCCGGATCGTCACCGATATGTCCTTGTCCTCGGCCACGCGCACGATCAGTTCAGGGTCCTTGAGGATGATGGCACCAGCGGCAACCCGCTGCTTCCTCAGTGCTGCAGCAATCTCGTACATCCGGGCTTCCTTCGATCCCGGATCTTGGATCCGCTCGTCGGCTTGCTCGTAAACCAGCCGCTCCTTGACCCGAATGAGCGAACGAACAACTTCGTAGTCCTCGACCTGACAGTCGCCTCCGAGTTTTACGGTGACGCTGATTGCAGGGTGGACCTCTCCGGCCGCGAGGCTCGCCGCCTCCTCGGAGAGCACAGGGGGAATCATAGGGATGGTGGCGTCAGGCATGTAGATGGACGTGGCACGCTCGCGCGCTGCGAGATCCAGCGGGGAACCGTGTTCCACAAAGCCAGCCACATCCGTGATGTGAATGCCGAGCATGACGGTGTCCCCCTCATAGTCGAGGGAGAGCGCGTCGTCGACATCCCTCGTTGTCGCCGCATCGATGGCAACAGGCTCTGTACCACTGAGCCCCAGGGGGGAATCCAGAAGCGGCCTATTGACAGCCGCCAGCGCCTCCTCCTCTATCTCGGGAGGGAACTGGACAGGTACCTTCTCCGCGCGCAGTCTGAGGTTCTCATCTTCGGACCACAGGCCGAGTTCCACGAGGACTCGGAACGGATTCCACCGAGAATTCACGCCGGCCTGAGAAAAAATCTCCTTGGCCAACTTGACGCTCGTCCATTCACTCCCGTACAGGGCCGCCTCTTCCATGAGTCCGACGAACCCTTCGGGCGGGCAGTCGGCCTGTCCGGAGGAATCGGTCGTCAGACGGCCGAGGAACTCCGAGCACTCAGCCACGAATCGTATCCTCTCTCGCTCTTTCTGTCTTTGCGCGAGCGCCTGATCCACGCGATCCCTCGAAAGGACCTCTATGCTATTCGGACGGACTTTGAAGTATATCTTGTCCTCGAAGATCGCCCTGAGAAGTGACGGTGCGCAGTTGAAATCCCCTTTGCCGGCGAAGGCTAGATCGGTCAGGTCCGTGATGTCGATTTCGTCGGTTTCCGATCCCACAACCTCCCACAGTTCTCGCAGATCCAGGCCGCTCTTGATCTCTTCCCTTCTCCCGGCAATATCGCGCAACCGAGCGATCTGCTCGTCCCGCGAACCGGCCACAGGAAAGTCCGGATCCTCAACGGACGTCAGCAACCTGTTTCGGGAGATCTTCGTCTCCTTTCCCAGTTCGGTCAATACCCTCACCCGGCGTTCGTCGCAATCCAGGACCACTCCGCAGGCGATCCGTCGGTTGTCGAAAAACTCTACAACATGGTGCTTCTGTACAATCATGGGCAACAGCCGGAATGCTGGATTCCAGGTAAGAGATTATTACGAGTCAGCAGTGGATGGCAAGACGCCTACCAAAATTTGTTGGACTCCGTTGCGCGGTCCCACACGTGACCGATATGCCAATTGACTCGCTCTCACTCTCACTCCTGTTCTCCTCACCCTCGCGGGAAATCTGCCCGGATGAAGCGCCTGGAGCCATCCATTTCTTGCGTGTATGCCCCCCTGGACGCCAAACGACCGGATTGGCCCCGCCGAAGGATGAGACAACAGACAACACTAGGCTTCTTTTCCTGGACCTCGCGTGGAAAGTCTCAACGCGCACGTCCCGGAGTCCATGGCACACTCCCAACGGGTCTCTGTCAAGATAGTCTAACACTTTGTTATTTATATACTCATCGCCTCTGAGATGCCACCTCTGACGCGATTCCTCATTCATTATTGGGCATTGTTGTGATAATTATTGGTTTGGATATCCTCAGAGGAGGCGGACAATCGAAGTGGGTGTGTCTCCGGCCCTGAAAGAGCGCATACATCATATTTTCAGCGAGAGCATCAAGCTCAAGGAGCGTTTTCTGAGCGAAAACATGGACGTCTTCGAAGGGGTGGTTCACGCACTCGTTGAAGTGTTGCGACGAGGCAACAAGATCCTTCTTTTCGGTAATGGAGGGTCGGCCGCAGACGCCCAGCACATAGCGGCCGAATTCGTCAACCGATTCCTCCTGAACAGAGCGCCCCTTCCCGCCATAGCTCTGACGACGGATAGCTCGGTCTTGACTTCGATCTCCAACGATTTCAGCTTTGACGAGGTGTTCGAAAAGCAGATTAACGCGATAGGACGCGGCGGGGACTGCGCGATCGGCATCAGTACCTCGGGAGGATCCCCGAATGTGGTCAGAGGACTTGAAACAGCCAGGAGGGGCGGCCTGATTACCGTCGGCCTGGGCGGTCCCCGCGGAGTTGCCATGGAGGAACATTGCGACCACTACTTCTGTGTGACGGGAGGAACGACTCCGAGAATCCAGGAAGTACACCAGCTCGTAGGCCACGCGGTAGCGGAAATGGTCGAGAGGATCCTCTTCGGCGAGGCTCAATAGCATCGGTCCCGGTTTGTGCCCCGATCCGGGCCGAGATCCTGTCCGGAGTTCCTGAGAATTTCTGAGCAAGGGGGCGCGTGACCGTGTTCTTGTACGGTTCTGGGCGCGTGAGTTGAAGGCCCGTCCCCTTAGCACCCTCGGAGGCGAGCAATGGAAGAGAGCTATTTCGGATTCGATATCGGCAAGGTCATAATCGGGCTGCTCAGGCTGCTCAAGAAGAAAGGCCTGCTTGAGGAAGAGGCGATCCTGGACCTGCTCTGGGAAGCCAAGGAAGTGGAATTCCCCTGGGATAGAAACGACATCAAGGAGCTGATAAAGCTGTGAGTCATAGGCTCCCATTGTGCCATTGGAACTCTTCGAAGACAGACCCGATGCGTCGATCCAAGCCCCGTGCCGGAGTGAGGGCGATGCTGGAGGGTTGGCTGTCATTTCCCTGTAAACCGATAGTCGGGGACACGCTCCCTGAATCAATTCTCGTAGAGGAAGTTGAACGATGAGCGACCAGAGACAGACGCTGAGAGTGGCCCTTGAAGAACTGACCTGGAAAGGCTCCCTCAAGGATGTGGTTGGCGAAAGCACGGCGAGCTTGGAGCCACAGGAAGAAATCATCGGCCAGAGCAGAGCGGTAAAAGCAATCCGGCTCGGACTGGCGATGAAAAGCCGTGGTTACAACATCTTCGTGGCGGGGATCAACGGGACCGGCAGGACATCGATCGTGAAGAAACTCGTCGAGGAGTTTAACCGGGAAGGCCCGATTCCCGACGATCTCTGTTACGTGAACAATTTCAAGAATCCGGACCAACCTCGGCTCCTGACCTTCAAAGCCGGCCAGGGCGCAGCATTCAAGAAGCGAATGACCGACTTCATCGAGCTCTCGAAGAAAAAGGTCCCCGCGGTTTTTGAGAGCGACGAGTTTCAAGCCGCGCGCAATGAAATCGTAAATCAGCACATGGGCCGACAGAAGGCGCTGTTCAAGAATTTCGAAAATAAGGTTCAGCAAGAGAATTTCATGATGGTTCAGGTTCAGGTGGGCCCCTACACCCGGCCCGACCTCGCGCCCGTGGTGGTCGGCAATCCCATGAAGATCGAGCAGCTCGAGTCGCTCGTGGATGAAGACAAGTTCTCCGCGGAAGAGTTGGAGAAGATCAAGGAGAAATATAAAGAGCTGACCAAGGAAATGGAGAAGATCTTCAAGGAAGCCAGAGACATAGATAGAACCATTCAGGAAAATTTGGAAAAGCTGGCCAAGGATTGGGTTGAACCGCTTCTCAGAGATCTTCTCGAGCCAGTGCGACAGGACTACGACGACGAGGCAACGAGCCTCTACCTCGCGGAGGTTGAACAGGATGTCGTGGAAAATCTCGATCGATTCCGACCTAAACTCGTTCAACAGCCTGGGGCCGACGCCCCCTCTCCACCGATGCTCATGCCCCCTGATCCGAATGCATTTAAAGGGCACGAGGTAAACCTCCTTGTGGACAACTCGGAAACCACCAAGCCTCCGGTAGTGTTCGAGACCAGTCCCTCGTACCGCAATCTCTTTGGCACGGTCGAGCGCGTCATCGACGCGCATGGTGTGTGGTCTTCCGATTACCGCAACATCAAGGCGGGCAGTCTCTTGAAGGCTAACGGGGGTTACCTCATCCTCAACGCCATGGACTTCCTTACCGAGGCGGGGGTATGGCCCGCACTCAAGAGAACCCTGCGCAATGAGGTCGTGGACATCCAGGCGGACCCGTTCAGCTTCTTCTTTATCTCCGCGCTGAAGCCGGAGAAGATTCCCGTAAAGATCAAGGTGATCGTCATCGGCGATTCGGAAATATACGATCTCCTTCACTGGTATGACGAGGATTTCAGAAAGATCTTCAAGGTCAAGGCCGATTTCGACAACACCATGCCCAATACCGACGAGAACATCAACAAACTCGTAGGGTACGTTGCGCGGGTCTGCAAAGAGGAAGAGCTGTTGCCCTTTGACCCCACCGGGGTCGAAGCCGTAGCTCGCCTAGGAGTTCGGTGGGCAGGCCGCAAGAAGAAGATCACAACCCAGTTCGAGCGTATCGCTGACCTGATCCGGGAATCTGACCTCAAAGCGCGGGAAGGGGAAGCTTCCTTCGTGTCTCGCTCCCACGTGGAACAAGCCGACTCCGACCGCATCGAGCGCGTCAACATGATCGAGGAGAAGATCCAGGAATTCATCGAAGACGGGATCCTTATGATCGATACCGATGGCGAACGAGTCGGCCAGATTAACGGTCTGAGTGTCTACGCGCTTCCGGAGTTCTCCTTCGGCCGCCCCTCGCGGATCACCGCGAAGATCAGCATGGGAAAGTCGGGAATCATCAACATCGAGCGAGAAGCGGAACTCTCCGGCCACAGCTACAACAAGGGTGTTCTCATCCTCTCCGGGTTCCTGCGGGACCGTTTCGCGCAGAACAAGCCGCTCAACCTTACGGCGAGCATAACCTTCGAACAGTCCTACTCAGGGGTAGATGGGGACTCGGCCTCTTCCACGGAACTCTACGCCCTCCTCAGCGCACTGTCGGGCAAACCGATCGATCAGGGGATCGCGGTTACCGGCAGCGTCAACCAGCATGGAGAAATCCAACCGATCGGCGGAGCGAACCAGAAAATTGAGGGCTTCTTCAAGGTCTGTCGTGAAAAGGGACTCACCGGCAAACAGGGCGTGATGATACCCCGCCGAAACCTGGGCGACCTCATGCTTGAAACGGAAGTGATCGAGGCCGTTGAGCAGGAAAAGTTCCACATCTGGGCCGTCGACCACATAGACCAGGGTATCGAACTGCTGACGGGAGTCCCCGCAGGCGAACGCGATGATGAGGGCAGCTACCCCGAAGGCACGATCAACTACCTCGTGGACAATCGACTCGAAGAGCTTTCCAAGGGTATTAAGGAATTCGAGTCCGGATCGGAAGAGGAGGAAGAGAAACAGAGTGAGTCTTCCACGACGGTGAGCCCGAAACAGGAATAGAAGGAGGGGACCCGGTCGGATTCCCTCGCCCAGGGTGAGAGGGAGAGGGTTGACCTCAAAAAGCGACCGCATATCACCTGCTTGATCGCGCACCGGCACTACCCGAGTCGTCTCGGATTCGGCTCGTTGCGCTTCTTCGGAGGGGATTCGGTTTTTCTTTTTTCTCTCAGAGACCTCAGTTCTTCCCAGAGCCTCTCCAATTCCTCCGTCGAAGGCGCGGCTTGACGCTCGGGTGCGCGTTCCTGCCTCCTGAAATCCTCGGAACCTTCATCCGGCTGTTCTTCTATTTTCCTTGCCACTCTGTCGAGCCTCACGACGGGATCATATTGTGAATTGTCCTTCTCTTGGGGTTCACGGAATCTTCGCTCGAGTTTTTCCAGGAACTCCAAGGCCTTGTCCCGCCCTTCCCATTCACCGGTGAGGTCGTCCTTCAGTGCAAGAAACTCTCCCTTGATCCTTATCCACAGTTTACCGAAGAGCATGTTCTCACTCCCTTGCCTACGCGCGCGGCGGTGGAACGCGCTGTGAGCTTCTCAGCCAAGAGCGCGAAGCTGCATCTCATTCCCCTGTGCCCTGTCCTGCGGCCGCGTCGAGACTGGCAGCACAACCTCCTTTTTTCATTCTCTATTCCTTTGGATAACGCTCCCGCCGGGATTCTCCCGTGAACCTTTTTCGCGCTGAGTGCATCAAAGTAACTGGAGAAGAAAGGCACAACCAGCGGGAGGAGCAAAATGAATTATTCTCACGACACGGACGGACTCAAGATATACCTTTCCGAAATTGAACACTACCCCGTTTTGAGTCGAGAGGAGGAGAACATCCTGGCCCGTCGCTATCGAGATGATGGGGATTCGGATGCAGGACAGGCTCTGATCACTTCCAATCTCAGGTTCGTGATCAAGGTGGCCCTCGGATATCGTAATTATGGCGTCAAGCTCATGGACCTGATCCAGGAGGGCAATATCGGCCTGATGAAAGCCGTTCAGCGATTCGACCCGGACAAAGGTTACCGCTTGATATCATATGCCATTTGGTGGATTAAGGCCTATGTCCAGAATCACATCATCCGATCCTGGTCACTGGTGAAGATCGGAACGACGCAGGCCCAGCGTAAGCTCTTCTATCGGATATCCGACCTTCCTGAAGCGACCGATTACGAGGACCATTTGGAGAACGTGGCCAAACTGGCAAAGAAAATCAACGTCAGTGAGGACGATGTCATCGACATGGGGGCCAGAATGAGAGCCCATGACCTTTCGCTCGACGATCTGATCGCGGACGGTTCCCGCGACTCCTTCGCTGACACGCTTAGGGACACGAGACCCGGCCAGGAAGAGATGCTGTCGGAACTCGAGGAGAGAAGGGCCCTGCGGGCATGGATCGAAACCGCGCTCACCGAACTCAATCCCCGAGAGCAGTACATTGTCGAGAACCGGGTTCTCTCGGAAGAGCCGGTCACACTCAAAGAGCTTGGGCATCATTTCGGAATAACCAGAGAGAGGGCGCGCCAGATCGAGAGAGCAGCCCTCGATAAGCTGAGGGTCGAGTACACGCGATCAGACCTGGCCGCAGCCTAGAGAAATAGAGCGGGCCGGCCTAACCGACCCACTCTTCTCTTTGTGTTGCGATAGAGATGAATTTGCGTCCAATAGGTATGGCAGGCTACGCCGCGGCCTGTAGGGTGATCATACGCCCAATTTTCGGGAGAACAACCGCAGGGGGTTACCTGTCCAACGTTAAAAATGTACGCGCATGGGGACACAGAGAGACCTTCTGCGTGAAAACAGCGTGTGACCGGGCCTCCCGGTCTGTCCCTTGACACTTTTTGGAGAGGGACCAGGGGGCCCACTGACCGTGCACTCCCCGATCCCCTCACAACTCCCGTCAGCGCGGATATCCCTCTGAAGGAATGGGTGGCGGCATCGATTTTCCCGGCAATTTTTCTGCAATCGACTCTTCTCGTGTTCCGTGCATCAGATCCCAGATTCCAGAGTCCTCGAGCGGTTCGTCCTCCCTCGTCCTTATTCTTGCGCCACAGACGACATCGAATTCTTCGTTCCAATCAGTGAACATGGTCGCACCTCCTTGCCACTGAAGGACAGTGTCGAATCAATTGATGTGCTCGGTCTTCTTTCGTGCCGAGACCTTTGACGCGTCCGGCTTCGGCATTACCAAACGGGAAGAGTTATCGCCTCCTTTTCGTCCGGACGTTGTGCGCGGGCATTTCTTGCGAACCGTACAATCCCTAGCTTTTAGTATAGGGGGCCAAGGTCCCCGCGGCAAGGCCGGTCGGGCAATTCTCGTGGAGCCCCTTTAATCCTTTCCGTTTTTTCGGCCATCGCGTATAACAATCGCCAGGTCAATCCGTCAAATAGGATAGAATGAAGAGCTGATGAATGACGCTGATCTGGTCAAAGAATTCCGGAAGGGAAATCGTGATGCCTTTTCAGAGCTTGTCAGAAGGCACACGCAACCTCTGACGATGATGATCCTCAAGATCGTCAGGGACGAGGAGGAAGCCAGAGACATTTCCCAGTCAGCATTTCTTAAGGCATTTGAGGCCCTTCCAAGATTTCTGATGGCCTCTTCCTTCAAGACCTGGCTCTATCGGATCGCGATCAATAAGGCCAAGGATCATCTTCGTAAAAAAATACCGGCTCCTGACACGGAATTCGTTGAGCAATCGACCGATTCCGCGTTGTCGGTTGGAGAGAGCCTGGAAAGGAAACGATGGCTCAAGCGACTAAGGGACGCGGTCGATAGTCTCCCCGAGAAACAGCGTCTGACGCTGCAACTGAGGATCTACGAAGAGATGGACTACAGAGAGATCGCCCGAGTTCTCGGAGGCACCGCAGGGAGTGCCAGAGCCAACTTCTTTCAGGCTTCCAGGAAACTCAGGGATATGCTTGGAACGGACCATGAGAAAGCTTAACTGCGACCAAGCCGAAAAGCTGATCATCCAGGAGCTCGATGGTGTTCTCGACTCAGGAAGAGCCATCGATCTCGAGGCACACCTGCGGGACTGCAGCGGCTGTAGACAATTCAAGGAGGAGATGGTCTCGATCCTGTCAGCGGTCGCCGCGGACCTGCCCGAGGAACCGGGTGAGCACTATTGGACGAACTATCGCGTCTCCCTCGAGGCTCGATTGGCCGAAAAAGACTCTCAACCCCGTTGGGGCCTCATGTTGAAGGCTGCAGGCGCGCTCGTTGCAGCGGGGCTGGTGTGCCTCATAATCTGGCTCGGGGAATTCGAGCTCGGACATCAACCCCTGACCGATCGGACCGTGAGACTGGAGGTTATTCAGGACCTGAACGTGGTCTATGGTCCGACTGACCCTGAGACTAGGCCATCCGCCGCAGTCTCCAGCCAAATGGTCAAGGCGTTGAGGCAGGATGCCACGGGGTACGAAGAGCGGTACCTGAGCTGGTTCGAGGTAGAGGACGAATCCAATCACCTTCTCCTGTGAGAAGAAAAACGGAGATGGCTATGCGCTGGTTGTTTGCTGTTCCCCTGTCGGCCCTGCTGCTGTTGGGCTGGATTGGACCGGGGCCTGTCTGGTCCCAACCGTCGCGGAGAGAGAAAGTTGAAGAACGGCTCGAAATTCTCAGAATGTGGAAAATGATGGAGGCCCTTGATCTTGACAAGGCCACAGCGGACAAGATGTTCAAAATCCGCAGCAAGTACACCAAGATCAAGAACGAGCTTCGACAGTCAATCCGATCGGATTTTCGACAATTGAGGCGGAAGCTTCGCGATCCCTCCGGCGCCAACGAGCAAGAGCTGGCGAACCTGCTCAAGAGCATCCGGGAGAAGAGAAAGAAACTTCAATCCCTTTGGGAAAAACAATATGATGATGTCTCCAAGGTGCTCTCGGTGCGCCAACAGGCCGAACTCTTAGTCTTCCTCAAGGATTTCTCGAGGCAGATCCGTTCGGTCCTCCGTCAGAGAAGACATGGTCCGCCACCACCGCCCGGCACTCTTGGTGCGCCCGGCCATCCCCGTCACGGCCCTCCGACTGGCGGGCCACAGGGCCCGCCTCTCCGACCGGATGCATCGGACGATGTTCCGGAAGGCTAAGAGTTCGGCGGGCGGAGGCTTATCGTCGAGGGGGTAACCGCGGTTTACCCGCGCTTTCGAATCCATAATAATTACAAGGACCCGCGCATCGGCCTGCTATCAACCACATGGCCGGCCATCTCACTTTGGGAGAGGATCTCAACGGTTTGAACGCGGCGGGAAGTTAGCGGTTTTCTGTGGGGTCTTTGGGAATCTCGTAGAGATCGCGCTGCTTCTTGAACGCAGATTCCTTGCCGTCTTTGGTTATGTACTTTCCGTCCATGATGGCGGCGCAACTATTAAGGAAGAGCGCAAGAGCAACAGCAATCCCGAACACGAATTTCATGAACATGTCGCTCGACCTCGAACATGAGTCGTTCCACAGCGCTTCTCGAAAGTAATTCCGATTGCCGACTTGTCTCATGTGGCGGCAGTTCCGCGTGCCGCGAGATTCCAGCCTTCCAACAGGTCAGGTCTCTCGAGAATTGTTACGAGTCACCAACATTTCAGCTCAGTGTCCCGTCCCTTCGACCGCGATCGGGGGCCGGTCACGCGGAAGCCCCTGGTCATCCCTCGGGAGATTCACATCCTCGGTGCTTTGCGGGATCGCCGCGCATGAGTCTTGATCAATCCACCCGAGAGCGGCAGGGGCTTTACAGGTAGGTAGCTCTTGAGAGCCGGTTTGGCCCCCTATTTGCGGACCACGTCCCTCAAGGCCTTAGCGGGGGTAAACCGAGGTGCCTTCGTTTCAGGTATCTTAATGGGCTTTCGGGTCCTCGGATTGACCCCGTTGCGTGCCTTGCGAGTAGCGATGCTGAAGCTTCCGAGATCGGCGATCCGTATCCTATCACCTTTCTTCAGGACATCATGCACGGCCGACACGATGGTGTCCAGCGCGACCGTAGCGGCTTTCTTGGGGATGCCGGCCTGCTGGGCGATCTGCGACACGAGTTCAGACTTTGTCATGGGTATCCTCCTTTTACCAACCCTAGAAAAATCACAAGACTTGACAGGCAATTCTTTAGCGCCTTATACAGACTATCCCGCAAGCTGTCAAGAGCCGTAGTCTCCTTTGACACCTCGGAAAATAGCCCCAGCCAGGTTGACCCGCCAGGGGCGTTGGTCTATGCTCTGTCAAGAGAGATGACCATGGACAGCATCCCGTTTGTACATGCAAATCAGCATTTCACGATCCTTTTCGTTGAAGACCTGGCCTTCAGTGAGGTACGCGAGATCCTTGACCGACTCCTCGCACGGGACGCGTTCCATCCTGATGTTCAGCGATTGCGGGGGCGTTACCGATTTGAGATAGAGCAGTCCTCCTTCTCGGTTTGGGTAGCCGACAAGGACGTCTACATTCAGAGAGAACGAACCGCCGCCGGCACAGACGGCTTCCCCTGACAGTCCCTTGCCCTTTCGATCCATGGTTGGGCACATGCCCCTGGGGCGTACCTCCGGCCCAGCGGGTTCGAGCCGGTTGCATCGCTACTCCGCCGCGGCAAGGGCCGCCATCCTTGCCCTTACGTAGGGGGCGTCCGGGGCCTTGGGGAACATTTTCAGATACTGTCGATATGCCTGCGCCGCCTCCTTTTTCTTGCCCATGGCTTCGTAAATGGCCCCGATGGCGGCGCTGGCATCTCGTCGATAGGGTGAGTCGTTATCCTTTGACAACTGATCGAAGAGGTTCTTGGCCGCCTCGTATTCGTTGAGCGCCATACGCGTCATGGCGATATTATACATGACGAGCCCCCCTAAGCCTTCTGCCACGAGCTCGGTGGACTTCATCCGCGTGTAGCGGTCAAGCGCTCTTTTGTAATCCTTCTTCATGTACAGTACGTGCCCGGAATACAACAGGGCCCTCTCACCCGCCAACTCTGAAGGATACGCTGACAGGATCGCGTCAAATTGTTTGAACAGCTCGTCCAACTGTCTGTCCGATGCCTGATTCTGGGCGAGCACGACTGTCCTGTAATTTCGGTACGCTTGCTCGAACAGTTCATGACTCGTCGATTGCCGGTACCGGCGATAGCTGTAAACCGCGACGCCGGCGACCAAAGCTGCAACCAAAAGAGCGCACCCGATAGTCGCTTTGCGGGGATTTTCCCGTACAAACTGGACCACCTTGTTTGACGCGGTCAGGAACTCGTCCGGTTCTTTGAGAAGTTCTTTTCTACTGACTTTCTTTTCCGCCACAATTTCACCTCGCGTTCGGCGAACGAATGGGCTTGGAGAGGTTGGCGCTCGGGAGACAGTCCCCGCCAGGGGGGTTGAATCTGTCTCCTGTCTCGTCCGTTAATATCCCCCATTCACGGTAATCCTCACCGAAATGGAAAGGCACCGTCCCCTCCAGGTCAACGACAGTGGATAGCCGATCAGAGCGGCCAAGTCAACGCAATCCTTGCCGCATGCGGCAAGGGAGTTGAACGAAAGGCTCAATATTCGCCGCCCCGCGTGAAGGTCGATCGACGGTCTTATGGCTTGTGCCCAAGACAATGACCGATTGCCCTTGGGGGGAGGCTTCATATCCTTATGACTTAAGGCGCCCAGGCCGCGCCCCGAAAGGACACGTGAGACTCTTGACCATAGAGATGGTCCGTGTGCTGGCACCAATGACTGAAGCCTCACACCGGAGAGACTTCTGCTCTTTTCTTGGAGGAGGCGGTGTGGTAGGTTAACCGGCGACCAGTTGGAAGGGGCACGATACTTTTTTGGGAGTAAAAGCCTCTCTATTGTCGGAGCGGATCTCCACACCCTTTGAGCAAGCCGTGCAGTTTCTTGCGGACTCCACGGAGAAGGGTGGAGCATGCGGTCTGAATGGTTCGGCGGGTGCATTCCTCGTGGCGGCGGCCGTAGCCCGGGGAACACGGACCCTGGCTACGATTCTACCGGACGGGGAGACTGCTTCTGCCGTTGCCGCAGATATCCGTTTCTTCCTTGGAGCCGAGCGCTTAGCGGAGAACCCACTACAGGACGAGGTCCTGGTCTACCCGTCGTCAGACGCCCTCCCCTACTCCTTTGCCGGCTTTGAAACAGATGTGAGCGTCGGGAGGATGGCCGCACTCGGTCGCCTGGCCGAGGCCGCCCCGCCGAAGGTCGTCTCGGTCGGTCTGGACGCGCTGATTCGCCGGGTCGTGCCGAAGGCCGCGGTGAGGCGGACCAGCCTTTCCCTCAGGGTAGGCGACGAACTCAATCGCGAACGCTTCCTTGAACTCCTCGTATCGGCAGGATACAACCGAGCGCCGCTTGTCGAGGACACCGGAGATTTTTCGGTTCGGGGATTCATCATTGATCTCTATCCGCCGCTCTACCCTTCTCCCGTACGGATCGAACAGATGGGCGAGGAGATAGAATCCATTCGCTTTTTCGATCCATCCAGTCAGCGGTCGCGCGACGAGGTAAGCGAGATCCACGTCGGTCCCGTGCATATGCTAATTCCCGACGAGGAATCCCGGAAGCAGGGTTTGCGGCTTCTCCTGGAACGCTGCGAAGACCGGGGCACGGAGAAGCGTGTACGTCGGAGACTTCTGGAAGATTTCCAAAACCGGGTGCGTTTCCCAGGTGCGGAATCCTATCTTCCATACTTCATACCGGGTCTGGAATGCCTGATAGATTATCTGCCTCCCGATTCGACGATCATAGTACCAGACGCGCACACGCTTGATCGAGCGTTCGAAGACGCTGAGGAGGAGATCTTCAGAGGGTGGGAATCAGCCGCGGAGGAAGGACTTCCGGTGCCTGACCCGGCTGAGCTGTACCTGCCCAAGGAGGAGCTGCTCCGAAGGATCAGTCCCTTCCGCACGGTCGTGATGTCCCAACTGGAGATCGAAGAGCACGGGCCTGTCTCATACGAAATCCAGGTCACGGCCAACGACGATATCAGACCGAATCTCTTGAAGTCTCAGGCACATGACACCGGCATGGCCGGGCTCGTCAAGCGCCTGGAACAATGGCGGGACGAAGGGAACGAAGTCCTGCTTGTCAGCCACACACGGGGCCAGGCCAATCGACTGCTCAAGCTCCTCGAGCCCTATGATCTTCCGATAGATTTCAGAGGGGAAGGCTTCGAAGCCTCGAATCTCGGCGTCCATCCCACGCCGGGCATCCGACTGTACGTCGGAGAACTCTCCTGCGGCTTCCGAATGGAACAGGCACGATGGATCGTCATCACGGAAGAAGAAATTTTCGGTTCACGGGTGAGGACGCCTCCGAGAAGACGCGCGCGCGGCACGAGCATCTCTTCCTTGACCGACCTTGCCGAAGGGGAACCGATCGTTCACGAGGACTACGGCATCGGCATCTTTCGAGGCCTTGTGAAAAAGGAATTCGAAGGGGTCCCCGGCGAGGTTATGGTAATCGAGTACGCAGGTGGTGACTTGCTCTATCACCCTCTCGAACGACTCGAGTGCGTGCAGAAGTACGTATCCGGATCGGACGGTCCGTACAAGATAGACCGGCTCGGTGGAAAAGCGTGGGCCAAGACCAAGGCTCGCGTTACCAAGTCCATTCGGGAAATGGCCGCGGAACTCCTCAAGATTTACGCCGAGCGGGAAGTGGCCGTCCGTACTCCCTATTCTCGGCCGGACGAGGAGTTCGCCACATTCGAAGCCGCGTTCGAATTCGAGGAGACCCCGGACCAGGCCGCGGCTATCAGGGATCTGATGGAAGCCCTCGACGCGGACAAGCCTATGGACCGGCTCGTGTGTGGTGACGTGGGCTTCGGAAAAACTGAGGTGGCTTTGCGTGCCGCATTTCGTGTCCTCATGGACGGCAGGCAGGTCGCGGTGCTGGTGCCCACCACGGTTCTCGCTCAGCAGCACTATGATACGGTCGTCCGCAGGTTAAACAGCTATCCCTTTGAAGTGGACGTACTGTCCCGTTTTCGCACCAACGCGGAGCAGAAGGACATACTGCGGCGTTTGCAAGAGGGCTCGCTCGACCTCATCGTGGGTACCCACAGACTCTTGCAGAATGACGTCACGTTCCGGGATCTCGGGCTCATCGTGGTCGACGAAGAGCACCGATTCGGGGTGGCCCACAAGGAGAAGATCAAGAAGTACAAGGCCCGAATAGACGTGTTGACGCTGACCGCCACCCCGATCCCCCGAACGTTGCACATGTCACTCACAGGAATTCGAGACCTTTCTCTCATAGAGACGCCGCCGGTAAACAGGAAATCGATCCGTACCCGGGTGCTGAAGCAATCGGATGATGTTATTCGGGACGCGCTTCTCCGAGAACTCAGCAGGGGAGGCCAGGCATTCTATCTGCACAACCGGGTGCGTACGATTTTCAGACGTGCGTCAGCACTCCAGCGTCTCGTTCCCGAGGGCAGGTTCGGGGTGGCACATGGCCAGATGTCCTCTCGGGAGCTTGAGCAGGTAATGCTTGACTTCGTGCGCGGACGGTTCGACGTCCTCGTCTGCACGAGCATCATTGAATCTGGCCTTGATATTCCCCGAGCAAACACGATCATCATAGAGCGCGCCGACACGTTCGGTCTCGCGGATCTGTACCAGTTGCGCGGTCGTGTAGGGCGCTCCCATGTCCGGGCCTATGCCTATCTCCTCACCCCCCCGGAAGCCCTCATGACCTCTGACGCGGTGAAGAGACTGGCAGTGATCCAGGAACACTCGGATCTCGGCCAGGGATTCCGCATCGCGATGCGGGACATGGAGATCCGTGGCGCTGGGAACATCCTCGGTACCTCACAGTCAGGTCACGTGGCCCTGGTGGGGTACGAGATGTACTTGAATCTTCTGGAACAGGCCGTGAAGGAAATCAAGGGCGAATCGCCTCCACCGAGAATCGATCCCGAGATCAGATTGAAGCTGGAAGCCATGGTCCCTGAGGACTACGTGCCTGACCCCCGGCAAAGGATGAATCTCTACAAGAGACTCTCCAGAGCCCGGGACGAAAGCAGGATTGAAGAGGTCGAGGAAGAGATGCTCGACCTGTATGGAAAGGCGCCTGTGCAAGTATCCAACCTCCTACGCGTCATGCGAATCAGGCAAAAGATGAAGCTTCTGGGGATTGCAAGGCTCGAATATAACAAACAAAATCTTGTCCTTGCCTTTGACCCCACGACGCCGGTTAAACCTGAGGCCCTGGTTGCCTGGGCTCACCAGGATCCCACGAGCCTGAGACTCCTGCCGGGAGATCGCCTCGTGTATCGAATCGGAGACGTGGAGCAAGACGCGCGGATTGCGGGAGCCTTTGATTTGCTTGACAAATTGGAGAGGATCGCGTCCGGCTGATCCGAGCTCGCGCGGATCAGTCAAGATCGCAAACGTTTTCGAACGCCGCCACCGGACTATGAAGAGACGGATCTGTCCCAAAGAATATGAAATTCCGTGCCATCCCTTCTCCGCGGCTCACAGAAGCTTTTGGGTGGCACCGTCCAGGCCGAGCGTGGTAAGTGTCTTCGTAAGACCGTCCCTGTTGTCGATTTTTTCGCAAGTCCGTGATCCGAGGAGGCAAAACGTGGAATCCGCGTTCGCCGGGGATTGAAAAAAGGAGGCATTTCAGCTAAGGGTAAACCAGCCGATGGAACGGAGAAGATGAAACTTCATACAGTTTGCACGACACTCCTATTTCTCGCGGCGTTGTGGTTGGCATGCCCGGTCCACGCGCGTGAGTACGCCGATAAAATAGCCGCGGTTGTCAACGGTGACGTGATCCTCTTCTCGGACATCGAGAAGCACAAGCGACCGATAGTAAGGCAACTCAACAGACTCCCTCTCGGAATCGTGCCACCGGGCAAATGGCCCACGGAAAAGGAAATCCTTGATGAGCTGATCGTGATGCGGTTGCTCGAGCAGGAGGCCAAACAAAAGAAAATCGTGGTGACCGATGCGCAGGTGGACGCGGCCATAGACGCTCTTACCAAGAGAAACCGCGTTTCTAGAGACAAGTTCATGATGTACCTCGCGGCCAATCGTGTCGGGCCAAGCGAGTACCGTAAGCTGATGAAGCGCCAGTTCATGTTGAACCGGCTCATCACCGAGGAGGTCACCCGCAAGGTCCCGCTCCGGGAAGAGGATGCGCAGCAGTATTTCAAAAAGAATCGGGATAAGATCAACGAGCAATACGAGGAGCTGGTTAAGAGCCACACGCCGGCCCGTCCCCCGACCAGGGAACCCAAACCCAACATCCCAAAGTACGTAACGAAGCATCTGGGCGGTCGTGTGCGGCTTAAGCAGATTACTCTGCCCGTGCCCCCCGGAGCTGGGAAAAAAGATGCAGAGCGCATCCTTGCCAAGGCGAAAAGAATCCAACGGGAAGTGATGACCGGGGCCGATTTTGGAAAGCTTGCCAAGAAATACTCCGTCGATTCCTTCGCAAAGTCGGGCGGCGACCTAGGGATGATGAGAGCAAAGGACCTTCGCCCTCAGTACCGGAAGATCGTCGAAGTTCTGGATGTGGGAGAGGTAAGTCGTCCGATTCCGGGTCGGCAGGGGATGGTGATCCTCTATCTGGCTGAGGCCAAGGGGAGAGTGGCCAAGAGGGTTCCGCTCCCGGAAAAAATCCGCAAGAGACTGGAACAACAATGGCGGGAGAAATACGAGGAGGCTAAAGCCCGGCGGGAGCGAAAGGCTGGCCGGGGTAACTCGAACAGATCCAGGCACGCTGCGGGGTCGGAAAGGGCTGAAGCAAAACGAAACTCCAAGCCAGTGAAAGATCTGGGAATACTCTCTCCCGAAGAAACGAAGGAATACAAGGAAGTTCGGGAAAAGGTCTACGCCGTTCTGAGGAACCGAAAAATCGAGGCCCGGATGAAGGACTGGATCCAGGAACTCAAGAAGAACGCGATAATCGAGGTGAAACTCTAGAAGAGCAGCCTACCGGATCGAAAAGTGGAAGTTCTTTGGGAGGGGGACCGGGGTATGGGCGCTGACTTAGACTCAACATGACGATACTTGAGAGTGCAAATACGGGGAACCGCGAAACGTATGAGCGCTCTGAAGAGGGAAACTTTCCCCTATCCCTCCTTTGCTTACGGGGGAGAGGGATAGGGGCCCCCGTTAAAAAAGGGGAGAGGGGGGAGTGTGTCACAGGCGGAGCAGGACGAACGGCTGGTGTCAGCGCATATGGGGGTGAAGTGCCTTTCTGTTAAAAGGTCCTCCCCCGTAGGCTCTTGCCCATTGAGATGGTTTCCCCCGGTGACTCGAATTCCGGTCTGCACGGGTGCATGAAACGGGCCACCACCTCGCGTCTAACTCCACGGGCATCCCTTCGCAGGTCACTGATTTTCTTTCCGGCAAGATGCCTTTCGAAAGCAGCCGATGCTTCTTGACTTCTTAGCATCCAAGGTCTCCAAAGACCTTGCCATAGATCTGGGTACAGCGAACACGCTCGTCTATACGAGGGGCAAAGGAATCGTGCTCAACGAACCCTCGGTTCTTGCCATTCGCCAGAAGGACGGACGACATTCGGAGATCTGGATCGGGGAAGAGGCCAAGAAGATGATCGGTCGCGTCCCAGGATCGATCACGGTGTTTCGGCCGCTGCGGGAAGGGGTCATAGCCAACTTCGAAGTGGCCAGCTTGATGCTCAGGTACTTCATCCGCAAGGTCCACGGCCGCAAATCCTTTGTCAAACCGAGAGTAATCGTGTCGGTGCCGTCGGGTGTCACCCCTGTAGAGAGGCGCGCTGTGCGAGACTCGACGCTCAACGCGGGTGCCCATGAGGTCTTCATCGTGGACGAGGCCATGGCCGCGGCCATGGGCGCAGGCCTGCCCGTAACGGAACCCCTGAGCAACATGATCGTGGACATCGGCGGGGGCACCACGGAAGTGGCGATCATATCTCTCACAGGAGTAGTCTACTGCAATTCAACCAAGGTTGCCGGCGACAAGCTCGATATGGACATACTCAATTTCATCCGCAAGAACTACAACCTCCTGATCGGGCCATCCACCGCGGAACAGATCAAGATCCTCATCGGACGCGCTTTTCCCGAAAACGAAGGCGAAGAGGTCGACGTGAAAGGCAGAGATCTGATGGACGGTATCCCTAAGACCATAACGGTCAGCTCCGCGGACATCACCCGCGCTATCATGGATTCGGTCAACTCCATAGTGGACAGCGTCAGACAGGCGCTGGAGCAATGTCCTCCCGAGCTGGCCGCGGACATCATCGACACGGGGATCGTCCTCACCGGAGGTGGCGCGCTCCTCAAGAACCTCGATGAGCGGGTACGTCGCGAGATCGGGGTACCGGTCGTCGTCCCTGATGATCCCCTCTCAACCGTTGCCCGGGGCGCCGGCAAGATGCTCGACGATATCGATCTGCTCCGGGAAATCGCGGCCACCTAGCGACAAATCCGACCGCGGGGCAGGTAGCTTCTCCCATGAGAGCTTTGCCTCGGAGGAAAGACCGTGAACGTAATCGCGAACGGGTATCAGCGGACCAACCAGCCGATGAAGTCCAGGAGATGCCGGTTGAACTCCGTTGCTTTTTCGGCCATCACCAAGTGACCAGCGCCGGGGACTCTTACCAGAGTTGAGCCGGCAATCCTCTCGTGGAGGAACTCAGCGTACTTCACCGGTGTCAGACGATCATCTTCTCCCACGATGATCCAAGTGGGAAGGGTGATCTCCCGGAGCCGGTCCATCATGTCGAATTCGTTACACGCGCTCAGGTCTCCGTAAATAATATCTGCCGAGCCCTTCCGGAATTTCTCCACGACAGCGCTTCGAACATCCTCTGACGCAGAAGGTGAAATAGTGAAGTCTGAAAACATGTCAAGAGTCTTTGCCGGTTCGGTCTTGAGCCCCTCCAGTACGGTCGGCATGACTTTGAGACGCGCTCCGGAACCGACGATTCCTATGGCCTTAAGCCAGTGAGGGGGATCGACCGCGAGCTGGAGAGCGATGGCGCCACCGAGCGAGTTGCCCACGAGCATCACCTGCCGCACACCCAGCGCCTCAACCACGTCAGTAACCCACTGTGCATACGCGTCCACGGAGCTCTCACCGGGCGGCTCTGACCGCCCGTGACCGGGTAACTCAACCGCCACGGTGTTCATCGCGTCGGCCATGGCGTCCAGTTGTCCCCGCCAATCATCGCGATCGCCACCCGAGCCATGAACGAAGACGATGGTGATGACCGAAGGGTCAAGAGTCGCAGGTTGGGCTTCGTACCCCAGTGTTCTTCCTCGAATCGATACCTCGGGCATGGCTACCTCACAGCCGGGAATTCAGCGGGTCTCCTAGAGCAGGCTGATGCCTCTCGGTACAACGGCTATTCCGCCGGGGGAAATGGTGAAACGTCGCGCGTCCTCTTCGGCGTCGAGGCCGATCGAGCAGTTCTCCGGGACCTCGACGTTCTTGTCGATGATTGCCCGCCTGATTCGGGCGTTTCTGCCTATCTGTACCCCATCGAGGAGGACCGACTCCTCCACCAGGCTGTACGAGTTGACCCGTACGTTCGGAGAAAGCACCGACCGGACAACCTTTCCCCCGGAGACGATACACCCTCCAGACATGATCGAATCGAGCACAAGTCCTACACGATTGGCGGCCTTTCCTTCACCTCCTGCGAATACCGTCTTGCCCGGGGGAACCTGCTCTTGATAGGTGCGGATCGGCCATCTTCTGTCGTAAAGGTTGCACTGAGGTACGACCGATACGAGATCCATGTTGGCTTCCCAGTAGGCGTCGATAGTACCGATGTCCCGCCAATATCGGCTGTTCTCGTCCGTGGCGTCATGGAAGTTGTGGACGTACACCCTGCGGCTCTTTACCATCCGCGGAACCACGTTCTTTCCGAAGTCGTGGTCTGAAGAGGGATCCTTCGCGTCCGCTATGACATGCTTGACAAGGGTCCGGGTGTCAAAGATGTACACCCCCATGGAGACGAACGCTTTGTCCGGGTTACCGGGAATGGATCTCGGATTCTTCGGTTTTTCTTCCCATGTCGTGATCCGGAAATCCTCATCGCACCCGATGACGCCGAACGCGCTCGCCGTGTCCCGATCCACCGCCACGCCAGCCACGGTCAGTTCAGCCTTCTTCTCCTTATGGAACTCGAGCATGTGATTGTAGTTCATCTTGTACACGTGGTCACCCGAAAGGATGAGTACGCGTTCGGGCCGTTGCTGTTGGAGGATGTAGATATTCTGATAGATACTATCGGCCGTTCCCCGGTACCAACGATCCACATGCCGCTGCTGCGGGGGAATGCACTCGATGAACTCGTTGAGTTCGTGATTGAAAACACCCCATCCAAGCCTTACGTGGCGGTCCAGGGAGACGGATCGATACTGAGTCAGAATGTAGATCCTTCGAATGTCGGAATTGAGACAATTGGAGAGTGTGAAATCGATGATCCGATAGATCCCGCCGAAACGAACCGCGGGCTTGGCAAGGTCTTTGGTCAAGGGGTACAGTCTTTCGCCCCGACCGCCCGCCATGAGGATGCAGAGCGTGTTTTCCATCTCGAGATCCCGGCCTATTCTCCGAGGATTCTTTTGATTTCGGCCTTGAGTTCCGATGTATCCGAAGACTTCACCACGTAGGCATCGGCACCCCAGGTTGTGTAATCGTCACGGTAATGGCTGTACGCGGTATTGAGTATGACGGGGACTCCTTTGTCACGGCCGATGATCTTTTCCAGCGTCTCAATGCCGTCCATCCCGGGCATTTGAATGTCGAGGATGACCAGATCAGGCACCTCTCGTTCGACCGCGGCCAGCGCCTCCGGCCCGGAGTGAGCGATGGTGACTGCGTATCCCTCGTCTTCCAATTCACGTTTGTACAGTTCGCATATGTTCTTCTCGTCGTCCACAACGAGTACGTGCTTCATCGATCCGCCTCGCAGCTCTTCCTTGAATAGGAAATCAATCAGGCAGCCTCAACCCACAGTATCCTAATGTCCCGAGAAAAGACCTGTCAACCTGAAATCGAAATCGTGATTCCGAACGTGGAACCGGCCATTTTCACGGAAGCTGTCCTGCGTTGATGCGTCGTTTATCGCATGTACCATAATTGGCGTACGCTATGGCCGCGTTCCTGGGGCTCCCAGGATATCCCCCCTCGCCGCCCTTTTTCAAGGCGGCAAATCTCGTTCCCCCGGTAGCAAAAGCGGACACGCGGATGAAATTTCACAGGCGGTACAACGAACGCGCCTGAACCGCATTGATTCGAGAGCGCAGCGGCGCACGAAGGCCCTCCCAGGACGACTCTTCGGGACTATCACTTAGGGAGGGTGACGAGCTATCAGAGAATCGCTCCCCGTCTAGGGGGCTCACTTGGATGCCTTGTCCATTTCCTTGTCAAACGCCTTCCAATACTCCCTGTAACACGCAGCCTGACAACTGGCGCAGGCGTTGGTGGAGAAGGGTGCGGAGCAGGGACAACCGGCCAGGCAAGCCGAAAGTTTGGCATCTATGTCATCCGCGTAGGCGTATGGTGTCTGGACCGATCCAAGCTGAAGCGGCGCCACGATTGCCAAGGCAGCAAGAATACCGATAAGAACATATTTTGCTTTCAAGTTCATCCCTCCAGGCGTATTGTTGCTATCGCACGCAGAATAATCACGGGAGCGCTGTTGGTCCCTCGTCCCTTCAGTCCTCCAATTTCGGAAGCTGGGTAATCGCGGCCGTGTCATCGTAATCCGCGGGTCTCCAGTCGTACTCCGCTCGTGTAATTGCCTTCAATTCCAAGAGCTTCCTCATGACACTGTCAAGCCCCCGGGGAGAAAGCTTGTACTTTTGCATTAACTCGAGATCGGTCATTCGGGCCCGAATGTCCTTCACCAATTCTCTACCGTCAATCTTCTTCTTTGCCATGTCACCGTCCGGCCGGATGTTGGGGACCTTGCGAGGACGGCCGTCCTTCGCCTGCCTCCATACGTATTCCTCCAGAGGCTCAGTCGAGTTTCTCTTCCCTGGCGCGGGTTTCGACCAAGGCCCCGGTGATCTGAGAATCCGAGAGTTTGGTCCTCCCTGCAAGGAGTTCATGGGAAATCAATTCCATATCGATGAGTTGCCGGAAGACCATCTGAAGCAGGTCGGGATTCAAACCGTATTTGGACATCAGACTGGAGTCATCCATATCCGCCTTGACATCCTTGACAAATTCCTCCGCGGGTATTTTCAGCGTCCCCACCCCGACCTCCCCTTTCGCGGGTTACTGCTATTATACTATCTTGGCACAAGATATCCACCGCACACGCTCGACAAATACAATTATGGCATTTCCCAAGCTTGATGTCCGAGATTCTCATCAACGGTTCGCCCGGATCCCCCCTCACCAACCGTCGCTCACGGGGCCTGCGTAGCCTCCCTGCCCGACATGCCGGAATGGTAGCATCTTCCCCGGAAGGTGCTGGTAGGGGCGTTTCGTATCATTGAGCGGGGGAGCGCGTAACGACCTCCCAGGAAAGTGAATCTCCCGACGGTCGAGACTTGATCACATCATGTCGGACGACCCTTGTTGTTCCCTTGACGTCCGTGCGGATCACCCGGTCGCTGATTGCGGGGGACATGGCAACTCCGCCGCAGTTCCTCAGGCAGAAGGTGTAGATCATTCGACCTTTGCGTTGGCGGATTTCGCTGAAGTTCGAGAGTCCGGGAAGGGAGCGTTCCACCGGGGTCTTTCCCACGGGATACCCGGTCAGCAAATACTGCATGTCCAGTCCGGCGTCCTGTTGGGCTCCCTTGTGCTTCATGGTCTTGACCAGGGCGACCAGTCGAAAGAGGTTCTCAAGCTCTGCGTAGATGGGCCTCTTCTTGGCTATCCGGGAATACTTCTCGGAGAAGAGGTCGCAGAATTTGCGGGCGAGCGGGTTGGGTCTTCCTCTGCCTTGGATTTCTCCCGTCTTTGTCAGGAACTCCTCCTCAGTGAGCAAGATCACTCTTGACTCCTTGATCCAGATCGCTCCCTCGTCCGAGAGGAAGCTGTTGTCTCCCGCGGCGAACCAGAATCTGTTGTGGACCATCGGGGGAATGGACACTGAATCGCCCCTTTTTAAATCGCCGCGCACGACGTCGAGGGTCAGGCCGGTGAGACTCTTGAATCCGTCAATCCCCAGGGTTACCGACCCGTTAACAAGCCGTTTCATGTAGTAGTCCGCGTCAACCATGACCTTTGCAAAACGTGAATCGAACGGAACCCCCATGACTCTGACCGACTGAACCCCACTGCAGATCTTTTTCCACGAGCGGTTCGCTTTTTTGAATTTGCGGGTACCGGGCCTGGCACGTTTGTCCTGGCTCAGTTTTCGCAGCTCGCTCATGACCGCCGCGTCGGGATCGATGGAACAACCGGGAGCTTTGTCCATGTTCCAAACGTTTCGCAGGGCCACCGCCAGGTCCTCCGCATGGAGGGGAGGTATGGAGCCGCTCCTGCGTCCAAGGATCACGATGTCCTGATTCTTTCCGTCCAGGACGTAACCGAGTATAAGCCTCATTCCGCAGAGTCTCAGGATACGATCGGGGCAGGTGCCGTTTTCGGTACATTCCTTGAGCTTTGCCTGCAGGACGCGAAGTGAAACGGCGAGCACCTTGAGATTCTTTTTCGGTGACGGTTTACCGCCTTTGGCTTCCGGTTTTTCCCGGGACCTGCTTTTAGGGGGGCCGCCGCTCTTGTCCTGAGCCGGCTCCCGCGGTGGTGGCCTCTCGCTCTTGTCCAGGGACGGCTTCGATACAGGCTGCCGCGCCGGGGGCTTTTGCCTGGAAGGGCTTTCAACCGCAGGCGACAGGTCCGGTGCTAGATTGGAATCGGACCGGGGAGGCCGCTCGGCGGATCGGTCTTTCGCTGAGCCAATTCGCTTTTCCGGTCGGACATCGGCACGCGAGATGACAACCCGCAATTTCAGTTTCGCCTGGGCCCAGCCGGACGTGCCGAGGGACACCACGTTGTCGCGGAATTGTTTCAGCGTTGATCGAGGATTGTCCAGGGAAGGAAAGACGTCCTGAGACTTGAGTGCTCGCTGTTTTGGCGATGCCAGGCGCTTGAGTGTGGCGACGGCAACGACGTGCTCGATTCCTTGGGGTCCCTGGACACGGAACCGGAATCCCGCCTTGGGCGGAGGGACCTCGTATGTGCGATCGTGACGTACGCGGTTGTCAGGATGAGCCTTGTTCGGAAAGAGCTGAACGACCGACCCATCGGTTCCTATGTCGAACAGGGTCACAAAGCAATCCCTATTCGTCTGGAACGCAAACTTGATGGTCTCTCCGATTTCGTAATGATCCTGGTTCTTCCCGGTACGGAGCGTGATCTTCAAATCCTTTTGCGGGCTCTGAGTCTCCGCCTGAACGGCTTTTATCGGCCGATGCTCTTCTCCCTTGAGCCGACCGGGCCACAACATGGTTGCAAACAGCGTAAGCATCGACATTACGAGAATCGGACATGTTCGTCTCAGCATGTTCATATCGGTCATTCCTCCACCATAGATCTGAACGGCTGCCTCAGCTCCCCCCGTATGACCCCGCTTGCCGGTGCTTCCTTTCTCGTTGTACAGGGGAGCATCTTCTCCCTTTGAAAGAGCTATCGTATGGGCACAATAGCGACCACCAAAGATTACGGTCTCCTCGATCCGGTTGCAACCGATATATCGGAAAAGAATGTCGCCGGCCCTGGAGATATCCTTGAGATTCTTACACGATTGGCGCAACGGAGTCCCGGCGGGACGGCGGCACAGGGATTCTAGTGGTGCGTGTGTCGGCCGTCCCTGGGGGACCCGATCACCGTGCTCGCAAGACTGCGGGCCGGTAATGGATGAACGGGTGGGCACACCGCAGCCCTGATGAATCTTTACTAAGTGCTTTCCTGCCGAGTTCGAGGAGCCGTAATGGGTGTCCTCGAGAACTGTCTCGATAGGTCCTGACCGTCAGGCAGCCTTTCAGGGACATTCACCGCGGTCGTCTCCCGCGTGTGCGCTCGATCCGCTCGTGAGCACCACTCTCCGATTCCTTTTTCTCTCTTCTTCCGTGCTGTTGGAGGCCACGGGATGGTTCTCGCCAAAACCTCTTGCGATGAGCTTGTTTCGAGAGATGTCGCTCACGTCCGTGAGGAAACGGATGACGCTGCGCGCACGCCGCCAGGAGAGTACGCAGTTGTTGTGATCCGTCCCGATGTTGCACGTATGGCCGTCCACGAAGAAATAGGGCACCTGGGACAAGGAAGGGTCTTTGATCGCGTCGGCGATTTCTTTGAGTTGTCGGAAGGAATCCTCTCTGATCTTGGCTGAGCCGTAATCGAAGAGAATGGAATTGCTGGAAAAGGTTATCTTACCCTCTCTCCTGATTCGCTCGACAATGATCTTTTTCGGGATGAGATCTGTGTCGCCCTTGGGGACGAGATCCGGTTGCTCGGCTTTCGCTTTGGCTTTCCGGAATTGTTCCCAGGTCTCACAGGTTCCGGGCCATGGGATCGTGAGTGCCACTACGACGAGAATCAGTGCGGATACGGTCTTCATTTTCCGGGACCTCTCGTTTCTTGACCTCAGCCCCAGGGCGATGGGCATAGCTGGCTGAGTGAAAAATTTGCTCGTTGCAAAGGGATCCAAGAGCACCTGTCCACCACGCTCGGTCGAAGCTCGGTGTTCCCTCTCGGAGGGGAATTCGGCTATGGTGCTCCTCCTCGGCACTCCGGTTGGCCCACCAGGATCGTTGGCACCAGCCGGAGCCGATCCTATTTTTTCTCAGCCTTGGGCGCGGCCAGGATATTAAAGGAAATCAGCGATTCGGCCCAGGTGGAGCTATCTTTCTTGTCCACTTCCACCTTGATATTCTTCATGACCACGTCTGCGTCCTCAATCATGGGGAAATGCTGCGCCGTCTTTGCGGTCGCCTCGGGCACGCTCTTGAGGGGATCGAGGGTGGCGATGGCCTTGACGTACTCCATCCCTTGAGGACCCTTGATCTTAAAGGTGAACTCCCCGTCCTTGGGCGGGATCTCGTAGACCTTGTCCTTTTCGATCTTACCCGACGCGTGCCACTTGTTCGGGAAGATCTTGTACACTGCCCCATCAGTGCCGATGTCGAGCAGCGTCACGTAACAGTCCCGATTGGAAGAGAACTTGAAGGTGATGGTCTGGCCTTCGCTGTACTCGCTCTTGTTATCCTCAGTCCAGAGCTTGATCTTGAACCCGGGACTCTTATTCTTGATCTTCTTGGCTTCTACGACGATTTGTTTTGCCTTCATGTCGCTCGCCGACTCCGCGCACGCGACCTGCGCACCGAATCCCAAGACAAAACTCAGTACCGCTGCCATTCCGATCACCATGGCCGTTGAGTACAATCTCTTCATTGCCGACTCCTTTCTCGTACACTGATTAGGCATGTCGCGGCGTAGCGCGTATCGCAACTCCGTCCTTGACGGGATCTGACGCTGGTGCCGGTGGTAAAGACTGCCTATTTCGCCTCGACGATCTCAACTCGTCTGTTCTGCGATCGTCCATCTGCTGTAGTATTTGTCGCCCTCGGACGTTTGTGACCAAAAAATTTCAGCCGCAAGGACCGACGGGGAATCCCGAACTTCTCCACGAGGTAGGCTTTCACGCGTTCCGCCCGTTTCTTCGAAAGTCGCAGGTTGTATGGGGCGGGACCCCGAGCGTCCGCGTGACCGACTATGAGCCACCTCCTCCCGCGCAGCGCCTGGGATGCGAGCGCGCTCCCGATTTCATTAAGGCGACGCTCGGCCTTTCGCGTGAGCCACGATGACCCGCTCGCGAAGAATACCGGAGGAATGCAGAACCATCTGCGCAGGAACCGATACCTGCTCACTGGACACAGGCACATGAGCCGAAAGCCGTCATCCCCGCTAAAGCACGCTCGTATCTGATCGGCCCGGTACTCCGACCTCTCGCGCGTGAGGCGTTGGAGCACGATCCGGAGTCCTTCCCGGAGAATTCGGTTATCGGGCCGCACTCGCAATCCTTTGCGAAAGGACTCCTCAGCCAGTCCGAAGCGACCTGTTTTCAGGTAGACCTCGGCGAGGCCGATGTACGGGGCAAACAGCTTGGGTCGGAGACGCAGCGCTTCTCGGTAGTGCTGCTCCGCAGCTTCGTAATCTTCCAGGTTCTCAAACGAATCCGCGAGGTTCACATGGGCCTCCGCGTACGACGGGCAAAGGGCCACCGCCTGCAGAAAAACGTTTTTGCGAGATTCATAGTCCAACAGTTCCGTGCCCCGCTGGTACAGTAAGCGCGCTTCTTCGCAGCGATCCTCGCGGCTTGAGGCCAATTGCGCGAAGATCAGGACACAAATCACTGTGAGACTGACCTCGATCACCGGGATCACCCGATTCATGGTCACACGCTCCGTGCACCGTTATCGCACGCGATGAATCCGCCCCAGGCCGCCACCAAGCCGGAGGCACCCCCCGAACTCTCAATACGGGACGGATTCTTGGAAAAACATAATCTTACATCAATTCGCCAAGAAACCAACGAGAGAATCAAACTCGGAACAGCGCGGCGCTCCCCCATTCAACAATTCTCAGGTTCCGGAATATTGCGTACCGCGAGACGATTCCTTTGTCACATTCCGCACGGAACGGACAATAATCAAGCAGGCAAGAAACCACCCAGGACCGACAAGATGCACACGTCCTCTATGCATGAGAAACAAGTGAGTAGACCGGGCTTGCCGGAGAGTGTTACAATTCGGGCTCATCATCCCTATCAAATCAGAGCCGGGTGGAACCGTATGTCCGATCATGAGGACAGCGTACGCAGCATTCCCGTCAGGCAACAGGGTGGACGGCATGCTCCCCTCAGGGGAGCAAGGGACCCCAAACGCGAGCAAGATCGAATACTGGTGGAACGATGCCTGAAGGAATCCAGGGACGCTTGGGACGAAATGTACTGCCGTTTCATAGGACTCGTTCGGGTCCTCGTCCGTCGACGCAGAGTGGCTCAACAGGACGCTGAGGATCTTGTGCAAGAGACGTTCGCCCGGCTGGCGCATGCCCTCAGGAATCGCCAGTACGACGCGACGGCCGCCCGGCTCTCCACCTACATAGCCGCCATTGCGAACAACGTGTGCTCGGCGTATTTCAAGAGCCTGACGAGGGTCGAGTCTCTCGGCGACTGTGACAACGCCGCGGGATTAGATCCGGAACACGAATCAAGCCCTGAGCGGCCAGACCAGCTTGCGGAGAGGGCCGAGCGGATGAGCCTTCTCAGATGGGCGCTCCTGAAACTCCCGGAGGAGTGCCAGGAGATCCTGTGGCTGCTCTGTTGCAAGAAACTACCGTACAAGACGATCTCGAAGATCCTGGGGGCAAAGGAAGCGGCCTTGAGGAAGCGGACGAGCAGGTGCCGCATTAATTTGAAGGAAATGCTGCAGCAAAAAGGAATAGTACCGTGAAAAACTCGGAAGAGAAGGAAGTGTGCTCGGAACTGGAGGATCTGTTGCTGCCCTATGCCGCCGGGGCGCTAACCGGGGAGGAGCGTGCGATGGTTGAGAAACATATGCACACGTGCTCTGAATGCTCCCGGGAACTCACGGCACTCCACAAAATGACGGCGATTCTCCGAGAGAATGAAGAGGCCTTGTGCCCCGATCCGGTTGAACTGTACGAGTATGCAAATTTTGGAGAAGACCCGACCGGCCTGCTCGGAACACACGTTGCGCGGTGTCCCCACTGCACGGCGGCTGTTGAAGAGTGCAAGTCCGCGCCGGGAGACGCTACAATGCCCGAGCACCTCTGGAACAGAATCAGGATTGACCAGCAGCGGGCCGGGCGATCACCATCTTCCCTGCGCGACTATTTTGCGGGCCTGCTTCACTGGCTCTCATCGTTTCCGAGATTCCCCGTACTTGCCCTGGGGACCGCGGCCGCGATGATCTTGATGGTTGTGGTCTTCTATCCGGGTAGCGTACCCCAGCCCGAGCTGTCGCTCAGTAGGGTCACCTGGCTCGAGTCCAATGACGGTCTGCTTCCGAAACGGGTCGGCCCGGCCCCTCCCGGTGGCCGCCTCGCCATGATGATCTATTCTTCCGGGTTTGCCCAACCGCTTTCACAGGAACGAGTGGACGAACTCTACCTGGCCCTCAAACCGACGACGGAAATGGAAAAGCGTTTCCGAGTGCTCCGACCGGCCGAACTGACGCGCGCGTTCCGTGGAACACACACAGGCGGGGAGCGCAGAGAGCTGATGCTCCAGAGGCTAAAAGCCGATCTCAGGGCCGCCAAAGTACTGATTTTCACGGTCGGCCCGGAGGAGTCCGGATTGCTGCAGATCGATGGAGAGCTTGTTGACCTGGAGACGGGCAGGACTGTCAGAGGGATCATAGAGAAAGGGGTCCGGGATTCCGAACTTCCATCCCGCCTGAGGAGGACAGAGCTCGAGCTGGTCAGGGAGTAGCGGGAAGAGATTTCTTCCGCACCCCATCCTGCCCTTTGGAGAAAGGCGCGTTCGTCCGGCACGCTCCCTCGGAAAAGGGCATTCACTTCTGCCCCATCCCCCTCTGGGAAGGGGTTGGGGTGAACGAAACTCTAAACTGCTTGAACGCTCGTCGACATGACCCGGTCGCTGAACCGGCAGGTAGGAAAACAGATTTCTCCTTTTGCATGACCGAGGATGGAGCGGAGGATGGGTTCAAGAGTCTCGTACGCGTTGATTCCGGCCCTGGCCCTGGCCCTGTGGCCGTTGAAGGCCACGGCAGCGGACGACTGTCAAAAAGCCCGACGCCATTACTCGCAAGGGACGAAGCTGTACCGATACGACGCCCGGCGTATCGCGTTTGGTAAGGCGGTGGAACTCTGCCCCTCCTTTGTTGAGGCCCACGTCAATCTGGCCGACGCGTTGGAGCATCTCGCCTCGATCGCGTACGAACGAGCGGGGGCCGAGAAGAAGGCCGATGACCGGGCAAGACAGGAGACCCTGAACAAGAGTAGGAAGTTTTTCGAACGCGCACGCAAGGAGTACGCCAGGGCCCTCGAATTGAGGCCGGACTATTATCTGCCGCATCTCGGCCTAGCTCACGTTTACGCGGCTCAAGGCCTCTACGAGAAGGCGCGACAGGAATACGAGAAGGCCCTGAAACTCAAGCCCGGCGACAAAAGGGCGACGTTGGGACTTGAGTTCGTCAAACGAACGATCGCTCGGGAAGAGCGCCGCGACAAAGGTGGGCTCAAGAAGGCGTCCGATATCGTGGCTCTGGTGCAGGAGTCGCCTCTGGCCGGAGAGATGAGCGTCATGGGGCCGGAGAGTTTTACCGTGGTGAAGGAACGCCTGAGGTTCCCCAATATCATCTTCGATGGATGGTCTTCCGAAATAAGGCGCCCGGAGGCCCTCAATCAGTTGCGAGAGATAGGCGAGGCGCTTGCATCCCAGGATCTGGACGCCTACCGTTTTGTCGTTGAGGGTCATGCCAACACCGTTGGTCTCGACCAACCTGGAGGATTCGAGAAACTGATGGAACTGTCGAGAGACCGAGCTCGAGCCGTAAAGAAATACCTCGTGACCAGGTGCAATCTTGACGGAGACAGAATCATCGCCCAGGGCTTCGGGTGCACGAGGCTCAGGTTTCCCGACAACAGCCCGGTTCATCGGGAACGGAATCGACGGGTGGAAGTCGTCTTTATCAAAGGGAAGGAACAGCGTCGGGAAGGGAGAGAGCAATGAAATCGCTTGCCGGGAATAGAGCAAACCCTGTAGTCGTGAAATGCCTTTGGGCCATGTTCGCCGTTGTGGCTTGCTTGCTCTTTACCACTGCCGCTTCACCGGTTGAGGCAAAAGCAGAGCCTGCTCTTTACGCGGTGGTTGTGGGAGTGAGAGAATTCGAGCATCCCGAAGGAATCGACCCACTCACCGTATCGGACAAGGATGCGAAGGATTTCTGTTCGTTTCTCAAGGACATGGAGGGTCTTTTTTCGGGGACCCACATCACGCTTCTGTTGAACAAGGAGGCCACCAAGGAGAACATCGTGGCCGCCCTCCGAAAAAAACTTGCCTGCGCGCGAAAAGACGACGTCGTGATCATATATCTCTCCGGTCACGGAGTCGCTCACCCGACCAATCCAAACGAATACTACTTCGTGACCTATGACACGAAGGCCGACCATTTGTACGCAACGGGGCTGATGATAAACGACCGGCGGCTGTTCTCGTCCGTGAAGTCCGACCGCGTCCTGCTGCTGGCCGACGCGTGTCATTCGGGGGGCTTCTTACCGGGAATCGAAAAGGGACTCAAACCGAAATCGCCCGAGAAGTACTTCTCGGTTTTCCGAGACATTGCAGGTCGGATTGCCATTTCCTCCAGCAAACCGGGTGAGATTTCCTTTGAGAAGAGGCAGTTCGGGAACAGCGTCTTCACACATTTTCTTATCAAGGGCATGAGGGGAGAAGCGGACAGGCTCGCCGCCAAAGGGGCCGGCGACGGGAAGATCACCGTGGGAGAGCTCTATGACTACGTTTCGGAGTGGACCCGTGAGACGACCCGAGGACGACAGAACCCACAGCTCTACTGCGTGAGGGGAGACCTGGATGACGCACTGGTGCGAATCCCCACGTACGACAAGCCTCTGAAAATCAAAGTCCAGTTCCTCTACGAGGGTTCCGATGGGTCGATAAAGCCACTCACGGACTCATCGGTTCTCAAGTCGGGGCAGAAGCTGGGGATCGCTTTTCGCCCTGAGACTGACTGCTACGTCAACATCTTCTGGTGGGACCGAACGGGCTGTGTGTGGCGAATGTACCCGAACCCTACCTACGGAGAAGGCAGTGGTGTTGCCAAAGCGGGTCAGACCTGCTGGCTGCCGTCAAAAGTAGGCCAAAAACACTGGTACGTACTGAACCGAACCCCTGGGATGGAGACCATCTACTTCATGGCAAGCCGGAAGCCCAACCCGAAAATCGACGCGCTCTACGATAAACTCAAGGAACTGGGATCGGAGGCTAAATCAGGCGGAAAAGGGTCTGCCGTGGCAGGGGAGCTTGAACGTCTCCTCAACCTCATGGGGCCGGCGAATTACACGGTCCCCATGGACGCCAAGGCTTCTTCCCCGAGTCGGGAGGCCTTGTTTGAGCGCATGGAAAATGAAATCAACGTCGCGGGAGCGGACGCTGTCTTCAAAGTCAGTTTCAAGCATGAGTGAGAGACTTATAATCTGCATCACGAAAAGGCCACATGAGAGAATTCAATGGCCAAGACGCAAAGACGCCGGGAAGCATGAAGAGTCAGAGACGGGAAAGCGCTCAGCAGAGGTCGGACGACCTACTGTGCTGGTACTATGGAGTTCTTTCGGGAAAAGGCAGGCGGAAAACCTCTTTGCAGAGGGGGCTTCACCCGTGAACTACTGCGTCTGAAGACTAGTCTGGAATTGATCAGGAATCTTGAGATCGCGGGATCCCGGGCCGGGTGTGTTGGCGGCACCTCGGGTGGGGCATTGCCCCCTGAGCGTTACAGACCTGTCCAGTCCTTCTTGTCTCCGAAAGCGAGCCACAGCACTGCCGCGGCCACCGATAGAAAAAAGAGTATCTCCATGCTTTGTATCCCCGAAAGATATGATTTCTACTGCATGGAGGAGAGCCGTGTCAATAGAAAATTACATGGTGGACGTCGACTGCGCTTGAGCCGCCCGATTACGGCTTAACTATCTGACATGATTGGTGATTGAACAGGGAGTCGCGGCGACGGACAGTCTCGGCCTCGGGGAATCGACGCGCTTCACAAGCGACCTGCCATGGAATGAGCGTACCCGGTAAGCTCGACGTAACCTCTTCCTTCGATATTCTTTCCGCGACGAGATCCTCGGACTTTCACCGCCCCTTCCCAATAGATGATGCCGGTCGACTTGGCGTTTGAGAGTTCCTGGTCGCTCACGAGAGGGACCACGCCAAGTTTGATTCCTTGGCTTGGGATCTCGAGGATCCACCGTGAGGGGTATACCGCGCCTGTCCGTTTGCTCGACCACGTGTCGGTCGACGCGATGCGGATCTGTTGTCCCCGCAGATAGAGGCTCCCGCCGTCTTTTCCCACGAAGGTCCCGAAGGTTTGCTCGAAGGTTCCGTCCTTCCTCCGCAGGTGGAAGAGCATGAGGTCGGTCCCGTCCTCCAGTTGGATGCTGAACCAGTCCCAGCCTGCCTGGTCTTCTGATAGGATACTCGAGCCGAATTCATGATCCATCCAGGCCAGGCCGGACACCTGGTGACGGACGTTGCGGAACATGATGTGGCCACTGGCTTTCAGCCTGGTGAAGGAATAGTAGTACGATGCCTGCGTAGGGCTCTTGCCCTTACGGCTGTACCCTCGGTCACCGTGGAGCGTCACCGGCTTCTCGGGCACGAGAGCAAGCTTCATTGCGTAGCCGCCAGCCCGCGCGCTGATCCGGATTTCTTTTTCGGTCATCTGGGCGATCCAGTCTTTGACACGGACATGGAGGCTGTCCTGAGCAGATTCGGCCAGGCCGGGGCCTTCGCGCACCATCATCTCCGTATGGAAAAAGCGACCATTCTTGACGTCGACGAGGGCGAAATGTGCCGGATAGACATCGCGGATTCCCCAGGAAGAAGATTTCCGGGCCGGTTCCCTTGCCATACTCCTTCGAAAGAACGTGAGCTGGAAGCCCCATTCCCTCCCGTCGTCGGACTGGAGGTTACCGGTGAAGTACCACCATTCGGTCTGGAAGTCCGGGTGCTTGCCGTGATCCTTGGGGAAAACCAGTACCCTGCCGGGTCTTGCGTTTTCAAACGCGGCTGGAAAGCCTGATTCCGGCCACGGAAGAAGTATCCCGGCAACAAGGCACACGCATAGCAAAATGGAGCGAATCCCGTGACGAGCCCTCCGAAGGGGTGGCCCTTCCCTTTGCTTGAGATGGTGGGGTAAGAGTCTCCCCCTTTGAGAAAGAGGGACAGCAGGGGATTTTCTTCGAACGAATCCGGGAATACGTGAAGCGCGGAGATCTTCTGAAAAACCGTTTGGCAGACTTCCTTGCACGACCATTGCCTCAAACGCCTGTGGCGGTCGGTTCTCAGTGACCGGCATTTCCTCACTGGACAACCGGCGTAAGCCAGGATAAAACATCGCCTGCCCGGGGGGCAACCGGATACCGAGAGCTCGTGCCGTTGGCAGGAAGTCTCTTCGGATCCACGCTTTCGAGGCGGCACGCAGAGAAGCGATATGACGGCGCTGAGATTCATCCATACGGCCGATGTGCATCTCGGGAGACCCTTCGCGGGTCTTACGCGTTCTTGTCCCGAGCTGGCGGACCTTTTTGGCCGAGCGTGCTACAGGGCCTGGGAAAGGATCGTCGAGGTCGCGGTCCGCGAAGACGTCGATTTCCTCACCGTCGGCGGTGACACGTTCGACGCATCGAATCCGGGTCTCCGTCCACGGGTGGCCTTCAGGGAAGGGGTGAAGCGCCTTCGAGAAGCCGAGATACCCGTGCTCCTGGTGTCGGGCAACCATGATCCGCTCACGGATTTCCCTGAGGACCTCAAGGAGATACCGGGCCTCCACCTTTTCGGCCCCAAACCTGAAGCGAAGCGGATGATCCTTCCGCGATCGGGACTAACCGTCAATGTGTACGGCGTCAGTTTCGAGAGATCTTCCGTCCGAGAGAACCTGGTCAGGACGTTCCGCCGCGATCCGGATGGGGACTTATCCATAGGCCTCGTTCATGCCAACGTCTCCGGATCGTCGGAACACGAGGACTATGCGCCGTGCACCCTCGACGATCTGAAACGGGTTGGCATGGATGTCTGGTGCTTGGGTCATGTTCACCGGCCGAGGGTTCTTGAGAACGATCCTCTCGTTCTCTATCCGGGAACCCTTCAAGGTGCACACGCGAAGGAGACCGGCCGGCACGGATGTTATCTCGTGGAAGCAGAGGGTCCTGCTGCCGCGCACGCAACGTTCATCCCGCTGGCCCCTGTGCGGTGGGAAGAAGTGGAACTCGACATTACGGACCTGTCGTCGGCTGAGGAGCTTCCGGAGATTGTGGAGGCCACCTGCTCGGAGATCCTCGCGGGAGACGATTCTACCGAAGCGCTTGTCGTCCGGATCGTTCTGAAGGGAGCGCCTTCGGTTTCGGCCAGGGATTGGCAGTGGGGCGAGGGCGACATGCTGGAGATACTTACCGAGCGGCTTTCTCTCCTCCCCGTACCGGTCTTTCCCGAGTCGGTTCAGGACAGAACGGAACGGTCGGTGGACCTCGATTCGCTTCTCCATGAGGAGAATTTCCTGGCAGAGCTCTTCAAGGTCACGCGAGAAGCCGTCGCGGATCCGCAAGTGAGGGCGGAACTTGTCGCGCCGTTAGATGAGGAGTTGTCACGGTACGGGCTCCGGCGCTTCCTTGATCCGGCCCGAGATCCCCGGATGCTGCTCGACAATCCGGAGGCTTTCGAAGAGACGCTCCGACAGGTTCGGGAGCTGGTCGCGCGGAGCTTTGTGGATTGCGCGGGCACGTGACGGCGTCCGCTCCGCCGGTCGCAAGCAGAAACTGTGCAGATGAAGACCGTCCGATAGCTCTGTTGGACGTCGGGGCATTCGGTACGCCCGTCGGACCGAACCCGAAAGGAACGAGATGTGGATTGAGGAAATTTTCCTGGAGAATTTCGGCGGCCTCAAGAGTTTTGGCCTGATTATTCCTGATGCCTCGATGAATCTCATCGTCGGTCCCAACGAGGCAGGCAAGAGTACGATCGTCGAGTTTGTTCGTTCCGTCTTTTTTGGGTTCAAGAGACGGCGTGGGATGGTCAACTCGTACGAGACGCCCGACGGAGCGCTCCGGGCAGGCCGAATCACGCTGCTTACCAAACGGGCCGGCCGCGTGCGCGTGGAGAGGCGCGAGCAACCGGGAAACAGAGAAGGCGTGGTGAACGTCGTCGACGAGCAAGAGACAGCGCTGGACCTCTCGTCGGTCCGGATCATGCGTGAGGGGATCGACAGAACATCCTTCGAAGCCCTTTTCGCATTTGACGTCGATAGGATTCGAGCCCTGGATCGGGAAACACTCACGGGGAGGATCGTCGGGAGCGCGCTCGGCTCACTGCATGTCAACCCGGTCGACGTGGCTCGAGGGGTCGAGGAGCAACTCAAGGGCCTGACAAAGAGATCGACGCGAGACGACAGATCTCTATATGCAATGAAGGCCCGCATCGCGGAAATAGAAGCTGGGCTTCGGAAATTACAGGAAAAACCTCGGCATTATGCTCGGCTCAAAGAGGAACTCGCGTCGGTTGCAGCCAGGAGGCGTGAAATTACCGCCGAAATCCGTGAGAAGGAGGACGAACTCGAACGAATAACCGGTCTTCTGCGCCACCTGGAAGCGTGGCAGAAGGTGCTCCGTCTCGATCGTGAAATCGCAGCCCTGGACGGCAGCCGAGACTTTCCCGCGAATGGCGTCCTCCGGTTGGAGCAAGCCCTGGAACGGCGTCGGGAGGCATGGGAGAATCATCGGGAAATAGCAGCCAAATCAGCGGGGCTCGTCCACAGACTTGATATGTTGACCCCAGATTCGGTTCTTCTCAATCATGGTGATGCCATAACCGCTCTGGACGCTAAAGCCCGAGATCTCTCTTCCCGGCCCTCGGAAATCGAGAAGATCCGAGCACAGGTGCTCCAGGCCACTGACAACCTTGACGCAGAGATCGCTGAGCTGGGACAGGGGTGGGATCGGAAACGGATCGCGGGCTTCGATTCGTCGGTCGTTTTCGCCCGGGCGGTTGACTGCTTTGCCGAGGAATGGGTTCACATTCGGGATCGAATCCGGGAACTCGAACGTAGACTCGAGGCCGCCGACAGCTCCCGTGATCGGCTCGCTGATCGGATGGCCCAGAGGGAACGAGCCATTAGCGTGCTCAGAGATGAGTCACGGGACTTCCTTGCCACGGACCGGCGAGATCTTCTTGCAGAATGGAAAGATTGCGAAAAGGGCATTCAGCACTTGAGAGCAAAGCTCTTCGACCGCAACGTATTGCTGCAGAAGCTCAATCTTGATCTCAGGGACGCGGAGCGCGCAAGCCTTCGGATCGACCGAGAAAAGGCCCGGGGATGGTATTGGCTCACCATGGCACTTCTGGGAATATTCCTGATCTCGGGCGCCGGCTGGATGGTCCACGCATCTGGGGGACAGTCGGGGTCCGGACAGTGGGCGACTCTCCTCGGTGGCCTAGCCCTGGCTTTGGCCACGCTGGTGCTCCTCGGGTTGGTTGCTATTCGGGAGCGGGGTTTGCGGGATGCTGCACTCCGTGACATGGGAGCGCTGAGAGACAAGGTCGCCCTGATCTCAGGGGAGATGAACGCGGCCGCGAAGCAGCAATCCGAACTCGTGGGGGCGATACGCCAACGGACTGCAACCATGGCCCGGATCTCGGGAGAGGTCCTCGGAAATCCCAGTGCAGGTCGCAAGGACATTCTCGACGCGGAAAAGCGTTCATCGCTCGCGGAAGAGCCTCATCGCAGAATGCAGGCCTCGGAAGAGCTGCTCCGACATGAACGGTCAGACCTTGTGGCTCAGGAGAACACGCGACGGGAGATTCGCGAACGACTCGACCGGGCGAACCGGGAATTTGACTCCTTGAGGACAAATTGGCAAACTCTGTTAAACAAAAAGGGGCTCGACGTCAGCATCGAGCCCCTACCGGCTGCGGAACTGATTCGCCGCGCGGGTGTCCTGAAAAAGCAGTTGAGAGGAGTGCGTGACCAGTCGGAGATCCTGCGCGGGATGCAGCGCGAATGGGCGGAATTCGCCAATGAGGTCCGTGCCCTTGCCACTCGGATGGAAAGGCCGAACGATTTGGATCTATCCCCCCTGGCAACGGTTGCACGATGGCGAGACGAGCTGAGAGAGGCAACGGACGCCGTCGCAGAGCGGCAGGGTATGGAGGAGCGGCTCAAGGACTTCGAGATGAGCCTTATGCTTGAAAAGGGCAAGATCGTCCGGGCCGAGCAGGAGATCGGATCACTCCTGGAAACGGCTGAGGTCAAGAGCGAAAAAGAATTCCGGGACAAGGGAGAACAGCACGATTGTCGGGCTGGCCTTGAACAGGAGCGGCGACTGCTCATTGACACGCTGGTTTCGGGGCTCGCCGTGGAAGACGAGAATTCCATGCGCGCGATTATGGGTGCAGAGAACTGGCGAGAGACGGCAAGACTCCGGACAGCCCTTCAAGCGGACACGCTCCGGCTGAGGGAGGAAGCGGAAGCCCTCGCTGCTCGGAATGGCAGCCTCGAAGGAGAGATTGAAGCGCTGGAAAACGAGGAGGAAACCGACAGGCTGCTTGCGGCAAGAGAAGAATTGATTGCCCGTGTCAACGAAACCGTCGGTACCTGGACACAACTCAGCCTAGCCTCCGGACTGCTCGCCAAGACACTCGAACGGTACGAGTCTCAAAAGCAGCCCCGGATCGTCAGCAGGAGTTCCGAGATTTTCTGTATGATGACGTCCGGCGCTTTCAGAAGGGTCGTCCTCCCTATGGATCGCGGCTCCATCGTGGCTGAACGGGAAGACGGAACCCGGCTTGGGGAGACCCTTCTCAGCCGCGGTACGTTGGAGCAATTGTACCTCTCCCTGAGGTTGGCCCATCTGGAAATCGACCGTCACGAGGAGGACTCGGTTCCGCTCATCATGGACGACGTCTTGGTGAACTTCGATTCGGACCGAGCCCGTCGGACCGCAGAGATTCTGACCGAGTTCAGCCGAGCCATGGGGATGCAGGTGCTCTATCTGACGTGCCATCCTCACCTAGCGGATCTCTTCCCCGCGGACGTCCCAAAGATCGAATTGGGCGGCGAAGAAATCGTAGCGGGAAGCCCAGTGGGAATTCGGACAACGGTCGGGAGCACTGCTCAGGAGGCCCAACCCGCGGGACAGGCGCCACAACCTGTCTGAAGAACAACCACGAGTCCGGACGGATGTAGCTCGTTCGCGAAGGAGTATAAATGGTCAAAATGACAGCCAAATCGTTAGCACACAGCGCCGCTGGAACGCGGCTCTTCGGCCGCGTGGGTCGAATGGTACTCGTCAGCTTGTTTCTTGTGGGTCTTTTCGCGACCTCCCCCGCATGGAGCCAAAGAGCCGGCACAATGAGCCTCAGGGATATGCAGGAGTCCTTTCGACGAGTCGCAAAATCCGTAAAACCGGCCGTGGTCAACGTTTCGACAGTGAGGATTATCCAGGCGCCGGATTTCGGACCGGGAATCGATCCCTTTTTCAAAACTCACCCCTTTTTCCGACAGTTCTTCCGGGACAACATGTTCGGGCCCTTTCTGCGGGAAAGGAGTCGTCCGCGGAACATCCGTCAGCACGGACTGGGGTCGGGGTTCATCTTCGATCCTAGGGGATACATCCTTACCAACAGGCACGTCATTAAAGGAGCCGACCAAATAGAGGTTACCCTCAGCGCCAAGCGGAAGTACAAGGCCCGGGTGATCGGTGCGGACCCCGACACTGACATTGCGGTGATTAAGATTCGCGGCAACCATTTTCCCTATGCCAGGCTCGGCAACTCCGACACTCTCCAGGTAGGAGACTGGGTGCTCGCCATCGGCAGCCCCTTCGGGCTTATGAAGACGGTCACCGCGGGTATTGTCAGCGCAAAGGGACGCGCGGACATGGGTATCCTGCCCTACGAGGAATTCATCCAGACCGACGCGGCCATCAACCCCGGGAACTCTGGAGGGCCGCTGGTGAACATTAACGGAGAAGTGATTGGCATGAATACCGCAATCCTCTCCAAGGCCGGTGGATATAATGGGATAGGGTTTGCTATCCCGAGCAACCTTGTGAAGAGAGTTTCTCGTTTGACCATGCGGGGCAGAAGCAATCGACGAGCCCAGGCGCTACGGTTGCATCCCCGGCAGCCGGCAGCCCGGGAAATCCCGGCCCGCCAGCATGATTTCTTCGAGAGGTTCCTCGGCCAACGCAGGGCCCCCGGAAAGGGAATCTGACACCCCCTGTGAAAGTATGCGAGTGCAACTGGTGCGGGCCCTCTTCCCGGAGAAGCCCGCACGAGACGTTCATGTTTCGTTGTGCCGGTATGGCATGACTGTTCCGCGGGAGGTGCCGAGGGCGGTTTCTTGCCGAAAAAAGAGCCCTTCGCAATCTTTCCACTAGAAATCTGCCATTTCTTTTGGCAACTGCTATATGTCTCCCCATCCTAAGGTATTGGCATCATCTATCTAATATTACTTATTATTTATATCAACTTTCTCGCTTGACATCATGTCGCACGCCTACTATCGTAACCGTCCCAGGTAGCCCCCGCTCCTGAGCCCCAACCGAGGCCCGTCTCATGACAGCAAACTCGACCGACGAGCTCACCACTCAGATTCTCATTCAGATACGGGATGAGATGCGTGCCATGCGCTCCGAGTTCAACGCGCGCTTCGACGCGCTCGAAGGACGAATGGAAGCCCTTGAAGAGCGTATGGAAGCGCTTGAGGCCCGGATGGGTGGCCTCGAGTCCCGGATGGATGCGCTCGAATCCCGGATGGATGGTCTCGAAACCCGGATCAATTCTCTGGAAAAACGGATTGACGCGGTTGAAAGACGTGTCCATTCCGTTGAGAACCGAATGCTCGCGGTGGAAAAGCGCATGGAGTCCGTTGAGAGGCAAATGGCCGAACTGAGGGAAGAAATCGGCCAGGTCCACGAGAGGATCGACGGGCTTGGGACCCAGGTCGATTTTCTCGGTGGTAAGATCGAGGCGCTGGAAGTCCGGATCGAGGACCAGGAGAAGCGGAACGAGAAACAACATCAGGAACTCTTCAGCCGCTTCGGCACGATGGACTCGGATCTGAAGAAGTTCGCCTCCCTTGTCAATGAGACGGTCTTGCACTATGCTGGGGAAATGGACACGGTGCGTGACCGCCTGGACAATATCGAGACCAAATCCGGGATCACCTTCCGTTCCGACTAACGGCTCCACTGAGACTTTCCGACAAGACATGACATTGCAAGAGCATCTTCGCCGCTACCTGGAATTGGTGGCCCGAGTAGATCAACTGTTCCGATCCGTCGCGGAGGCCCATTCCGATCTCATAGCCTGCAAGCCGGGTTGTGACGACTGTTGTTCTGTGTACTTCGAGTTGAGCCTCATAGAAGCTTTCTATCTCAGTGGAATGGTAAGAGATCAGCTTAATACTTATGCACGAACCCGAGTGCTCGCCAGGGCTGATCAGGCCGAACCGATCTTTCGACATGCCAGGGGCATCCTCCAGGGCATCTCAAATCGAGGCCCGGACAGTGTGAGAGACGTTCAGGACGCGGCTTCCAGGCTCAAGATACGGTGTCCGTTGAACGAGGATGGGACCTGCGTGCTCTACGATCACCGCCCTGTAACCTGCCGCGTCTACGGTACACCCCAGAAGATCGGAGACCGGGTTGTCTCCTGTCCGAAAACCGGCTTTCGACCGGGAAACCAGTACACATCCGTCGACGTGAACGCATTGCAGAGACAACTCTTCGATTATTCGTGCGATTTCCTGATGGATCTCATAGGGACCGCTCCGTCCGTGCCCCCTGGGCCTCTCTTCACAGTGCCCGATGCAGTGAGGACCGGATTCGACAAAGACTTCTTTATCGCATTGAAGAAGACGTTCCCGTGAAAAGAGGCAAACATCGACAAAGCACTTGGTGGACGGGAAACATCCGTACCGTCGACGTGGGGAGGCGACTGCGCCTCGTTCCGTACTGGGAGGCGGCTGCGGCTCGCGAAGACCGACTGAACATCGTCATCGATCCGGGCCCTTCCTTCGGGTCGGGAGATCACCCCAGCACAGTCATGGCCCTCGAGCTTCTGGAAATGGCCATGGAAACGCGGGGCGCGAGAACGGCCCGACCATCAGTCCTCGATGTCGGAACAGGCACAGGGGTGTTGGCCATTGCCGCTAGGGCCCTCGGCGCGGTGGATGTCGTGGGATTGGATGTCGATTCGTCCGCGATTTTCACGGCACGGCGAAATCTAAAGCTCAATGGGCCGACCGTTTGTCGCAGCGCAGGCGAGGTTGAGATACCCTTCTTCGTCGGCACTGCCCGTGCTGCGGGTGGAGTCTTCGACGTGGTGATGGCGAATCTGGCCGCGCCCACGTTGATCCGTCTCTCCGAGGATCTCACGGAGCTTACCGGCTGGGATCTGATCCTCTCCGGGATTGCCGACGCGATGGAAGCAACAGTTCTGGAGACGTACGTCTCAGGAGGACTGGACCTTCTTCGGCACATGAAAAAGGAAGGCTGGAATGCCTTCCTTTTCACGAGACCTGCAAAATAGGGAGCGCCCGGTCAGGAGGTGAGAGACGCTTCTCCACCCCCATCAGCACTTAGCGACGTATGGCGAAAAGACGACCGGAAGGGCAGGATGCCTATGGCAATCCGCCGCTGATCCGCGTCATGACCGCTCGGATAAACCTAGTCGTCTTCCTGGTGCTGTTTCCCCGCGCCCTTCAGTCCGATGAGCGTGGTACTTCCGCTGGACCAGTACTCCAACAGGCCCTCGCCAACCATCTTGTTGACAAGGTTCTTGACCTGACGAGCTTTCATGTCGGGGATCATCTTGTAGAAGTCCTTAAGGTAGAACTTCGTCTTGGCCCCGCTCTTTTTCTTAAGACTGTCCAGAATGAGTTGTTTTGCTTCGTCGTCTGTCATCTAAGGCTCCTTCTACCACTTGAACTGCGTTGACTGCCTCCAAGTGGTGTACGCGAATCGATAGTCGTCGATGAGATGATGCGTAAATGGCAGGTCGCACTTCTCGAAGAAGCGCTCCCAACCAATCCTCTCCGCCCAGTCACCGATCCGTTCGTACTTCAGGGCGTCTTCGGCGTAAACATTAAGGATCTTCTTGATCGTATTGACGACAGAGGGCCAGCGCGGCGGCTCGTTCGGGATGAACGGCACGACCACCTTGGAGAACTTGGGCTTGGAGATCCTGTTGGAGATCTTTCCGCCGACGAGAATGGCGATGCCGCTCCCCACGTCGTCTGCGAGCGGCATTGCAGCGCACATGGTAAAGCAGTTCCCGCAGAACATGCACCGGTCGTTGTTTATTTCCAGGCTCTTTAGGCCGCTTTCCGTCTTGGCCGGCTTGATAGCCGCGGTAGGACAGGCCGCGATTGCCAGGGGAAGCTCGCAGAGCTTGTCGATCCACTCATGGTCAATCATGGGTGGCTTACGATGGATGCCGAGAATCGCGATGTCGGAACAGTGAACCGCGCCGCACATGTTCAGACAGCACGCCAGAGAGACTCGTACCTGGGCGGGCAGGCGCATCTGGCCGAACTCTTCGTAAATACCGTCCATGACCGCCTTGACAACACCCGAAGCGTCGATCGCCGGGGTATGGCAGTGAACCCACCCCTGGGTATGGACGATGTTCGTAACGCCCGCGCCCGTTCCGCCGATGGGGAACTTGTTGGAGCCGGCATCAAACTTCCGGGACTTGAGGTCGTCCAAAAGGGGTTTGACCTTGTCCTTGCTGTCCACCATGAACTCGATGTTGTTTCTCGTGGTGAATCTGAGGTACCCGTCGCAATGTTTGTCCGCGATGTCACAGATTTCCATGATGTGCTCGATGCTCATCAGCCGGCATCCGCCGACTCGCACCGTGTAGACCTCGTCTCCGGTTTCGGAAACATGGACGAGAACTCCTGGCTCGAGGATCTCATGATAGAGCCATTTCCCGTAGTTTTTCTCGATAACGGGCGGAAAAAACTCCTTGTAGTACCTCGGACCTATATCGGTGATTCTATCCTTAAGCGGATCACTGGGATCGTATGGCATGGTGCAACCTCCTACTACCTCTGGTGTTTCTGACGGAATGCGTTGATGTCACGTGTCCAGCCGCCTTCGACTTCGTCTTCTTTCCAGAAGATGTAGGGGTTGGACCGGGGCTCGTCGACCATCCTGGGATCGGGATCGAGTTCCACGATTTCGAGGAATTTCTGCCAGGATTCGCGCTGGATCAGCTCGCCGAGACGCTCCCTATTCTTTCCTTCTTCCATCCACCAATCCCATACCTTTTCGATGAAGTCTTTGACTTCTTCGTACGGAGGCTCCATGGGGATGAAGGGAATAACCAGCGTTGACATCTGCGCGCCTTCCAGGATTGGTGCCTTCGCGCCGACGAGGATGGATGCGCCTGTTTCAGTCCCGATTCTCAGGGCCCGAGGCATGACGTTGAGGCAGTGCATGCAGCGGGTGCACTCTTTGTTGTTTATTGTCAGCTTGCTGCCGTCCCAATTCATACAACCGGTCGGACAGAGATTGACAACTTCTTTCTCGATGTCGAACTTGCCCCAGTCCCTGCCCGCGTGCGCGCCGCCGTTCGGGAGCAGCTCCCCACCGACGTAGGCCTTGACTGCTGCTTGATCGATGCGGATGTCATCCTTCCAGGTTCCGATGAAGGACATGTCTGCGCGGGCGATGGAGGCCACGCAACCGTTCGGGCAGCCGTCGAACTTGAACTTGAACTTGTACGGAAAGGCAGGGCGATGAAGCTCGTCCTGATACTCCATGGTCATCTGAGTGCAGGCCTCCTGCGTATCGTAGCAGGCCCACTGACACCGTGCCCTACCGATGCAGCAGCTCGGGGTCCGCAGGTTCGAACCGGACCCCCCGAGGTCCTGATCCAGCTCGTGTGTCATGTCGAAGAACACCTGTTCCAAGCCGTCGGTGGTGGTGCCGAGGAAGATGATGTCTCCGGTCGAACCGTGCATATTGGTCAGACCACTGCCGTAGCGTGCCCACACTCCCATGAGATCTCGCAAAAACTTGGTCGAGTAGAACTTGCTCGAGGGCTGATTCACGCGCATGGTATGGAAGTGTGCCACGCCGGGGAACTTCTCCGGCTGATCGCAGTACCGTCCGATGACGCCTCCACCGTATCCGAAAACGCCCACGATGCCGCCATGCTTCCAGTGCGTAACCTTGTCCTCATAGGTGAGTTCCATGAGACCGAGAAGGTCGTCCGGAGCGTCCTTCAAGGCTTGCTTTCCCTTTTCCGCCTGCTGCTTGATATCCGAAACAAAACTCGGCCAGGGGCCCTTTTCCAGCTCATCAAGCATAGGGGTCTTGTGTTTCGCCATTAAAGCTTCCTCCTCTCTCTACTTGGATTTTCTTTGTCGACTCTTGCGAAGGATTAAATCCACAAAAAGGTAGCCCCGTGGGAAATCTCGCCTCCAGCAAATTTCCCCGGAATTACCTGTTCCCTATTTACTCAATGGGTTAAGCGTGCATGCGGGGTTTAAGTCACCCAACATAGGATTCGAAAGATCGTAATGCAAAAGACCCGCCCAAGTCAAGAAAAATAACTCCGCGTAGTTAGCACGAATTGCCCTTTCTCCTGGAGACGGATATGCTCCAAGGTTCAGTCTTTCGTGACCCTTCGCGGACTACTCTCGTCCGTTGACGCGGACTCATCCGCAGGCCACCGGAAATCAACCAGGAATCACGGCGCGGCTCAGAAGCTCGCGGGGCTGAGTGTTTCAAGAGCAGCCTAGATTCGAAGATGCGCCGGCTGCCCCTCTCCATGAATCTGGTCCGGCTCACGCCGGTCTTTCTGCCGTGCGGCTCGCCGGTTCGGAGGAAGCCCGTCAGAAGGTCTTCGTACGGAGATCCTTTCCCGCAAGCGGGTTGTACAGTTTAGTGATCGCGACCTTCATGCAGTCAAGGGTCTTCGTGGTCGCTATGACATCCATAAGGATCTTTTCGCCTGCCTCGGGGAGCACGCAGGCATTGGAAGCGTCAAACTCCAAGCCGGGAAAACCCTTGACGAGCTTCTTGTGCTCCTTCTTGGTGACTTCGATCTGAACGGCCTTCTTGCCTTCGATCTCTCCTATCTGGTCACCCAGGCCAGCTTCCTCCAGTCTTTTTTGCTTGTCCTCGTCCATAAAGACGTTAATGTAAAAATCGGCCATGAAAACTCCTCCTTGGGTAAAATGCTCGTGACGCGGTTTAAACTCGCCGCACAGCTCTCAACGCCCGAACTCTTCACATCCTGACCGTATCCGGCCTCATCGCTTCGCCTCGACCCGTATGCGGGCCCTTGGTAAGCTCTGTGTTGTTCACGGTTACCACTTGGGGCGGATTCGCCCTTTGAAATTCGCGGGCTTTTATAGTAGGAAGTTTTCAGTCTTTGTCAAGATTAAGTGTGCTTCATGGAGTACTTTGGACTCCTCTTGGAGGATCTCCTTTGCAGCAAGGGACCGCGCGAACGGGCGCTGCCCGCCACCCGCGGCCGTGGAAAACCGGCAAGAATGTCCTGCGCGTCATCATCCGGTCCCGTGGGTTTACAGTGGTTCCGGTCATCAACACCAGTGACCGATTTCCCGGTGACTGGCACGGCGAATCCACGGCATGAGCAAAGACCATTTCCCACGAATTGCATTCCACCGTTCCTCGCTCGGAGGATACCGTCCTGTCGACCGGGGGACCATGGAAAGCCTGCTGCCACTATCGCGGCCGTCCGGGAAGCCGTTGGTTTTCCCTGCCATTACTTACGGAACCTGCCTGAACGCGATCAAGCGGGTGGTGCTGGAGCAGTGGGATCAATTTATCGAGATTCTCGCCGCTGGATCGGAAACGTTGCCGCAAGAGGTGCATCACATTGATATCATCGCTGAAAAGCACGGAAGTGACTATCATCCCGCCCGCATTCGCGTGTTCACGGGAAATGGAACGCATCAATTCGTCGTCAACGTCGCGGTGACCGAGCGGGGCAAGCAGCGGATCGAGAGGGAATTCCACGTTCTCCGCAGCCTCAGGGAGAAATTCTCCGAGGATTTCGTTCCTCGAGTCTATTTCCTGGCGGCGGTGCCCGTCTCAACAGTGGACGCGTGCGACACGACGCTCATGATGTTCTTCGGCGAATGGCTCAGCGGATACCATGAGTTTCACCTGTCCGAAGCCCAATCGGATGGGAGGTTGGGGACCGTCCTCTGGGACATGAATCACGGGTACGATTTGCTCACCGATCGGGAGGCCGAGGAAATCTTCCGCAAGGCCGCGCACATCCTGACTTACTACTATGACACGGAAACGTTCCGGGAGATTTTCCCGTGGCATCACGCGTCCGGAGACTTTGTCGCGGGAAGATTCGAAAACGGAATCGACGTGAGGCTTATCACCGTAAGGCAGTACGCGCCTCGCATGGGTTTCGACGAGCAATCGCCAAACAATGTGGTGACCGCGCTGATCTCTTTTCTCGCTAATCTGACGGTGCGGATGCGTTTGGACAGATTGGACGGGGTAGGAGAGGTCGCGTGGGCCGGTTGCCATGCCACCAACGGGACTATGGCCGGTTTCTTGAGCGGCCTTTCGGCCAAGGCTGAGCAAGGGCATTGTAGCGCGTCCCTGCTCCGTCAATTCTCTCGCGCGGCCCGGGATCTGTCGCCGGTTGACCTCACTGAAATTCTCAAAGACGTCGTAGAATCGTATGACAAGCAGGCGCCCGACCTCCCAGTTGTGACGAGGCACTTGCCGGATCACATTCTCCAGGTCTACGGGCTGTTACGGGATCTTCCGTCCTTCACGTAAATGATACCGAGTGCCCTGCGGGTTGAGGCGGAAGCACAAGCGAAAATGCCAGGTTTGAAGGGCGTCATCGGGGGAAGGCATCCCGCGTCTGCGCCGACTGCGGCCTTCCTATCCGCAATAAGGACAAGGAAGTTCCGTTTAGCTCGAAGGCCGTTGCCGGATTCACTCTTCCCGGCCGATCTGGTATAAGGGCTCTCTGAGCATCATTGTTCCCGCGTGTTCCATTGAGCGCATCGGTGATCATCGTTGAGTGCGAACGTCAATCTCCCAAGAATCGTGATCGGAGCCCACAAAGGCGGCGCGGGCAAGACATTTCTATCTGTTGGCTTAGTGGCAGCGCTGTCCAAGCGTGGACTATCGGTTGGTGTGTTCAAGAAGGGTCCCGACTACATCGACGCAGGGTGGCTCGGCTTGGCCGCCGGCCGGCGCTGCTACAATCTCGACTCTTTTCTTTTCGACGGAGATACGGTCCGAGCGTCATTCCTGCGAGGTTGCCGCGGGATGGACCTTGGAGTCGTGGAAGGCAATCGGGGCCTCTTCGACGGGGTCGATTCCGCCGGGACCTATAGCACATCCGAGTTGGCCAAGTTGCTTGAAGCGCCGGTTATCCTGATCATAGACACGAGCAAGATGACGAGGACCGCCGCTGCTCTGGTGGTGGGCTGTCACACGCTCGATCCGGACCTGGACCTCAAGGCTGTCATCCTGAACCGCGTCGGCGGGACACGTCACGAGCGGGTTCTTCGCGAGTCCATAGAAGACGCGTCGGGGGTGCCCATCATCGGATCGGTGAAAAAATTGCCGCTGGCCAATTTCCCGCAGCGGCATCTTGGGTTGCTTCCGTGGCAGGAACATGAGGGCGCCACGGGTTTTGTCGAGGAAGCCGCGCGGGTGGCACAGGAGTGTATAGACCTGGAGAAGGTACTGGAACTGGCTCAGAGTGCACCCCGATTCGAGGCATCGGAGGGCGTTCCTTCGGTCGACGCAAGCCGGTCGGAAGTCTCGGCCGTATCAATCGGAGTTCTCAGGGACACGGCCTTCCAGTTCTACTACCCGGAGAATTTGGAGGCCCTCAGCAGGGCAGGAGCCCGTATCGTCGAGGTCAGCGCGCTTGAATCGGAGGAGCTCCCGGAAGTTGACGGACTCTACATCGGAGGAGGCTTCCCTGAAACCCATGCCGAGAGGCTGGCGGAAAATACCCGGTTTAAGGATTCGATCCGGAAAGCCGCACAGGAAGGTTTGCCCGTCTATGCCGAGTGCGGCGGTTTGATGTACCTCTCGCGCCACTTGGCCATCGATGACCATATCTATCCGATGGTCGGGGTTCTTCCGGTGGAGACGGTTCTGGAACGGAATCCCCAGGGCCACGGGTACATGGTCGCTGAGGTGGTCGAAGAAAATCCCTTCTATCCGACGGGCACGCTGCTCACGGGGCATGAGTTCCACTACTCCCGGGTCACGGGATTGGAAGACCCCGCGATCCGGTGCATACTCCGGATCAGCCGAGGGCACGGTATGGACGGCCGACGAGACGGGATCTGTACGAACAACGTCCTCGCCACTTATCTCCACGTACACGCCCTTGGAACGCCCCTGTGGGCCACCGGGATCGTCCGCCGGGCCGCCGAGTTCCGTAAACGGCGGCGTGCGGGAGAAGGCATTGATAGGAGCCAAACCCACGTAGGCCATGAACCCTGAAGAGCAGATAGAAGAGATCTTCAGCCCTGGCGGCACGCTTTCCGAGGCCATCGAAGGTTACGAACATCGTCCGCAGCAGACTCAGATGGCTCTGGAGGTCTACCGCGCGCTCCAATCGGGAGACCGCCTTATTGTGGAGGCTCCAACCGGTACAGGCAAAACTCTGGCATACCTGGTTGCGGCAGCGCTCTCGAGACAACGAGTCGCGGTTTCGACGGGCACGAAGAACCTTCAGGAGCAGCTTTTCTTCAAGGATATTCCGTTCCTCCGCGAAAAGATCTTTCCCACGCTCAAGGCGGCACTTCTGAAGGGCCGGAGCAATTTCGTGTGCCATACCAGGCTGCTCCGCTATATCCGGCAGCCCCGTTTCCAGGGCATGGGAGGGACAACCTCCGTAGAAGACATCCTCACCTGGTATCAGTGGACCCGTGACAAGGGACAGGGAGACCGCGCCGAACTCGAGAATCTCCCTGACGACGACCCCCTCTGGCCGGAAATTTGTTCCACTACAGAGACGTGCGCGGGAAAGAAATGCCCTGACCGGGACGCATGCTTCGTCATGCGTATGAGAGCCCGGGCTGCTGACGCGGACCTCATGGTCGTCAACCACCACCTGCTCACCTCAGATCTTGCGGTGAAAGAGTCCGGCTTCGGTGAAGTGATCCCTCGCTACGAAGCTTTGATAGTGGACGAAGCCCACGGGTTGGAAGACGCTGCCACAAGTCACTTCGGTTTTCACGTGAGTCATTTCCGGATAGCAAGGTTGGTACGCGACACAGGCGTGGAGCTGAATGAGGCGGGCATCAGTGAGGGCAAACACCACGATACCCTCAGAGCCCTGGACGAGACCAGTCGCCGCTTTTTCAAGACCTTTCAGGAGATGGTACCTCCCCGGACGCGAGTCTCCTCGCTCAATCCGGAGCTGCGCGAATCGGGACGCATGGTGTGCCAGAACCTGGAGAGCCTTGCCGTCATGCTTGCCAACCTCGCCCAGGAGTCCGAGGAGTTCGAACCGCTCGCGCGGCGTGGCGCGAGCATCCGGGAGGAACTCGAGACTATCTTGTCGGAAGAGCCGAGCGGCGAGTACGCGTGTTGGTCTGAGGATCGCCAGGGCATACTCATGCTGCACGCGTCCCCGGTCGATGTTGGAGAGCTGATGAAGTCGCGGCTCTACGAGCGCGTGCGATCGGTGGTGTTCACCTCAGCGACGCTCTCCTCGGGCGGCTCGTTCGATTACTTCAAATCACGGCTCGGCTTGGACTCTCAGCCGGAGCCTGCTGAAATCCTGCTTGACACGCCTTTTGACTATGATGATCAGACGATTCTGTACGTCCCTAAATCACTTCCGGAGCCGAATGCCCCGGGATTCGTCGACGCGGTTTCACCGATTCTCAAGGACGTGCTCGAACGGACTCACGGCCGCGCGTTTGTTCTTTTTACCTCCCACCGGAATATGCAACAGGTCCACCGCAGGCTTGTGGGCCATGTTCCTTTTCCGCTGCTCATTCAAGGGTCGAGACCCAAGACCCGTCTCCTGGAGGAGTTCAAGACGAAGCCGGGCTCGGTGCTTTTTGCGACCTCATCCTTTTGGGAAGGTGTGGACGTACAGGGTGAGGCGCTCTCGTGCGTCGTGGTGGACCGGCTTCCCTTTGCACCGCCGGATGATCCGATCATCTCAGCGAGAATCGAACGTATCAGGCTTGTGGGGGGGGACCCCTTCGCTTCCTTCCAGGTGCCCATGGCTGTGATCGCACTCAAGCAAGGTCTGGGACGGCTTGTTCGCAACCGGTCGGACGTGGGGGTGTTCTGCATTCTGGACATACGGATTCTGACAAAGCCGTACGGTCGCGTCTTTCTCAAGAGCCTCCACACGGGCCCCCTCCATCGCAATCCCCATCAGATCGACGGTTTCTTTGCTCGCCACGAGCCCTAGGAAAAAACACCTTCTCTATTTCATGTCAATCTGTCCGGCTTGCGGGAGTTGCTTACAGGCCCGGTTTGAGTTAAAAGATGGCGCAAGCAGGGCCACCTTCGGTTATCCTTATGAGTTCGGCCCTGATTAGGCCTTCGACGCAAGGTTGCACCCATGTCCGGATCCCGCGACGAGAGCGCCAAATCGAAAGAGAGCCGAGCCGAGGTTTCGCCGGTAGAGCATCCGGCAGGGACTGGCGAGCATTCGAATGGGGATCGGTCATTCCGCGTGGAAGTTGGAGCGGGGACGTTCGATGAACTGACCCTCGACCTGTCAGGCAGCATCCACATGGACAACGCGGAACTCGTTCGCACTGAACTGCTCCGGATAGCCGAGAACGAACCGCTGAAAAATCTCCAAATCGATTTGAGCCGAGTTGACTATTTTGACAGCTCCGGTGCAGCCGTACTTCTGGAACTACGAGAGATTTGCGGGGAACGCGACAATTCGGTCCGGATTGTCAACGTGCCCGAGCACTTCAGGAGTCTCGTCCGTCAGGCGGATTCCAACGCCTCCCCTGGCCGGGGAATCCTGGCACCCCGAAAGGCGCCCGACTTCTTTGAACAAGTCGGGATAGCATCCACGCAGCTCTTCCTCACTGGGCAGGAGATTCTCACGTTCATCGGCGCGTCGGTAGTAGCCCTGTGGCAGGACCTTTCGCGGCCCACCAGGATGAAGTGGGAAAGCCTTGGCAGGCTCATAGAGAGATGCGCGAGCGACGCGATACCGATCGTTACGGCCCTGAGCTTCTTGATGGGCGCCGTACTTGCTTTCCAGGCGGCCATTCAGCTCCGCAAGTTCGGTGCCAACATCTTTGTGGCGGACCTGGTGAGCGTTTCCATCTGTATCGAGATGGGACCGCTGCTCACTGCCATGATTGTCGCGGGCAGGTCCGGCGCGGGGTTCGCAGCGCACATCGGAACCATGCAGGTTACCGAAGAGGTCGATGCCCTGAGAATCATGGCCATCGATCCGATGCGATACCTCGTCTCGCCGAGGATCATCGCGGTTGCGCTTGCCTTGCCGGGCCTCACGTTGATCGCCGATATGGTCGGCATTCTGGGCGGTTGCGTGGTGGCCGTTCTTTCGCTGGATCTGACGCCGACCACCTACCTCAACCAGGTAACGAAGATACTTGAGGTGAGCGACGTGGCCAAAGGCCTGACCAAGAGCCTTGCCTTCGGTGTGGAGATAGCGTTGATCGGCTGCTTTAGAGGATTCCAGGTGCGAGGAGGAGCGGAAAGCGTCGGAACAGCCACGACCTCGGCGGTTGTCACGTCCATCTTCATCATTGTCGCTACCGACGCGGTCTTTTCCATGTTGTTTCATTATGTTCGCCTGATCTGAGGGATAGGTGACGCGAGAGAGCCGTCCCCGAGGACGGCCCGAGGAGAGTTACCGGAACCGTGACCGAACAGACCAAAAAAGAGGGTGTCACTCTTCCCATCATCTCGGTAAGGAACGTTTTTGCGGGGTACGGAGACCAAACTATCATCGAGAGGATTAATTTCGATGTGTACCGAGGAGAGGTCCTTGCCATCCTGGGTCGTTCGGGATGCGGTAAGACGACCCTGTTCAAAGTTATGGTCGGCCTCCTCGAACCGATTGAAGGTGAGGTGACGATCGACGGCGTCAAGGTGATCCCACTGTCGGAAGGCGGCTCGGACCAAGTGCTGCGAAGAATCGGCGTGCTTTTCCAATCCGGCGCTCTTTTCTCATCGATGACCATCGCCGAGAATGTGGCGCTGCCGCTCAGGCAGCAGACGGATCTGGACGAGAAGACCGTTGAGCGCGTCGTGAGTATGAAGCTTGCCGAGGTGGGATTGGCCGGGTACGAGGGGTATCTCCCCTCGGAGTTGAGCGGCGGCATGCAGAAGAGGGCGGCACTGGCCCGGGCTGTTGCTCTGGATCCGAAGATTCTCTTCTTTGACGAGCCGTCCGCAGGACTCGATCCGGTTACGAGCGCTCGGCTCGATGAGATGATCCTGGAGATCAACAGAAACCTTGGAACCACCATGGTGATCGTAACTCACGAGTTGGTGAGCGTACTGACGGTGGCCCATCGCGTGGTCATGCTCGACGGCGATGACAAAACCGTCATTTCTCAGGGAAGTCCCGGCGAACTGATAGACTCGAAAGACCAGAGGGTGCGGGATTTTTTTCACCGATCCCCAGCTCGTCACCAATCGGGGCGGTGAATAACAGCGGGGGCCCGGCGACACAACAGACGGCTCGCCGGAAAGAACCCCGAAAGCAGGAGAAACCATGCCCGGTCAAGCAAGCAAATTCAAAATCGGCTTATTCGTCGTGGCGAGTATCCTCCTCGGCATGGTGATGCTGATCTGGCTCGGCGCCACCCGGTTTTTCTCGCCTTCCCACAAAGTCGTAGCCTACTTCAGCGAAAGCGTTCAGGGACTGAACGTGGACAGCCCGGTCAAGTTCCGGGGCGTGACCATAGGGAGGGTTTACAGTATTCGGATGGCCCCTGACGCCAAGCACGTGGAAGTCGTCATGGCGTTGGACCGGAGCTTCAAGGTATCCCGCGACCTCGGCGTCAGGGCGGACCACCTGGGACTGACGGGGATGAAGTACCTGGAGATGGACAGGTACGGGAAGAAGCGTCGTCGGCAGCCAGAAGCCTTGGATTTCAAGCCCCACTATCCCAGGATAACGGCGTACCCCTCAGAACTCAGGCAAATCGGAAATGAAGTCGGGGACATATTCCGAAAGGTGAAAGGTGTCGACATCGAGGAGATTTCAAGGCACCTTCTCAACATCTCGGCGAAACTTGACAGAATGATGCGCGATCCGAAGGTCGACAACATTGCCGTCGATGCCGCGGAAGCCGTTAAACAGCTCAAAGAGGTGGCCACAAAGATCAACGGCGAAGTGGACCGGATGAAAGCTGGAAGAAGGATTGCAAGAACTCTTGACAACTCGACGGAATTATTGCAGGAACTAAAAAAGACCGCGACGAGCGCCGATCAGCTTATTCACAGAACGGATAACAATATCAACCGAATAAGTCAGAAAATTGACCGAGCTGCCGGCAATCTCGTGGACTTCAGCGAGAGGCTCCAAACGGAGCCGATCAGAACGCTCTTCAGGGGAAAGCCGGAAGAAGGAGGCAAATGAATCAGGCAGGCCTCCGACAGCCGGCCCACGGGACGCCGGCGCGGGCGGCCCTCCGAGCGCGGGGCAACTGCCGGCGCAACAGGATGTATCGACGCGGATACCATGAGTGGCCGAGAAGTGAGGAAACGAGCCGTCAGACCGCTTAGCAGGAAAATCGTTCGGGAGCGTCCTCTCCCCTTCTTCGTGGCGTCCCCTTTCCTGGGTGTCTTCTTAGCCGGAATCGCAATGCTTTTCCAGGGCTGCGGGCTCACCGCCAGGGATGCCATAACCTATCATACGTTCCACTATCCGGCCCCGTCGAGAGACGTTCCCACGCCCGCACCCGGCACCCTCATGATATACCGGTTTCTCCTCGACCCGTCGGTAGAGACGGGTTTTCTGGTCGTGGCCCGTCCCAAGGGGAAAGCCAGGCCGCTGACCTATCAACGGTGGGCCCACAATCCAGCAGACATGATCACGGACCTCGTTCAGCGTGACATCGCAGACGCAGGCCTTTTCTCGAAGACGGTGGGTCAGTCGAGCAACGATCGCTATCGATACGCGCTCGAAGGAACCGTACAGGAGCTCGGGGGAAAGGTCTCACAGGGCAAAACTTACGCGGTTGTCCACGTCCATGCAACGCTCACGGACTTTGGAGTACCCCTGGGAATCGACAAGACGCTGATGGAGCGCGAGTACCGAATAGCCAAACCGTGCAAGGATTCTAGCCCGGGGGGGATCATCGACGGGCTCAACCATGCCGTCAAAGAGCTGTCCATGCGCCTTCGAAGCGATATCCGGGCGACGCTCAAGGCCAGCGGCAGGATTCCTGCCGAGGCCGGAGGCGTGTCCGATGACGTCGTACGGATGGGTGGCAAGGGGAAATGCTCTAAAGACAAATCCTCCCGTGACTCCCCCGTACCGAAGAGTTCCCCGCAGCCTACAGCCACATATTTGATTCGCTATACGAGTTCAGCCGAGCGGTTCTTTGTCCCGCCTGTGGCATGATTCCGCCCAGGATGATGCGTGCAAGAAGTCGCGCCAGGGAAGAACGCTTGTCCCTCCGGGAAATCATGCGGTCCGGCGGTCCTTTTTCAGTTGGCTGAGGGCCCAGAGGCCGAGATCTCTTATTTCCGTAGCGACCACAGCGGGGTTCTTGCGGATTTCTGCCTCGTCCAATCGGCAGACGATCCAGCCTCGTTCTTTCAACGAGCGGTGCTTGTCATTCTCTTTGGAGCGCAGCTGTTCCGTCTTTTCCTTGGAGTCCCCACCGTTACATTCGATAGCGATCTTGATGTGCCCCTTGCCGTCACCGAGCGGCCAGAAGAGGGCTAGGTCGACGGTGAAGAGGATTTCCCCCGACTCCTCATCCTTGACCGGATACTTGGGAATCAGGCGGCAGCATTCAGCCTTCTGCTCATGGAAAAAGAGACGGTGGTGCATCAGGTCGTCGAGCCATACCACTCCGGTGGGCACACCCTGCCCATCCTCTCCTTGTCCCTTCCGCACGACCCCGGCCGAATCGAGAAAACCGCCGGAAGAGATCCGCATCTTTAATGGATCGGGTTCTCCCCTACACCAGGTGGGCTGAGCACCGGGGAGCTGGAGGAATTCGAGGAGAAGCAACCTTTCGGAGGGAGAGCGGCACAACTCGAGGTGGCTTCTGACCCGGTTTTCCAGCCTTCCCAGGATATCCTGCAATCTCTTCTCAACCGCATCTTCCAGCATGCTTACCCCCTCACGTGCTCCTCTGCCGGCATCGGCGGGCAGAGAGCTTCGCCACGTATGTCCGGCTCGTTTGTGTTCGCTCGGACGCAGCCATGGGGAACCTTCGGCATCCGCCGTTCGTCCCCGCGCTTCACCTTCGGATAGTCATTAGTATAGCTAACTGACATCAAAACTCAAGATGTCATCTTTCGCAGGGTGGAATTCGGGCTTCCGGAGCGGGAAATCATGCTAATCTGCCGGAAATTCAGGCACGTCGCTGCGGAGGGGCGGGATGCGCTGCACCCGACCGCGCGCCGGGCACGGGAGAAATTTCCCACCGCAATCTCACCCTCTATTCAAAAGCATTTCGGACTGTTCGCCCTGATCCGCATCGCTCCGACAGGCTCACAAAGGTCGTGCTTGACAAAGCACTTGACCCATGGCACCATGAGCCGCTTCGTTTAGTTCAACTGAATTATTCTGCGCGTTGGAATACCGAACCGACGAAGTCGACACGGACAAACATGTCCGAACAGTCCTTATTTTCAGGACAAACCGCGGTCCGGAGGTAGGTCAACGGTAAACGCGCGGACTCTGCGCGCGGACGAGCAGGACGTACCATGCGCTCATCGCACAGCTGCAGAAGCATATAACATACTGACATCATTGAGAAAGGAGAACCTCGAATGTCCTTGAGCAATCCTAATCGGAGCGCCGCGACCTTGACCACGACAAGGGTCGAGACCGCGCCAATCTCGGGCTTGTGCGTCACCTGCCTCGACGGATGCGAAGGGCCCTGCGAAGTCGGCAGGTCGGCCTTGAAGGGAAGGGAGATGCTCTATCCCCAACCCTTCGGAAAGATCACCGCGGGAGCCGACAAGGATTACCCGGCTGATTTTTCCTACTTCAATATCCAGGGCACGTGCGTGGGCGCTGTCGGCATGGAAGCCGATCCGGATTTGGCCACCTTCCCTGCGGTTGACTGCACCACGGCCGTTGGCGCGGACGGCGGTATCAAGCTTGATTTTCCCGTTTTCACCGGCGCGGTCGGTTCCACGGACATTGCTCGCATCAATTTTGAAGACATTGCTGCAGGGGCAGCTATCTCCGGGATAATGGTGGTAGCGGGAGAGAACATCTGCGGAATGGATCCCGATGCAGAGTTTCAAGACGGCAAGATCTTGCGTTCACCCGAGATGGAACGTCGCGTCAATGCGTTCAATCGCTGGTACGACGGCAAGGGCGGTATCATCGTTCAGGCGAACGTGGAAGATACCAAGCTCGGCGTGCCCGAGTACGTCATAGAGAAGCTCGGCGTCGAGATCTTCGAGCTCAAATGGGGACAGGGCGCCAAGGACATCGGGGGAGAGGTAAAGCTCCGAACCCTGGAGAGGGCCCTGCAACTGAAAGAACGGGGTTACATCGTCCTGCCCGATCCCACGAATCCTGCTGCTCAGGCTGCGTTCAAGGCGGGAGGGATCACGGAGTTCGAAAGGCATTCCCGGCTCGGCATGGTTGACGAGGAGTCCTTCCATAAGTCGGTGGAATACCTGAGAGGCGTAGGAGCCAAGTATGTAACCCTCAAGACCGGGGCCTATCGACCGGCTGATCTGGCGCGGGCGATCAAGTACGCGTCGGACGCGAAGATCGACCTGTTGACCATCGACGGCGCGGGCGGAGGCACAGGGATGAGTCCCTGGAGAATGATGAACGAATGGGGTATCCCGACCGTCCACCTGGAGAGCCTCACCTGGCAGATGTGCGAGCGTCTCAATGCCAAAGGGGCGTACATTCCACCCATAGCCATAGCCGGCGGATTGTCCCTCGAGGATCATGTTTTCAAGGCGTTGGCTCTTGGCGCTCCCTATGTCAAGGCAATCTGTCTGGGAAGAGCGCTGATGACCGCGGGCATGGTTGGCAAGACCCACGGAAGACTCATGGCCGAAAAGATGGAGCTGGAAGGCGAAGAGCCCGAAGAAGGCTATCTGCGCCTCTTTGCCGTTGCCGCTCAGCTCAAGGAACGGTTCGGGGATGAATTTACGAACCTGCCTCCGGGGGCCATGGGCATCTACTCATACGTCGATCGACTGCGCCAGGGGCTTCAGCAGCTCATGGCGGGCGAGCGCAAGTTCGCTCTCCAGTACATCGAACGAAAGGATCTGGTTGCCTTGACACGGGAAGCTGCGGAAATCTCCGGCATCCCGTATGTCATGGATTCCGATGCCGACGAAATCGACAAAATTCTCGGGTAAGAAAAGGGGTTAGCCATGCTCAACGTCATATGTCCCCATAATTGTAAGGACTGTTACGCGATGCGCGTCTGTGCGGTCCGAGCGATCGTGGATCAGCAGGATTCAATATACGTGGAAACCGACAAGTGCATCGGATGCGGCAGTTGCAAGACCGCGTGCGTGACTTTCGGGTACAAGGCCCTTCAGGACAAGACTGAGAAGTGGCTCAAAGGAGCCGCATGATTCCAGGCCGCATCCAGTGAGTGGAATCTCTTCCCTCGCCCCGTCGTTGGATTGCGAACCTTGTCGGGCCGAGGAGCACAGGGGCCTCCCGCGGCTCAGCGGAGTGCGCCCGTGCGGCCTCCCACGATCCCGAGGTCTTTTATGTCCCACGGGAGGTGGGATTGTGCCTGCAATGCAGGGGAGTTGCTATAAGGCGGAACCGCCTCCCGTCTGAATTGTATCGGTCAAGGGCTGGAAAATGCACGGGTATATGGGAAAAATCCTTCGGGTCAACTTGACCGAAGGAAAACACAGTGTCGAGTCACTCCACGAACGGTGGCTGGACACCTTTCTGGGAGGACGCGGACTTGCCGCGCGAATCTACATGGACGAGGTGGATCCGGGCCTTGATCCGCTCTCTGAGGAGAACAAGCTCGTTCTCTGCACCGGCCCGATGGTAGGGACTGGGGCTATCAGTGCGGCCTCTTCATTCATCGTGACCAAGTCCTCCCTCACGAACACGATCGGGTGCGCAAAGACCCGGGGCCATTTCGGCGCGGAACTGAAATTCGCCGGGTACGACGGACTGATTCTCGACGGGAAGGCAGAGGCCCCGGTCATGCTCTGCCTCATGGACGACAAGGTCTCGCTCAGACCCGCGTTGCACCTGTGGGGTCGCAGGGCGGACGAAGCGGAGCTCGTCTTCAAGGAGGACATCAAGGATCCCTGGAGCGCCCGGGAAACTTACATTGCCGGGATCGGGCCCGCTGGCGAAAAGATGCTTCCCATAGCCACCGTAGTGAACGACGGATTTCTCTCGGTCGGGGGCGTAGGCGTGGGAGCGGTCTTTGGATCCAAGAACCTCAAAGGTATTGCGGTCAAGGGGCAGCATTCGGTCAAGGTGGCCGACGGCAGACGGCTGGCCCAAGTGGTCACCACAATGATCGGTAAACTCAATGGGTCTCCCATAACGTCGGAACTGATGCCTCTCTGGGGAGCTGCGTTTCTCGTCCGGCGCTGCGCTCAAAGAGGGATGCTTCCCAGCAACAACTTCCAGGCCCCGTCGCCCCAGAATATTCGCAACCTCGGCACGGAAGTGCTTGAGGGCGCGTTTCCTCTGCGAAGCCGTGGTTGTTTCTGCTGTCCCATAGCCTGTCTGAAAAAGACGGATCTCACGCACCCCCTATTCAAGGGCAGAGGGGTAGCTCCGACGTACATGGCCGCGGGATCACTCGGTACCAACTGCGGAATCACGGATCTTGAAGCGATAACCCGGGCCAACATGCTCTGCGCAGACATGGGTCTGGATCCCATTGCCACTGGTGGCCTCTTTGCAACAATCATGGAGTTGGTGGAAAAGGGCGCGGTCACCTCGGAGCAGGTGAAACTGGACATCCAATTCGGCGCCGCGGAATCTCTCGTAAACGCCATCGAGATGGTTTCCACCAAAAAGGGGCATGCCAAAAGACTCGGCAAAGGAGCACACGCGGTGGCTGAGGAGTGGGGATTTCCCGAATCCTTTATCGGCGTCAAAGGGGCTCCGCTGGCTTCCTTTGATCCCCGGGCCATTCAGGGATTGGGGCTGCATTTCGCAACCTGTAATCAGGGACCCCATCACGCGTTCGCGTACACCTTCATCGATGAACTGCTCAATGTGCATCAGGAGGCTGATCCCTGGGAGATCGACGGGAAGCCGGCGCTGGTGAAACGATGGCAGGACATCACCGCGGCTATGGACAGTCTGGGGCTCTGCAATTGGGTCCTTTTGGGGCTCAAGTTCAAGAATCTCGTTCCCATGGTGAACGCGGTGCTCGGAGCCCAGTTTAACGCGGAGACCCTTATGGAGATCGGTGAGCGGGTGTGGAACCTGGAACGCCTGTTCAACGCGAAGGCCGGCTTCACCGCGAAAGATGACCGCCTCCCGGAAAGACTCACCCAGGAGCCCATCTCCGAAGGCCCCGCCAAGGGACAAGTCAGCCGAGTCCCGGAAATGATCTCCGACTATTACGAGCATCGCGGGTGGTCGGGCGAGGGCGAACCGTTCCCCAAGACCCTGGAGCGGTTGGGGTTGGAGGATCTGTAGCATGCCGAAAATCAAGATCGATCACACTAAGTGCACCGGTTGCCGTCATTGTGAGATTGCGTGCTCCCTGAACCATGTTGCGGGAGAGAGCAATCCCAGGCGGGCACGAATTCGAGTTTTCCACGAGGGAAGGGTCTTCTTTCCGGTCATTGCCGGACCCTTTGTGGACGCGGCCTGCACTTCCAAGACCAAGGTCCAGATAGATAACCGTCTGTATGACATGTGCGTGCTATGCAGGGCCTCCTGCCCGGAGAAGCCCTTTTTCATAGAAGCTCAGACCGGTATCCCTCTCAAGTGCGATTTCTGTGGGGTTCCTCCTGACCCCTCCTGTGTCAGGATATGCAATACCGGGGCTCTGGAGCTGGTTGAAGACCGGTAGGACAACGGAAACGGCAGATGTCAATGGAGAAGGACATTCTCAACCTGGCTGAGCGATCCGAATCGGGGCTTGTTCTCGGCTCAGTTCTCGTTGTCGGAGGTGGGATCGCGGGAATCCAAGCTTCCATGGACTTGGCGGACTCGGGATTCTCCGTGTACCTTATTGACAGCCGACCAGCCATTGGCGGGGTGATGGCAGCTCTCGACAAGACCTTTCCCACCAATGATTGTTCCATATGAATTCTCGCTCCCAAGCTGGTCGAGTCTGGACGACACGACAACATCGAAATCATCACCCAGGCATATTTGAGAGAAGTGTGGGGATCAGTCGGGAACTTCACCGCCCGGATCGAGCAAGCCCCTCGCTACGTAGACCCGGACAAGTGCACGGCCTGCGGTGTGTGCGCGTCCTACTGTCCAGTGCACCCTCTCGACGAGTTCAATCAGAATCTCTGCGAGACAACGGCTGTTCACATCCCTTACACGCAGGCCGTGCCCGCGGCCTTCACGGTTGACAAGGACCACTGCCTGTTCCTCACGAGAAAGGAGTGCAAGCAGTGCGCACGCGCGTGTCAGGCACAGGCCATCGACTTTTCCCAAAAGAAGCGTTCCTTTGAAGTGAACGTGGGGGCAGTGATCCTCTCTCCGGGATTTTCGCTGTACGATCTGGCGTCCTCCAACGCATATGGATACCGGCAGGCCCCCAATGTGGTCTCAGCAATGGAGTTCGAGCGAATCTCTAATGCGTCGGGTCCCTATTCGGGACACATCCTCCGGCCCTCGGATCTGAGCCGCCCGGACAGGATAGCGTTCATCCAGTGCGTGGGGTCCCGGGACATCAGAACGGGAAACAGTCACTGCTCTTCCGTTTGCTGCAAGATCGCCGTCAAGGACGCGATCGTCGCGCTGGAACATGAACCGGACCTGGACATCACCATCTTCTATATGGATATGAGGATGTTCGGCAAAGGCTTCGAGACCTTCTTTTGGAGAGCGAAAGAGGCCGGAGTCCGCTTCGTCAGGTGCCGGGTCGCAGATCTCACGAGGATCGCCGAGACGGAAGACCTGCGCCTGCGGTACGTAACCGACGAAGGAGCACTCAAAGACGACCTCTTCAATCTCGTGGTCTTGCCTGCAGGCTTCGAACCTCCGGACAAGGCGACCGCGCTCGCCACTGCCGCACAGATCGAATTGGCCCCCCGCGGCTTCTGTAAAACAAATCTCTTCTCCCCCGTCGAGACCTCGAGGAAAGGCGTTTTCGTTGCGGGGACGTTCCAGTCGCCCAAGTCCATCCCCGAGTCGGTCGTTGATGGCAGCGGCGCAGCCGCAAGCGCGGCGGAAGTCCTGCACACCGCGCGGGGCACCCTGACGAAGGTCAAAGAGCTCCCGCCTGAAAAGCCTTTGGAAGACAGCCCTAGGATCGGGGTCTTTGTCTGCTACTGCGGTAAGAACATCGCGGGCACCGTGGATGTTGAAGAGGTACGGCGATACGCGGAGAACCTGCTGGGAGTAGTCTACGCGACAACGAATCTCTACTCGTGCTCCCAGGACGCACAGGATCTCATCACCGCCCGAATCGCGGAACAGAAGCTCAACCGGGTCGTCGTGGCCGCGTGCACCCCGCGGACCCACGAGCCCCTGTTTCAGGAGACCGCGAGAAACGCGGGTTTGAATCGGTGCCTCGTCGAAATGACCAACATTCGGGATCAATGTTCGTGGGTCCACATGAATCAGCCGGAGGATGCCACCGAGAAATCAAAGGACCTTGTGCGCATGGCCGTAGCCAAGGCGAGCTTGGTTCAGGCACTCGCCGAAACCGAGATAGAGGTCATTCAAAAGGGACTGGTCATCGGCGGCGGACTCGCGGGGATGACCGCTGCCCTGAGCCTGGCCGATCAGGGGTTTGAATGTTTCCTCATCGAACGGGCCAAAGGCCTCGGAGGAATGCTGAGGAGTCTCCATTCCACGCTCGAAGGCGACGATCCCAAAATCCATCTGGCAATTCTCACCGAACGGGTCTTCTCACACGACAAGATCCGGGTCTTTACCGAGGCCGAGATAGAGGATATCGACGGATTCGTCGGCAACTTCGCCACCACGATCTCGGTGCCCGGGAAGACTGATCGGGAGAGTCTCCGGCTTGAGCATGGCGCCATCATCGTGGCTACGGGAGCCCAGGTCTACCGGCCGGATCAGTACCTTTTCGGCAAGAATCCCAGGGTGATACTCCAACTCGAACTCGAACGACGGATTGCAATCCCCCGTGGAGACGGGATCAAGGATCTGCGCGAAATCGTGATGATACAGTGCGTTGGCTCCAGAGACGAGAGCCATCCATACTGCAGCGGTATCTGCTGCTCTCATGCGGTGAAGAACGCGTTGAAGCTCAAGGAGATCAATCCTTCGGTTCGCGTGACGGTCCTTTACCGGGACATGATGACGTACGGGTTCCACGAGGATTATTACACTCTTGCCAGGGACAGGGGGATCAACTTCGTAAGATATGATCCGGAAGCGCCCCCCATTGTGGAAGAGACGGGGCGGAGCCTCAAGGTAAAAGTGAAAGACCCCCTGCTGAAAGGGCATCTTGTAATGGAGCCCGATCTGCTGGTGCTCAGTCCCGCAGTCGAGCCCCGCCGGGACAAGAAGCTCAATGAAAGCCTGGGCCTCCCTCTCTCAGCGGACGGGTTTTTCCTCGAGTCGCACGCGCAGCTCAGGCCGGTCGAATCGTATGTCGACGGGATCTATCTCTGTGGGATGGCACAATTCCCCAAGCTGATCAACGAATCGGCGGCCCAGGCAAAGGCTGCTGCGTCCAAGGCGGGGATCCTCCTGGCCAAGGGGAAGGTCACCGTAGAGCCCGTCGTCGCGAAGATCCTTCGAGACCGGTGCACAGGGTGCGGGGTCTGTGAGTCCTTCTGCCCATACAAGGCGATCAGGACTAGGAAAGCTGAGAAAGGAAAAAAGGCCGAAGTCATTGCGGCTGCGTGCAAAGGATGCGGAGTATGCTCGTCGTATTGTCCGGCCAGGTCGATCGTAATGGGAAGGTTCACGGACGAGCAGATTCTCGCTCAGATCGAGGCCTTCGGGGAGGCCTGGCAATGATCTGACGGACCGAGATGGCACAGGTTTCGACCGGAAACCTGTCGGTCCGATCCAGTCATTCACTGAGCATGAAGCAATCAACAAATCGAGATGGGATATGCGATATTTCACTCCGAACATACTGGGATTTCTCTGTCATTGGTGCTGCTATGCAGCGGCTGATGCCGCGGGGGTATCCCGATTTCAGTATCCGCCGAACATGCGGGCGATCAGGGTGATGTGTACGGGGAGGATCGACCCGATCTTCCTCCTGGAGGGATTCATCCACGGCGCGGACGGAATCTTCGTCGGGGGATGACGCATCGGCGAGTGTCATTACCGGTCCGGTAATCACGAAGTCATCCCGAAGGTAGCCCTCGTGCGGCACATACTCGCGGCAATGGGGATCGAGACTGAACGGCTCGCGCTGGAATGGGCCTCTGCCGCGGAGGCGGTCAGATTCGTCGAGCTGATCAAGAGCTTCACCGAGAAAATCAAGGAATTGGGACCGCTTGAGCCTGATGAATCGACGATGATCAAGATAAGAGCTGCTCGCGCCGTCCTGGAAAGCACGCGCGTACGCATGGCGCTCGCACGCCGGGTCCATTCCGTACGGAAAGAGAAGCCTATTCCCGCGCGTCCATCGCACGATGAGATAGCCCTCGATCTGGACAAGGTCGTTACCAAGGAGATGGCCGTGCAGGAACTTGCGATTCATCTCGAATCCGGGCCCCTCGCATTGGACGAGTGCGCAAAGAGATTGAACCGCCCGCAGGAGGAGATCCTCGAAATCTTTTCCCGGCTGACAAAAAGGAAGCTCGTGGACCCGGACCGACTCATCATGCCGGCCGAGCTTTTGTCGAACGCACAGCAGGTATAGTCCCAGGTGATGTCAGACTCATGGAGAACATAGAGTACAAGCTGCTCGACAGCACGTTCAAAGACGAGATCGCGAAACGGATCGGCCTCGAGAAGATCACACCCTGTTTCACATGCGGAGCGTGCACGGGGGTGTGCCCGGTCAGGGAATTGGTCGAGGACTTCGATCCAAGGCTGATCATCCATTGGATCGTACTCGGCATGAAAGAGAAGGTCCTCGGATCGGACCTTATCTGGTTCTGCTGCCTCTGCAACTCTTGTTACCACGTCTGTCCGCAGCGGATTCGGTTCCGGAGAGTGGCCCTCGAACTCAGGAAGATGGCCGTGGAAGAGGGGTACGTGAACGATGATTTCCTCCAAAGACTCCAGGCGATCGAGCCCTTTCTCAAAGATCTCTGTCGACGGACCCTGTTCCTGAAAGTGAAAAAGGGCTTCCACGGTCCGCACGAAATGCCCTGTTGGAGAAAGCACACGGCAGGTGAAAAATCATGACCAACGAACTACGCCGGCGAGCAAACGAGATTCTCGAGAAGTACGAGTTTCGGCACGAAAACCTCATCGGAATTCTGCAGGAGATCCAGAAGGAGGAGCTCTTTCTCCCCCGGGAAGTTCTCGAACTGGTGTCCCGGCAGATGGAGGTCCCGCTGACCAGGATCTTCAGCATGGCGACCTTCTACAAGTCCTTTACCCTGACGCCTGGGGGAAGGCATCGGATGAAGATCTGCACCGGGACCGCCTGTCACATCAAAGGCGCCAAGCAAAACCGGGAAGAGATTGTGCGCAAACTCGGAATCAGCGAGGGAGAGACGACTCCGGATCTGAGCTTCTCCCTGGAAACGGTGAACTGCGTGGGCGCGTGTGCGCTCGCCCCGGTAATCATGATCGACGAGGACTATTACGACGGGATCACTCCGGCCAAGATCCGCAAGATTCTCAGGCATTACGCCGAAGACGATGAGAAACGACGTGACGATAGTAACTAGCGGTCCGGAACGACTAAGCGAGATCCGGAAGCGAGCCGTGGAACGGATCGACTCGTACAGCAGCGTCGTGAGGATATGCAACACGGGGTGCAGGTCCAGGAGATCCGCGGCACTCGTTGAGGCGCTCAACGAGTCTATTCTTACCGCAGGCCTCGCGAACCGGGTTCTTGTGCGGCTCACGGGATGTCACGGCTTCTGCGAGATGGGTCCTGTGATGGTTGTCGAGCCGCCCGGCCTATTCTATGTTCGTGTCTCCCTCGACGACATACCCGAAATAGTCTCGGAGACCCTGATCCACGGACGACCGCTCACGAGGCTGTTGTGGCAAGATCCCGACAACGGCGGGAAGGTACTCTCGGAGGAAAGCGTCCCCTTCTATTCGGCCCAACGCAAGCTCGTCCTGGGCAAGTGCGGGAAGATCGATCCTACATCCATTGAAGATTACATCTCCGAGGGCGGTTACCGCGCGCTTGCGAAGGCCGTCACGGGCATGAGACCGGAAGAAGTGCTCCGCGAAATCGAAGCCTCGGGACTCCGCGGGCGCGGAGGTGGCGGCTTCCCCGCGGGCTGGAAATGGCGATCGTGCCGAGAGGCTGAAGGACTTGTCAAATACGTCATCGCCAACGGGGACGAGGGAGACCCGGGGGCATTCATGGACCGCAGCCTCATGGAAGGCGATCCTCACGCCATTGTAGAAGGCATGATCATCGGGGCGTACGCGATCGGCGCGTCGGAGGGTTACATCTACGTTCGGGACGAGTACCCCATCGCCGTGGATCACCTTGCGCTGGCAATTCAACAGGCTCGGCAGTATGGATTGGTGGGTAAGGACATTCTCGCAGCGGATTTTACCTTTGACATCCGTATCAGCAGAGGAGCCGGCGCGTTCGTCTGTGGAGAATCCACCGCTTTGATGAACTCGCTTCAGGGGCAGATCGGTGAACCGCGGTCCAAGTACATCCATACCGTGGAAAGCGGACTCTGGGACAAACCCAGTAATTTGAACAACGTCGAGACGTGGGCTACCGTTCCCCTGATCATCGACGAGGGTGCTGAATGGTTCGCGGGAATAGGCAATGAGTCGAGCAAGGGTACCAAGATCTTCTCACTGGCGGGAAGAGTGAAGAACACTGGTCTGGTGGAAGTCCCCCTGGGCACCACTCTGAGAAAAATCATCTATGACATTGGTGGAGGCATTCAGGACGGACGGTCGTTCAAGGCCGTTCAGACCGGAGGCCCATCAGGCGGTTGCCTGCCTGCATCGAGACTCGATATGGTCGTGGACTACGACCAGCTCGTGGAAGCGGGCTCCATGATGGGCTCCGGCGGGATGATCGTCATGGATGACAGCACCTGCATGGTGGACGTGGCCAAGTACTTCGTCGGTTTTCTCCTATACGAATCGTGCGGAAAATGCGTCCCCTGTAGAGAGGGACTCGTTCAGATGAATGACCTTCTCGACTCCGTCTCCACGGGTAGGGCAACGGGCAGTGATCTGGAGACCCTCACCGCCCTGGCCGATTTCATGAAGAAGTCCTCCCTTTGCGGCCTTGGGCAGTCCGCGGCGAATCCGGTCTTGAGCACGCTCCGCTATTTTCGAGACGAGTATGAGGCCCATGTCTTTGACAAGAAATGTCCCGCAGGAGTATGCCGTGCTCTGATCAGGTACGTGGTGGATCCCGATCTGTGCAACGGATGCTCGCTCTGTCGAAAGGAATGCCCGGAACAGGCTGTGATTGGAGAAAAGAAAGCTCCCCACGTCATAGACCAGGAGCGCTGCATCAAGTGCGGCCTCTGTTTGAGCCTCTGCAAGCCCAAGGCAATCAGGGTGGAATAATGGATATACCCAAACACAGACATCGGAAGAGCCGCCTTCGCGCACTTCCTGCAGACCGGGAAATATGAAAGTCACACTTTTGATAGATTCAAAGATGGTCAGAGTGGAGAAGGAGACTCCGCTAATTGATGCCGCACGGATGCTGGGAATTCGGATCCCCACACTCTGCTATCATGAGGCGCTTAAACCGTACGGCGCGTGTCGGCTCTGCGTGGTCGAGGTTGTCAGAGGAACGCGCAGCCGGCTTGTCACCTCATGTAACTACCCCGCGGAGGAAGGCATAGAAGTATTCACGGATACGCCCGAAGTGAGGACGAGTCGCAGACTGACCATGGAACTGCTCCTCGCAAGGTGTCCCAACGTGCCGATGCTCAGGAAAATCGCAAGACAAATCGGTGTGTCCGCGTCGAGGTTCAAGGTGCAAAGAGATGAGAAGTGCATTCTCTGCGGGCTGTGCGTCAGAGTCTGTGAGGAAGTTGTCGGTGCGAGCGCTATCGGGCTCGGAGACCGAGGAATCGACCGAATGGTCACCACACCTTTTGGCGACCTCACGCAAAGCTGCATCGGCTGTGGTTCATGCACCTACTTGTGTCCGACGGGCTGTATTGAAATGGTATCGCATGACAGCGGAATGACCCTGAAGATGACCGGCCACACTCTTTCTGAATGTCGAAAGGACGGCCAGTGCTCGGTCTGTGATACGGATAAAGAGTTCCTGCGCCGAATGAAGGAAGCCATTTACGCGTTCAAGAGTCAGCTCTGACCGTCGAAATCACGCTCCGTCCGACGGTGAAGATCTACCGGGGAGACCCTTTTTGCAAAAAGGCCCCCTTTGATGAACGTCTCACATTCGTTGCCATGCAAACGCAGGGCCGTTGGCAAGAGAGTAGGTTTGCATCACGATTCGATAACGGTTGAGTGTTCGATCGCGAGGCGTTTCTCGAACTCATCCCAAAATTCTTTTTCGGATTTCCTCCAGTCAGGACCAAAGTGTGCGCCGAAAACGCCGCCAAGTTTGGTGAGCGCTTTGGCCCACGCGGACTCATAACTCAGCTCGAGGACATCCTCGAGGAATGGGGCGATCTTGTCGATCTCCTCCTTGGGCACATATGCCCTGGCTCCCAATTCGATCGACTTTTTCAGGGCCTCGGGACTGAGTGCGTGAGCCGTCAGCATTACCACAGGGAACCCCCGGGACGAAGCATAGGCCAGCAATTCGAAGCCCCGTACTCCCATGATGTCCAGGATCACCAGATCGTAGCTAAACGAAGCGAGCATCTGGGACGCGGCCTCATAGGAGAGAGCCCGATCAAGCTTCACCCCATACTTTTCCAGCTCATCGGTGAGGACCTCGAGCACGTCCGGCTCGTCGTCCACCGCGAGTAACCGCTTGCCGTTGAGCACACTCTCTGCCATAGCCTGACCCCTTTCTTGGAATGGACATTACCTGCAAGAGTCTTCCGGAGAGAGTTCGTCGGCACAGAGGGCCAAGCCGATCGCCTCCCCAGGAACTCTCAATTGTCGAGCCGGTGGGCCTGTCGCCTCTGTGCTAAACCTGCGACGGCCGCCACGAGTTATTTCACGCACACATACCGCGGAAAAACGCCCAGCCCTGGGTGACACGCTTCTGTGAAGCCTCGAGTGAGGTTGTAAAAAAGCGCGTCAGGGAAGTTGTCGCGTTGCCCCGGTGAAGTGTTATCGTATTTTTATAATTCACGTGAAAGATCCTCGTCAAGCGGATTCGAGTCCCCGTCAGTCTGAGGTCGCTTCCGAACGGTTCGTCGGGGAGAGGATTTCACAGCTTCTGCATGGCTGCGGGACCCCAACCCTTTTGACATGGAAGACTCCGCGACGTAGACTTGTACGGGGATCAGGGGCTTTTCACACTTACCAACAAATTTCCGGCCATTTCGGTGTCGTCTGGGGAGAGACCCGCATGAAAGACAAGGAGAAGACTAAGGAACAGCTTGTTGCGGAGCTGGACTTTCTTCGCCAAAGGAACGCCGAACTGGAGGCCCGTGAACGGGAATACTTGGACGTTTCCGAAGCGCTCAAGCAGTCGGAAGCCAGATTCCGAACGCTCTCGGAAAAGGCGGTGGTCGGCGTTTACCTCATCCAGAACGACCGGTTCAAATACATCAACCCCGAAATGGCGCGGATATTCGGTTACGAGGTTAAGGAACTGCTCAACCGCAAAGGTCCACTGGACCTGGTCTGCGAGGAAGACCAGCCTCTCGTCCGGGAGAACCTCAGGAAGCGAATCTCAGGAGAAGTGGACGCAATAAACTTCCGGTTCAGAGGGATAACAAAGGACAAGCAGATCATCGACGTGGAGGCCTACGGATCCCGAACGGATGAACAAGGCCAGCCCGCGATCGTGGGCACTCTTCTTGACATATCGGACCGTGTTCGACGACGGCGGGAACGTGAGGAAGAGTTACGCAAATTCCAGGGCCTGTACGAGTTGGCCCTGGCTATGACAGCGGAACGGAGTCTGGAGGAGAACCTGGCGCTGATCGTCGAGACGAGCAGAAGCCTCCTACGCGCTGACAAGTCATTTCTCGCGCTGCGGGATGAGGGAACAAACGAACTCTTTATGCACACCCTCTCAGGAATCGTTACCGACGAGTTCAAGTCTCTGAAGATACCGGTGGGGATCGGACTCGGGGGGAAAGTCGCGGAAAGCGGCCAATTGTATGTCGTTCAGGACTACTTTAAAGAGATCGGACCGGCCTTCCACGACGTAGTCCGGGCCGAAGGACTCCTGGCCGGCGTGGCTGTGCCGGTCCAGGTGGGACGAACAAATGTGGGGGTACTCTACGTTTTCAATCGAGCCAGGACGCCCTTTTCCCAGGCGGATCTCGATACCCTTTCCACGCTGGGAAATCTCGCAGCGGTGGAGATCACCCGGAAGCAGGCCCTGGAGCAACTTCAAGAGGGTGAGCGCCGTATCAGAAGACTCTATGAGCAGTCCAAGAGAGGGGAGGAGCTTTACGAGTCGCTGCTCAACTCTTCGGCCGACGCAATCGTGATCTACGACATGGAAGGCCGGACACAATATGTGAGCCAATACTTCACCCGGACCTTCGGATGGACCCTGGACGAGCTTGAGGGGATGCGCATCCCCTTTGTCCCCGATTCAGAGCGCGAGGCCACCATGGCCGAGATCGAGAAAATCGTCCGGGACGGTACGCCAACGAGCGCGTTTGAAACAAAGAGACTTACCAGGGACGGACGAATTCTTGACATCAGCATCAGCGCGTCGCGTTTCCATGACCATCAGGGCGTTCCCGCTGGAGTGCTTGCAATTCTCCGGGACATTACCGATCGCAAGAGCGCGGAGGACGAGCTGCGCAAGAGCCAGGAGAAGTACCGGGAACTCTACGAGGAATCTGAAAGGAGCAAGCAGCGCTACCGAACACTCCTGGACGTTTCGCCGGACCCCATCGTCGTCTATGACATGGAGGGGAAAGCATCCTACACGAACAGCGCGTTCACGAGCGTCTTCGGTTGGACCTTCGGGGAGTTGGAGGGCAAGCGAACCGACTTTGTGCCCGATGAGAACTGGCCGGAAACGCGGGAGATGATCGACCGGGTCCTGCGGGGTGAGAGCTTCAGAGATCAAGAGACACGACGCTATACAAAGGAGGGACTCGTCATCGATGTGAGCATCAGCGGTGCGGCTTTCCTCGACAAGAAGGGCAAACCCAGCGGGAGTGTCGTCCACATCCGGGACATCACTCGTCGAAAACAGGCCGCGGCAGATCTGGCAGCGGAACTTGACAAATTTCAGGCCCTTTATGAGTTGGCGCTCGCGATGACCGCGGAGCGCGCTCTGGACGAGAATCTCGCGCTCATCGTCGACAAGAGCAGAGAGCTGCTTTCTGCCGACATCTCGTTCATCGCGCTGCGAGACGAGACTGCCGGCGATCTCTATATGCACACGCTTTCGGGGATTCGTACCGAAGAATTCAAAGCTCTCCGGATACCACTCGGTGTAGGACTCGGCGGTAAGGTCGCGGAAACAGGTCGCCTGTACGTTGTCGAGGATTACCTGGAGGAGATCGGACCCGCGTTTCACGACGTGGCCCGGGCCGAAGGGTTCATTTCGGGAATCGCGGTGCCCGTCCAAATAGGACGTACCAACGTGGGCGTGCTCTACGTCTTCAACCGGACCAAGACTCCGTTCTCCCAGGCTGATCTCGATACTCTCTCCCTGCTCGGCAATCTCGCCGCGGTGGAGATTACCAGGAGGCGCGCGCAGGAAAGACTGCGGGAACGGGAGGAGAGTTACCGCAAGCTTTACGAAGAAGCCAAGCGCCGTGAGGAACTCTATGTCTCGCTCCTCAATTCGTCGGCTGACGCTATCGTGATTTACGACATGGAAGGACGAGCACAGTACGTGAGCCCTTCCTTTACCCGGATCTTCGGATGGACCATGGATGAGGTGGAGGGCAGGAAAATACCCTTCGTACCCGACGACGAACTCGCGCCCACCATGCAGATAATCAGAGGCCTGATCCGAGATGGGACCCCCTGCAGCGCGTTCGAGACCAAACGATTCACCAAGGACCGTCGCGTTCTGGAGATCAGCATTAGCGCGTCCCGGTACCGGGATCATGAAGGTAATCCAGCCGGATTGCTCGTCACACTCAGGGATATAACGTTCCGCAAGCGGGCCGAGGCAGCACTAATGGAAAGCGAGGAACGATTCAGAACCCTTGCCGAGGTCGCGCCCTTCGGCCTCGTGGTCATGTCGGCCGACGAGCAGACAGAATACCTGAATCCGAAATTCACCGAGCTCTTCGGGTACTCTGTGGAAGATCTGCCGGACCTGGACGCGTGGTTCCTCAAGGCCTATCCGGACAAGGCCAAGCGCGCGAAAGCCGAGACGATCTGGCGAGCGGACAGGGCTGAGATCAGGGTTGAGTACGGCATCGGCGCGGAAGCAAACCCGCGAGTATTCAGCATAAAATGTAAAGACGACAGATTGAAGATCGTCAGCTTCCGAGCAGTGGTCCTGGCCGACGGCAGGGTCATCTCGACCTTTCTCGACGTAACCTCCGAGGTGGAGGCCCAGCAGGAGATCCTCCGCGCCAAGAACGAATGGGAACGGACCTTCAATTCCGTATCGGACCTCATCATCATCCTCGACAGTGAGCAGAAGATCGTGCGCGCCAACCGAGCAGCGTCAGCCCGGCTGGGAATGACTGCGGAGCATATGATCGGATTGGACCCGTCCGACCTCGCTGATCGGGGGATCTTTCCGGCTTCCCTCTGTCCCGATTCCCAGGTTTTGGCCGACGGGGGAGACTATTCTGCCGAAGTCTTCGACGAGAAGCTCGGCGCGGTATTCGACCTGCGCGTCTCGCCCCTTCTCGACAACGACGGGAACCCCATGGGATCGGTTAACGTGGCCCGGGACATCACCGCATTCAAAGCGATGGAACGGGCAAGGAGGTTGGCTGTCAACCATCTTGCGCACGAGTTGCGAACTCCGGTGGCGATTATCAAAGGCTCTGTCACGGATCTGGCGGAGGAGGACTTGCCAGGTCCTGCCAGACAGCGGAGGGTGGATCGTATCAAGCGCAGCCTCAACCGCCTGACGGAACTGCAGGCGGTTGTCAGGGAAATCGTCTTCCCTCGCAGGTATGAGCCCGCTCACATGCCGGTGACCGAGACCCTCCATGAGATTCTGGAAGAGATCCGGAGCAGGATCAGCCATCGTTCAGTGACTCTCGTGACCCGAGCCGAACTCATCGAATCGGACATCATCGACCCGACGGTCTTTCGATACGCCGTCAACACGCTCGTGAAGAACGCTATCGAGAACACCCCGGACGGCGGTGAAGTAGCAATCCGTCTGAAGAAGTTACAGGCGGACATCCTCTTTCAGGTGGCAGACCACGGAATCGGAATCCCGTGGAGCGACCGTGAATTCCTCTTTAAAGCTTTTCACCAGACACAGGACTCGGAAAGATACTCCACCAGGAATCCCTTCGATTTTGACGCGGGGGGCAAGGGGTTGGAATTGATGGGCCTCAAGATCCTCTCGGAAGAAGGTTTCTTTTCCATAGGCTTTGAGAGCCAACGATGTAGGTACATTGCCAAAAGCGGAGAGAGTTGCCCCGGCAGTATCCGTGCCTGTCGGTTCGCCAAGGATATCCGTGAATGCGAACAGTCGGGGGGAACCACCTTCTCGGTCCTGTTTCAGGGACATCCCGGAAAACCCGGTGTTTCTTCTCCGTCTTCCTCCGATCACTGATGTCGACGAGCATCCGGGAGTCTCCGTTACATCGCCGTCCTCCCTCAGTCCTTGTCAAGGCAACGCGAGAAGCTGTTAGAGTATTTCTGAATCGAGGTTGTGGCTTCCCCCTTTTTCAAGGGAGGAGAGGGGGGATCGCATCTCACAGGCGATCCGGCAATGCGCCTCAATCGGATTCATCGGAAACGCATCGCGCTCATTCGAGGCTTCGGTCCAGAAGCTTTGCCAGGTCCGCTGCGATCTTCCGGATGGGCTCCGGTCTCACGCCCGTCTCGAACCCTAGCGAGTCGACCGTCTCAACCGCCCGCGCGGTGGAGATGTTCCCTTTGGCACCCGGAATGAAGGGACAGCCGCCCAAACCTCCGACGGATACGTCGAATCGCCGTACTCCCATTTTCAAGGCGGTCTTGAGGTTTGCCAGCCCGAAACCTCTCGTGTCGTGCAGATGCAGGGTAATGCGGTCCATTCCAAGTCTGTCCTCAACCGCCGAAACAACGGTCTTGATCGCGTCCGGATTAGCCATCCCTGTGGTATCGGCAAGACCTATCTCGGTCGGTCTGCGACCGTCCAGGGCCTGCACGATTTCACTGACCCTCTCGACCGATATCGCCCCTTCGTAGAAACATCCGAACGCGCACATCACCCCTGCGGTGACGCTCACACCGTTATCGAGCGTGGTCTGTATCATTCGATCCGCATGTGCAAGGCCCTCCTCGACGCTCGTGTTGGCATTCTTCCTGCTGTGAGTCTCCGAAGCCGACACATAGATCTCGACGTGGGGAATACCGGCCGAGATGGCCTCGTCGAGTCCCCGTTCGTTGAGCACGAGCACGCTGTATCTGACGCCCTGTTGCTTCTTCAGAGACCTCCAGAGCTCGTCCGTGCCTGCCATCTGGGGCACGAGCCTGGGGCTGACGAAGGACCCGATCTGTATCCGGGGAAGGCCGGCCTGACCCAAGCGCTCCACGAGCCGAGCCCGAATCTCGGGTAAGAGCGCCACAGGCTCGTTCTGCAGGCCGTCTCGCGGCCCCACCTCTTGAAGAAGAACTCTCGGAGCGGTGCCTTTTTGAATCATTCTCGTTCACTCCCGGCTCGGAGGGGAGTCCCGCCGGTCGGCCGCATTCTACGCGGCAAGACTCTTGCGATCACGCCCTGAATACCAACCAGAGGGAAAAGGAGCTGGCTCAAATTCCCTTTCAAAAGGAAAGGATCCTCCCTCACACGGACTCTCTTCCGGTGCCAGAGGAGGCAGTAGCGAAGTCCCGTCCCCCCTATTTTGGGGGAGAGGGTTAGAATAGGGAGAGCCTCCATGATGTTTTCAGCCTTTCCGTGCGCTTCACGTGGTATGAAAATCGCAGCACTGCTCAATGTGGCCCTTTGGCTACCACGTTGACCTCAGCGCATTCTATCTGGGCGTTGCGACGGTTGGTGCATGGGAGTCGTTATGAGAGATCCGCGGCAAGAATCATGGCGCTTGTGGGGACCTGTTGGCGCGCGGGCCGGCATCAAACATCTGAATAGAGTTCAATCCGGTTCTTGCCGGCCTCCTTGGCCTTGTACAGTGCCTTGTCGGAGAATCGAATCAAGTCTTCGGAATTGTCCGCGTCGTCGGGATAGCAGGCGGCTCCTATCGAGATCGTGAGACAGCCCTGGGGAAGGCTCTCTTCCCCATCGAAGCGGCACTCGACGACTCCCTGCATGACGCGGGCGGAGAGTTCACCGGCATGTTCCTTGCCCGCGCCGGGGAATATTATGGCAAACTCCTCACCGCCGTATCTCGTAACAATGTCGGACGCGCGGCAGACGGAATGGAGCGTTCGACCGATCGTTGCCAGGACGTCGTCCCCCTTCTGATGGCCGTTATGGTCGTTGTATATCTTGAAGTCGTCGATATCTATCATGAAGAGGAGGACCGGGCCATTGTGAATGGCAGCCTTTTGGATCTCTGCTTCGAGGGCCTCGTCGAAATGTCTCCGATTGTACACGCCCGTGAGTGAGTCCACATAGGAGAGCGTCCGATAAAACTCCCGCTCCTTGGCCCTCCGTACGAGGTCACGATGGTCAAGAGCCTTCCGGACAGCCACCTGTATCTGATCGACGGTGAAGGGCTTGATGAGGTAATCGAGCGCGCCGGCTTTCATACATTCCACGGCATTTTCTACCGAACCGTATCCCGTGATCACGATGACGTCGGTATCCTGGCGCGTTGCCCTGAGTCTCTTCAAGAGAGTCAGTCCGTCCATTCCCGGCAGCCGCATGTCGGTGACGATGAGTTCGTAACCCTTTTCTTTGGCCTGCTCCAGAGCGACACCCGCGTCCCCGCACACTTCGACGTCGTGGCCGATAGCCTTGATCGATTCCACGACAACCTCGCGAACCATCACATCGTCGTCCACCACCAGGATCCGGGGTGAACCCTGCCCTTCAGGCTGAGATGACGGAGCATTCATCTGAGTGTCCCGACCGCCCCCCGCCGGCCATGGAGACCGTTCGCCGGCTTCGGGAATGGCTGACGAAAAGAAAGATTAATAGAAGCTATACCTCTCTTGGGGTACTTACGGCAACCACTTTTATCGTACGGAGATCAATTACCGCGAGCAGAGCAAGACTCTTGTCCATTTTCATTGATTCATCGCCTCTAGAGCTAGTAAACTCCTCAGCGATCACGAGAACGTGCTTTGCACTCAGCGTGAGGACACCCCCTCAGCTCTTTCCGCCCCCCTTGCAGTGACTCCGGGGGAGGAAAGCCCGTCCTTGCTAACGCCGCGTCACGCCCCAGACCCGGCATCGATCACTGGGGAGGACTGCCTATCAGGTTCCCATTTCCCATGAAGACAGGTACTTCTGCTGCTCTTCGGTCAGGGTGTCGATGCGGATCCCCATGGCTTCGAGTTTCAGTCTGGCGATCTGCGCGTCCACGTCGGCCGGCACTCTGTGCACGGCCTTTGAAAGCCCGTCGCCGTTCTTGACGAGGAGTTCCGCAGCGAGAGCCTGATTGGCAAAACTCATGTCCATCACGGACGAGGGATGGCCTTCCGCGGCAGCCAGGTTTATGAGCCTTCCCTCACCGAGCAGGCTGATTCGCCGCCCGTCCGGCATAGAGAACTCTTCGAGGAAATCCCGGATGGTTCGTCGAGAAGCCGACATCTCCGCGAGTGCTTCGATGTCCAGTTCCACATTGAAGTGACCGGAGTTGCAGACGATCGCCCCATCCTTCATGCGTTCGTAGTGTTCCTTGCGGATCACATTGATGTCACCGGTAACTGTACAGAAGAAATCGCCTATAGGAGCGGCTTCAATGAGCGGCATCACGAAGTAGCCGTCCATTGCGGCTTCCAGTGCTCGCAGGGGGTCCACCTCCGTGACGATCACTCGAGCGCCCATGCCCGCTGCTCGCCTGGCAACCCCCCGACCGCACCATCCGTACCCGCAGATAACGAACACGCTCCCCGCCATGAGGCGGTTGGTGGCTCTGAGGATACCGTCGATCGTGCTCTGTCCCGTTCCGTACCGGTTGTCGAAGAAGTGCTTGGTGTCCGAATCGTTGACCGCTATGACCGGGAAGAGCAGGACACCTTTTTCCGCCATACTTCGCAACCTGATCACACCGGTTGTGGTCTCTTCGGTTCCCCCGAGGATATTGGTGACAAGATCCTGCCTTTCGGCATGGATGGTTCCCACCAGATCCGCGCCGTCGTCCATGGTGATGCGGGGCTTCGCGTCCAGGCACGCATTGATGTGCTTGTAGTAGGTTTCGGTGTCCTCTCCTTTGATTGCAAATACGTTGAATCCATCCTCCACTAGTGCCGCAGCCACGTCATCCTGAGTCGAAAGCGGATTGGATGCGCAGACGTAGACCTTGGCCCCACCCGTTGCCAGCGTGTAGACCAGCGCGGCCGTCTCGGTGGTCACGTGCAGGCACGCTGCCAGCACAGTCCCGGCGAGAGGTTTCTCTTCTCCGAACCGTTTCCTAATCAGACGAAGGACCGGCATACTCCGTTCGGCCCAGTCAATCCTCCGTTTTCCTGCTTCAGCCAAAGACAAGTCTTTGATATGATAATCCATTCAAACTCCTTGGAAATGTAGATTACTTCCCTCTGGGCGGGGAGGGCTCGGTTTCTGACGATACTCACAAGACGGAATGTGCGCACGGACCAGCCGGTCCGTCACAGTCCGGCAAGCTCTCGAATCTCGTCCGCTCTGTGAGTCTTCTCCCAGGTAAAGTCTGGATCCTCCCGCCCGAAGTGGCCGTTTGCGGCAGTTTTCTTGTAAATGGGTCTGAGAAGGTCCAAGTATTCGATGATCGCTGCCGGCTTGAAGCTGAAAAGCTTGGTGACGATCTCCTCGATTTGCGTTTCGGAGATCTTGCCGGTACCCTGCGTACAGACGTTCAGAGAGACAGGCTCCGGATACCCGATCGCATAGGCCACCTGGAGCAGGCACTTTTCCGCCAGTCCCGCGGCAACGATATTCTTGGCAACGTGTCGGGCCATGTACGACGCGGAACGATCCACCTTGCTCGGGTCCTTGCCTGAAAACGCGCCGCCACCATGCGCTCCGTACCCACCGTATGTGTCCACGATGATCTTCCGCCCGGTCAGACCGCAATCTCCCATAGGCCCGCCGATCACGAAACGGCCGGTTGCGTTGATGAGATATCGTGTCTTGTCGTCCAATAGTCTGGACGGAATCACCTCTCTGACGACTCCCTCGATGATTCCCTGTTGTAGTTCCTCATAAGTGACGTCGGGGTCGTGCTGAGCTGCTATGACAACGGTGTCAACCCGGGCCGGCATTCCGTTGTGATATTCCACGGTGACCTGCGACTTGCCGTCAGGTCTGAGGAACCCCAGTCGTCCCGTCTTCCTGGCTTCGGTGAGCTTGAGGGTCAACTGGTGTGCGTACTGAATGGCCATCGGCATAAGCTCGGGCGTTTCGGTGCACGCGTAGCCGAACATCAGCCCCTGATCGCCCGCTCCCTGCTCTTTGTACAGCCCCTCTCCGCTGGTAACGCCCATGGAGATGTCCGGCGATTGCTTGTCCAGGGAAACGATGACCGCACACGTGTCGCAATCGAAGCCCATTGACGCATCCGTATAGCCGATCGATCTGATTGCGTCCCGAACCAGTTCCGGGGCATCCACGATTGCCTTTGACGTAATCTCACCGGCAACCAAGGCCAGTCCCGTCGTTACGAGGGTCTCACACGCGACTCGTGACGTGGGATCCTGCTCCAGCATGGCGTCAAGGATCGAATCGGAAATTCTATCGGCGACCTTGTCGGGGTGACCTTCAGTAACGGATTCGGATGTGAACAAGAACTTCCCCATCCCCATGGGGACCTCCTTTCGTGCCACAATTATGCTTATTGCGGTTAAACTTATAAAAAACCACACTTACGATATACAGTCAAGGGCAAATCACCGCGATGAGTGTATACCGACACAAACCCACTGCTCTCGCGCTGCCTTCCTTCTTACCGTTGTTCAGAATTTGCGCAGGACTGTCTGTCCAAGGCAGGGGCCCCGCGAATGACGCGGTTGCCGAGAGACGGGACATCATGGGCCGGAAGTCCCGGAGCGGAGCACAAAAGGAAGTCCGTACCACAGCTCCGGCAATCCCGGCCTATTCTGCGGGGGGTTCTTGGCGGAAGAAACCGGGGAGACCTCTCTTTTTGCATCAGGGGGTCTTCCCGGCAAACTCCCAGGGAGCCTTATCAGGCCGAGGCAAGCGCTCTGCCTTCATGGAAGGCCTTCAGATTGATGTCGACGAGCTTCGGTTTCAGAGACTCCGTAAGAACCTCTTCGTACGTCTGAGCAGGGATGTCTAACTGAGTGGAAAGCGCACCCAGGAAAATGACGTTGAGGACTCTTGGATTACCCAGCCTCGTGGCTAGTTCCACGCCGTCCACGATCATCGCGTCCGGGACCTTCTCCTTGATCTTCTCAAGGATGTCCGCGGGATAGTCCTGTTTTCCCGTGAATACCGCGGGGGGCAGGATCTTGTGATCGTTCACGATCACCTTGCCGCCGACGGAAAGGAAGGGAAAATAGCGAACCGTCTCCAACTGTTCGAAGGAGAGCAGAACATCCGCCTCCCCGAGCTTGATGATCGGCGAGCTGACGCTCGGGCCGAAACGGATGTGACTGGACACCGAGCCTCCGCGCTGGGCCATCCCGTGGATCTCATTCTTCTTCACGTCGTAGCCGGCCCTGGCCGCCACTCTGCCGAGCACGTCGCTGGCCAGGATTATTCCCTGGCCGCCAACGCCTACGATAAGAATGTTGCTCACTTGGTTGTCGCTCATGACGCCTCCTCGATCGCATCAAACTTGCAAACCTCCATGCATGTGCGACATCCCACACAGAGGGCCTCGTTAATCCGGGAATAACCCTTGCGCTTCTCGCCTTCGGGCCGCTCCTCGAACTTGACGAACTCCAGCGCGGGGCACCCGGTGTTGATGCACGTCCTACACCCTTTGCAGACATCTGCGTTGATCCTGAGCGGCTCATCCGAAAGTATTCTGCCGGTTTTGAGCAGCGCGCAGGGGGCGCGGGCAATAATCAGGGAAGGCTCAGGGGCCTCCAATTCTTCCTTGACGATCTTCTGCGTATCCTGAATCCGGTAGGGATTCAACGTCTTGACGCGTTTGAACCCGAACGATTCCGCGAGCTTCTCGATGTCGGCGGTAATGGTGGGGTCCTGCCGCAGCGTGAACCCGGTTCCCGGGTGGGGCTGGGCACCGGTCATGGCCGTTGTCCTGTTATCCATGATGACCACGGTGGTGGACCCGCCATTGTACGCCAGGTCAAGCAACGGGGTCATCCCGGAATGGAAGAACGTTGAATCGCCGATCACCGCAACCGCCTTGCCTGAAGCCAGCTCGCCCAGAGCGCGGTCCAACCCCGACGCGATTCCGATTCCCGCTCCCATGCAGAGGCAGTGGTCAAGCATCCCGACCGGTGGTAGAGCGCCGAGTGTGTAACAGCCGATGTCCCCTGCGACATAGACCTTGTTCTTTTTGAGCGCGGCGAAGGTTGCCCGATGCGGACAACCGGGACACATGTTGGGCGGCCTCATCGGCATTTCCACATCGATCGGGCCGACAGACTTTGCCGAAGAGGCTCCCTTGATGGCCTCCTCAACCCGTTCCGGCGAAAGCTCACCGCAGATGCCGGTAAGTTCCTTGCCTGTAACCCCGATGCCCATCAGGCATATCGCTTCTTCAATGAATGGGTCCAGATCCTCCACAACGATCAGCCGTTCGACCCGTGATGCAAAATCACGGACCAGCTTCTCGGGAATCGGCCAGACCATTCCGAGCTTGAGGAAGGACGCTTCCGGCAAAGCTTCCCGAGCGTACTGGTACGCGATGCCTGCTGTTACGATGCCCAGCGATTCGTCGCCCATGATGATTTTGTTGTACGGGAAATCCTCGGCGAATGTGACCAAGTCTTTCAGCCGCTGTTCCACCAGCGGGTGGCGCTGACGAGCGAAGCCGGGAAGCATCACGCACTTGGGTGGGTCTTTCCTGAGCCCAAGCTCCACCGGGCCTTCCTTTCTCTCCCCCATCTCAACGAGTGACATGGAGTGAGATATTCTCGTGGAACTCCGCAGGATCACCGGCGTGTCAAACTTTTCGCTTATGCGCAGACCTTCGCCGATCATATCCTTGGCTTCCTGGCTGTCCGAAGGCTCTAGACACGGTACCTTTCCGAACTTGGCATAGTTGCGCGTGTCCTGTTCGTTTTGAGATGAATGCATGGCCGGGTCGTCACACACGACGATGACGAGCCCTCCATGAACACCCGTGTAGGAGAGCGTCATGAAGGGATCCGCGGCCACGTTCAGCCCCACGTGCTTCATGATGGCCAGAGACCGTGCCCCTCCGTACGCTCCTCCTGCTGCGACTTCCAGGGCAACCTTTTCATTCGGTGCCCATCCCGCGTTTATTTCGGGGAATCGGGCTCCGACGAACTCCAGGATCTCCGTGCTCGGGGTTCCCGGATATGCGGCCGCCAATCGTACGCCATACTCATAGGCGCCGCGCGCAATCGCTTCGTTTCCTGACATTAGCTCTTTCACAGCAGCTTCACCTTTCCTTGATCTCCGGTCGTGCCGGGTTTTGTGATCGTGACCGGCGATGGGCTATGCGACTGCCGAGACCCGGACAGAACCGGCATTTGGTCTCGGCGACAATCGAGTACGAGCTACTCGTTGGAGTGGATGATACCGATGCGCTGTCAAACGGATAAGACGCGTTCGCTGCTTGAGGTCAGCTTTCACCCTCTCCCTGCCCGGCCAAGGGACGGGACTATCCCCCGACACCCTTACTGGACAGAGCGGGTAGAGATGCGAGACGATCTTACTCCTTTGAATGCGCATTGGCATGAATTGCACCCTTCATCCTAGACCCGCCCGGGGAACGTGTCAAGAATTTCAGCCGAAGCTCGGGAGGCGCTGTTGCATATTTTATATATCACATCATATTATAGATATTACATTCCGATTATATTGTGTTTATAGTTGTGGTAAGGTAACAGGAACCATCTTGCGGAAAGGCTTTTCCCGACGGTCCCCCGCTCCAGTATAGCTCCGAAAGAGGCTTACGCTACAGCACCCACATACGTTTGGCATTGCTTTTTTTCGTGTGTCATGTTAAATTAATCAATCATTTTGCCACCGTGAATATTTCGGTTCGGATAGGACATGATGTTTCGTGTGGTTGTTTCGGTTCTGGGTTTAGGGTTGGTTCTGTGTTCCGCGTTCCCGCTGAGCGTAGCGGCACGTTCTTCCCTCGGCGATCAAGATTCACGTATCGAGCGCTGGCTTGACCGCGGTGCGGCCCTTGTTGGTTTCGCGAAGGCGGGTGACCGCGCGTCCGCCACGTCTCGAGACGTCACTTCCATCTCCCCGGTGGTCGTGAAGGCTTCGTACCGGGACCGGCGCCGCGTGGAACGAAAACCTGGAGGAAGTCTTCAGGACACTGCCTCGACAGGCAGTGATTCGATGAGCATCGGTTCCGCCGGAGCGGGAAGCGAAGACACGCCGCCCATGATGCCTGGGGACTGGTATTCCTATGCCTTTCCAAACTTGAGTACCCTTGGCATCGTCGTAGGGAAAGCCTTTCCCGAACTTGGCGACCCACGGGCCAAGACGTCGTTTGTCACGGCCTCACAACTGAGGGATCTCCTCATGCCCAGGCGGGTTCTCAAGTCAGTAGGCACCTTTCCCGATGGACCCGAGGGGGGATTCAGTCACCTTCGGATCGAGGTGAGTCATTCTCAGCACCTCCTCAAATTGCTTGGAATTTCCTACTTCGGGCGAAACGAAGTCCTGTACCGATGCAGAGTGGGGCTTGGGGACCCCCGGAACTTCCCCACCCCCAAAGGCATGTACTTCGTCACACATATTTACGACGACCACCCATGGTGGATTCCCCCACCCAACCGTTCCTGGGCATGGGGTCAGTCCCCGAGTAAGACCGTCTACGGGGGCACCATGGCTCCACTGCTCAAAAAGCGGCCCCTGAGGTCCCGTAAGAAATATGGCAATTTTGAAGACCTAGTTGCAAGACAGGTAACGCTTGAAGACTATGGGTACCGGTTCCACGGTACTAACGCGCCCCGCAGCATCGGAAGGAACCAGTCCCATGGGTGTGTGAGGATGAGGCCCAAGGATGCAAAATCGGTGGCTGACTTCATCAAGGAGTATGTTGGGACCGCAGGTCGCGGGGAAACGGAAAACGGGACCTTTGTGAAGCTGAGAGCACCGGTGCGGCTCCAAATTATTAAATGAACCTCTTTCCCTTTGAGAGGGCCTCTGCAGAAGAACGGTCCCGCCACGGTTGACAGCCCGCGTATAGTTTTGGATAATACCTCTTATAGGCCCATTGGATACGTGGCACCAACGAGTACGAGACCGATCAGCAAAGGCCGGGGTCTCAGGGCATATCTGTCCGAGATCCGCGCACGCACGCCCGAACTTGGATGCTCGGGTCGGCAGGGCCGAGGGTCCGGTCAGGGGAATACCCATGGCAGACGACAAGATAAGCCTCACCAGTCTTGCCAAGACGTCCGGTTGAGCGGCAAAAGTAGGTCCGGGGGATCTGGACAAGGCTCTCTGCGGGATTGAGATACCGGCCAATCCGAATGTACTTGCTGGGATCGCCGGGTCAGAGGACGCGGGTGTGTACCGGCTCGACGACAATAATGCGCTGATTCAGACCATCGATTTCTTTACCCCCATCGTGGACGAGCCACGGATCTTCGGTAGAGTTGCCGCGGCCAACTCGCTCAGTGATGTGTACGCTATGGGTGGACGGCCGATCACCGCTTTGAACGTCGTGTGTTTTCCTGTCTCGAAGCTTGGCATCGATACCCTGAAGGACATACTGGCCGGTGGCCAGGAGATACTCAACAAAGCCGGGGTTGCCCTCATCGGCGGTCACAGTGTGGATGACGACGAGCCCAAGTATGGGCTGGCCGTTTCGGGACTGGTCCATCCGGACAGGCTCATGACCAATGATGGCCTTCGTCCGGGGGATAAGCTGATCCTCACCAAGGCTGTGGGCACGGGCATCATCGCTACCGCGATCAAAGGCAAACTCGCAGCTGCGGAACCGGTCGAGTCCATGGTCAACTCGATGTGTGCTCTCAATAGGGAGGCATCTGAGGTTGCCGCTCGTTTTCTTGTGCGGGCCTGCACCGATGTGACAGGGTTCGGGCTTGTCGGACATCTCGTGGAAATGGCCCGGGCTTCGCGTTGCTTCGTGAGGATCGATGCGCACGCGGTGCCCCTTCTCGAAGGAGCCATGGAGTACGCGTCCATGGGGTTGGTACCCGCGGGAACCCATGCGAACAGGGACTTCTTCGGAAGCTGGATATCGCTCAACGGGAGACTCAGTGGCGAGCTGCGAGATCTAATGTTTGATCCTCAGACCTCCGGGGGACTCCTCTTGGGGGTCAGCCCGGAGGCAGCCGACGCGCTCAAAGCCGACCTGCTCGACGCAGGTGTGGAATCGAGTGAGACCATCGGCGAAGTACTGGAATCCCATCCTGAAGGACACGTGGAGATTATCTAGCAGAAGGATTCAGAAAAACCGCCACAGCGTCTCGCCCTGCCACATAAAGAGGCGCTTTCAAGCACGGTACTTTGACAGATCCAGAGCTCACCCTCAAAATCCCTCTTCCCCCCTCTTTTCGAACGAGGGCAGGCAGAATTTTCCACTTCAGTAAAGGTGGACAGAGGGGATTCCCCCTTACAGGCGGCCGCCGGCGCTCTTGGATCTCCTTGATTCGAAAGAGCATGTGAATAGGGGACCGTATTTGAAAAAGGGGCTGCGAGTTCTGCAGGGACGGCTGAACAATTGCGCACGAAGCCCCACGCAAGGCAAGGCTTAGCCTTCACAGATCTTTTTCAAGTGCCGACTCCGGGAAAATGTGGTATTAAGAAAGTTTAATTTAGGAACTCACACCAGGGGTGCCACATGTCATCCAACCAACACGCGCTGACACTGGGCTTTGTCTGGACGCCCGGAGAGATCAGCTCATCGGTCGTCGAGACGGCTCGCCGAACAGGTACGCGAGCAATCTTCGACCTCTCTTCGGCTGGACTCGATTCTTCGGAAATGGCCCTGGTGCAGGCCGACGCGGGTGGTGACGCGGTAGACGTCAAGGTGTCTCCCGAAGCGCTGTTGGAGGAACCACTCGAGGATTTTCTTAAGGAAACCGGTCTGAACCGGGTTTGGGTTGAGTTACACCCGGTTATGCTCGACGCGACTCCTGACACGTATCTCGACCGCATTAACGGTCTTTCCCCTAGGATATCGGTTGTACCTGTTGTTTCGGATCCCGCACTGCTTGCCCACATACTCAAAGATTACCACGGGATCGGCTTTGTTGCATTGAAGGGCTGTGAAGCCAGCGGATTTGTGAGCAGAGAAACGACCCTAACCCTTTTCGGTGGCCTTCGGACCGTGACCGGTGGGCGCAGCGACTCGCCTGGGGTTTTCATATGGGGCGGGGTCGCCACACCGGAGGCCGCAGCCGCATTCCTCAGCCTGGGGGTAAAAGGCGTCGTTTTCGAGAGCCTGCACTGGCTTACCGACCTGGTAGCCATCGATGAGGATCGACGTAAGAAGATAGCGAAACTCAGGCCGGAACACACGGATCTCACCGGGCGGAACCTCGACGTTCCTTGTCGTCTCTTCAACAAAGGGAACTCGCGCTCGGTCAAGGAACTCCGAGAGTTCGCGGGATCGCTGTGCGGCGCGGAGATTCGCGACGAACAGAGGCGCTTCTTCGCCCGAAAGATAGCCGATGACGCGATCGCGCCACTGGAAGGCAGCTTCTCGCGCGAGGAACTCATACCTCTCGGCACAGAAGCCGCATTCGCAGCCTCATTTGCCCGGCGTTTCGGAACAGGAACGGAGGAAGCGATCAACCGATTCGTCGACAGGATCGACGCGCTCTGCCGGAACGCCGATTCCAAGGCAAGAGCCTTTTCGGCCAGTCCGGTCGCGGAGGAATTCGGGACGCGATACCCCTTCGTGCAGGGCGCCATGTCGTGGATCACGGACCTCCCCGAATTCGCGGTAAAAGTTGCCGACGCAGGCGCGCTTCCGACCTTCGCGCTGGGACTGATGGACAAGGCCACATTAGAACGGAAGCTGGGCGGCATACGGGATATCTTGGGAGCTCGTCCCTTTGCGGTGAACGTGATCACACTTGCGGAGAATCCTCACAGGGAAGATCAGCTTGCCTGGATTCGTTCGATCAAGCCCCGTTTCACCGTTATCGCAGCAGGAGAGCCTTCTCATGCCAAGCAGCTCCTCGAAGAGGGCATGGAGGTCATCTACATCGCGCCCAACGAAGAACTTTTGAAAATGGCCGTTGAGGCCGGGGTGCAATACGTGATCTGCGAGGGCAACGAAGCGGGCGGTCACGTGGGTGAGCACTCCACACTCACGCTGGCCCAGATAATTCTGGACCTGAAGGACCGCAATCCCGAGCTGCTTGAAGGGTGCCGAGTAATCCTGGCCGGGGGATTCTGCAACAGGGAGACGGCCTTTCTCGGGGCTATGCTCGGGGCTGATGCCCTTCAGATGGGGACGATCTACCTTACGTCGAAAGAGATCGTGGAAACCGGGGCGCTCGCCCCCTTGTATCAAAAATTGATTGTCGAATCCGAGCCCGGGGGGACGGTCATCACCGGCGAGGATGTCGGGCTGAGGGTTCGGTCGCTCAAGACGGCAAAAATGGATGACATCTGTTCCCTTGAGCGAGATTTCGCGGCCGGATCCGAGGGTGAGGACGCGTTTCGGGAGAAGCTGGAGGCCCTCGCCGCGGGGAGCCTGCTCATCGCTGCCCGGGGACTCGAAACCCCGAACGGCCCCAGGCTCGACGACCGGACCTGCATTGAGCAGGGCCAGTTCATGAGTGGCGCGTCCGCGGGGACGTTGCGAGAGATCCGAACCCTGGAACAGCAGCACGCTGAACTCGCCGAGGGTAGGCTTGCCCCAGGGCTGCCCTTTGTCGGCCCGGTTCGGGAGCCCGTTTCTCCGAGAGTGGCGGGAGTGACCTTAGAGGAATCCGAACCCTCCACCGTCTTCATTCCCAGCAGGCGCGCAAAGGCCGCGCCGCGAGAACGGGAGCGCATAGCCGTCACGGGGATGAGCATCGTCAACTCCCTGGGAAACAGCCCTGAAGAAGTCTGGGCCGCCAGCGTGGCGATGAAAAGCGGTATCATCCGCGTCCCGAAATCCAAGTGGGACCACGAGATCTTTTACCATCCACGACCACGCATGCCGGAGAAGACCTATAGCAAGGTCGGCGCGTTTCAGAATCTGGAGGTAAGCCGCAAGGATGTGGGGATACCGCCCCAGGATTTTCGGACCATGACCGATTCGACCCGGATTACCATGTGGCTGGCAACACAAGCCGTTGAGAAGTCGGGCATTCTCGACTCGGACATCCCGAGGGAACGGATCGGGGTGCTGATCTCCCAGAATTCCGGTGAGGCCGCGGCCACACTCTCGGATCTGATCATCAGAGGCTCGGCGTCACAGATCGTCACGTCGGTGGGCAAGGTCCTTCCGCTCACTCCCGAATCGGAAAAAGCGGTCGAGGAAGAAGTGAAGGCCGGGCGTATGGCCATCGACGACACGACGCTCCTCGGGCGGCTCAACTGTTCGGCAGGCGGATTCATCTGCAATAAATACGGCTTCATGGGGCCGAGTTTTTCGGTTTCCGCAGCCTGCGCTACAGCGCTGGTTGCCCTCTTCAGCGCGTACCAGATGATTCGGAACGGGATCATTGACGCGGCTGTCATTGGCGGGGCCGAGGAATTGCTCACGCCCATGCACTTCCTGGAGTTCTCCGCGCTCGGGGCCCTTCAGGGTCTTTCCGGCGTGGATCGGCCGCCGGCCGAAACGAGTCGTCCCTTTGACATGGACCGCGACGGCATGGTTCTGGGAGAGGGCGGCGGAATGATCGTTATCGAAAGGGAGTCGCTGGCACGGAGGCGCGGTGCCGAGATTCACGCGTTCATTACCGCCATGGGAGCCAGCAACAACCATCTGGGTATGGTGGAATCGTCCCGGGAGACCCAGGAACTTGCCATGGGCGCCTGCTACGAGGATGCGCCCTACGGCCCGGATGCAGTCGACATGATTGAGTGCCATGCAACGAGCACGATCCAGGGCGACGTCGAGGAGCTCCACGCGCTCACCCGTTTTTTCGATAGGGAGCACCCCACCGTACTCACCTCCTTCAAATCGCAAATCGGGCATACCCTGGGAGCGTCGGGCGTAAACAGCCTGATCCGGGGAACCATGGCGGTCAAATCGGGTATTTATCCTCCGACACTGAATTTTACCAGATCCGACCCGGACGTGGATCCCGAGGCAGCAGGGTTCTTCATTTTACCGCAGCCAGGGGAATGGAAACGCAGGAACGGCTTCCCGAGGCGATTTCAGGTCAATGCGTTCGGATTCGGCGGGTCAAACTACGTAGTGCAGGTGGAGGAGTGCATGGACGGTGGTGACTCGGTGATGGTTCTGCCTGACGAAAGCAAGGATCCACGGAACGAAGGACAACGACCTTCAGCGGATCTCCAGGGAGTCTCTCTTTTCAGAACCCGGATCGGGAGCAAGCCCTATCGTTTGGCAGTCGTGGCGGACTCGGAAGCCGAAGCACAAGCTCTGGTCAAAGGGTGCGAACCCCTATCGGAGAGTGGTCCCATACCGGCCAAGACTTTGCGGGCATTGGCGAAAAAGGGTGTTTACCTTGCGGCTGCGGAGCAACCAGCTCCACCGCTGGCTTTCGTATTTCCTGGTCAAGGGTCCCACTACGCGGGAATGAGCCACGAACTCTACGAGACCTTTCCCGTCATCAGGGAGTGGATGGATCGGGTGGCTGAAGTGGCCGATTTCGATATCCTCAACTTGTTGTTCCACGATCGTGAAGAAGACCTCCAGAAGACCAGATGGCAACAGCCCGCGCTCTTCACCATGGAATACGCCATGGTGCAATATCTCATGGCCCTCGGCATGAAGCCCTCCGCGCTCGCCGGCCACAGCCTGGGAGAGCTGACCGCGCTTTGTCTGGCAGGGGTCTATTCCTTTGCCGACGGCTTCCGCATCGTCAACATGAGGGCCATCTGTATGGATAAAGCGTGCACCATGAACGTGGACCCGGGTGTGATGATGGCCGCGGACGCGCCGCTCGATTACCTGGAAGAGATAATCGCCGAGAGGGATGGGATCTACGTCACGAACATCAATTCACCCCGTCAGGTCGTATTGGGCGGCGACACTGAGGCCGTGACGGCCCTCGGGGATAAACTCAAAGCCGAGGGGTACCGCCGCACGCTGCTCAAAGTGAGCATGGCCTTTCACTCGCCGATCATGGCGTGCATCCACGACGAACTCCAGGCTTTTGTCGATACGATAGAATTTCATCCGCCCAGGATCCCTGTGATCTCCAACACCACCATGCAGCCCTACCCCTTGGACTCGGACGAGATCAAACGGATCATCATGGCTCATCTGGAGTCACCGGTTCACTGGCAGCAGAACGTTCAGACCCTCTGGGATGACTTCGGAGTCAGACTCTTTGTGGAAGTCGGTCCGGGGCAGATTCTGAGCAATCTCATCGGTGACTGCCTGCCGGAAGCCGAATGCATTCAGACATGTCAGCCCTCTGCCGAGAGCGCGACGTACCGCGCTGCTCTGGCCCGGCTCGCAGCAAAGGGGTGTCTCGCTCCGAGACGAGAACCAAGGGCAGTGACCTTTCCCGGTCAGGAGACGGCGATCGTGCCCGTGGCGCCGGCGCCGATCCCTGTGGACAGGGTCTCCGGCGCGACCGGGCTGGAACAGATCGTTCAGCGTGAGATCAATTCTTTCCTCATCGAGAGCTTCGGGCGATTTCTCAAGCCTGGCATTCTGGCGGCAATTCAAAAGCAGGAACCCGGCTTTTCGGAAAAAGAACTCGACGGGTTGCTCGCCCGGATGTACGGAAACATCCAGATCCCTGCGACGATCCCCGTACAGGCTCCAGCAGCACCCGCTCACCCACCGGAACCGGCGGATGCCAGTCCCGCGATCGAGGCCCCTGTGACCCCCGTGGAGCCTTCGGAACGGATCGCAATGGACAGTTCGGATGTCACGGAATCCATCATTCGGATCATTATGGACGCGACGGGGTACGAACGTGACGAAATCGAACCGGACATGGACCTAAGGGAAGACCTTGCAATACGTTCCAGTCGATTGCCCGTCATCATGGACGCGCTAGAGGAACATTTCAGGATCAAGATCGAGATCGAAGAGTTCATGGACGTCCGGACCATCGCGGACATCTCGGAAAAGATCGCGGAAATGGTCCCCGAGGCCACAGATGGGACCACGCGCCCCGCGACCTCGGCCGAATCTCAGGCCCCAATCGCTCGGGAAGCCGAAGTCCCTGTTGAAACGGAAAAGGAGCCGATCAAGCGTATCGTCTTCAGGGAGATTCCTGTTCAACCCGGAGGTGGGCAACGGATAGAACTCAATGCTTCCGATGCGGTGGTAACCGTTGGACCCGAAGTCGGATCCGGACTCGTCGGCCGGGTCGGTGATTTGTTCCGCGAGGATTTCGGAATCGAACCGGTTGCCATGGCGTTCAAACCGGACGCCTCGGCCAAGGAGGGAGCGGCCTTCGACATGGCTGTCGAAACGCAGGCTTCCGAAGCGGCGCTGAAGCTGGGAGAAGTGGAGTCTCTCGCCGGCCTTGTTTTCGTCCTTGACGAGTTCGTTTCCGAGACCCCGGAAGACATGAGACGGATCTCGGGGCTGCTTAACGGCCTGTTTGTGATGGCCAAGGCTTTTCTCGATTCCCCGTCAAGAAAATTCCTCTTCCTCGTTTACAGGGACGGGGCCGGTCACGGGCCCACTCACGTTCTCGCTCAAGGTCTCCTCGGTATGTTTCTCAGCTTGGGGCACGAACTGCCGTCAGTGCAATTCCGGACCATCCAACTAGACGACAGTGCGGACCCGAAGTCCGCTCTGCGGGAGGCCCTGGACCGAAGCCAACCGGTGATTCAGACCATCTATCGCGGCGAAGACCCCCGGACCGTGGGAGGCGCCGCGGCCACCGTCGACTTCCCCGAATCCCCGTCACTTGAGATCAGCCAAGGCGACGTGGTGGTTCTGTCCGGCGGAGGATATGGCGTTACCAACCATCTCGCGCGAAGTCTCGCGCCGCTCGGGTGCCGTATCGTCTTTTTCGGCCGAACCATGCTCGACCCGGACATAGATTTCGGGCGCCTTCTCGAACTGGGAGATGATGCGGAGGAAGCGCTTGCCGCCGAGGTGGAAAAGGCCAAGGCAGGCCTCGCGGATTGGGATCCGGAAAGAGAGGTGGCCAAGGCTTCCAAGGCACTGGAGATCATCCGCAATGTCGAAGCCCTGCGCGCCCAAGGTGTGGAAGCGGCGTATTACCGGTGCGACGTCACGGATGTGGAGAGCGTCAACGAGGTCATGCAGGAGATCGGTGATCGATTTGGACGCATCGACGGAATAGTCCACGGCGCGGGAGTCATAAAGGACCGTCCCGTCAAAGAGATGTCGGCGGAGGACTTTGCATCGGTTGCTGACGTGAAACTCCTCGGAGCATGGAATCTGTATGAGGCATCGATCGCCAAAGGACTGAAGTTCTTTGTGAGCCTATCTTCGGGCGCCTGCATTCAGGGTAATCCAGGCCAGAGCAACTACACCGCCGGCAACAGGGCAATGTCCGCGCTGATGGATTATCTCCGGAAAAAAGACGAATCGGTCCTTTTCAAGGCGCTCATGCTGCCTCCCATCGAAGGGACGGGTATGGCCGAGGATCCCGATATCCGGGCGCTCATGAAAAGAATGAACGCGGGTTATGTCCACGCGGACGAGCTGGCTGGAGTCTTCACCAGAGAGCTGATGCTCGCTCCGGCGTCGGATGTCTGGGTGCTCTTCATGAGAAGTCTGCCCGACGTGAAAACCGTCCTCCTCGATTCGTCCGAAGAACCGGTCGGATTGGGGAAGCTCCACGCTGCAACGCTGAATTTCGAGAGCGCCGACTTACCGATGATCGACGCGATCACAGGGATCGACCTAAAAAACGGCATGGTCAAGGCTGCACGGGCGTTCTCGCTCGACAAGGATTTGTGGATGGAGGACCACAGGCCGTTCAAGTTCATCAAGTATCCGATGGTCTCTGCCATCATGGCTGTGGAAACCTTTATGGAGGCCTGTTCGCTCCTCTATCCCCATCTTCGGGTTCAGTGCGTGAGGAACGTGGAGTTCAAAGACCTGGTGAAGTGCGGACCGGGTGAAGTTCGTGAGTCGATCGTCACCTGTAAGACGAGGGAATTCCGCGACCGTTCGGTGCTTTGTGATGCTGCGATCGAGACACGCGAGATGTCGCCCTCGGGAAAGCCCATGGACCGCATGTCTCTCAATTTCCTTGCCACGGTCGTCATGGGAGCCGAAATACCTTCTCCCGCCCGGCAGTATGAGGGATTCCCGGTGAAGCCTGAGGAGTTCGACACCCGACCGATGGACCGCGCAGAAGCCGAGACCAAATACGACAAACACTCCCGGCTCGCAGGACGATATCGAGTCATACAGGAGATGTACGGCAGCGCTCCGGACACGGTCAGCGGCCGTATCGTGTACAGACAGAGTGATGATTTTGCCGCGCCGCTGAAGTCTCGGTACAAGTATTCGCCGTACCTCTTTGAGGCCCTGATGCATACGGCAATCTTCTATGTGTTTATGAGGAACGAAGACGAGGAACGCGTTTTCATCCCATTCAAGCTTGATGAGCTTGTCAGCTTCCGCCAATGCACCGATGGTGAATCCGTGGAACTTGAGGGACGATTGAGACATCGGGACGACATCGGCCTCACCTGGGACGCCCGGGCTTTGGACCAGGACGGTCGAGTGCTCATGCACCTGAGAGGAATGGAGTTTCGTTGGTTCACCGGCTAAGCACTGCCTTGCAGGGCGCTGTGGTACTCTGCGGATCGGCCTTCCTGTGGCTCTGCTCCACCAGCAAAGAAGTGGGGCGAGTAAAGATCTTGCCTGCCTAAATCCGCATTGTTATAACATCTGGAGGATTGCCGGCTGCATGACCCGACAAACCAAAATCAAGCCGACTTCCACGGCGCCGAGCCTTGATCTCAGGTTCGACGAGCATGCGCTGGAGTCCGTCATCGGCATCTTACGTTCGCCCTTTGCGGGGAGCGTCGATACGCTGATTCTGTACATGTCCATCCGCTGGATTGACCCGAAGACCGGTTGGCCCGGTCGGCACGAGATGACGGCGCGTGCTCTTCGAGCACTCTGGAGGGAGGCAACCCGATTGACTCCTTCTTGGACCGATGTCACGCGCGGCGGTTCGGCCGACGTCGAAATGCGCGCGGACGGGCTCGGCAGGCCGATAGCCTTCGTTGGAACGACACCTGGCCCGCCGATATCGTTCGCTCATTCATCCGGACGGACCTGGGGCGCTCTCAACCTCGGCACATCCCGCATAGGCATCGATACGGCAACCCCTGATGACTTTTCGGAACGCTACCCCTTTGATAGAGCCTTTCATCCCCGGGAGTTCAGCAGTGCCCTGGAGAGCACAGACGGTTACGGAGAGTCAGCCGCGGCCCTGCTCTGGTCTATCAAGGAATCGGCTGTCAAGGCCTTGGGATGCGGCTTTCGACTGCTTGACCCCCTTGATCTCTCAGTTACCTTCGAGCGCGCGATCAATGACCGGCTCACCTTCTCAGTTTTTCTTTCGAAGGCTGCGCTCGCGAGACTACCCGACGAGACGACCGTTCCCATTGCCGGTCTTTCCTTCCGTGAACACGGTGTCCGGGTCTCTCTGGCTGCCGTGAATCCCTGGTCCCGAGCAACGCTTTGGTGATTAAGGGCCGTTATGATCCGCAGCCTAAGCCAGTGGGCCGGTACGACCCGGCGAGAGTTCGGGGGAAATGCCATCAGGGAGTCCGGCATCACCTGGCTCGAAGGCACCCGAAGGCCAGTCTTCCAGCCGGAAGTTTGAGAAATTTCTTGCCTCTGAGCTGATTGGCTGTTATAGATAACATAACATGATTGTTTGGTGTTCTATGTTCTTATGGGAGGGAATCTATGACGCTCACCAAAGCTGACATCGCGAAAAAGATCGCGGATGACTGTGGATTTATGAAGGGTGAAGCCACGGAGATTGTGGAGAAATTACTGGATGTGATCAAGCAGAAGCTTATCGCCGGGGAAGACGTGATGATTTCCGGGTTCGGGAAGTGGACGGTCAAGTCGAAGCATTCCCGTCGCGGCAGGAATCCTCAGACCGGCGAAGAGCTTATTCTAGACGCTCGCAAAGTCGTCACGTGGAAATACTCGCCCGTCCTGAAAAAAGCTGTGAACGCTTCACTGAACAAGTAGGCCAAGAGACCGATCTTCCGCCCGGATCCTTCCCGCGTTCGTCGGAATCCGGCAGGAGAGTGCTTGACCATTTCGTTGCTAAAGTAAGTCCGTTTCCGGTGACGGGGCTGGTGTTTGGAGCGTGGGAGAGAGGGAGGGGCGCCCTTGAGCCATAAAGAGAAATTGCTGCGAGGCTTCCCTCCGTTGGTGATCCGGTGTTCTGACATGTTGGAGGGCAGATTCCTAGTTCCGGTTGACACGTCACGAAGATGAGCGGACAGACCGATGAAAAGCGTGGTAAAGTCCCACTGAAAGCGTTTCTGGAAGACTTCCGGGCCAATGTTCCAGACCGGGAGCTGATGAAGAAATACCAGTTGTCCGCTCAAGCCTTTGTTCGTCTGGTAAAGGCGCTTTTCGCCAAGAGGATTGTGACGCCCGCAGACTTGACAAGACGCAAGGAGGCTTCCGTCCAACGGGACCTTGCCAAAGAGTCCGAGTTTCTGTCCGGCCTCTTCATCTGTCCAAATTGCGGTCATCCGCATCCCATGCCTTTCGAAATCTGTCCTGCGTGCGGGACGAACATAAAAGAATTCATGTCCGACGAGAACGTCGGCGGATCCTTGACTACCACACACGCTCACATCTACGTGGACGACAGCGGTGACCAAAAGATCGAGGAGCCGGAAGGCTTCGATACGTCGCAGGACGAACAGGAGCCCGAGCCCATCGGGGACGAAGTCAAGGAGGGCAAGGCTTCGCCGCTGAAGTCTGTACGCTCTTTTTTCTCTGGCAAGTTGAAGAAGAAGTGAGGCCGGCCTTCGGGTGACAAACTCAACCCCCGACAATCCGGTCCGGGAAGAGCAGCGCGATAATCGCGGACAGCAGCGCTCCGCGGTCGGTGCCTGGGCTTCCCCCGAACCCGGGGGCTATCTGGAAGTCCTCAAGATAGCGACTCCGCTTGTACTTTCGACCGCTTCGCTTACCCTCACCCTGTTCGTAGACAGGATGTTCCTCTCCTGGCACGGTCAGACATCGGTTGCGGCAGCCACTCCCGGTGGGATCACCTATTTTACGATCTGTTCGCTCTTCTTCGGGACGGCCCAGTTCGTTAACAGTATGGTGGCCCAACACCACGGCCGGGGAGAAAAGCGGGCATGCGGCAGAGCAGTCTGGCAAGGAGTATTCTTTTCAATCGCTTCGCTGCCGCTCATTTTCGGCTGCATACCCCTGGGGAGGATGGTTCTCTCCTGGGGCGGCCACGCGCCGGCTATTCTCGTGCTGGAGAAGGACTATTTCTCGATCCTGATGTTGGGGGGTGTGATGCTTCCCCTCGGAGCCTCCCTCTCCTCCTTCTTCTCCGGCCGCGGGAAGACGGCCGTGGTAATGTGGGGGAATCTTGCAGGAAACGCCGCCAACATAGTGCTCGATTACATCCTGATTTTCGGAAAACTGGGATTTCCGGCCATGGGAATACGGGGCGCAGCCATCTCGACAGCTCTGACCGGGGTTATTCCGGTCCTGTTCTGGGGAAGCCTCTTCCTCTCACGACCCTACCAGGCGGAATACCGGACCCGGCAGGGTTTTCGATGGGACAAACGGCTGTTCGTGATGCTCCTCCGGTACGGACTCCCCTCAGGGGTGCAATTCTTCCTTGACGTGGGGGCCTTTGCGGTTTTCGTGCTGCTTATCGGTCGTCTCGGCGAAGCGAACCTTGCTGCGACGAACATCGTTATGAGCATAGAGATGCTGTCCTTCCTGCCCATGGTCGGAGTTTCCATCGCTACGGCAACGCTCGTGGGAGAATACATAGGAAGAGATGAGACGGCCTTGGCCGAAAAGAGCGTCCGGTCTGCTCTGAGAATGGCGCTTGGCTATATGACCCTCATGGCTTCGCTGTATGTCCTTGTTCCCGAACCTTTCCTCGAGTTGTTTAGAGAAGAGGGCCGATCAGGGGCTGGTTTCGACCAGATAGTGGAAACGGGAAGGATCATCCTTCGTCTCGTGGCTATATTCACGATCTTCGACACGATGTTCATTGTTTACTCCGGTGCGCTTAAAGGAGCCGGAGATACTCGTTTCGCGATGTGGGCTCAGGTCTTGATCGCGTGGATCTTCTTCGTTCCGCCCACCTACTTCATCGTCGAATACCTCAATCTGGGGCTGATGGCGGTTTGGACCTGGTGCCTGGTATACGTGATCTGCCTCGGGACGGCCTTTTGGCTGCGCTTCCGTTCCGGCCGCTGGAAGACTATCCGGATGACCGGTGGCAGAAGAGGCCTCGAAGGTCTACCGGAGACACTCTGATACCAATTTCCATGCCTAAAACGCAGTATCGCGCGTCCCCTGGGACATGCCCTCCTTACTCAGACCCTGTCGCCCAAGATGGGGTAGAGGGCATTACGTTTGCTCCCTCTCTCTGGGAGCAAGGCGGGGGGCGAGGGAGCTTCCCAGTGGCTTGAAGGCTCATTGTACTACCCCCTTTTGAAAAAAAGGGGAGCAGGGGTTTTGAGCGCCGGTCGCCGCGTCGGTCAACGACACTTCTTTGAAAGCACATTGGTCTGATTTCACGGGATTAGCGATATTGGGGGGGAGCTTCACTTTTCGAAGGGAAGATTCCACGGGAAAACCCAGTGCTACGCGTGGGGCCCACGTTCTTACAACCTGTCCGAGCCTGCGATGCCTAGCTTTCCCCTTTCGACGTGGCTCCGCCGAGGAACGCCTTCTGGACTTCCGGGTTGTCGGCCAGACCCGAAGAGGTGTCTTCCATGATGATATTGCCGGTCTCGAGGATGTAGCCTCTTTCTGCTACCTGGAGTGCCGCACGGGCGTTCTGTTCCACCATGAGCACAGAGATGTTGCTCTCTTCTCTGAGCCTGCTCACCGTTTCGAAAATAAACCGGACGATCAAAGGGGCGAGACCGAGGGAGGGCTCGTCAAGCAGCAAGATTTTCGGCTTGGACATGAGGGCTCGACCGATAGCAAGCATCTGTTGCTCGCCGCCTGAAAGGGTCCCGGAAAGTTGGCCCGTCCGTTCTTTCAGCCTGGGAAACATCTCCAAGACATTCTCCATATCCTTCGCGATTTCCTGCTTGTCCGCTGAGGAGGACCGAGAATACGCGCCAAGCCTGAGGTTATCCACGACCGTCAAGGGGGCAAAGATCTGCCTTCCTTCAGGAACCTGGGATATGCCCAGGCGCACGATCTCATAGGCAGGCAGCCCACCTATTTCTTTGTCTTCCAGGGTGATCGAGCCGTTCACGGGGGGTACGAGCCCGCAGATGGAATTGATCAGCGTGGATTTTCCGGCTCCATTTGCTCCCAGAAGGGTCACACACTCGCCTTGGTCCAATCTGAGAGAGAGTTCTTTGAGGATATGGACCTGATCGTAATAGACGTTGATGTTTTTGACTTCTAGCATGGTCTTGATCCAACCTCTACCGGCTCGAGATTATTACTGCATCAGATTTAGTCCGAGCTTCCCAGATAGGCTTCGATAACCGCCTCGTTTTGCTGGATCTCTTCGGGAGTCCCATCTGCAATCTTCTGCCCGTAGTTCAGAACCATGATCTGCTCCGAGATGTTCATGACCAGGCTCATGTCGTGCTCGATGAGGACCACCGTGACTCCTTGATCTCGGATCTTCCGAATGAGTTCGGCCAGTTGTTCCGTCTCGCCGGGGTTCAGTCCACCCGCGGGCTCGTCCAGGAGAACGACTTCCGGTTCGAGAGCAAGTGCTCTGGCGATCTCCAGATGCCTCTGCAACCCGAAGGGCATGGAAAGACCATCTGCATTAGCCCTGTCGGCCAACCCGACGAACTCGAGGCATTCCATGGCTTTCTCTCGGATGGTTTTCTCGTCCCTGCGGCTGGAAGGCAGCTTGAACGAGCAAGAAAAGAATCCTGAAGAGGTCTTCGCGTGGCGTGCCACCATGACATTTTCGAGGGTTGTCATGTGGCGGAAGATCCGCAGATTCTGAAAGGTCCGTGCGATACCCGCCGAAGCTATCTCGTGAGCCGGCAGGCCGGTGATATCTTTCCCCTTGAACGACACCTTCCCCTCTGTGGGTGGAAACGTCCCTGAGATAACGTTGATCAGGGTAGTCTTGCCGGCTCCATTGGGACCGATGATGGCCGCAATCGACTTCTCAGGCACCTCGCCGGAGACGTTGCCGAGGGCCATGACTCCACCGAAATTCATGAATATGCCGTCTACTGAAAGGATTTCGCTCACTTCTCACCCTGCCCTCTTCCCCTGATTGACGCGTAGATCCCTTGCCCGAGACCGACAAGGCCGTCCGGCATGAACATCATGATTAGCAGCAGGACTATGCCGTACATCAATATGTCATAGTCATGAAAGAATCTCAGTGTTTCCGGCAACGCGGTCATGACGATTGCGCCGACTATGGCCCCCCAGACGTTCATCATCCCTCCGACCGCCACCATGACCACGAGGAGGATGGACTCATTGATCGAAAAGGTCCCCGGAGAAATGAAGGTCACGTAATGGGCATAGAGAGAACCGGCAACGGACGCCATTGCCGCGGAAATGACGAAGACGCCTACCTTCAGCGGCGGCGTATTGACGCCCATAGCCCGCGCGGCTTCCTCGTTTCCGTGAATGGCTCTCAGAGCCCTGCCGATCCTTGAATGGATCAGGTTCAGTGCAAGGGCCATGAAAATAAATGCGATAATCCAAATGAGATAGAACCATTGCACCGGAGTCGAGACTTCCCAGGACCCGATTCCGATCGGCGGTATGCCGGCAAATCCCGACGGACCGCCCGTCAAGGCCGCGTAAGGTCCCAGCGCATCAGAGAGCTTGTCTGCATTGTACCCCAGCTTTTCGCCCACCGACTGGATGAGGTTAGTGAAATCCTCGGTGTCGGCCTCGGCAACAATGTGGATGATTTCCCCGATCCCGAGCGTTGCCATAGCCAGATAATGACCGCGCAGCTTCAACGTCGGAATGCCCACGATGAAAGCGACGAGGCAATTGAGGATGATGCCCGCAAGAACGCCGAACCAGACACTGTACCCGAAGTGAACGGTCAAAATTCCCGAGGTGTACGCCCCCAGTGCGAAGAATCCCGCTTGACCGATAGATATCTGCCCTGCATAGCCCAGCAGGAGGGACAACCCGATACAGATGATGGCGGAGATTCCCGCAAAGTTTATCACTCTCAGATAGTAGGGACTGGTGACGACCAGCGGGAAGACGACAATTACGACGGCAAAAACGATCAGGGTGATGAGATTACCACGCCCCATATTCTACCTCTCCAAACGTGTGACCGGCACAGTCGACAGTGTCAAGCACGCGTGGAAGAGCCGCACTCCAACCACGGTGAAATGTCCTCAGAATTCCTTAAACCTTGCCGCTTCTGCGCTCCCAAACAGGCCGCTCGGTTTGTAAAAGAGGACGGCCAACAGAATGATCAGTGAAATTGCGTCCTTGTACCCCGAAGAAATCAGACCGGCTCCCAGCCCTTCCAGGATTCCGAGGATGAAGCCTGCCACAACCGCGCCATAACCGTTTCCCAGGCCTCCGAACACCGCGGCGCCGAATCCCTTGAGCGCCAACATGGGGCCTCGATCGTAGTCCATCAGGGTGATCGGTGTAACCATGTACCCGGCCACGGCCCCCACCATCGCGGACATGGCGAAAGCGAGCAGGATCATCCAGCGGTCGTTGATCCCCATGAGCTTGGCAATCTCACGATTAAACGAGCAGGCCTGCATGGCCTTACCTGTGAGCGTAAAGGCGTAGAACAGGCCGACAACGATGACCACCAATACGATCACCACCACGATGAGCAGCGTCTGGGGAAGCATGGTTGCGCCGAGAATATTTATCGGTTTCTCAGTCACGAAGTGCTTCATGAAATAGGGATCTTTGCCGAAAACGAACATCGCGATGCCCCGCAAAAGAATCGACAGAGCGATGGTGATAATGATCAACTGAAGGACGGAGGGGTTCGTCATGGAGCGAATGGTCGTGTTTCGAAGCAGGGCGTACATCCCTGCGACGAACACAAGCGCTATGATCGCGGAAACCGGGACGGACAAGTTACCGGCAATACGACCAAGTCCATAGACCAGCGCCGCTATACCGGCATAGTGAAAGACCGTAAGGCGGTTCGTCGGCTCGATCGCAACCTTTTCCATGATCATTCCCACGAGGGTGGTCCCGGCCACGGCCACAAGGAATCCGATCGGGATAGCCGCGCTCGGCGGCAGTCCCGCTCCTTTCAACGCGGTAACGGTGGTCACACCCATGAGGCCTCCGAGCATCACGAACTCGCCCTGCGCGAAGTTGATAATGCTGGTGGCGTTATAGATCATGGTGAACCCGAGTCCCACCATCGCGTAAATGGCCCCAATGGTAATACCGGAAAAAACGTACTGCAGGATGTCTGAGACGGAAGCCATGATTCATGCCCGGTGTGGCAAAGAGCCGGGACAGCTCCTCGAGAATCCGACCCGGAAGCCGTCCCGGCCTCAGCCAGGCTAGTGGGGTTGTGTAGAGACCGACTACTTTTTGTACGGGACGATCTGACCGTTCTTGACGGTCAGCATCCCCATGGACTTGTCTTTGTCCAGACCACAATGATCCTTCGGTGACATGTTGAACTCGCCGTGAATCCCAATAAAGCCTTTGGTCTGCTCGATGCCGTCGCGGATGAGCGATCTGGCCTTCTTGACATCCATGTTGGGCGTGACTTTCTTGGCCTTCATGGCATTGATGACAATCCACAAAGCGTCGTACGCGTGCCCGCCGAAGGTGCTCACGGGCGGACCGTACTTCTTCTCGTAGGCCGTTTTGTACGCCATGAGCGTCTTCTTCTGCCAGTCGCTGTCAGGCAGCTTGTCCGCCACGAGAATGCGACCGCAGGGGAAAATGATGCCATCGGCAGCCGCACCCGCGGCCTTGATATACTTGGGATTGCCGAAGCCGTGGCTCTGGAAGAGCGGTATCTTCATCCCAAGCTGCTTCATATTCTTGGGCACGATCGACTGGGCCGGCACGATAGACCAGTTGACGACGGCCTGTGCGCCCGACGATTCGATCTTTTTGAGCTGGGCGGTCATGTCTGTGTCGGACGGAGCATACGTTTCGTCCGCCACGATCTTGATGCCCATCTTCTTTGCGAACTTCTTGAGCTGTATGCGGCCTTGCTTACCGAAGCCCGTAGTGCCTGTGATGATCCCCACCTTTTTGATTCCCATCTTCTTCATCTGCTCGTAGATGCGGATGACCACATGGTCATCGCGCTGCGGGGTCTTGAAAACGTAGCTGAACAGCGGCTTCACGATGACCGCGGCCGCGGCACAGGAGACCTGGGGTACCTTGGCTTTCTGAACGATGTTCTTGATGGCCATACTGCAGCCGCTCCGGGAAGGGCCGATGATAGCAAGAACATTGTCCTTGTTGATCAGCTTCTCCACAGCCGACACCGTCTTTTGCGGTTTGCCCTCGGTGTCTTCGATAATCAACTGCAAGGGATAGCCGTTGATGCCGCCCGCCTTGTTGACCTGGTCCATGATCATCTCGGCCGTTTTCTTTTCGGGGTCGCCGAGCCAGGAAGCTTTTCCGGTAACCGCGAAGATGCACCCTACCTTCAGAGCCTTCTTCTCGGCCGCATGGCCGCACACCAGCACTGACAGGGCGAAGACTAGGGCGAGTAAGAAGGTCAAAATTGTCCTTACTTTCATCTCCTACTCCTTTCTCTTGTAGTGAGCGTCCGGATGGCGCAACGCACCACCTCGAACACAGGGGATCCAACTGAAAAGGATTGTAACGACACGCTCCTGCTCTTCGGAAGCAGGCTTCATGGCTGGAGAATCACCCCATGTCAAATCGTTGTTGGCTGACAGCACCCAGTTATGAATGGTTATACGAGTTTCCTTGAGATTGTTTTCGGCCCCTAAGAATCATTAGAAGCCAAATATTAGAACGGAAAAAAGCCGGTGTCAACCCCGTTGCATTCTTTGCTCAGGCTGAGGTCCCTGTTGTTGCGATCAGCGAATTGCGGTATTTTCTTCCTCTGATCGCCCAAGTCAGGGAGGGACACACACATGGCAGAAAAGAAATGGTCAGTGAAGCGGGTTCATGACGAGATTTACGAAGCGAGAACCAAAGTCTTTGTGGTTGCCAAAGTACTTGAAACGGGAAGTGTCACCTTCTCGGAGCACCCCGAGTGGGTCCTGATCGTGAAGCAAGTCCTCAAGGACCTGAAGGAAAACGCCGCACAAGTCGAGAAGATATTAAAGGAGCAAGATCCTCTGGAGGAGAAGAACTAGACCACTGAAGCCGTTCCGCCGGGCCGAGCATCGCGGGCGAGGACCGCACCTACTCTCTTGACGCACCAGGTATCAGTGAGTTCCAGGACCCTACCCATGGCAAGCCTGGAAAGCAGCCGCACTCGCGCTGCCGAACAGCCGACAGCTCACTCGTGTCAATCGCGGTTTTGCAGCGCGAAACCCCAGCGCATGGGTAATCGAGAGACAATCGATGAGTGTGTGATGACGAAGATGTCCTCGTCGATCATGACCGAGGCGGACCGTACTCCCCCCATCGTTTGTATCGATCCGTATCCGCTCAAGATGGACCGGACACAATACGCGAGGAGTTAAAGATGGTGAACCGTTCAGGTACCAGCGACGCGCCGATCCCTCTGACCGGTGTCCTGCTGTTGATCATGGTCAGCATCATCTGGGGCGGAAACATGGTCAGCATCAAGATCAGCAACCAGGGCATACCCCCCATCCTGGCCGCGGCCGCTCGGTCGCTCCTCGCTTCCCTGGCCCTCTGGGCCTACGCACGTGCAAAGGGGGAGGACGTCCTCTTGAGGGGACCGGACGTCAAACACGGAATCGTCATCGGGATACTCTTCGGCCTCGATTTTCTCTTCCTTTATTGGGGCCCGGCCTACACAACCGCGTCCAGGGCCATCATCTTCCTGTACACGCATCCCCTGTGGGTTGCGATCGGAGCCCACATCCTCATTCCCGGCGATTCTCTGACCAAGACAAAAGGCTTGGGCCTCGGCCTCGCGTTCGTCGGTTTGGTCCTCGTCTTCGGAGCCAAGTCGGACACACTAGGACCACATTACTGGGTCGGCGACTTGATGGAAGTGCTCGCGGCCATGTTTTGGGCGGCGACCACCGTGTACCTCAAGAAATTCATCTGGAGACGTCTCATAAGTCATTTCCAGACTCTTTTTGCACAGTTGGCCTTCTCCATTCCCGTTTTGGCCGTGGCATCTTTTCTTTTCGAGAGAGGATTGCCGATCAGTCCCACACCTCTCGTAGTGGCGGCCTTCGGCTATCAGGTTTTCATTGTGGCGACCTTCAGTTATCTGCTTTGGTTCTGGATGATACACCGCTATCCCGTGAGCCGCCTCGCCGCGTTCACATTCCTGGCGCCTCTGTTCGGTGTCATCGCCAGCGGCGTAATTCTCGGAGAGTCGCTACCGGTCTCCCTCTGGATCGGACTGGTTCTTGTCGCCGCTGGAATCTATCTCGTGAATCGCCCGGAACCGACGACGAAGGCAGGATAACCACGACACCACCGGCGGCCGACGAGGCCCCTCTTGAAGGAAGGGTCTCCCCGGATTGCCTCTCGGAACGCGAAATGGTATCAGACAGAAAAGGGGAAGGCCGCGCCGGCGTTCCCCTTCTTGGTGAAGACTTTATCGGGAGCCGGCTTCCCTGTGCATGCCACACCGGACCGACTCTCGTGGAATGCGCTCTCAGAAAGTCACTGGCCCTTGCCCCATTTCAAGGAGCCTGATGGACCGCGTGTCTCAACATTGGCCGAAGGACCCGCGCCCTGAGAATTCGTCCGGACGCTCGCTGAGCCGGCTGCGGGAGCAGGCGTAGTCGCTGTCGTCGGCTGGCTTCCCCAGGTGAGTCGTTTGCTTTCGGGTTTCGACTCTGACTTTCCCCAGGTTAAGCCGGTCTTCGGAGCAGGCGGTGAAGAGCTGCGCCGGGTCTGTCGGCTGGGAGCCCGGCCGGTCGTTGCGCGAGGGCCGGCAGGCGCTCTCCGAACGGTAGCCGGTGCTGCCTGTTGGTACGAGGGTTGTCCCGAGACAGGGACCTCATACACAGCCTCCTCCTGTTCGTCCTCGTCCTCGCCGTCAAACGCCGGATCCCAGTAGATCTCTCCCTCGACCAGACTTCCCTTTTCCTTTGGTCGTCTGGATTGCCCCCCATATTGGTTGGCCGAGGAGTAGGGCTGATATCCGGTCCCGTAAGTCTGACCCTGAGCTCCATATTGCTGAGGAGCCTGCTGATAGCCGCCCTGGCCGTAGCCGCCCGGCTGTTGGTACTGACCGTAATTGGGTTGACTGTATTGACCGCCACCGTATGCCTGTCCGTAGCCTTGCCCTTGGGGAGCATACTGCTGCTGTCCGTAGCCTTGCCCTTGGGGAGCATATTGCTGCTGCCCGTAACCCTGGGCCTGTGCGGGATTGTAACTCTGGTACGTCTGGGCAAAGGCCGCCCCTCCGAGGCCCATGACGACTACCGTCGCGGCGCATATTGCAACAACCTTTTTCATAGAAGGTCTCCTTCGCTTCCTTATTCCGGAGGGCTGCAGCCCACAGGAGAAAAAACTATCGTACATTGCTTGTGCTATGGACGCAAGATTTTCCATTGAGTTTAGCCAATTTAGTCTCAAAAATCAAGCTGCTTTTTGAGCGCGGTTGACTTGAGCCCGACACGAGTTTACCTTTCCGTTCATGAAAATCGCCCACCTCTCGGATCTCCACTTCGGCCGACGTGTTGAGCCGGTCAAACTCGACGCGTTGGGAACGGATATCGCCAGCCTCGGCGCCGACCTGCTCGTGTGCACGGGCGACATGACGGATCAGGGCAGGCTCGCTCAATTTCGATCCGCGAAGAATTTCCTGAAATCTCTGAAAATTCCCTTTCTCTGCGTACCGGGTAATCGTGAAATCAGCGCTACCGCTCCGTGGGAGTGGCTGTTTCCCCGGCTTGCCATGCGCCGCTATGGCAAGTTCTTCGGTCATAAGGACCAGATCCTCTACGTGTCGCACGAACACCGCGTGGTACTCTTCGGGCTCAACTCCGTGCACCCTTTCCCATCGTGGCCGGGCAAAATTGACAGAGACAGTCGGTACTGGTTCAAAGAAAGGGCGGCCGGTTTTCCCGGGTACCTCAAGGGACTCTTCCTCCATCACCCGGTGCTGCCGGTCGTGCGAAGCTCTTCCTTTTGGGCCCATTTCCTCTCCGACGCGGGCGAAGTCCTCAACATCTGCACAGAGAACGGTGTGACGCTCATTCTCCAGGGGCACAAGCACCGGGCCGCCGTAGCAGAGGTCTTCCTTCCCGAGCGCAACGCCAGAGTCGTGGTCTCATCCGGCGGCGCACCCTTGCTGCCATATTGGGATGCTGCGTACCATATGATTGACCTCTCCCCCAACTCGATTTGCGTGGAACCACGGGAATTTAGGGATGGGACTTTCCAGGGAAATGCCCGGTACGAGTTCGCTCCGAACGGGGCGAATCCCTTTCCGGCGAACATGGTCAAGTAGATCCGGCAGCCTACTATACCCGAGGAGATCGCCGCGCCCTCTTGTCCTCGGCGTCTGAGGGCCTAATGTACAGCGGCGCCAACGCGTGCAGTTCGCTTGCAGCGCCATCCTGGTACCGATTCCATGCGATGTGGGCGCACGCGGCCGCGAAGGATATCTTCGGGGATCCGATCGTCACCGAGTGGTTCCTCGCGAGGGCCCGACAGAGGTCCGGATCACCACACAGGACGGCTCCCGGACCCGCCTGGTCAAAAGTCTCGGCAATTCTGTCAATATGAGTAAGTCGGGGGCCGTCGGTGAGAGAGAGTCTCGCCGAAAAATTCCGGTAGACCGCAGCATAGACCTCGCTCCTCCGAGCGTCTATGAGGGAGACGCCGGTTTCGTCTTCACCGAGGGCCTGACAGGCGAGAACCCCGAGACTCGATACTCCGATGAGCGGCTTCCCCAGCACCAGGGCCATGCCCTTGACCGTTGCCATACCCACCCGTATGCCGGAGAAAGAACCCGGCCCTCGTGCCACGGCAAATCCGTCGACCGCGGCGAGGTCGATACCCACATCACGAAGCAGATCGCCGATCATCGGCGCCAAGTTCTCCAGGTGTTTTCGGGCCGGAGGCAGCTCTCGTTCACCAAGAAGCCGGGCATCCTCCGCCAGTGCGACCGCGAGCGACGGAGTGGTGGAATGAACGGCCAGAATGATCACAGATTGCCTATTCTGCTATCCCTGCCGAAGGAACGGTGGAAAAACCGGAACGGAACGAGGACCAACGCATCCCGATCTGCAAGCACCAAGAAAGGGGAAGTCCATCGGACCGCGGGTTGCCCTCAGGGTTTCAGAGACCAGCCGGTAGTTATTATCCTACTGATATCATTGTAGAATACTAACACCATCAAAAAGATGATGAAGATCAACCCTACATGAGTAGCCACTTCCCTTAGTTTGCCCGTGACAGGTCGCCGGGTTATCGCCTCGATGAAAAAGAAGAGAAGATGTCCGCCGTCAAGAATCGGCACGGGAAGAAGGTTGATGATCGCCAGGTTGATACTGATAAAGCTCAGCAGGAACAGGAAGTTGAACCAGCCCGCCCTGAGACTTTCCCCCGATGCCTGCACAATGGTTATGGGACCACTGAGCGCCTTGGCGCTCATCTCCCCCCTGATCACTTTGACGAGGGTCTCCAGAATGAGACCTGTCAGATGCACAGTGAAACGGCATCCCTCGTACAATGCTTGGGGGAAGCTCAACTCAATCTTCGCTCCTGACGGCATCACACCTATCCGTCCGAGCGGCTGGCCGAAGATCCCTTTTTGCTTGCTCAATCGGGGGGTGATGGAGATGTTGACCTGCTTCTTCAGTCTCTGTACGGTCATCGTCAAATGCTTGCCGGGGTTCTTTTCGATGATCACGCGCATCTCGTCCCATCGGCGAACCGGTTTGCCGTCGATGGCGATGATCTTGTCGCCCGTTTTTAACCCTGCAACGGCAGCGGGCGAGTCTTCCATCACCTTGCCGATGTCCGCAGCGAGCACGGGCCAACCGAATACGTACCCTACACACAGGAGTACGACCGCGAGAAGGTAGTTGGCCAACGGACCGGCCACGATCACCGCGACTCGTGACCGGAGGGGTTTGTTGGTAAAGGCCCGATGTTGTTCCTCCTCCGGAATTTCCTCGTCGGACTCACTGTCTTCTCCCAGGAGCTTGACGTAGCCTCCAAGGGGGGTCGCTCCAAGGATGTACTCCGTTTCACCCCATTTGCGCGTAACGATCTTCGGTGGGAAGCCGAGCGAGAACTTCAGTACCTTGACACCGACAGCCTTGGCCACAATGAAATGACCGAATTCGTGGACGACGATCAGACCGCCCAGAAGAAGGAAGAATCCAATGAAATAATCCAAAATAGCATCCTCCGCGTACGTCCTCGGATCCCGGCTCAGGCATTGGAGGACGATTCCGCTTTTAAAATCTAACAAATAAATATAGAATCTTCGTGCGTCAAAACAAGCCCTTTGTTCAAAGACGGTGGTACGGTGAAAGTCGGACTCCTCGGTGGAACCTTCAATCCGCCGCATTTGGGACATCTTCGCTTGGCGGAAGAGGTTGCCTCGCTGCACGGATTGCACCGCGTGATCTTCATACCTTGTTTCATTCCACCTCACAAGGCTTCGGGGCACATACCTCCATCTTACCACAGGCTCGCGATGACCCGCTTGGCCTGCGAGGACAACCCCTTATTCGAGATCTCCGACATCGAGGTGGGACGCGGGAATACATCCTACACGGTTAATACGCTCGAGTACTTCTCCGGAATGCCGGATCGCGAGTCGTACTTCATCATAGGGACTGACTCTCTGAGAGAAATACGGACCTGGAAGGACTCCGAGAGACTGTTCGCCCTGTCCCATTTTATCGTCGTAACGAGACCGGGCCTGGGGTTCGAAGCCGCCTGGTCTGAGGTTTCCGCGAAACTCAGGGCAGAATTCGATTTCCGGGAAGGATACTACGAACATCGCTCCGGGACTCGGCTCATCCCCTCGGAAGTGGTCGGATTGGATGTCTCCTCTACCCGTATCCGTGCCCTTGGCCGGGCCGGCCGGAGCATCCGCTACCTGGTACCGGATCCCGTGCGCGCGTATATCATTCAAAACGATCTGTACAGGTGCTAGCCTTTCATGGAGGATTCCGCCACGGATAGACCCATTAACACCGCCAAAGAGAAAGCCGAATTCCTCCTGGAGGCCGCGCTCTCCAAGAAGGCGCAGAATCCCATCTTGATCAGACTTGAGGGCCTCACATCCCTCACTGACTACTTTCTCATCCTGTCGGCTCGATCGGCACGTCACGTCAGAGCAGTGGCGGAAGCGATCCTGATCGACGCCCGGAAACGCCGGGTTAAGCGTTACTCAGCGGAAGGGGTCCAGGAAGGAAACTGGGCTCTGCTCGACTACGGCGATGTTGTCGTGCACGTATTCCAGCCGGAAATCAGAGACTTCTACGACCTCGAAGGGCTCTGGGCAGAGGCCCCCCGGGAACCGTTCTCCGAAGACCTCCTCAGCGCCATCGAAGAAGCCACGGAGGAGGACGAAGCCGACGACGACGAATGGTAGGCTTGTACCCCAAATCGCGCGTTTCCAGAAAAGTCTTTAAGGGAGGCCCTTTTGCAGAAGGCTCTCCCCCACGCACTATCAGCGAAAACGTTTTCGGAGGGCTATGGCTCATCGACAGGGTGGAAAGCCTGCCCCCGAGAATGCTTCACCTTGCCGCCTGTTCCTCCATGGTCCGTGTGCGATGGTTTTGGTTCTTCAGGTAATCTAGACGGTTCAGGCCGTTGAGAAACGCCTTTGCCGACGCCACCAGGATGTCCGGGTCGCTCCCTTTGCCTAGGACCACACGTCCATCCTCTTCGAGACGAACTGTCACTTCGCCCTGGGCGTCCAGGCCGCCGGTGACGCTGGCGATGGCGAACCGTTGGAGGTTCGGGTACTTACCGGCAATCTTCTTGATCGTGTTGTAGACCGCGTCTACCGGCCCTACTCCGCTTCCGAAATCCTGCCTCACCTCGTACCCGTCGTCGATGCGAACGGTGGCTGTCGGCACGGTGACCGTTCCGCTGACCACGTTGAGGTATTCGAGTCTCCATCGGATCGGAATTCGCAGAATCTCGTCGGCCACAAGGGCTTCGAGGTCCTCATTGAAGACCTCCTTCTTCTTGTCCGCCAGGACCTTGAATGCTTCGAACAGGCGGTCCAGATCCTCGCCGTTGATGTCGTAGCCCATCTCGTGCAGACGCTGTTTCAGACCGGCACGGCCCGAGTGTTTACCCAGCACCAGTGAGGTCTTGCCGATTCCCACCTCTTCCGGGGTCATGATCTCGTAGGTCAGAGGCTGTTTGAGCACGCCGTCGACGTGGATACCTGATTCATGTGCGAAGGCATTGCCGCCGACGATCGCCTTGTTGGGCTGCACCATGATACCGGTGATCATCGATACGAGACGGCTCGTGGGGTACAGCTCCTTCTTGTTGATGCCTGTTTTGACCCTCAGATCTTTGCGGCGGGTGGAGATGGCCATGACGACCTCTTCCAGAGCGGCGTTGCCTGCACGCTCACCGATGCCGTTGATGCAGACCTCAGCCTGCCGCGCTCCCGCGCGAATTCCTGCAATGGTGTTGGCCACGGCCAGTCCGAGGTCATCGTGACAGTGCACGCTGATGATCGCGTCTTCGATCGCCGGCACCTGCTCCCTCAAGTACGTGATGCGCTCAAAGAACTCCTCGGGCAGCGCGTACCCCACCGTATCGGGGATATTGATAGTGCCGGCGCCTGCTTCGAGCGCAGTACCGACCGCCTCGCAGAGGAAGTCCGGGTCGGTTCGGCTTGCGTCCTCGGGACTGAACTGCACGTCCTCGCACAGAGACCGGGCATGCTCGACACCAGCGCGGAGCTGCGCCAACGCCTCTTCGCGACTTATCCTCAGCTTGTACTCCAGGTGTATGTCACTGGTGGCGATAAAGACATGGATGCGGGGCCGTGAGGACTCCTTGACCGCTTCCCAGCACCGATCTACGTCTTTCGGATTGGTTCGGGCAAGACCACAGATTACCGGCCCTTCCACTTCTCCGGCTATGGCGCGAACCGCGTCGAAGTCCCCAGGACTGGCCGCGGGAAACCCGACCTCTATGATGTCTACTCCGAGCTGGGCGAGCTTGTGGGCCAGCCTGACTTTCTCCTCGCGGTTCATGGAGGCCCCACAGGACTGCTCTCCATCACGAAGGGTGGTATCGAAAATTCGGACATATTCCGACATGTTCCTGCTCCTCGTGCTATCCTTGGCCCGTAATGAACGCGACGGGCCTTCATGGTACACTCGATGAAGAGGCCGGGACTGAGTTGCCGTCAAATTCCGGCTAAACCCTTGCCGTGGCTCACTTCATGTTCTTGACAACCTCATCTGCCATTTCTGACGTCGAGAGCTTGCCTCCGAGATCAGGAGTGGTCAGTGCCGCTTCGAGGCAGTAGGCGAGTGCTTCTTCCACACTCACCGCTTCCTCCGTTCTGTCGAGGTGTCTGAGGAGCATCGCTCCGCACATGATTGCAGCAGCCGGGTTTGCCAGACCTTTTCCCGCGATGTCGGGAGCCGAACCGTGAACCGGCTCGAACAGGGCGTGGTTGTCTCCGAGGTTGGCGCTGGGGCAAATGCCGAGTCCGCCTATCAGGCCCGCGGCAAGGTCGCTCAGGATATCGCCGAAGAGGTTGGTGGTCACGATCACGTCGAACTCCTCGGGCGCGAGAACCATGCGCATGGCCACGGAATCAACCAACCCCTCCTCATAGCCGATGCCTGAGAATTCATCCGCCACCCGCCGGCAGCATTCAAGAAAGAGACCGTCGGTTTTTCTGAGAACGTTGGCCTTGTGCACTGCGGTCACCTTTGATCTTCCGTTCTTTTCCGCGTAATCGAACGCGCAGCGAGCAATGCTAAGGCTGGCCGTCTCGGTAATTACCCGAGTGGCGGTAACCACGCCGGGAACCACTACGTTCTCTATTCCGGAGTAAAGACATTCGGAATTCTCTCGTACGATAACCATGTCCGTCTGCGGAGCGAGACACTTCACCCCGTTGCACGCCTTTGCCGGGCGAAGATTCACGTAGGTGCCCAGCTCGGTCCTCAAGCGGAGGATGACGTCCGCCGCGCTGTTCCCAACCGCGCCAAAAATCACGGCCCGAGCCCCGAGTGCACCTTTTAGCGTCTCCACGGGAAGGGCTTCGCCGCAGTCGGTCTCACAGTCATCTCCTGCTCGGTAGGAGGTGAACTCGAAGGAGAGGCCTGTCGCTTCGAGCACTTTGAGTTCGGCCGCCACGACGTCAGGCCCGATGCCGTCCCCGGGTATTACGGCTATGGGATAGGTCGAACTCATCCGCACTCCTCTACTTTGCCTACCGGTCCACTATGAGCGGCCTGCCAGGGCTCGTTACGGTTCTGCTCATATCTGCTGATGGCTTCTCCATGTTTCAGCGTCACGCCTATTTCGTCGAGGCCCTCTAAGAGACGTCGTTTGTCGTGGGGATGGAGCTCAAAGGAGCAGGAGAAGCCATCGGAGCCGGTCAGCGTCTGGGCCTCCACATCCACGACAATCGAATAGCCGCCGTTCGACCCGGCCCGTCGGAACCATTCGTCAACCACATCCGGCGCCAACTCCACGGGCAGCACTCCGTTGTTGAAGCAATTCTCTCGAAAGATGTCGGCGAAACTCGGCGCGATGAGCACTCTGAAGCCGTAGTCCAGCAGTGCCCAGACCGCGTGTTCGCGGCTCGATCCGCACCCGAAGTTCTCCCGGGCCAGCAGAATGGTAGCGCCGTCGCTATGCGGTTGATTGAGAACAAAGTCGTGGTACGGTTCGCCCGTCTCCTCCCGGAAGCGATGATTGTAAAACAGGTACCGGCCGAAGCCACTGCGTTCTATGAACTTGAGAAACTGTTTCGGGATGATCTGGTCCGTGTCCATGTGGGCCAGATCCAGGGCCACAACAGATCCGGTATGGGTGTTAAGCTTTTCCATGGACTATCCTATCTCCCGAGGATCGGTCAGGCAACCGGTGAGCGCGGTGGCTGCCGCGGTGAAGGGGCTAACCAGATGTGTACGTCCCCCTCGACCTTGCCGATCCTCGAAATTGCGGTTCGTCGTGGACGCGCAGCGCTGACCTGGAGCGAGAACGTCAGGATTTATCGCGAGGCACATGCTGCACCCCGGCTCACGCCATTGAAATCCTGCCTCCGTGAAGATCCGATCGAGTCCCTCTGCTTCCGCCTTCCTCTTGACGCTCCCGGATCCCGGGACGACTAGGCCCCTGACCCCCGACGCAATCCTGCGGCCCTCGACGATACTCGCCGCGTCGCGAAGATCGCTTATTCGCCCGTTCGTACAGGAACCGATGAATACGACATCCACGGGGACCCCTTGAAGCCGCGTCCCCGGCTTGAGGTCCATATACTCGAGCGCCAGACAAGCCACCTTTGCCTCGTCCCGGTCGGCAAAGGAATCGGGATCCGGGACCGCGGCGGTGATCTCGGTCACCTCTGCAGGCGTCGTTCCCCAGGTGACCTGAGGAACAATCACGGAAGCATCGACGTCCAGATAGCCGTCAAAGCGCTCCCCCGGATCGGTGGGGAGCGTTCGCCAGAAATCGACTGCGCGGAGAAAATCCTGTCCCTGAGGAGCATAAGGTCGCCCTTCCAGATAGGTGAACGTGGTTTCGTCGGGAGCTATCAGGCCGGCCTTCGCGCCGCACTCGACGGACATATTGGACAGGGTCATGCGCTCTTCCATGGAAAGCCGCTCCACAGTACGGCCCATGTACTCGATTGCGTGCCCGGCGCCTCCATCAACCCCGAGATGACGGATAATCCAAAGGATGAGATCCTTTACCGTGACGCGAGGGACCAGGGAGTTTTCCACCCGTACGGCAAGGGTGCGAGGTGTGGCCTGCCAGAGACACTGGGTCGCAAGGATGTGCTCGACTTCGGTGGTCCCGATGCCGAATGCCAGAGCGCCGAACGCGCCGTGGGTTGCGGTATGGCTGTCCCCGCAGAAGACGGTCTGCCCTGGCAAGACCAGCCCGAGCTCGGGTATGGTGACGTGCACGATTCCCTGGCAGTGATGATCCATTCCCATGAGGGTGACGCCGAACTCACGGCAGTTCTGTTCGAGTGCGGAGAGCTGTGCGTCGGCTATGGCGTCCGCCAGCGGTCTTCTGCGGCCCTGAGTTGTGGGAACCACGTGGTCCATGACCGCAAACGTGAGATCCGGTCGTCTCACGCTCCTACCGGAACGCCTGATACCTTCGAATGCCTGGGGCGATGTGACCTCGTGAAGCGGGTGCCGATCAACATAGAGGAGGTCCTCACCGTCTCTATCCGATGCCACGACATGACTCGTCCATATCTTGTCGAATAATCTCGGCATGATTAGAGCGCCTTCCGAGAGCCTGCGCCCGCGTTGTTCCGCAGGCGGATCAGATGGTTGGTGGCAGTCAGCAGCGCGTCCACGCTCGCTATCACTATGTCGACATTTGCCGCGTCCGCGCTGGATTTGCGACCCGTTTCGTCTTCAACGGAGACTGAAACCTTGACCGTGGCGTGACTCCCGCCGGTGATCGCGTCGACGTGGTACTCGGCTATCTCGATCTTGAGCTTATCGTCGACCATTCGCCGGACCGCGCGAAACGCGGCGTCCACCGGACCGACTCCGACCTCGGCTTCGGTGCGCTCGGCCCCGTTGACCCGTGCGCGCACACTCGCCATGGGGACGATCTTGTCACCGGTAGTTACCACGAGTTGGTCCACAACGACGGCCCGCATGTCAGCGGGGACCTTCTGCATAACGGTCTCCGCGATGGCGAAGAGATCGGTGCTCATCACCTGTTTACCCTTGGCCGCCGCGGACCGCACGCTCTGCACGATCTCTGTCAATTCGCTGTCGCTCGGTTTGAGTCCGGCGTCAAAAAGGGCCTGAGCGATTCCGTGTCGGCCCGCGTGCTTGCCCACAACGAGGCGCCGCCGATGGCCTACCATTTCAGGGGTCATGACGCCCGGCTCAAAGGTGCTGCCGTCCTGCATAATCCCGGCCGCATGGATCCCGCTCTCGTGAGTGAACGCGTTTCCGCCGACAACGGGTTTGTTTGGAGGAACCGCGACTCCTGACACGCGCTCGAGGAAACGGGATGTCTCGTAGAGCTTTTCCGTTTTGATCCCGCAGTTTACCCCTTCAAGACAGGAGAGCGCCATGACAACCTCTTCCAGGGACGCATTGCCTGCGCGCTCGCCGAGGCCGTTCAAGCACACCTGGACCATGCGCGCACCGGCCTGCACTGCCATGAGACTATTTGCCGTGGCCAGGCCGAAATCGTCGTGGCAGTGGATCGAGATTGGCACGTCCACCGCGTCAGCCACCCGCCTGACCATTTCGGCGATGCTCCCGGGAGTGCCGACCCCCACGGTGTCCGTGAGACCGATCCAGTCTGCCCCCGCCTCTTGGGCGATCTGACAGACTTCCAGGAGAAAGCCGGGATCGGTGCGGGTGGCGTCCATGGGCGTGAACATGCACTGCACCCCGCAGTCTTTTACGTATTGCACCGAGTCGCGCGTCGAAGCAAGCACCTCCGCGGGAGTCGCGCGCATGGAGTTCTTCATCTGAATCTCGCTCGTGGAACAGAAGACGTCAACCATTCCGACGCCCGTTCTGATCGCAGCTTCAAGATCCTGGGGAACCACTCGGGCCATTCCGCACACCGTTGCGGAGACTTCGTGGGCAATGCGGCGCACCGACTCGAATTCCTCGGGCGAGTTGACAGGGAAGCCGGCCTCGATCACAGCCGCACCCAATTCATCAAGCTTTCGGGCAATCTGGAGCTTTTGCTCTGGAGAATAGGCCAATTGGGGCATCTGCTCGCCATCACGGAGCGTCGTGTCGAAGATCTGCACGGCTGTAGGGGGTGGCATTGTTCTCTCCCGAATGCCTCCATCAAGGGATGGGGCACTCATGCTGAGTGACTATCCGTTCCGGGCGAGTTCTCCTGAAAGTCACCGGGCCTCGTCCGGGCTTGTTCAAGTCGGTTAGACATCTGATTCATTCCTTCATTCCGGCCGTGGTGGGCCGATATGAGCTTCCGAGCGCAGGGTAGCGCTCGGATCAGCTTGTATCGGTGGCGTCTCGGCACGCCCGTCGCATGGTTCGCGGAAGAGCCGAGACGCGGCTCCGACTCTTAGGGTGCGAGTCGGAAAGTCGGTTTCACGTTTGGTCCTTGATCCAGCCCATCATGGCTCGCAGCTCTTTTCCCACCACCTCGATAGGATGGGCGGATTCCTGCCTACGTCGTGCCTGGAGTACGGGCCTTCCGGCCTGGTTCTCCAGTATCCATTCCCGTGCGAATTCTCCGCTCTGGACATCCTCCAGAATCTTCTTCATCGCCAGCTTGACCTCGGGTCCCACGACGCGGTTTCCCCGGGTGAGGTCTCCATACTCCGCGGTGTCGCTGATGGAATATCTCATGAACTCCATGCCTCCCTCGTACATAAGGTCAACAATGAGCTTCAGCTCGTGGAGGCACTCGAAGTACGCGATTTCCGGCTGGTAGCCTGCCTCGATCAGGGTCTCGAACCCGAACTTGACCAGAGAGGTCGCGCCGCCGCACAGCACCGCCTGCTCGCCGAATAGGTCGCTCTCGGTTTCTTCCGCGAAGGTGGTCTCGATGAGCCCAGCTCGGGTCGCTCCCAAGCCTTTCGCGTAGGCCAGCGCCAGAGGCTTCGCGTCGCCCGTCGCGTCCTGCTGCACCGCGAGAAGTGAAGGCACCCCCCTGCCGCGCTCGTATTCCCGACGGACGAGGTGCCCCGGTCCTTTGGGTGCGATCATTGCCACGTCCACATGTGTGGGGGGGGCGATCTGGCCGTAGTGGATGCTGAATCCGTGGGAAAAGAGGAGCATGTTCCCCGGAGAGAGTTCCGAAGCTATCTCGTCGCGGAAGAGGGTCTGCTGCAAATGATCGGGTACCAGGATTTGCACGAGGTCCGCGTCGGCCGCGGCCTGTCGTGCAGCCATGGGCTCGAATCCGTCTTCCTTGGCGCTCTGAAAGCCCGCTCCGCCGGGCCGCTGACCGATGATCACCTTCAGACCGCTTTCACGCAGGTTGAGCGCTTGGTGCCGTCCCTGGCTTCCGTATCCGATAATCGCGATGGTCTTGTTCCTGAGGAGTTCCAGATCTGCATCCTGATCGTAGTAGACTCTCGCTTTCATTTTTCTCCTTTCGTACTCCTGGCCAGGGCGGTCAATCCGCTCTTGGCGATTTCGGAAATCCCGAACTTGCTGAGCAGGGTCAGGATCGCGTCGATCTTCTCGCCGGTTCCGGTCACTTCTATGGTGTAATCGTACGGGCTCACATCCACGACCTTGGCCCTGAAAATGTCGACGATTCTGAGGACCTCCGCTCGAGCGCCGTTCTTCGCGTTCACCTTGAGCAGAGCCAGTTCGCGCTCGACTCGCGGGGTGTCGGTGATATCGATGACCCTGTGAACATTGATGAGCTTCCTGAGCTGCTTCTTAATCTGCTCCAGGATCATCTCACTGCCGGGGATGACCGCGGTGATCCGACTGATCTTGGGGTCCATGGTCTCCGCGACGGAGAGGCTCGCAATATTGAATCCCCTCCCGCTGAAGAGACCGGAAACCCGGGAGAGCACTCCCGGCTCGTTGTCCACTAGAATCGAAAGGGTATGCCTCGCCTCGTCCGTCTTGTGGTCGTTCATGGCTACACCAGCAGCATGTTGGTCAACGGTTCGCCCGCGGGAACCATCGGGTAGACGTTCTCCTCACGCTCCACCAAGAAATCCATGATCACGGGCCGATCAACGGAGAGGGCCCGCTCGATGGCCGGTTCCACCTCATCAGGCTCGGTGGCCCTGATTCCGACGGCGCCGTACGCTTCCGCGAGCTTCACGAAGTCCGGCGCAGAATCCATCTCGGTGGACGCATACCGCCGATCCTTGAAAAGCTCCTGCCATTGGCGGACCATCCCGAGATACCGGTTGTTCAGGATGGCGATCTTTACCGGCACATTGTAATGGACTGCAGTTGCAAGTTCCTGAATATTCATCTGAATCGATCCGTCTCCCGCGATGTCGAAAACCACGCGATCCGGGCACGCGATTTGCGCGCCGATGGCGGCCGGGAAGCCGAATCCCATGCACCCCAATCCACCGGACGTCACAAAGCTGTTCGGAGAATTGAAATGATAGTACTGGGCAGCCCACATCTGATTCTGGCCGACCTCCGTGGAGATGATGGCGTTTCCTCCCGTCAGCCGGTGGATCGTATCCACCACGTATTGCGGTTTGATGGCAGCGTCGCCATCCTGCTCGTACGCCAGGGGTTGGGTCTGTTTCCACTCGTCGATCGTTTTGAGCCATGCTCCGTGGCGTTCGGCCCAATTGGTACCGTTCATCTGATCTGCAAAGGTCTGCAGCATTACCAGGGACTCACGGCAGTCCCCAACTACCGGCACATCTACCGGTACGTTCTTCTGGATGGAGGTCGGATCGATATCAATGTGAACGATCTTCGCTTTGGGTGCGAACTGATCGATCTTGCCGGTCACTCTGTCGTCAAACCGCGCCCCGATGGCCAAGAGGAGATCGCAGTTGCCCACAGCCATGTTCGCCCGATAGGTGCCGTGCATCCCGAGCATACCCAACCACAGCGGATCATCCGCGGGAAAAGCGCCGAGACCCATGAGTGTGAGGGTGACGGGAATGGAAAGCCTTCGCGCGAAGCTTTTCAGTTCCTCTGCAGCTCCCGAGGAAATGAGCCCTCCACCTCCGTAGATAACCGGTCGCTTCGCCTCCGCAATGAGGTCGAATCCCTTCTTCAATTGCCCGCTGTGAGGTTGGTACTTCGGCTGATAGGTGCGGATATTAACGGCTTCCGGGTAATCGAATTCTTCACTGGCCTGCTGGACGTCTTTGGGCAGATCCACCAGCACCGGCCCGGGACGACCCAAACGGGCCAGATGAAAGGCTTTTGATACGGTGTCCACGAGTTCGCCCAGGCTCTTGACGAGGAAATTGTGCTTGGTGCACGGCCTCGTGATACCGACGATGTCCACCTCTTGAAACGCGTCGTTTCCGATGAGTGGCGTGGGCACCTGGCCCGTGAAGACCACAACGGGAATGGAATCCAGGTACGCCGACGCGATGCCGGTTACGGTGTTTGTGGCCCCCGGCCCTGAGGTGGCCAGGGCGACACCCACCTTCCTGGCGGCACGGGCGTACCCGTCCGCGGCGTGGACCGCGGCCTGCTCGTGCCTCACCAGCACATGACGGATATCGGATTGATCGAGCTCGTGATAGATGTCTATCACCGCTCCCCCGGGGTAGCCAAAAACCACGTCGACACCTTCCGCCTCGAGGCATTTGACGAAGATCTGGGCACCGGAATACCTTGCCATGGGATCACCTCCCCGACGGTGCGGTGGCCTGGTCCCCGCGACTTCGGGTCCGAAACACCGCGCCTGTATTGGCTGACGTTACAAGTTCCGCGTACCGTTCAAGATAACCGGCCGGTACCTCGCGTACCGGGGCCTTCCAGTCTGCGAGGCGAGCGGAAATCTCCTCAGAGGGCAGCTTGACGTCGAGTCGCTTGGCCGGAATGTCAATGGATATGCGGTCCCCTTCTCGGATGATCGCGATCGGACCGCGGGCCATGGCTTCAGGGGAAACGTGCCCGATGGAGGCCCCCCGGGTCGCTCCGGAGAATCGTCCGTCGGTTATCAGCGCCACCTTTGCTCCAAGCCCCATTCCGCTCAGGGAGGACGTGGGGGTGAGCATCTCCCTCATTCCCGGGCCACCTTTGGGTCCCTCGTAGCGAATGACGATGACCTCTCCCGCGCAAATCTTGCCGTTGAGGATCGCGTCGGTGGCCTCTTCCTCCGATTCGAAGACCCGGGCCGGTCCCTCGAAGGCAAGCATCTCCGGCGCTACAGCCGACTGTTTGACCACCGCGCCTTGGGGCGCCAGATTTCCGAAGAGCACGGCCAGCCCTCCCTGGGGACTGTACGGATCCTCTGGAGCGCGTATCACGTTGCGATCCAGGACCGTCCGGCCCTCAAGGTTTTCTCCAACCTTCCGCCCTGTTGTAGTGACGCAAACGGGGTCAAGGAGACCGACTCTTCTCAGTTCCGCCATGACCGCGGGGATTCCGCCGGCCTGGTCCAAATCCTCCACGTGATGCGACCCTGCCGGGCTGATCCGACACAGGTTCGGCGTGCGTTCGCTGATCTGGTTGACCGTCTCCAGGTCGAGCTTCACTCCCGCCTCATCCGCGATGGCGAGCAGGTGGAGCAGCGTGTTCGTCGAACATCCGAGGGCCATGTCAACCGCCAACGCGTTGTGGAAAGCTTGGCGGGTCATGATCCGGCGAGGACGGATCCCTTCCCGCCACAGTTCCAGAACTTGTACGCCGGTGCGCTTGGCGAGCCTCACGCGCTCGCTCATCACCGCAGGGACGGTTCCGTTTCCGGGCAAGGCCATGCCAAGCGACTCCGTGAGGCAATTCATGGAGTTGGCAGTGAACATGCCCGCGCAGGACCCGCACGTGGGCCCTGAATCAACTTCGATACGCGCCAGTTCCTCGAGTGACATCTTGCCGGCCTTGACCGCGCCCACAGCCTCGAAGACCTCGGCTATGTCGAGGCATCTCCCCTGAGAGCGGCCCGCCAACATGGGACCTCCGCTGACGAAGATCGCGGGAATGTCAAGTCTCGCGGCAGCCATGAGCATTCCCGGAATGATCTTGTCGCAATTGGGCATCAGGACCATCGCGTCGAAGCAATGCGCTCTGGCGACGATCTCCACTGAGTCCGCGATGAGTTCACGGCTTGCCAGCGAATATTTCATGCCGAGATGGTTCATTGCTATGCCGTCGCATACGCCGATGGTACCCACCTCTACGGGAGTCCCGCCAGCCATGTACACCCCTGCCTTGACGGCGTCCGCGAGCCTGTTCAGGTGCACGTGGCCGGGGATGATCTCCGAGTAGGAGTTCACGATGCCTATCAACGGTCGCGCGATGTCCTCGGATGTGAATCCGAGCGACCTGAGTAACGCCCTGTGAGGTGCCCTTTCCACTCCTTCCTTAATGGTGGCGCTGAGCATCTTCTTGCCTTCAGTCATGTCCAGCCCTTTCTCCCCGCGTTCGGAGACAAAAAAAATCCGCTACCGGGCTGGAGCCCAGTAACGGATCTTGTTGGCCTTTATGTCTCTTATTAACTTATTGCGTATCCATTACCAGGCCCCTGTCCCTAATTGTCCGACCCGGACAATAATGACCGAAATGAGGACGACAATAAGGAGGATCTGGTAACGCTTCATTTCTTCCACTACGCAGACTTTTCTACAGGGTAGCCGCGTAACACGGAGACCCTTTGCTGTCAACACCAAAATTGAGTGACCTGCTCAAGTTCCGCGAGCATCGCGCCTACTCGATTGGAGATAGATCCATGATATTAGATAGTTGCGCCTCGTCAATAAATTCTCTTTTTCTTTCATTCTTTCTGGGGTGCAGCCCGACTCCCAAGCCGTCGGTACAGCCGATTCAACCGACTTGCTCCCGTTTCCGGGGGGCCGTAGTGTACCCGGTGAACCGCGTCTGTTCATTTCTTGAAGAGTTCTTCGAGTTTCCGTCTGGATTGCGCCGCGCGGTCGGCCGCGTCCGAGGAGCCGCGCCTGTCGCTCAGGTCAAAATACTCACAAAAATTCCGGCGGTCTTTCACCGTGACCTTTTCGACCTGTGGCTCCCTGCACTCATTGGGAGCAGATTCATCGTAATTCCGGCAGTTGAGACAGCAGTACACATCTGAATCGCACTCCGGACAGGTGTCGGTCCTGAAGACCCTCTCGACAAACTCCAGGGCAGCTCCGCAGTGATGACAGAATCCGTTTCTCATGAGGAACCCCTTGTCTCTGCTCGGTCGATGGTATAGCTTATCACAGTTTACAGGAAAAGATCGGGAGAGTGGCGTCCCGGAATCGGGCCGATCCCGTGTCGCCTCTCTTATCGGGTAGACAAGCGGCTCTGCGCCAAATCAGGAGAAATGTCCGTATGGAAGAAAGGTTTCTTGTCCGTCTCCCTTCCGGAGACGATTTGATTGAGGCCATAGCGAACGCCTTCCGTGAGCGTTCCATCAGGAAGGCCGCGTTCAGCATTATCGGTGCCGTTTCCACGGGAGTCCTCGGCTACTTCGATCGCGACGCGCGCCAATATATGAATCGGGAATTCCCTGGCATCTGGGAGATCATCGCCTGCATAGGAAATGTCTCCGAAAAGGACGGTGAGATCTTCGTGCACGCGCACGCTATTCTGGCGGATCAAGATTTCAAATGCGTGGGCGGGCACGTCATGCCGGGTACCATTGTCTCGGTCGGCGAACTTTACGGGTCGCCTGTCTCCGGTCCCGTGCCGGTCCGAGTCTTCCATGAGGCCACAGGGCTCTTTCTCTGGCCCCGGTCCTGACCCTTGGGCCGGCTCATCTCTCGGTACCGCGCCGCGGTCGATTCGACCGGCGAAGGCCACCCGAAATCGCCGAGGGTCTGCCTACATCCGCGAACGACCCTGAGGAGGCCGCGGTGAGGTTGAACGATCTCGCCCTCTTCGTGGTCGTTTTCGCGTCACTGGCCGTGGCAGTGGCGTTCCCCGACCAGTGCGCGGTGTTCAACCCCCTTATACTTTACGCGATGATGCTCCTGCTCTTCCTGAGTTTCCTCAGGATCGATTTTCGAGCATTGATAGCACCCTCTGCCGGAGCAGTGATCCGACTGTCGATGTTGGCAGGGCTCAAACTCATCGCTCTGCCTGCCGTGTTGTACGGCGCGGCTCGCGTCCTCATCCCCGATTACGCGATACCGGTGCTCCTGCTTTCGGGGATTTCAACCGGCGTGGTAGCGCCGTTCATTGCCATCCTCCTGTCCGCGGATCTGGTTTCCGTGCTCCGCATGACGATCGCGACGTCCGTCCTCGTACCGTTTTCATTGCCTGCACTCGTCAAGCTCATGGCAGGCGCGGATATCACGATTCCGTTCTTCATGATGGTGCGTCTCCTGGCTCTGGTGATCTTCGTGCCCATGGGATCGGTGATCGTCATGCGGCGGTTGTTTCCCGGATTGACCGAGCGGATTCTTGGGTTCCAGTTCCCCATATCTCTGCTGATGTTTGCGATCGTAAACCTCGGGGTTTTTTCGAAGTATTCCGCATTCCTGTTCCGGTACCCGAACCATCTCGTGATATCCCTGGGAATTGCCTACGGTCTTTCGGTCATTTATTACGGGACGGGTTACCTGGTTACCCCCGGTCGCGGACCTTCGGAGAGAATCGCGGCAGGGATAAGTCTCGCGATCATGAACAACGTATTGGTAATCGTCTTTTCCTCCCGGTTTTTCGGACCGCTTTCCCCCATTCTTGCGGCCATGTACATGTTCCCATTCTTCACGATGATCGTGCCGATGCGGCTTATCGTCGGAGCAGGGAAAGTGGAATCCCGCGCCCGGTCGGCCGAAACATGAACAGGCACGTATACGCGGTCCTGACGTTGGTGTCGGTTTGCGCGCTGTGGGGTCTTGGCTCTTGCACGAAGTCGGACTCAGGGCGACTGTACAGGGTCAACCGGCTGCTCATGGGCACCCTGGTTCAGATCACTGTCGTCGGGACGAGCGAGAAGGCCAAAGCAGCCTGCCAGGCCGTGATAGACGAGATCGAGCGGGTGGAGAATCTCACCTCCTTTCACAAGCCGTCCGCGTTAACCAGGCTGAATGAACATGCGGGACTGGGGCCGACGAAAACGAATGCAGAACTCCTGCGCCTGTTGCAGAGGAGCCTGGCAATGGCTCGCCAGACTCACGGGGCGTTTGATCCTACCATCGGCCCCCTTTCCCGGCTGTGGAATTTCAGCGGAGGGGATCCGAGGCTCCCGTCGCGTGCAGAGATCACTCAGGCACTTGCAAAGATCGGATGGCAAAAGGTCGCAATCGACACCGAAGCAGGTACCGTGACGCTTCCCGATCGGGGAATGGCTTTGGATCTGGGGGGGATTGCCAAAGGGTACGCGTTGGATCGGGCCGCGGTGGTCCTCAAGCAGCACGGAATCAGTGCAGCGCTCGTCAATGCGGGGGGCGACATCCTGGCCCTGGGCATGAAGGGACCGAACCAGCCGTGGCGCGTCGGAGTCCAGGCGCCCCGAAAAATGAACTCGATCGTCGCGGTGGCTGAGTTGAACAACAGAGTGATCGTGACATCTGGAGACTACGAACGATTTTTCGAGAAGGATGGGACGCGCTATCACCATATCCTCAGCCCCCGTACCGGCTATCCCGCAAGAGGTGTTCAGTCGGTGACCATCGTATCAGCGGACGGCGTAACGGCTGATTCGCTTGCAACCGCGGTCTTCGTATTAGGGGTGAAAAGGGGTCTCCATGAAGTGGAATCGATGGCCGGAGTCGAGGCTTTACTTATTGATTCTGCAGGGAAATTACACCTTTCGTCAGGGGCTGGATCCATCTTTGACCTGCAGCGGTAGCGCCTTTTTACCTTGATTGCGGGGGCGGAAATCGGTAAAATGGGTGGGTCTGATCTTTAAAGGTTTACTTTAATGGTGACCGTCTTAAGAAAAATCTTATTGGTATTTATTCTCTTCGCAGCGCTCGCCAGTAGCGGCTGCATATCCTGTCTCCCGCACTATGTTCCGCCGCCGGACGGACCGGTCTCCGCATGCTATCCCGTGGGGCACGATCCGTACATCCCCATGGATCACAACCCATCATTGTTCCATCCGTGGGATTTTATCGCGTCCGTTTTTCGCCCGTTTCTCTACGGCCCACCTCGTTAACACCCTCAATAATACATGACGCTGAGAGCCCGCTATCCAGGAGAATCTCACGTTCATCGGCTGTTTGCGCGTGCCGAGTTCCCCTTTGGACAAGGGAAGCCGCCGAGTGAGTCCTGACGACCGGCCGAACAATCGCACCGCGAACAGAGCTATGGGAACGCGACGTGGTAGGCCATGAGGTCTCGCTCGTGGAGGCTCTCGTAGAGTTGCGTGTATCGTTTCTTAATCTTCCTGCGTGTGCCTAGCACAGCCCTTGCGTACCCCCGCGCGGCGCGTGGATGGTCGCTGTTGTATGCGCTCAAAGCCGGGATGAGTCTCTTATAGCGGTACAAATAGTACTTGAAGATATGAATTCCCGCGTCGGCGTTCTTTTCGGGATCGAGAAGATCCCTGTATCTGAACCCGAGTTTCCTCGCCCATGAGGGAGCGTGGATCTGGAACATCCCCCGGCAGTTCTTGTAATTGACCACGTTGTTGCGGAACCCGCTCTCAACATAGGCGATGGCCATGTAGAGCCACATTTCCCCGCATGTCACCCTTCCGAAATGCTTGTTGCCCGCGTGAGCGATGGCCCTGGAGATCAACCCTGCCTCTTTCAGGCTGATTCGTCCTTCCGTCATCTCCTTGATGATCACCGAGCATATGGCGAGACCATGCCGATGTACCTTGGCGGCGCCGGCGGCCCCGTCGGGATTAAGGCAGAACAGAAAAAGGAGAATTATGAGAATGATTCTCCCGATCATCAACACCCTCCTGTCCGCAGAAGAGGGACGCGCAAGAGCCGCGCAAGGCTCCCCGTGGCATCCCTCTCCCGTCCCCTGTGGACAATCAGACCATCATCGAATCACTTTTTCGGTATCGTCGGTTTCTTGGGAACCGGTATCCTTGACCTGGGGCCCCGCCTTGTCCTGGTGGCCTTGGAGATATAATCAAAAGGTACTTCGATGGGTGCCAGCACGAGGCTTGAGCAGCCTTTAACCAAATCCAGGCAAGGATTGAACAGGCTGAAAGCGTTCCTGACGACACCGGTGAGATGGGTTTCCGTATTTGCGACAAACGATACGCCTCTGTCGTACGCAGACGTTCCTATGCGGTAAAGGGTACCACTCTTTTTGTAGGCAACCCCGCAGAAGCCAGGAGCGGCCATGACGGATATCAGCAGGACACAAACGGCAGCCACGGCTATCTTATTCATCCGATGAACCTCCAATCACGGTAAAGGTCCTAAATTCTGTCACATTTCTACCGGTTTTGTCAAGGGTCCTTATCAAATCCCTTTATTGAGAGGGCTATTCGTGCTATGATAACGACAATTCCATTGCAGTCGAGGTGGGGTTATGAAGGACTTGATTCCTTTCATAGTAGGTTTGGTATTCCTCAGCGCAGGCACGGCCTGGAGCCAGCAGGGAAGTATTTACGACAACACCTATCGAGGACCGGTCAACTATTACGGACAACCCCAGTTTCAGCCGATGCCCCAAGACTACGGGCGCAGACCCCCGAACCAATCCGGGCCGATAGACGACGGTCTCATCTTTCAGGGAATGCATTCCGTTCGTCAATTGGGCGGTTACCTGTGGAGTTACATGCCTGCTCCCCTCAGAGGGGTAAAACAGCAGCCTCCCAGTTACAAGGCTCCAGGAGGATACGTACTGTTCAATTACGTACCGGGGTCCGATTAGTTCTTCGTTTTTGGTTGGGCGATACCTCAATCTTTTCCACGGCGTCCGGGGCCTTGTTTCGTCGAGGTGCAGGACGCCGTGCCTATGTGGCCTGCATGATATCGAGCCCCCGAATCGTTCCAGAACCGGGATGTGCTCTTGTCTGTGTTCCGGTGTCACGGGTGCTCTGGACATGCTAAGGAGACCGCACCGCGGGTCAATCCCGAGGCCGGACCGCTTGGATGGAGAGTTGCGATGAAAGGAGCCCGCATTGCTCTCAGATCACGAACTGCTGCAAGTGCAGGAGGTTAGCAATCAAATCACCCGTCAGGTGACGCTGAGGGTCAACGCGGAGCCTTTAGGCCTCCCCTTTCAACGGAATCTGGTCCATGTTGCCCGGCAAGTCGCGGGTGTCTCGATGGACAGGGTCATTCTGGAAGAATCATACGAAGCCGTCGTGCCGGGAAAACCCTCAATTACTCTTATCTCCGGGAATTACCGCAACATACATTACCTGGCCGCGCCGGAAGGACCGGAATTCCAGCCTTTTCTCGAGGCTTTGGCATGGCTTGGGCAGGCAAAGCCGGTGTCGGAAATTGATGCGCAGACGAGCCTGAGCGATTCAGATTCACCGGTGGAAGTGCTCGTCCTGCTTGCAGCCGCGTGCCCGCATTGTCCGAAGGTGGTACGACGAGTCCTTTCATTGGCTACTAGTCAGCCCCTACTCAAGGTCATCATCGCGGATGTGCTCCAGTATTCGGATCTGGCCGAACGTTATGCGGTACGCTCTACGCCGACCTTGGTCATCAACGACGGAGCGACGCTCGTGGGGGACATCTCCGAAGAAGAGATTCTGCGGGCTATCATCGCGTCGGGAGACCCGGACTCGCTGACCACGGTCCTTCGATCCATGATAGACGCAGGCAGAGCGGAAGGTGCAGCCGCCTTGATGCGACGTCGCAGGCAGCCGCACGCAATACTCCCCCTGTACCGGAGCCAGGAGTTCTCGGTTCGTATGGGCGCGCTTGTCGCGCTGGAAGCCGCTCTGGAACAGGACCCCCGGAGCCTCGATCCGATCGTAGAGGATTTGACGGCCCTGCTCTCGGAGGACGACGTCGCGCTGCGGGGGGACACCGCGGAGCTCCTCGGTAAGATCGGAGATGTGCGGGCGGCCGAGGCACTGCGCAAAGCTACCCAAGACCCGGACCCGGACGTTCGGGAGGCCGCGACCGAGGCCCTGGAGCTGCTCGAGACCGGCACCTGACCAAGGCTCCAGCCTACCACCCGGCCACCTTTTGCGGACGTCCGCGAATCCTACCTGGGAAAGAGGCTACTGAGCTTCATGAGCAGATTCAGGTCTCCGTCGATCGTATATTTGCCCGACATGAACGCCTGCGCGCCGTCCTGTTCTCCACGACCTATTGCCAGCCATACGTCGGCCGGCGTCTTTACGATCACGTCCGGCTTTTCGACAGCACCTTCGTGAAACGTCGCTTGGCGATTTTCTATTCTGATATGGGCGGTGAAATCCTCGCTGCCCGTCACCTCGAACTGATAAGTCACCTCGAGTCCGTCCGAAGCCTCCGTGCTGAGGCCCAACGGCATCATCTCCAGGAGTTCGCGGACTGTCCGAGCGGTGTGGGGCCCGGCAGCGGGCGGGCGGTCAGGCTTTGTCTCAGAGGTTGCCCTTCGACCCCGCATAAGATTCTTGATCCAGGCCTTTCTCGTCTCCACGTTGGTTACGGCGGGGGAGCGGACCTGCTGGATGTAGGCCTCGAAGCTGTTGTAAAGGCCTTGTTCCTCCCAGTAATCGTGGTCCGCCCTCATGAACTCCCGGTTTTCTCTGACGAGGCCTCCCATAAGACTCCAGTAGAACAGGTCGTGTTCCGTCGCGGGGTACCTTCGCCCCTCCCTCACTGCCCGGGCCATGTCGTGAGCCAGATCCGCAGCCCGGGCCTCCACCAGTTCCTTGCCCACGAACTGGCCGGGACCTGTGGCCAATGCGGTAAGCTGCCCGATCTGGAACGCTCCGTAAACACACAATAAAAATCCCAGGTATTGAGCCACGGAGACCTCGCCGAACGCGGCCGCAACACTCACGGCAAGACCGGGCTTCCAGGTGCGGAGAGGCCTGTGGCCATAAGCGAGAGACCTGTCAAGGAAGGTCTTCATCTGGGCGGTCACGTGATGGAAATACACGGGCGATCCAAGAATCACCGCATCCGCATCCAGAATCTTCTGCATTACCTTCTTGTGGTCGTCCTTTATCCAGCAGCTCCCCTTCTCGAGGCAGACGGCACATCCCGTACAGTATTCGATCCTGTGACGGTTGAGGAAAATTTCCTCTATCTCGAATCCTTCCTCAGCGAATGTCTTTCCGAGCATGCCGATCATCTGAGAGACATTGCTCACGCCTTCGTGTGGAGAGCCGTTAACAGCGATCACTTTGCGCTTTTCTTCCATGTTCTCCTCCCAGGCCCCCGACCGTCATGTACTTTCACGTCACTACGACAGACACGACAGTCAGGAGACGGTTCATGATGGTAACTCCTCGTCCTTGAGGCTCCGGGCCTTCGCCACCCTGTGTTGAAAGAGCCTGTCAATCACGTAGCTGCGCGTGGCGCGGGCGGCACGGACCAGTCTAAGCGTTTCGCCCGCATCGGCCTCGTCGGGGAGGTGGCTGGTAAGCCGTCTGCGCAGGGCGATCTCCTCGTCCACGATTTGCTTGCCCAACCTGGAATAGAAGGCCATCTCCTCGACTGTGACGCCCTGGGCCAGACCGGCGGCGTAGATAACCCCCATGGCCACGTCTTCCCCGTCGAAACGCCCTGATTCCAAAGGGAGCATCAGCCCGACGCGGAGAAGCTCGCGAAGCTGCATCGGAGCCAGGCCGGTAGCCTCGAGAAACGCTGTCTTGTCCAACAACGGCCCGTCCATCTGACCGAAAATCTCCTGGACGAGTTCCAGCCGGAGAGTGATGTCCTGTCCCTGGTCTCTCCAGACCAGCAGGCTTTTGATCTTGGCCAACGGCAGGCGATGACTGCTTTGGACGGTCTTGATGAATCGCACGCGCTCTACTGAATTAGGGGGGTAGTAGGCCATGTTGGGACTGGTCTTGAGCGGCTCCGGGAGCAACCCTTCTTTGACGTAGTGAAGAATGGTCGATTTGGGAACACCCGTGGCCTCCACCAGCTCCCTCATCCTGAGAAGGCGATTTCCCTGATCGTCTCGCGGTCGTCTGCGCCTATGCCTTTCCATACTGGGTCGCCTCCGGGTCTTGAGAATCTGCCACTGCCCCCCATGCTATACGATAAAGTGAATTGTGTCAAGTGCCACGTTACACTTTGTACGTTTTTCTCCGTCGCTCGGGTCTGGATCGAGCCGTAGGTCTCAGTCATTTAGGGGGGACAGGCTCGCCATCCGCAGGTCAAGAGTATCAAGCGTGCTTGCGCTACCGCATTCAGAAGGGATCAACTGACACGAGCCGGTTGATCTATCACGGGGCATGATGCCTCATTTGAAACAGCACCGCTGAGTCTCGAAGACTGGCTGACTTCTTTGTGTCCTTGTGTTTTTCTTGGTATTATTACGTATCTTCTCGATTGCCCGGGCTGATGGTTCCATAAGCTGCCAGCGACGTTCCACCGGTGAATTCTGACGAAAATGGTTACTTTTCGTCGGGCGATTTGATATAGCAGCCGAAACCGGAGGGTGAAGAAGTGAAAGAGATGAGCGGCGAAAAAGGCGCCCGCCTTTGGTTCAGAATCGCTCTCTTCCTCTTGCCGAGACTCGTCTCCGCCTATGCCCGGTTCCTGTATGCGACGTCGAGGAAGGTCGTGCTCAACCAGGAATATGAGGACCAGGTGTGCAGGAACCAGTCCTTTGCAGTGGCGTGCTTCCACGGGACAATGCTCTACCCGATTTACCATTGCTTCCGCCGCGGATACCCTGGGGTCATCATGGTGAGCCGGTCCTGGGACGGCGAGTTGATCGACCGGTGTCTTCGTCGATGGGGTTACCTCACGACGCGCGGATCGTCATCGCGCGGGGGCAAGGAAGCGCTTTCCGGGATGATAGAGCTGGTCAACCAGGAGGGATTCAATTCCGGTCTCGCGGTCGATGCGCCCCGAGGCCCAGCACGCAAGGTCAAGATGGGCATTGTTATTCTGGCGCGTGAAACGGGCAAGCCGGTCGTACCGATCGTAAGCTGGGCCACTCGCAAGATTCAGTTCAAGTCGTGGGATAAAATGATCGTTCCGTTGCCCTTCGGCACCATTGTCTGTGCGTTCGGAAAGCCGATGGAGATCCCGAAAGGGTTGACAGAGGATGCTTACGAGAGACTCAGGCAGGAGATCGAAGTGGAAATGCACCGAATCTCCGACCAAGCCGAGGCCCATGTAAGAGCGCTCACGACCACCACACGCGCCTTCTCACGAGGAAGCGTGTAATACCGGCCCACAATCGTGGTTCGCCTTGGCCGGGACTGGCTACCTTCGGGAGAGACCGCCCCCGAAGAGACTTTCATCACACCTACACCCTCGAGGGGAATTTGTAGAACAACATCGTGGTCGACTGGCACTTGTGTCGAATCCGCGCCAACAGGGAGATCTACCCCTCGGCCCCGTTCTCTTCCTCGTCCGCGCCTACCTTCTTCGCCTTTTTCAGAACGGCCGCGAGTTGATCGCCGGTGACCATTGCGTCCCATTTGGATTCTCGTTCCTTCTCCTGCTGGAGGTACACTCTAAATCTATGTACCGCCAGGATGACTCCGGGCACCAGGATCAGGAGCATGAGCACGATGAAGAGGAGCGTTCCACCCATAAGCAACGTTCCGCGCGAGGTTAAGGCCGATTTCCTGCCCTGGGGACGGCTCCAGTGGCTCGGGTACGCCCTGAACGTGAAGCGGCCTTCTTTCCGGCCGATGTTTCCGGCTTCTTCGCCGCGATTTTCCTCGTGGTCTTGGCTTTGGCCTCCGCATCCTCCACGAGGGCTATCTGGAGTACTTCGTCCATGTGTTTGACGAATTTGAATTCGAGCTTGCGTCGGATGTGCTTGGGAATCTCTTCCAGATCCTTTTCGTTCTTTTCCGGGGCAATGATCGTGTGAATCCTGGCCCGCAATGCGGCAAGGGCTTTTTCCCGGAGCCCACCGATGGGGAGAACGCGGCCTCTCAGAGTGATCTCACCGGTCATCGCGACATCCGACCGTACCGGTATCCCGGTGAATGCGCTGACCAACGCAGTGGCCATGGTGACGCCGGCAGAAGGCCCGTCTTTGGGAATAGCCCCCGCGGGAACATGGATGTGAATGTCCTTGGAGAAATAGAACTTCTCCTTCATTCCGTAGCGTGCCGCGCGTGACCGAAAATACGACATGGCCGCTTGGCCCGATTCCTTCATTACGTCTCCCAGTTGGCCGGTGAGCAGGAGGTTTCCCTTGCCTTCCATGGGCGTGGCCTCGATATGAAGGATGTCCCCACCGTACGGAGTCCACGCCAATCCGGTGGCCACGCCGGCCTCGCTCTCCGGCCGCTCCTGGTCGGGGAGATACTTGGGAACGCCGAGGAACTTGTGGAGATTTCTGGCTGACATCCGCGGGATCTTCTGGTCCCCCTCGGCTATCTTCCGTGCAATCTTCCGGCACAGGTTGGCGATCTCTCGTTCGAGATTTCTCAGGCCCGCCTCCCGGGTGTACTGATTGACAATTCCGAGTATCCCCTCATCCGTGATGTTAAAGTGATCGGGCTTTATGCCATTTTCCTTAATCTGTCTCGGAATGAGAAACTGACGGGCAATCTTAAGCTTCTCCTCGTCCACATATCCGGAGAGCTCAATGACCTCCATCCGATCCTTCAGTGCAGGAATGATCGGATCGGCAACATTGGCGGTGGTTATAAACATGACCCGGGACAGGTCAAAGGGGACATTCAAATAGTGATCGCTGAACGCATGGTTCTGTTCAGGGTCGAGGACCTCCAGGAGCGCGGCTGAGGGGTCTCCTCGGAAGTCGGCCCCCACCTTGTCCACCTCGTCGAGCATGAAGACCGGGTTGTTCGAGCCCGCGTTCTTAAGCCCCTGGATTATGCGTCCGGGAAGCGCACCGATGTACGTCCTTCGGTGGCCTCGGATCTCAGCCTCGTCCCTTACGCCTCCGAGAGAGATACGGGTGAATTTCCTCCCGAGAGCCCGAGCGATCGACCGGCCGAGCGATGTCTTGCCCACTCCCGGCGGGCCCACGAAGCAAAGGATCGGACCTTTCATCTTCTTATTGAGTTTCCTCACACCGAGGTACTCGAGGATGCGGTCTTTGACCTTTTCCAAGTTGTAATGGTCCTCATCCAGGATTTCCTTGGCGTTCTTGATATCCAGACGGTCGCGCGTGGCCTTGGACCATGGGAGTTCAACCATCCAATCGAGGTACGTGCGTATGATCGAGGCCTCCGCCGCGTCCGGATGCATCTGACCGAGACGACTGAGCTGCTTGTCGGCCTCCTTTTTTACTTCCTGAGGCATCCTGGCCTTGGCGATCTTCTCCTTGAACTCATCTATTTCCTTCGTCTTTTCGTCAATTTCGCCCAGCTCACTTTGAATGGCCTTCAGTTGTTCCCTGAGGAAATATTCCCGGTGCGTCTTACCCATCTCCTCCTTGGCCTGGGTCTGTATCTTGGCCTGCATGGCCGACAGCTCCAGCTCCTTGGAGAGCAGCTCATTGACCTTTCCGAGCCGTTCGAGCGGATCTATGACCTCGAGAATGGCCTGCGACTCCTCCACCCTCAACTTCAGGTTCGAAGCCACAAGATCGGCCAACCTTCCGGGATCTTCGATGGAATCGAGGATCGCAACCGCGTCGGGCGAGATAATTCCCCTCAGTTGCAGGATTTTCTCCGAGTTCTCCTTGACCGACCTCATGAGCGCCTCGACCTCAATGGTTATGGGCTGAGAGGAAGGCTCAGGGATCTTGTCAATGCTTACGATAAAGAACTCGTCGGTGGAGACATACGAAATCGTGCGGGCCTTGGCAAGTCCCTGGACAAGGATCTTTATCCTGCCATCGGGAAGTCTGAGCAACTTGACGACCATGGCGACCGTGCCGGTCCGGTAGATTCCTTCGGGCGCAGGGTCTTCTTCGCTGGAGGTCTTCTGCGTGGCGAGGAATATCAGCCTGTTCCGGGACAGCGCATGCTCCACCGCCCGGATTGACCGTTCCCTGCCCACCATGAGCGGGAGTATCATGTAGGAATAGATTACGACATCACGAACCGGCAGGAGCGGCAACACATCCGGGATATCGGCGAAGTCTATCTGCGGTACCTTGGACGCATCCTCTTCGTTGAAATCTTCCCCTTTTTCAAATTCTTTCTCTATCTCATCAGCCATCGCCATGTCCCTCTATCGGCCGTATGGATTTCGGAACATCAGCATACGCAGGAAAAAAAACGCCAAGGATCTACTCCGTCCCTGACTTTTTTCGCAGAAGTCCCGTTTAATATACAAATATATACGACAGCCCCTCCCTGTCAAGCTCACTTGGGCCCTTTTCCGCCCCTCGAACCGCCAAACCGCGCCAGGTTACCGGGAAGATTAAGGACAAAACGCAAAAGACGAAGCAAAAACCAGATAATACAGCGTCTCCATGCAGCGGTGTGCGCCGACAAAGCTCACCAATAAGGGTGGTAACAGAGACAGTGATTCGGCGACCTCCCCAAAGAGCACTGCTCACGCCAAGGCATGGCCAGTGGCACTTCCAGCCTTCTCGCGGTACCGAGCAAGCCGCGGACTCGACGCCGCTTCCACGTCGGCACCGATGAAGGAGAGACCGGGTCAGCGGAGATTCGCGAGGGTGGTGGGAGCTGTGCGCTGAGAGAGAAGAAGATTTGTCAGGGAGAGAAGCCTCTGCTGAACCACTCGATCGAAGCGGGGCTTCAAAGGGCTGGCCACCCTGGGGCGGGAGGCTCTCATTTTCACTTTTCTACGATCCTCAGGATTGATATTCCTGCCATTCTCGACCAATTGGAAATCGAGATGCGGGCCGGTGGAGAGTCCTGTCGACCCTACGCGTCCTATCATATGCCTTTGCTTCACCCTTTGTCCCTTGCGTACGTAAATGTGGCTGAGGTGGCCGTAACGGCTCTCTATGCCGTTTGAATGTTTGATACAGACATATTTCCCGTACCCGCGTTTCCAGCCGGCAAAGGTGACACGGCCCCGTGCCACCGACATGACCGGCGTTCTAACCGGCGCGCCGTAATCAACGCCGTTATGCCTCCGCCACCGTTTCAGAATGGGATGAAAACGTCTGCCGAAGTGTGAGGTCACCCGCAACGTACCGGGCAACGGGGCTCTCAGGAACTCCTTCGCCAACTCAAAACCCTTATCGTCGTAATACTTGCCGTTGAACCGAATTGCCGTCTTCTTTCCGGTCTTCTCCCCCTCGTACACCGCACAGAGGACGTGGCCGTAGCCGGAAGGCCGATCGTCCGCGTACCTTCTTTCAAAGAGAACCTTGCAGACGTCACCCGGCCGGGTCTCCGAGTAGAAATCAATGTCCCAACCAAAGATGGTCGTCAGTTCTGACGCGAGCTCCGCTCCCTCCCCCGCGGCGATCACCGCGGCACTGAGCGTACCGTTTCCTCGGATTTCAAATCGGATCGTCTCCGGCTTGAAATCCAGAACAACAACTTCCTTCCAGCATCTGATATCCTGGTCTTCGCGCACCGCGTGGAATACGTTGGCCGGATCAAGGACCACGGTAGCCTTGAGGAATCTCCCCTTGAGGTCGGTGATGATGTTGTAGCTTCGGCCCGATACAAGGGGTTTGTATGCGTGAAAAGGTTTCCGAATACTCTGGGAGATCTTCGCGGCAAGCTTCGTTGCGACCCTTTCGCCAAGTGGGTCTTCAGTCAGGTTCGAAGCCAGCAGTGAGTGGAGCGTGTCGCCCTCTGCGGTCACCCCGGCCGTTTCCACAGATCCTTCGCAGCCTGGCGAGACGTCGGATTGATCTGCCATAACATCGGTAGATTTCGGTTCAGCCACGGCAGAGGAGAGTTCTTGAACACTGCAAGTGAGCGGCACATTGGCCGCAACGCGGGGAAGTAGCCATAGATAGCACATCCCCGTAAGGGACCCGAGAACAATCAGCGAAATCCCGACGATTTTCCACGATCCCAGTGCGGCAGCCACGGAATCAAACGGTGACTTGTGCCAAGCGGTCACAGTCTTCTCTCCATATCTCCACCTCAAAAAACTAGCATGTATCTTGGGACCAGTCAACGACTTATTCGCGCTGATAAACTCCGGTGCGATTTTGAGAACTCCACCCCCACTTGGAACATTTTCTGGGATCAGATGTCGAAAACGGATGTCTGCAAATTATAGAAGCATCAATGGTCAGGTTCGCCACGAGTCGTGCAACGGCATGCTGGAGAAGCGGTGTTTTCTCCGGGGAGGGAGGAACCCCCATGAAATCGGAAGAGAAAACATGGCTCGATGAATTTGCTGTTACCTGCCGCGTTTTCAAGGGACGCTGGAGCATTCGTCATTGTTTAAGGATGTTCGGAGACATTAATGACTTGAGAATCCAGATGTCTTCCCGCGACGGAGGCAAGGTTACGCGTCATGAATCGGCCTACAACCCCTGCAAGGGGTGCAAGGTGATGATCAATTACCTGGAAGGCCAGACCAAAGAGAGACCCGGCTGCGATGCGGCCGGCGGCTCCTCGCGCAGCGAGATCTGGACCGTGTAGGCATTTGCGGGCATTGTGTGGGCAAAAGGGGTAGCGAGTCGAAAGGGTTACGTGTGGCAGTTGCCGAGCTGGGCGGTTGGTGCTTCAAGTACTCAAAGTAACGAATCTTCTTCGTCAGCCACCTTTCCTCATCTCTCTCTTGAGTGTTTGCCGGAGTTCGGCAACACTCTTCCATCGTTTCGCAGGATCTTTCTCCAGGCATACCAGAATTATCGGCTCCAGCCAGGCCGGTACAGAGGAATTCACCAGTCGTGGAGGGGCCGGTAATATGCCCGTGTGCTGGAATTTGTAATCGGCAAAGAGCGGTCCGTCAAAGGGAGGCACGCCGGTCACCATGTGATAGAGGATCGCGCCGAGCGAATAGATGTCCGCGGATTCCCCGGCAGAAGCGACTCCCTTGGCCCGGAAGAATTCAGGCGCCATGTAAGCGGGATTCATACCCGGATCCTCGAATCGCGGTCCGGTGGAGTTGCTAATCCTCCTGTAGCTATCCAGGAATCCAAATCCCGCAACTTTGCACACCTTGAGGTCCTCGCTGACGAGTATCTGCGTGGGCTGGAGGTGCAGGTGATAGCTGTTTCGGAACATCCCGTCCAACCCTTTGTAATTGCTCGCGTACGCCAATGCTTCGACGAGCTGGAGTGCCAGGGGAATCATGACGCCAGGCCCGGGGGGATGTTTCGCCTGAAGGGCCGACTCCAGGGTCTGAGGCAGAAACGAATAGACGATCCCTTTTCTTCCGCCGGGGCCAGTGACGACCTCCTCAACCTCGAGGATGTTCTCGTGGGCCATGTTGACAGCGAGTTGGCTGACCTCTAGCAGGAACTCGTCCATGGCCTGAGACTCAAGGATGACCGACCGCATGAGCCCGACCTCAAAGAGCCTCATGACCACATCGCGCCTTGTGTTCACCTCGACTCCGGCTCTCCATTCACCCCACCCGTCTTTCCCTATGTTTCTCACCGCCGCATAGGCGAGACCCCCGGCGTTAGGCCTGTAGAGTTCCTCCTCTCTCCACCGGACATCGCCCCCCCCTTTCTCGTACCCGGAAACGAAGGTTGTGACCTGCCCGTGAGAGGGAATCTCCGAAGAGACAGTGTACTTGACAACCTGCTCCTGCTCGACGCTGACCTCCTGGGCTGCCTTCTCGTGGAGGGAAACGAACGTACTCACCTCGCTGTGGGAGGACGAGGACAGGGTCTCGTGTCGCGGGACCTCGATGAATTGATCCGACTCGGGAAGCTGTTCCTCGGCCCTGGACGGAGGCGTCGGTTCCGGGGCGGGCTGAGGTTCCTTCTTGATGGCCGCCTTGGGACGTCTCTGTGGGGGGGCGACCTCCGAGACTCGGTCTTTCGGGGTCGGACCGCGAGGCTCTTTGGCTTTGGCCGGAGGACTCGGCTTCTGAGGCGGAGCCGCCGGTCGACGCTTGGCCTCCGGAGCGGGACCGGGCCGTGCAGCCCCTCTTAGAGAGCCCGCTGCCTGCTGTGATGGGGCGGCTCTTCGCGGTTCAGGCTTCGGTGCCGAGGGTTTTCGCAGCTTACCCGGTTGCCGTCGCATGGTCTTCTCCCCGGGCCTTTGCTTGGCTGCCTTCTCCAGGACCCTCCTCGCAACCTCACTATCAACATTCGCCTTGGCGAGTTCTTCAGCGGTAACGTCCAGGACCTGCCCCGTCCCCCTATCTGCAATCGTTTCAAGTAGATTGTTTGCTATCGCGATGTTCGCCGCGCGTTGGGCAACTCCACGGTCATCGCCCTTGAGCTTATCGAGCGTTAAGAGATGTTCCAATGCCTTGGCGGACTCTCCCCGTTTCTCATAGGCGGCTGCCAGCGCATTGCGTATCACCGTGTTATCCGGTTCGTGCTTTACAAGTCGTTCGAAGAGGACTACGGCCTTGTCGTCATGAGCCTGCTTTTTAATCAATTGCTTTAGGATTTTTGTGTTAAGCTCCCGGTTTCCTTCGCGCATCGTTCCTTCGACAAGGTCGTTGTCCACGACGCACCTGGCGATGTCGGTGAGGTAGTCGTGATTCCTTCCGTCGATTTCGTGCAAAAGCCTGAGTTTGGCCATGTAGTTTTGGAGATCCCCACGAGTGAGGTAGACGGTGCTCAACAGTTTGTTGACACCGACAGCTCTCGGCTGCCACTCAAGCACTTTCTCATAGACTGCGACGGCATCGGCATGCACCTGTGAGCGAGCCAGATAGATCTGCGCAATTTTCTTGATAATTTTCGGATTTCCCTCTGCCAAGGCATCAGTTACCCGGTTATTTTCCACGTAGAGCTTCGCCGCCTCTTCGACGTATTCATCCGACCTGCTCTTGTCGATCTGGTGCAAAATCGTCAGTTCGCTGACCGCCTTTCGGAAGTCACCTTCCTTCTGGTACTTCTCAGCAAGGGTGTGATGGATCCGCTGGTCTTTGGGATTATATTCCAGACATTTAACGTAGATCTGCTCTGCTTCTATCGATCGGTTGTTCTCTTCGAGGAACTCTTCACAGATCCGCTGGATAAGCTCTTTGTTGTTGAACTCGATGGCGAGTTCCGTCTCCTCTCGGGCCATGAGATAATTCACGGTGTCATTGAGGATCTGAGGCTCGGCCGAGCCCTCTGAGAGTAGCTCGTTTGCGTGCGTCATCAGCTTGTGACTAGCCTTGAGCCTGCGATACAGGTCGATGAGTTTCTTACGAATGTCGTACCGTCTGTCTTCGTCGGTCTCCTTCTCCAGAAGCTCTTCGTAGATCTGCGCGGCCTGTGCGTATTTTCCCTGTGCGGTCATGATTTCTACGCCAAGGGTATAATCATCCGTGGTTTTCACCCCGCCCAGCGCGTTCATCTTTTCCCAGCAGACGGCTGCGCTTTCCGCGTCGTCCGTTTCCTTGTAGCAGATGGCCATTCTGCGGTACACGTCAGGATTGCGAACTTCTCCCTCTTGAAGCTCCACGTGCCTCTTAAATTGCGTGATAGCCGCCTCGAAGTCCCCCGACCGAAAGAACTCTTCCCCGTCGCGAATGGACCGAGATATCTCGGCTGCTCGCTCCTCCAGCTCCTTGGCTCTCTTTGTACGAGAAAAGAAGATCCAGACTCCGATAGCCCCCGCCACGACAAGGGAGACGAGCACTGCAATCCAAAGGTAGCTTCCCGTTTCTTTAGGGGGTTTCCAAGATCCTGTGTGGGCCTTGAGCACGAAGCCGGTGGTCTTCTTGTCCGGAAGGCGGACCTCGACGTACTTCCCCTTTTCTCCAACCCGCTCGAGAATGTCCCCCTGGAGGACCGTGTCGATCACCTCGGCGTTCGGGTTTGGTCTGGCGAGCACCTTTGTGGATATCCCGTTCGGAGCCACGATGTGCACGGCGTTGGGAAACCCCTCCTGCGCCAGGACCACGGTCCCCGGTAGCCAGAATAGCAAATATGACCACAGGGCTAGAGCACAGACGGCAGATCTGACTCCGAAATGATTCAAGATGGTTCCCTCGCAGCCAGGAAGCGTTTATAATTGGCTATGTCCTTAGACATAGCTTATCATGATAGCACGTAACGGGCAAACCGTTAATAGCGTGAGGGCCAAGCACTAATCTTCTTTTGAGGTACGACAGTTTATGGAAAATGCGTTGAAATTCGAACAAGGTCCCATAAGGCCTCCCAGCGAGGCGGGAAGCTTGCTGATACGAGTCACTCGTAACTGCCCGTGGAATAAATGCGTCTTCTGCTCCACGTACAAGGGCAGGAAATTCGAACGGAGGTCGCTCGATGAGATCAAAGCTGACATAGATGCGGCCAAAGCAATAAGGAAAGGAATCGAGGAGATCTCGAAGGAATTGGGGGATGGGGGTGGCTTGACTCAGCGTGTCCTCGGCCGCGTCATGCGCGACCCAAATCTCAGCGACGGCTACCGCTCAGTGGCCCTCTGGATGGCCTCGGGCGGAGACACGGTCTTTCTTCAGGATGCCAACTCGATCATGCTCTCCACGGACAAACTAGTCTCCATATTGGACTATCTGACGAGCACCTTTCCCAGCGTCCACAGAGTGACCTCCTACGCTCGGGCCAATTCGCTCAAAGGCAAATCGATTGCAGAATTCAAGCGGCTCAAGGAAGCAGGCCTGTCTCGACTCCACGTAGGCATGGAGTCCGGATCAGACCGAATCCTCCAGATGATCGACAAAGGCACGAGCTCGGACCAACTCATTGAGGGCGGCAGGCGCGCGGTTCAGGCGGGATTGTCCATCTGTTTCTACATTATTCCGGGGATCGGAGGCAAAGGCCTGAGCAAGGAAAACGCGGTGGAATCGGCCAGGGTGGTCAACGCGGTGAATCCCGGCTTTGTTAGATTCCGATCGCTCTACGTCAGGCGGGGGTCGCCACTGTGGGACATGGTCCAGGAAGGCACCTTCGACCCGCCATCTGAAGACGAGATCGTCGAGGAGATCAGGCTCTTCGTCGAGCATCTCCAAGGAATTACCACGACCCTCGTGAGCGATCATATCCTTAATCTTCTCGAAGAGGTGGAAGGCACTCTACCCGGCGACAAACAGCGAATCCTCGACCTGATCGATCGATACCTGGGTCTTCCTGAGGAGGACCGACTACTGTTCCAGCTCGGGAGGAGGGGCGGGGGCCTGAGACTGCTCGACGACTTGAAACACCCCGTTGTCCGGGCGAACCTGGAGGAAGCGAGGAAGCAGATCGAGGCGCAGGTGCCCGGGGGGATCCCCGAATACCTCAATGCGGTGAAGAAACGATTCGTCTGATACGAGGCGGGTCCGATCTATAGGGGGGATGGCTCTGGTAGGCCTGGAGCACCGTCCGGGCTATTTCACGAATATTGCCGTGACTCGGCTTCGGTGGGTGAAACTGCGGAACTGTGCCCCGGCACGCCGGATTCCCGGGCACCGCACTTCGCAGGGTAGATGCCCGGAGGTACCACTGACCACGCCGAGGCGTGGTCAATGTCTGCATTAGCCGCCTAATTTGCCGACTTCATACCAAATCGGTATGCCGGCGCCTTCCCGGCGAAACAGTGATCACTTCATATACCAGGCGGTGTCCTGTTTGGGTTGATCCTTGTGCTCCAACTTGTACTGCTTCACCGTCACGTCTGACTTGAGCCATTTGAGCGCGGCTTTCACCACAAGATCTTTTTCAGGATCCACCTTGCGGCTCCGCCGAAGTGTCTCTTTTTTCTTATCCTTTTTCTTGGCTTCCTTCTCCAATTCCTCTTCCTGTTGCTTTTCCAGTTCCTTTTTCAGGTTTACATCCGGTTGGATGCCTTTCTTCTGGATATTACGTCCTCGGGGGGTGTAGTAATACGCAGTGGTCAGCCGGAGCCCGGATTGGTTCTCCAGCGGGATAATCGTCTGAACGGAAGCTTTCCCGAAGGACTTCGTGCCGAATATCAAGGCTCGGTCATGGTCCTGCATTGCTCCGGCTACAATTTCCGAAGCGCTGGCACTGCCCCCGTTGATCAGGACGGCGAGCTTGAACTTGTAATGAGGACCTCTCCGGCTCGCACGGAACTCCATGCGCTGATCCTTGACTCGACCGTCCGTGTACACGATCAAGCCTTTTTTGATGAAGAGGTTGGCAACCTTTACAGCCTGATCGAGCAGGCCCCCCGGATCGTTCCGCAAATCGATTATGAGGCCCTTGATGGCCTTTTCACCGCCAAATCCCCTGATAGCCCTCTTCAGGTCCTCTGCAGTGTTCTCTTGGAAATTCACGATTCGGATGTACGGGTACCCTTTCTCGAGGTTTTGCTTCTTGACCGAGTGAACCTTGATGACGTCCCGGGTGATGGTGAAGTCCTTGAACTTGCGAAAACCGTCCCGCATGATGGTGAGGGTGACCTTCGTGCCCTTGGGACCGCGCATCTTTTTGACGGCCTTCATGAGGGTGATGTTCTTGGTGGATTCACCATCTATTTTGATGATCTTGTCGCCGGCTTCCAGCCCCGCCCTGTACGCGGGGGTGTCCTCGATCGGTGAAACGATCGTGAGGATGCCGTGGTCCAGTGTGATCTCGATGCCTAATCCGCCGAATTCTCCCTTGGTTTCCACCTGAAGTTCCTTGAACAGGTCCTTGGTAAGATAAGAAGAATGCGCGTCGAGGGACTGGAGCATTCCATTGATCGCTCCCTGGATGAGCTTCTTGTCGCTGACCTCAGTGACATAATTTTTCTGAACTATTCCCATAACCTGACGTAGCAACATCAACTCTTTGTAGTCCGGAGACTTTGCAGAGACGTACTGCCCGAGGGGGGAGTACGGAATCAGCCCGAGAAAGGCAAAAAGGGTAGCGAGTATCGCTATTTTAAAGGCTCGGCTTGAGAACATGGGAGATCCTCCCCTGAATATGGACGAGGGGCCCGCAAAAACCCCTCCTTCGCGTAAGTGACAAATGCTATCATACACTTGTTCCAGTAACAAGCACGATGTCTCCCGGAAGGAGCAAACCATGCCAGCACGTCCCTATCGAGTGGATTTCCGGATGATCCCGCCGATCATCCTGGCAATGGCTGCGGGATTGGTCCTTTTGATCCTCGAAGGAGCCACGGACCGGGGATTGTTGACCGCCTGCCTCCTGGCGCCCTTCTTCTACCTTGGCGCGGAGGTACTTGCCAGGCGAATTAGCCTCGATGAGACGGGCGTCACTATTTCCAAACTCCTCCGGTCGGTTCGGATTCAATGGCGTGAGATCGAGTCGCTCGATGCGGTCAAGTCCGGATCCAAGGTCTTCCTTATTCTCCAGCCCGCGGACCAGCCGCCGGCGCTCGTGACCAATACCATTGCTCGCTTCAGGGAATTGGTACAGGGAATCACTGCACATATTCCCGAGAGTCGAATAACCGACAAGGCTCGTGATCTGTTGACGGATCCTCCAACGAAGCACTGGCCGATGATCCAGGCGTGGATTGTCTGTCTTGTCATCTCAGGCGTTGTTGTGGGCAAGTACCTCGGGTACTGAAACCGGTCCGTCTCGCCCGACTCGATGCAAACGCAAGGGTCGCATCAACATCAACGGTCAAGCGGTGATGCATATCACTGTGCGGGGGTTCCAATAAGGCTTGACACCCTATCGGCAGCGAGGTAATGTCCGGCGCGATTGAGACCTGAAACCGGAGTGCGGGATGCAGATCACTTCTTTGGCCAGCGGGAGCTCGGGCAACTCATTCCTCATCCGAGATGACGGAGCCGCCATTCTGGTGGACGCCGGTTTATCCGGCAAACAGATGGTGGACAGGCTGACCAAGGCGGGATGCGACCCCGATCGTCTGGACGCCATCCTGGTCTCTCACGGGCACATGGATCATACGAAGGGGGTTGGAGTCCTCTCGCGGAAATTCAAACTCCCCGTGTGGACCAATCAGGGGACCTGGAGCGCGGCTCAGAAATCACTGGGGTTGCCGCACAGGCTCGAGATCTTCGAGACGGGAAAGATTTTCCACGTGGCCGGCTTCAAAGTGCATCCCTTTTCAGTCCCTCATGACTGCGTCGACCCTGTGGGATTCAGGATTTCCCGGGGCAGCTCCACGATCGGGATAGCCACGGATCTCGGCACGGCGACCGGATTGGTGACGAATATCCTTTCCGGCCTCGACGTGGTCGTCCTGGAAAGCAACCACGATCCGCGGATGCTCCAGGAGGGACCCTATCCCTGGGAACTCAAGCAGCGGGTTCGCAGCCGCGTGGGACACCTCTCCAATCCGGAGAGTTCCAAACTGCTCCAGCGGATCGTCTCGGATCAACTCAAAGCAGTCATCTTGGCTCATGTCTCCGAGACGAACAACCTCCCTGAATTGGCCCTCGATTGCGCGCGGGAGTCCCTGAGGGATTTCTTGGAAAACAACGGAATACTCCATTGCGCTCCCCAGAATGAGATCGGCCCCACGATTCATTGCCGTGCATGGCATGGCAGCGTATGACTGACGGGGCCGAGCATTCACCCCATAGGTGAATCCTGCCGGTCCTTTCCCCATGACGTGTCTCGGGATTCTGGCTGCGGTGCCGATCCGGCACCGAAGCTATACGTCCTGCCGGTTGCCCATTGCAGATGTGAGCCTGTGTTACGCGAGCGATCCCATTCGTGAATCATCACCGAATGGTGGCGGAGTAGATCTGGCGCGAATTCACGATACCATCTCAGCCCTGGTTTGGATCTGTTGGAGTCATTGAGGTGTAAATGAACACGATGGGTCGGGGTCAGTGCCCTTGCACCGATGACCTGGAGGACCGCATTCTTCGTGAATGCGCACAAGAATATCCCACACCTCACGAAAAATACTCTAAACGCGAAAACGACCCGCACATTGCAAGTCGTCATGTTCCCTGGATCCGTGGAGGCGGCTGGCGGATTCGAACCGCCGTATAACGGTTTTGCAGACCGTCGCCTTACCACTTGGCTAAGCCGCCTCTCTTTTGCCCGTATTGTAGGGATTCACGGAAGCCCTGTCAAGATCGCATGGGTCCTGCGGACCTCGGGGGCACGTGCGTGGCCCTTCCGCGAGCACGCCGGACCGAGCGCAGAATAGCCCGGAGCCCCAGCCGTTACGCTTGAGAGAGACAGTTTCCGGAGAATTGGGGAACCCTCCACAGGATTGGGAATCAGAACAGAAGAATGCATCGGACGAAGGACAACCGAAACGGCCTTGCCATAGCTGTTTGGACGGCCTGACCTTGGATAAAACTTTAGAATAGAGAGTAATTGCGTTGAAATTCCCTGCTAATTTGGTTATAGGCTTGGACAGATACGGGCTTCCGTGGTAGAGTCGGGCCCCAAGGATCAACAAGGAGGCCGGTATTGAACCGACCGTACGGCACAAGCCCTCCAAATAAAAGTCTTTTCCCGCAAAGGGATGGCCGCCCGGGGAGGGGACGCAGGAGGCGCTCCTTTTTCGGCGGAATCGTCCGGTTTTTTCTCTTGCTCACCTTCGGGCTTATTGCCGGAGGTGCTGGTACTGCAGCCCAGAGCTACCTGTTCTTCACGCACAACCTTCCAAGCGTAGAGAAACTAAAGAATTACGCACCTCCGATCGTAACGCAGGTCTATGCTGATGACGGAACGGTGATAGCCGAGTTCGCTTCCGAGCGTCGATTTGTTGTCTCAATTGACGAGATTCCCAAGGTCCTCCAGAACGCGTTTGTCGCGGCGGAGGACAAGAATTTCTGGAAGCATAAGGGAGTGGACAAGGAGGCGATAGCACGCGCGATCAAGGATAACCTGAAGGATTGGAAAATAAAGTCAGGAGCAAGCACAATCACCCAACAGGTGGCCAAGACCTTCTTCCTCACTCCTAAGAGGACCTTTTTTCGCAAAATCAGGGAGGCCATACTCGCCGTCCGCATGGAGAAATGGCTCGATAAGTCGGACATCCTCAACCTGTATCTTAACCAGATTTTTCTTGGCAGCTCGGCGTACGGTGTCGAGGCCGCTGCACGTACGTACTTCGGAAAAAGCGTCAAGGATCTGACCATCGCGGAGTCGGCCATGCTCGCCGGGCTCCCAAAGGGGCCGTCCATCTATTCTCCCAAGAAGCATATGAAGAGGTCACGGGATCGCCGAGCGTATGTCCTGGGAAGGATGCACGAGGATGGGTATATAGATCAGGCCCAATACGAAAAGGCGATGAAGGAAGAACCGAAGCTTGTCTCGAGAACCAACCCGTACAAGAAAATAGCGCCTGATTTTGTAGAGCACGTGCGCCGTTACCTGGAGAAGAAGTACGGAGCCGACGCGCTCTACAAAGAGGGGCTCCAGGTCTATACCACGGTGAACCTCGATCTGACGAAGAAGGCCAAGGAGGCCGTCGAACGAGGACTTGAGGACCTCGACCATCGACAGGGCTATCGGGGACCGCTTGAGACCCTGAACGTAAAGAACGTGATGAAATTCCTGGAAGAGCAGACCCGTTCCAGGACCAAACCGTTGCGGTACGGCGATGTCACCGAAGGAGTGGTCACCCATATCGACGAAGGGAACATCTACGTCCGCATGGGGAGCTACGTCGACGGAAAGGTCAAGAGGGAGTACGTCGGTAAGATCAAGATTGACCCGGATCCGAACTGGTGGGTGAGAAAGCCCTACGTCAGGTCCGAAATGCGCACGCGAAACTTCGCGGAAGGCGATCTCCCCTTCCAAGTGGGGGATCGGATCATGGTTCGGTTCATCGACCCGAACGTACGGCGCAAGAAATTGTACCTCCAGAAGTACGGCAAGAAAGACCCCCAACTGAAGAATTATAAGTACTACACCGAGGATATGCTTAGTTATTTCCCGCTGGAGGTGGTGCAGGAACCGAAAGTCGAAGCCGCACTCATGCTCAAAGAGAACAGGACCGGATACATCAAGGTGCTCCTCGGAGGGAGGGATTACAAAGGATCCCAGTACAACCGGGCCACCCAAGCCCGCCGCCAGCCGGGCTCCTCCTTCAAACCGGTCATCTATGCGGCCGCACTCAATAAGGGGTTCACTTGCGCGGACGTTATACTCGATTCCCCCTTAGCCCTGTCCATTCCGGGGACGGGAGAGATCTGGAGGCCGAAGAACTACCGGGGCGGTTATCGAGGCCCGGTGAGTTTCCGACAGGCTCTCGTCAAATCCATCAACATCCCGACGATAAAGATCTTGCAGCAGATTGGCCTGGAGCAGGCCAAGGCCTACGCGCGCAAGCTGGGCTATACCTCGCCTCTGGCAAAGAATCTGACCATGGCTCTCGGTTCCAACGGTGTCTCTCTGGAGGAGCAGCTCAACGCGTATTCGGTCTTCCCGAACCGCGGCTATCTGATTCCAGGTGCCTATATCCGGCGGATCGTGGATCGCAAAGGCAAAGTCATTGAAGAACATCCACCGCCGGTCCTGCTCGATGATCCCATGCAGACCGATCAACCGCAAATCCAGCAGGTTTCCCATGATCCTCACGGCGCTCCGACAGGATTCTCCGAACTCCCCGAGAGGGGGGCACCATTTCTCAGGAGGCGAATCGATGAAGGGACCGCCTTCATCATGACGAGCCTGCTCCAGGGAGTGGTGCAGGAGGGCACGGCAACCATTTTGAAGAAGATCGTCGGACGCCCCGACATCGCAGGTAAGACCGGGACCACGAATGAAAACATCGACGCGTGGTTCATGGGATTCTCCCCTGACTACACCTGCGGCGTCTGGGTCGGTTTCGACGACGAGAAGTCCCTGGGGCGCGCAGAGACAGGCGGCAAAGCCGCTGCTCCGATCTGGGGCTACTTCATGAAGCAAGTTCTGGCAAAGGTGCCCCTCAAACCGTTTCCCGCGTCCGAAGCGGTGGAGTTCCGTAACATCGACCCTCGCACGGGACTCGTCGCATCCGGCAACTCAGGATTCACCGAAGTCTTCAAGATCGGGAGCGGCCCGGGAGAAATGGAATCCGGACTGGCCAAGGGGACCGGGTGGGACTATACCGGGTCTGACCTCGATCAATTCTAACCTGGCCGCGCGCCTCGATCTGTCCCACCCTTTCCCGCGATCCCATTGGATAGCTTTCCGTGCATAGCCGTACGCAAGGCCACGGGCACAGATTCGCGAAGAAAACCCCAACTTCTCCTCCTCCGTGGAGAGCAGTGTCCCCGTGCACTCTTACCAAAAGGGTATCATCCGCTCTCCGCGCAAGTTTTTCCTCGAAGACTGTGCCATCATCCTTGAATTCTGAACTTTTTTTCCTGGGCACAATACTATATAATGTCCCAAGCAATTCTATATCGGCCACCGCGCCGAGTTCGGAGGACTGGCAATATGAAGAGAAACCTGGGGCTTATGATTTTGTTGATAATGATCGTGTCGGCGGCCCCGGCTCATGCGTTCCTCGACTACCTGTTCGGAGGTAGCTCGAACACTGGGGCCATCGGGAACTCTGTTATGGGAGATTTCCGCGCTTGGTGGACCGGAAATCCCGTGTACAACTTCAACCCGTGGTATTCGCCGACCAATAACGCAACGCGCAATCTCCGGCCCGGCGGTACCACGTACGGTGCTGCGGGGGGATCCTATTCGATCAATCAGTCCCCTCCCCGCGGGTACGCTCAGGGGGCGCAGCCCATGGGCCAAAGCTACTACCCACCCCCGGGAACCCAACCGCAATATGGGCAGCCGGGCGGCTATTATCCGCCTCAGGGGATGCAGCAGCAATATCAGCAGCCTTCCGCGGGCTATTATCCGCCCCAGTGGATGCAACCCCAAGCCTCGCAGCCCGGCCCGAGCTATCCTGCGCCTCAGCCTCAGAGTCTTTCTCCGGGGTACAACCAGGGAGGCTATCCTCCACAAGGGGCCCAGCAATTGCCTCCGGGGTACGGGGCCCAGTCTCAAGCCTACCCGCCCGGACAGGCCTCCGTCCCGTCGTACTATCCTGGAGGGAGCTGAGAGTCGGGAGTGGTCAGGGTTCGGTCTCGAGGGGGACGTCTGCCCTACTGAGCGGAGAGCTGCTTCAACTTAACGTTCGCTACCCGTGCCTGGGCTGAGTGTGGGTCTTCCTTGATGAGCTTCTCGAAGATTATCCGCGCTGACTGTTTGTCACCCATCTTGGCGAATGCCTCCCCTTGCTTGAGCAGAGCGCTCAATTCCTTCTTGGAGCCTGGGTGTTCCTTGATCACCCGATCGAACTGGAGTACCGCCTCATCGTAGCGCCCCAGTGCGAAGAGGGCCTCCCCGTGCCAGTAGAGAGCCTCCGGCACAAGTCGGCTCTTGGGATATTTCTTCAAGAATGTTTCGAAGAGGGGAACTGCATCCTTGGGTTTGTTTTCCCTTACCAGGAGATACGCTTCCCTGAAGGTCCGTTCATCAGGGGGAATGGGGGCGGTCCGGATCTCCACCTTCCGGGGTGATTGAAGTCGGATCAGGCCGGAACCGGGAGGGGGTTGAGAGCTGGGAGCGCGGACTTCGGCTTCGGGTGATCCGGGCGACCGCTTTTCGTCGGGGGTCACCAAGGGGCTTCGCTGAGCGATTCCGAGTTGGCGTTCGATGAACGCCACCCTCCTCTGAAGGTCAACGATCGCCTTCTCCTCGCCCGGTTGCGCTTGCATCCGCTCGATCATTCCTCTCAAGCGCCGGAGCTCGGCCTCCATTTCCTCCATGCGGGCGAAAATTCGCACCCGTCCCTGGTCGACGTCCGGAACCGTGTTTGCAGGCTTCACATAGGGAAGCGGAGGATTGGGCACTCTCGTCAGGCACCCGGAGAGAGAGCCGGCCAAAAGGACCGGTGCGAGAAAAAACACGAAAATGGCCGATCGGCCCATTGACAGGTTGCTGAAGCGTTCGTACCGGGAAATGAGGCGGGAAATCACTGGGATACCCGTAGATAGACGCGCCGGTTCTTGGCCCACGCTGCCTCGTTGTGTCCGGGGTCAGCAGGCAGCTCCGAGCCGTAGGAGACCGTGGAGATTCGACTTGAGGCTATCCCCAGACTGGCGAGAAAACCGGCCACTGATCTAGCACGCCTCTCTCCCAGAGCAAGGTTGTACTCGTCCGTGCCGCGTTCGTCGCAGTGGCCCTCCGCTACCACCTTCGCGTTCGGGACTCTCTTGAGTACGTCCGCGTCGTACTGGAGATCCGCCTGAGCTTGGGGGGTGAGCGTGAACTGGTCGTAGTCGAAGTAGACCGTTCGAAGCCGCGTCTGGAGGGCGCCGAGTTCCCCCTCTGCCACCGACCCGGGCCCCGGAGCCCCCACGAACCCGGTTCCGGAGGTCGGGGAAGGAGTCCGCTTAACGATAGGCTTCGTGCAACCCGAAAGGAAGGCGAACAGGGCGAAAAGTGCGATGAGGGTCCACAGGCTGCGTCGACAGGGACGAGCCCAACCCCTTGCCCTGATGGTCCGATCCTGATTCGCTACCTGAAGCTCCGGGACCACGCGGGCGCCTTCCCGGAGATCTGAGAGACCCGAACCTGGATCTCCCCGGTCCGGTCCATGACGTATATCCGCTTGGCTCCATCCCGGTTCGATGAAAAGGCGATCATTCGTCCGTCCGGGGACCAAGCCGGCGCTCTGTTGGAGCCTCCTCTGGTCAAGACCTGCAGGTCCGTGCCGTCCGTCCTGATTGTGCATATCTCGAACCGTCCCTTGATCCGGGCCGTGAAGGCGATACGATCCCCCCGAGGCGACCAGTCCGGATCGGTACTGTATATGGTGTCAAAAGTCAGCCGTCTGGGTTCCCCGCCGTTGACCGAAACCAGGTAGATCTGCGGATTTCCGGCCTGGTCGGAAACGTAGGCGATGGTCGACCCGTCGGGCGACCACGTGGGAGAAATATCATTTCCCCTCCCATGAGTCAACCTTTTTATTATGTTTCCTTGGGGGGTTATAATAAATATCTTAGGTATTCCTTTAGCATTCATGGAGAGCGCGATGGATCTTCCGTCCGGGGAGTAACGCGCTGCCGCGTTGATGCCCCGCCGCGATGATATGAGAGTCGACGTTCCCCGGGTGAGATCCACTGACCAGAGATCCGGATTTCCCTTCAAGTACGAAGTGAAGAGAATGGACTTCCCATTTGGAGCCCAATCAGGAGAGAGATTGATACTCCTGTTTCGCGTTATCTGACGCAGATTCTGACCGTCGAAGTCCATGGTGAATATCTCTCTGGACCGGCCCGTGCTCACGAACGCGATGCGAGAAGAAAAGCAACCGGGGAATCCGGTGAGCTTTTCGAGAATCCGGTCTGCCAGCCTGTGGACCATGACGCGATGGTCTCTCACATTACCCGAGAATCGTTTTCCCAATTCCATTTTCTTCAGGGCAACGTCATACAATCGCGCCTCGAGGGTCAGGATGTTGCCTCTCACCCGAAAGTTGGCCCTTACCAGGGCCTGTGCCCCCAACTCAGCCCAGTTTTGGAAATGTGGATCAGCGCCGGGACTTACATGCAAGGAGCTGTTCGGTTCGATGATGCGGAAGAGCCCGGTCATGAACAGGTCATTGCGTATGATTGCCGCGAGGCGACTTCCGCTCAGCGGACCTTGCTCATTCGAGGAAAAATCAGGGATTGCTATGGGCAGGGGTGCAAGTTCCGGACGCTCAACGGGTATCTCGATCTGCGCCCATGCCCTAGGGACGAGAAGCACGAACAACAGGCAGACCGCAGCGGCGAAGCCCGCAAGTTTGCGCATGGGCGGCACCCCCGTTTCAGTGATGCGGAAGGGTATATCCATAGTCACAGGTTCGGAAGCCTCGTGAACCACAGCCTCAAGTCGCTGCGGTCGGCAACGGAGGCATCAGAGGTGATAACCTGTGGGTCGGATGCATACGGGGCGGTCGACCTCACCTGATACCTCCGGGCGTGAATCGCAGAACAAGCCCACCTTGGGCTCTGATTTGTTCTCTGACGGCAGGGGGGACGACGGGATACGGAGCAGCCCGGTACGCCGCCCTCATGGCCGAGCGATCGAAGACCTGATCACCCGAACTCTGACTGATCGACGCACGCCTCAGGGTCCCGTCGTCCGCTATGTCAACGCTGATTCGGGTCAGCTTGCCCGGACTCCAGTCATCTCGGAACACGGACCAGTGGTTATTGAGCCGCTCTCGGACACGTTCGAGCCAGTGGGTGAGCTCCCTGCCGGCTTCGGCACTCTGTGAATCGCCTCCTTGCCCGCCTTTGATCCTTTCCCGTATTCGCTTGATCCGCTCCGCAATGATGCGCTCGGGATTCTTGGTTTCCTGGGCAACCTTTGATCGCGGTTCCTTCTGCTTCTTCGGCTTCGGTTTGGCGACCCGCCGGGGGGCCTTGTGTTTGCCCAGTGGGATTCGCCGGTTCGTGGGAACCCTGAGTCTCTCGGCCTTGACGATCCGACGACGAGATAGGTCTTTTGCCGGCGCCACTTTCTCGTGCCGGATCTCACGAGGTTTTACCACGGGACCGGGATGGACGGGTACGGGACGTATCTTGTGAAGATTCGGCTCACCGTCGGCCCGTGCCACGAGCTTCACCGTGGTCACGACCTTCGAAGCCCGTTTTCGAGGGCTGGTCATATGGGAGTAGGTCAAGAGGATTCCGCAGACGATGAGCCCATGGAACCCCAGGGAGAGGAGAATCATCCAGGGTGATGCCAGAGTTCCGGGTCTGAGGAAGAAAGCGGTCATTGATTCCTGACAGAAGGAGGCTGCGCGGTCGTGATCATCCCCAGGTTGGAGATCCCGGCCGCCCTAAGAGAAGCCATGATTCGTACGACGGTTCCGTACGGCACGCTCTTGTCCGCACGGAGGTAGACATCCGTTGATTTGCTCTTCTTTTCTTCGTCCAGAATATGCTGTGCCAGCTTGTCTTCAGGGACCTCATTCTCGTTCACGAAGACCTTCCCCTCATGGGATACGGAAATAATTAGCTCCTGAACGTCCGGTTTCCGGGTGATCTGTTCTCCTTTGGCCTGCGGGAGATCGACGGAGATCCCTTCCTGCATCATCGGAGCCGTTACCATGAAGATGATGAGCAACACGAGCATCACGTCCACGAGAGGGGTGACGTTGATTTCGGACATCGCCTGTCTGCCGTTTCCGTTTGTTCTAAAGGCCATATAAAACTCCTGCTAACCCGCGTGCACGATTTCCCCATTCGGGCTTCATCAAGCTTGCTTCCTGTTCATGTAGATGCGTTCGATAATATTGATCAGTTCGGACGAGAAATTGTCCATTTCAATGGAAATCGTGTTGATGCGACCGAGGAAGTAATTGTAGAAGATCACGGCGGGAATTGCCGCAGCCAGACCTGCCGCCGTGGCAATGAGGGCTTCCGCGATCCCAGGCGCCACCACCGCCAGGGACGCGCTCTTCGTCACTCCGATATTCCTGAACGACTCCATGATACCCCAGACGGTGCCGAATAGACCGATGAACGGGGCTGATGATCCGGTCGTGGCCAGGAAATTGACTCCCCGCTCCAGCCGGGTCCTCTCGGCCGTCACCGCCTGCTGCAGAGACCGCGTGATGTTGTCCATTCCCGTTCTTTCGTATTCCGGTTCGTGCGACGCTTCGGGCTGACTCTTCTGATGCGCAGCCTGAAACCGTGAGAGCCTGGTCAGTTCCGAGTACCCGGCCTTGAAAACCTGCGCCAGGGGGCTGAACGTGAGCTGTTTCGCCTCCGCGTAGAGCAGGGAGAATTTCCTCGACTCCCTGAAAGCGTCGAAAAAGAGCTGAGTATCCTTGCGAACCCGCGAAAGAGTGATCGCCTTGGTAAAAATGATCGCCCAGCAGATGATGGAAAAGATCAGCAGCATGACCATCACTGCCTTCACCACCCATCCTGCCCCTAAAACAATGGCCCACAGACTGTGCGCGGCCGGAGGAGTCTGTGACAGGGCCGTTGCAATACCCTCCAACATGGGGTAATTCTCCTTTCTCTGAATCAAATCACTCCTTAGTTCATAATTGAGTTTAAGTCAAGTTTTCCTTTGGTTACATAATGTTAACCCGTTAATCTAAAGTCGTGCACAGTGCTGAAGTCACAGTCCAGGTAAGCCGTGGCAGCTCACGGCGAAAATTCGCGGGCAAGGTTTTTTGCCAAGTGCGGCCCCCAACCGTGACGCAACCAGCGAAAACCACCTCCTGATGTTAATTCTCCAATATTTTCGCAACGCCGGGTCGGGACATGGAAACACGGATCTTTCCCGCGTGCCCCGGGACAGATCCCGCCGACCTGTCCATGGAACGGTCGCGGCCTGGCAAGGGCCCGCAAGCATTGCTCCGAGAGCAGCGGGTCTGTGATTTGTCCCGGCGGCTACAATTCGCATGAGCGGGGTGTACGCTTCGATCCTTCACCAATTTGTCGTAATCGAATCGGAGAATTGCAAACGATTTACTAGACATTCTATGAAAAATATTGTTCCTCCCTGCCAGCCGCCGTAGGGGGAGTACCGTAAGTTGAACTTGCAATATGCTTGACATCTGGACTGATTTTGCTGTATTTTTTAAAAAAAGAAATGGCGAGGTTGCCATGTCCTACCGGATCGTCGTAGCCGACAAAGATCCAGCCAGTAGAGAAGCGGTAACTCGCTTCCTCTCCGAGCAAGATAGCGAATTCATATCGGTTTCTAGTTCCAGCGAACTCAAGCAAGCCATCAAGGGTCAGAAGCCTGACCTGATCATAATGAATGCCATTCTCTCAGACGCCCCCGGCTGGCGGATCGTCCCGCGCATAAAAGGCTCCAAAGAATTTGCAGAGGTACCGGTCCTCCTGGTAACAGGCGATCCCGGAAGTCCGGCCCCCTCCGAGGTGCAAAGCGTTGGTGCTGATCGTTACCTCACCAAACCGATCGACGGTTCATCGCTAAAGAGCTCGGTGGAGTCGCTGCTCGGCATCGGAGAAGTCCCTAGCGCCGCGGATGATGAAGAGATAGTCATCGACTTCGATGACGATGAATCCGGTGAAATGACCGAGGATCTGCTCGACCTCTCAAGCGCCGCCATAGATGAAGATGAAGAGGAGGCTTCCACTGACGTGGGAGATACCGTGGAAATCGATGCTGGGACACTGGAAGAAGAGATCGACGAGATCGGCGAATTCGACGAAGATGACGGGTACGGCGACACGGTCAAACTCAATCTCGACGACATGGAGCTTGAAGATCAAGACACAGAGGGTACCGAGTTCGAGCCGACTATCGAACTCGTGCCCGAAGCTCCGACGGAACTGTACGAGTCGTCAGATGAGATGGTAGTCGGCCCCCAGGAGATTCCAGCTCCCGATACAGGTGGGGGAGGACTCCCCGATTTCGATTCCATCACTCGGGACGTCAGGCCCGGCGGCAAGTCCGCGAAGGATTCGGTTACCGTTGACCTGGACGTGGATGAGTTGAGCCTCGAACTGGAGTCGGAAGACCTGGACGAGGAAACCCTTGCCGATAAGGCCCTTCCAGGCGTGGCGGATGATGCGGACATGGAGGAAATACTCGAGGTACAGGACCCTTCCAAGATCATTACTTCGGAAGATCTGATGGTTGATGACGATTCACTGGTTCAGGACAGGTTCTCGGGCGGCGCGTCAGGCGAGCTGGACGTCATTGACCTTGAAGAAGATGAAGAGATCGGAGACATTGACAGGGAAGAGCTGCTGGGAATCGATTTCACTGAAGGGGAGGAAACAACGGGACCTTCCATTGATGGGACAACCGTTCCTGTCGAGAGCCGCGAAATGGAGCAAATGGCCCAGGAGGATCTGGAATCCCTCGAACTGGAAGACATTGAGGAGAGCGCCGTCATGGCCGACGAGCCCGGTCCGGCGGAGGAGCTCGCCATTGATGTGGATGAGGGCGAGTTGACCCTGGAGGACGTCCCCGCAGAAGAGATGACGACCGAGGAATTCTTCGGAGAAGAGTTGCCCACGGAAGAGTTCCCGACCGAAAAATTCCCCGACGAAGAAACCGGAGCATTTGAAAGGGAAGCCGAGATCTCGCTCGAAGTGCAACCGCTCGAAGAGGAGCTACGCCTGGAGACGGAAGTTGGCGAAGACGTACTTGGTGAGGAACTGGCACTCGAGCCGGAGCCCCCTGAAGCTGCCTTCGGCCATGATGTCATGGAAGAGGACGCTGTACTAGAGGTCACGGAAGACATATCCCTCGACGAGATCGCCATGGAACCGGAGGCTGAGGCCCCGCCTCCTCGGCCTCAACCCCCACGGACTGACCAGTCCGTGACCGTTTCACCTCACTTGGAGCCTGGGGAAGAGCTGGCAACGGGAGTGGTCGCAGACCTGTCTGCCGTGAGGGAGCGGCCTGCAGAGACTGCGGCCCCGGCCGTACCGACCGAGGCCATAAGCCGTGTCATCCCTTCGCAGGAACAGGTACTCTCGATTTTCTCTTCGTCGGTAGGCCAAGGGATTAAAGACGCTCTGCCAGGCAGGCAAGAGTTGACGACCTCTTTTGAAACGGCTCTCAAGAGAGACCTGCCTGGACGGGAGGCAATATCGGATCTCGTGGTCCACACCATTCGATCGGTCCTCCCCTCGAAGGAGGAGCTGCTCGAAGCCTACTCCCGCGGGACTTCCGAAGCGCGACCTGAGAGCGAGGCTGTTCTTTCGCGGTTGGACCAGGCTGTGAAGGCATTCATGCCTTCGAAGGATGAGTTCGTTGAAGCATTCGCGCGGAAAACCGAGGCGCCTCAACTGGACACCGAGGCCATGCTCGCGAGAATCGACGAGGCGGTCAAATCCGCCCTCCCCTCCAAAGAAGAGTATCTCGAGGCATACGGCACGGGGACAGCCGATATGGGTCTCATGGGTACGGACATCCTTGCTCGCATCGACGAGACCGTAAAAGCCCTTCTCCCGTCAAAGGAACAGGCCCTCGCGGCCTTTACGGGCGGCCCCCCGGCCGAACTTCGGCTCGACAATGAAGCCCTCATGTCGCGGATTGACGAAGCGGTAAGGGTTGCCCTGCCTTCGAAGGAGGAGTGCCTCCAAGCATACGCCAGGGAGGCGGCTCCCGCTCCTCCTGACAACAAAGTTCTCCTCAAGAGGATGGAGGAGACGGTAAGAGCCTGCCTGCCGACAAAGGACGAAGTCCTCGGCCAGGTCGACAAGGCCATAGAGCGTGTGCTGCCCCCGGCCGACCAAGTCGCGCAAACTGTGGAGGGCGCACTCCGGACAGGATTGCCCCGGGAAGAAATCCTGAACAGAATGGAGCAGTCTCTCCAGGCTCTGACAGCTTCCGAGAAAATCACCGAAGCTCTCGCGCAGGTGGCCGAAACCCTACCCTCTCGAGATGAGGTCATGTCCCGGGTAACACGCTCGTTAGACGCCGTCCCCTCGTCGGAAGAAGTCCTTTCCGCGATCGAGACGCGCCTCAACGAGATGATCCCCCAGAGAGACGAAGTCCGGTCCAAGTTTTGGACCATGCTCGAAAGCCGGTTCGACGCGGCGCTCTCTGAGATCGACCTGAAGACCACGTTGCCTGACATCATGCCCCATGCGGAAGACATTCTGACCAGCTTGAAGGAATCCCTCCCCGAGAAGGAGAGCTTTCAGGAGGTCCTTGCCAGGAGTCTTACCCGCGCGCTGGAGAACTCCTTACCCGAGCGAGTCTGGCTGGAAAGCGTGTCGAGAGGGCTGTTCGACGAAAGGACGAAGGGCGTCCTGCCCAGCAGAGAAGAGGTGGTCAAGATGCTGAGGCAAGAGATCCAGGTCAAGATGCTCGATGCGGTGGAGAGAATCGTCAAAGAGCAGATCAAGATGATCACTTCCGGCCTCGACTCGTGAACGCCGGCCCGAGGAAGGGAGGAAAAAGACTACCAGTGCGCAACCACGCCGAGCTTTCCTAGCCACTTCTCCCGACCGTGCCGCTGTTGGCCTTCAACCGTAGCAGGCAAGTCTTGCCACCGTGGTCCACAAGTGTAACATCCCGTGCACCCTCGTCGCGGGAAAGCCTTTTCACAAACGCCTAAGAAATCGGAATCATGCAGTGATCGACGGTCGCTTTCGGAATTGTACGGGCGGGTCACGCGGTTCCCGCTATATTCAAATATGTGATACTCCGCGCACTTGGCGTAATGAACCCCTGGCAGCATTGTGGGACGCGCAATTGATAACTGATGATGGTCTCCGACATCCGGCATGACGTCACTTGGATGTCTCACGAGCACACTACCTCATCCGGCCAGCGCACCAAATCACACTGCCTTCAGGCGAATCGACGGATCGCTATTTCTCAAGTGCTGCTAAGATGGGACAATTGGCACAGGGGAGCGTACGAGACGCAGCTATCCCTACCTGCGCCTTTGCATTCCTCGGCGCCTTCCGTGTCCTTCTCGAAATTTCCAAACACGTCTTGGCGGTCCAACGGCCCTTGAGAGGTTTGCACTCGATGACCTCGTGAGCCTCCAGCCAGGCTTGGGCGTCCGTAAATACCATTTATTCTCTCCCTCGGTAACCCCCGGCAACCATGCCCAATATGCGACAGCCCAAGGAGCAGAAAAAAGATTGTGTTACTCAATCAACGATTGTATCAGTGTTCAGTATAGGACACTGCACCCGAAAGTCAAGACATTTCGCGCCCGTGACTCTCTTCGGCCCTACCTTCCGGCTGCACCGGGTCGCTGTGGAGGGCTACGTTCAGGCCCCCGAGGGATACCCGCCGTTGCCGGTCTTACCGCGTCCGATCCGAAAGGCCTCCAACCCCCGCTCCTCCCGGAAGCTCAGCGCACCTGCGTATTCATACACACTGATGGCACGGGACTCCGCGCGGCTTACTATCGTCACCTTCAAAGACGGCGGGAATTCTGTCAGCCGATCTGGTACCACCTCGTCCGAATAGCAGCAGATGGGATCAGTTGAGCACTCCTATATCCTTGAGTATCCCCCTCACCGCTATATAGGACGGCGCTTCAGTCGATATCTTGAGCAGGGGCTCTCCTCCGAGATCGAGGCTCATCAGAGTCTCGTCAAAGGGAATAAAGCCCTCGGGATCATAGGGGAGGCTTTCTATCTCCGCTCGTGTTTGTTCGGGCAAATCATCAGTCGTACCCTGGACGCGGCTTAGTACAAAATGCTTGTTGTGAATTCGCCCACCCAGCTCGTCGATCAATTCGACAATGCGCTTGACCGTCCTAAGGCTTCGCGGTGCAGGATCGGAGATAATGAACAGATGGTCGACCTCCTCCTCGGTCCGTCGTGAGAGATGCTCCATACCCGCCTCATTGTCCACGACCACGAACTCGTAGTTGGACGTGAGATGGGATATCACTTCCCGAAGGATATTGTTGGCCATGCAATAGCAGCCCGGACCTTCGGGTCGCCCCATGGACAGCAAATCGAGATCCTTGGTCTCTTCTAGAGCGGCCTGTATCTGATACTCCATGAAGCGGTCTTTGGTCATGCCGCCGGGAATCTGATCTCCCATTTTCCTCGTGTCTTCCCGCACGCACCCCACGCTGCGCGGCTCCCTGATTCCCAACACCTCGTGAAGGTTCGAATTGGAATCCGCGTCGATTGCCAGCAGCGGCCTCTTTCCTGCCTCGATGAGGGCCCGAATGACCAGCGCGGTAAATGATGTCTTGCCTACACCGCCCTTTCCCGCGACGGCAAGGGTAGTACCCATGTAACCTTCCTTTCGCTTCGCCACGTGTGGCGCGTGGCGCTCCTACTATTAAGATAATACAGGATCACGTAATATGTGGGCGGCTTCGCGCGCTTATGCTCCTGCGTGCTGAGAATTGTAGCCACGCCGGCCGCCCGGTCAGCCTTTGCAAAAGGAGGCAGGAGAACTCATGAAGCCTCTCCTGCCTTGCCGCAACTGCCAAGACTCGGCTCCGTGGTGCATGACTGTGCCTGGCCTCGCGCAGAAACCACTTACAGGACTTCAGAATTATTTGACGTCAAGCAGTGAGTCACCCAACGCCTCGATTCCCGAGAGAACCTCGTAGACGCGCGCGGCAGACTTCGGCCCCAGCCCTCCGCACCCGCAGGCCGGGGTGACGATGGCCTTGTGCAGGAGCAGTTCCCGATCCACGCCCGCGTCCTCAAGGGACTTGATTCCCGTCATGAGTCGCTCCCGGACGGTTTCCGGGGTTTCCTCGGCTATCCTGTCAGTGTTCGGCACTGCTCCCCAGGCAAGCACCCCGCCCCTTCCGAGAAAACCAGACACCTCCTTCGCGTATATGCTCATGGACTCCATGTAATCCACCGCGTCGAAGTTGATGATGCGCGTCGAGGTCCTCATCAGCAGACCCCAGTCCGTGTTACCACAGCAATGGACTCCGGGGATTCCTCCTCGCTGCAGGACCATGGAGATGACCTCGTCCAGGGATTCAACCACATCCCTTTCCGACACTCCCAGGAACGCGGATGAACCGTACGCGCTCAAACTCGGTTCATCAAAGAACACAATGATGTTTTCCGCGTACGATCTGAATGCCTCCACAAGCCACATGGCCTTCAGCCCCATTCCCTTGACCGCCACGTCCCTGAAAAAGGGATGGTAGAAAATCGGCTTTCCATGCTCGTCCGTGACCGTCGTGGCGAAGCTGAGAGGTCCGGTCACCTGCACCTTCACGAACCGTGGTCGCCACTCCCCTTCCCGCATTCTCTCCAGAAGGAGGTGTATGCCTGACCCATAATCCGGCCCAATGGCAAAGCGGTCCAAGGCCCCCCCCTCCATCGCCTCCATATATCCTGCGTAGAAGGCTTCGAGGTCCGAAGTGGTGTCGCCGGCCGTATCAAACCGGTACTGTCGGGCATCGATGTCCACCTCGAAACGAGGCAGTCCCTCGGTGAACTGTATCCACATTTGCTCTCTCGGGTCCATCCGCGAGAACTGCGGGGCATGCGGAGCGTCACGGAGGCTCGCCAGAACGAGATCCACCCCTTCCGCGGCGTGTACGTGCGGCAGGTTCCCCACCGCAGTCGTCAGAACCTTTGGGAGACAAGCTGTTTCCTGCCATTTGTCCATAATCTGCTCCGATGGTACCGGTCCTTTCTCGTGGGGCCTGTTGACGTTCCTCCGCACTGCTCCGCGTCGAGGCTTCGGGCCGAAAGCGACGTTCGATCGCTCATCAGCCATATTGGGGCACCTGCCCGCCAACTCCGTCGGAACAGCTCATTCCCACTGCGTGACCGGACTTCAACAAAAAGGTAATTGATCCCCAGGTGAGCTGTCAAGCAGACGGAGGCTCTGCCGGAATTGCTGCGTGCATGTGTCCGTCCCTCACCGGGGGCAATTGACCAGTTGAAACTGACCGGATATTCTATTATAAATGGTGATGATCTCAGCGGCTTATACACACCGCCTGCCGTGTATAAACCCGACGATGCAAGTCGGTTTCGGCGCGCCGTCGGGGGATGTGAGAGGATGAACCGCCTTGGCCGACCAGAGCTCCGTATACGGCACCACAGCGCAAGACGCCTCGCACAAACCCGTCGCCCCAAGGCGACGGGCCGGAGCGAAACAAACGTTCTGGATTCATCCTGCCACATTCATCTTCCAACGGCATGAACCTCCCAAGCTGCTCGAGACCATCTGGGTCGCGCACCCCGGATGGGGATACATTCGAAGAAGAGACCTCTGGATCAGGCAGGAGTGCTCACTCGAAGAGCTGCTCGAACGCGGCTTCATGGAGAGGAAACCGCTCGCCGACGGCGAGGCAATGAGCTGTCCCCATTGCGGGATGTACATCTATTCTATACCCGGTGCGCTCGTGAAGAGACATTTCGAAGAATGCGGCGGAATGGGCGAAGATTGGCTGGCCATAGAAGCAACGGTTATCGACGAGAAGCGAATCAAAGACTACGAACGAAAACTCAAGGACGACGCAGCGAGAGAGGAACAAGAGCGCCTCATGGAGGAAAAGAGAGAGAGATTCGACAGGATCAAGTCCGAAGCCCAAGCGCGGCAAATGCAAAGGGACCGCAAGAAGCGGCTCAGAGAAGAGACCAAACAGGAATGGAAGCGGCGGTGAGAGGGTCATTTCTGTGAGGCGGGCAAAAAAAAGGGACGCAGAGCGTCCCAACGGATTAGGAGGATCTATTTTTGTTTGTAAGGGGGGTGTTCCATACTCCCCCCGCCTCGATCAGGGCGTCCTTCGATCATGGCCGAGATCGGATGCCCTTGACAGGCGTTTGTTCCGACGAGTGGCGCAGGCCCTATTCTGTTCGACCATAGGGCTCGCGCTTCTGCCGAATTTCTGATCTTTGCTGCTGCGCTCCTCCGTGTGCCATTGGAGCGTCAAGCAAGCGTTTAGCTTCCAAGCGTTTGTTCGGTGATCGACCTTACCAACAGCGCCCGAAGAGCGGCTTCTTGTGGGAGACCGACTTATCAGCATAGGGCACCTCGGACCATCGCCCCACCGGCGAGTCCAGAGACCCAGAGACCAGCCGGAAGGGAGCCTCCATAAGTCCCAGAGCCAGCCTAACGCAACCGGGAACCTGGGGAGCGTAATCCCGTCGGGTAACGATGGGTTGAGAGGGCATCGGGGTCTCTATCCGCGCGGCGCACCGGTAGTTCACCTGTCGATAGGATGGCCCTGAGGCTGCCGCGAGGGGCCTGCACTTGCTTATGCGTCTGGGTGGCGGCTGGCCGTTATACTGATAGGGGGCACACACGGGGGGCGCAGGGCCGCACACGGGCCCGTATGAGCAAAAGGGTCGCCGGAATCCGCAGGGGCGCCGAGGTGGAGCCAGCAGGCCTCGCATGATAAGCGAAGGAATATTGAGACAAGCCCCGAGCGTTCGTGCACATCCGCGTATGCACCCGCCGCAAAGACCGAAAGGCCGTACGGGCCAGGGACGTACGCAGGGGCCGGGGTAACAGGGATAATAGGGCGTTGGACGGTAGGACGGTTGCGGACAGGCCGGGGGACCTCCCGCGAGCACGTACGAATTACCGGCTGTTCCGAGGAGAAGCACCACGAGGGAAAGAAAGAGCGCGACTCTTGCCACCATACCTTATCCTCCTTTTCAGATCCTTCACTTGATGCTTTAAGGCGTAGATAAATCTGAAGGATACTGAATATTAGCCCCTTGGAGGGCTTCATTGAGGGACGCCTTTAACATGGAGCATAAAGCGTGTCAAGCAAAAAGAATTATGTCTTGCTGTTATAAAGAAAGCGTAAATTGAAACGGACCTGAATGGGTTATCTTATTGATTAAGAAGTCATTTTTTGATATTTAAGAGGGGAGCACGGCAGGTCATGAGCCTCGCTCATACCTTGCGAGACCGTGGCGACAGACACGGATTTGTGCTAAACGGGGGGGAATGAGAAGGAACGCCAAGAATGATAAGTGGCATGCACAAGACACTGTTTTTCCTCATGCTCGCGGTTATCGTGGCGCCGGTACAAGCAATCCAGGCCCAGGACGCGATCGGATTCTATAATAGGGGCGTGGACGCGCTCGAAAGTGGGCGCCTCGACCAGGCAATCGAGTTCTTCACGAAGGCCATTGAGCTCGACCCTCTCGATCACCTCGCTTACAACAACCGGGGCGTGGCGTACAAGCGCAAGGGGGACTACGACCGTGCCATTGCCGATTACAACCGCTCTCTGGAAATCAAGCCCGACTACTCCTTTGCCTTGGCCAACAGGGGAACGGCTCGTTTCAAACAGGGAGATCTGGACGGTGCGCTTCAGGATCTTCGGATCGCGGCGAAGCATCGGCACCGCGACAGCGTAATTCGGACCACGCTCGGCATGGTGTACAAAGGGAAGGGCGATCTGAAGCAAGCAGCCAAGGAGTTCCGAGCCGCAGCGCACGACCGCCGGAACTACCGAGCCCATGAGGCGCTGGGCGAAATCAGCGAGGAACAACACGATTATGCGGGAGCCATCAAGGACTATTCGAAGGCACTCGCCGTGAAGAAGAATTACGCAAAGGAGGCGGATCTGGGGGATCTCCCACAACGTCTGGACAGGACGCGCAGGTTGCTGGCTGAGCAGATTCACGAGGAGGGACTCGCCGAATATCGCCAGGGTCACGAGAAGAAGGCGATTCGCAAGTTTACCGAGGCCTTGAAGACCTATCCGGGTCTCGTGCGAGCGCTTCGGGACCGTGGCCTCACCTACCACAAGCTGGGCCGCCTCAAGCAGGCGGTAGAGGATTTCACAACCGCGTTGGAACTCGACCCCTCAAATTCCGAGATGTACCGGGTTCGCGCCGACACCTTCTACAAGATGGATAAGCATGACAAGGCCCTTGCCGACTATAACCGCGGACTGGAGTTGAATCCCGAAGACGCCATCGCCTACAACAACCGAGGACTGGTACACCACGAGCGCAACGAGCTGGACATGGCACTGGCCGATTATTCCAAGGCCATTTCGCTTGACCCTCGAAATCCCACCTTTTTCGAGAACCGTGCCCTCATAAACTTCTCCAGGGGGAAAAAGAAAAAGGCCCTTGATGATTTTCGAAAAGCGCTCGAATTGACCAAGAACGAGCAGCGACGTCTCGAAATTGAGAAGAAGATAACAACGATAGAACGCCAGATCAGTGGACCGCGAGCACAGGCCGCGCACTCGATCTCAGAACTTCGTGAGCGCGGGCTCTTTTCTCTGGACGACGGGACGAACTTCCCAAGGCCGGGCGGTCGTCCGACAGCCTTCAACACCACAGGACCACGGGCAACTTCTACCAACGACGCTGCCTTTCGGATGAGATGACAACTCCCTGCCGGTGACGACCGATATCCGGTAATGCCTTTGTGTTGTGCGGGCCTTCGCAGGGCCTCGATTCGTAGTCCCGGACTCGGATTCCCATAACGGTGGCGTTTCACGGTGGAAGCGGGCCGTCACCCCTCATGATTCACCGCTCTCTCCTGAATTCGGGAGATTTCCCGGATACCTTTCTTGGCCAGCCGCACAAGCGAGTTCATCCGCGCAAGGGAAAACGGCGCGCGTTCCGCGGTAGCTTGAACTTCCACGAGCCTACCCTGCCCCGTAATTACGACGTTCATGTCCACGTCGGCGGCTGAATCCTCGTCATAATCGAGATCGAGCAGCAACTCGTTTCCGACCACTCCCACGCTGACCGCGGCGACTGAGTCTTTGAAAGGGTCAGACGCGAGCACGCCCTGGCTGACCATGGCGTTCATCGCTTCTTGGAGAGCCACCCAGGCGGCGGTTACAGAGGCCGTGCGGGTTCCGCCGTCGGCTTGGAGCACGTCACAATCCAGGGTAACCGTCCTCTCCCCGAAACCGGCCAGGTCGACTACACATCGGAGAGACCTTCCTATCATGCGCTGTATCTCCTGGGTCCGGCCACCGAGCCTCCCTCCGCGCTCTCGCGGCGTACGCGTGTGCGTGGATCGGGGAAGCATCGAATACTCGGCCGTTACCCAGCCCCTCCCCGAGTTCTTGAGGAAGGGGGGAACCCGATCCTCTACGGTGGCAGCGCACACGACCCTGGTGTTACCCGCCTCAATGAGGGCCGAGCCTTCGGCATGTCTCAGCACGCCCGACACGATCACCCAATGTCTCAGCTCATCGGCACGACGGTCTCCGTTTCGAATCATGGACTGTCCTCGTCCGTATGGGTAGCAGAATTGGCTGGAGCTTACCATCTAGAGATAGTGGACTGTCAAGAGAACCGTCTCGTCACGGGCGACTCTCACTCATGCCGGCTCGGCGTCTGTGACATTGGGACGCGTGCAACGCCTAAGCGATGTCGGTTCCTGGATTGTTGCACCGCTCCAGGGGTCTGATCTCGGAATTTTGTACGCTTTGCGCCTGCAGTTTCCAGACAAGCTACCCCCCAGAAAGGAGACGGAATTGACAATGACTTTATATTATAATAGGAACATCTTGATTTTTATTGATAAATGTGCTAGATGGGAGAGGAGGAAGGTAAGTGGGGCGTGCGTACGTGGTGGTGAGTGGCGCCTCCCGGAATCTCGTGAAAAGGCCCAAAACGCCTTGTTTTAGTGGCGATCGCTCGACGAGGAACCGGATACAGGGCGTGCATCACGCGTTTGCGGAGAGGGCCCGGCGACGAGGCGTCTGTTCGTCCCGGGTCCTGCCTTGCCTTGGGGTCGACGCGAACGACCACGCACTTCGAGCAGGAGGAATATTGTCATGCAACTCATTGAGGGCTACAATCTCATCGATTTGTTCGTTGCCGGCGTAATCTTGATCGGCTTCCTCCTGGGGATCTGGAAAGGATTCGTACGGTCACTCACCGCGCTGGCAAGCCTTGTTCTTGGGGTGCTCCTTGCTCTGAAGTACTACCACCGTGTTGAGCCCTACCTTGGTAAGATCTCATCGCTGGACCCGCACATCTCGATGATACTTTCCATGGTCATCGTGTTCATAGCTGTCCAAATAGTTTTCGTTGCCATCCGGCGGCTGCTCGACGCGCTGGTCGATCTGACCAACCTGAGTTGGCTCGACCGTATTCTCGGCGCGATAATGGGTCTAGCCGCCGGACTTCTCGTTGCCGGGGCCGCGGTTGAGGTGATGCTGACTGGAATTCCCGAATGGCCTGTAATCAAGCAATCCAAACTCGTTCCCCCGGTGCACGAACTGAGTCAGAAGGCGTTGAGCTTTGCACCGCAAAGCGCGCGCGACCATCTGCAAGCTTTGACCAAGAGATGGAAGGGTATTACGGAAACCACAACACCCAAGACTCGGGGAAAGGCAGCTCCTAAGGCCCAGCCCAAGGCAGTTCCCGAGGCCCCTCACAGGGCCGCGCCCGAAACCACCGGACCTAAGGTAACGCCCTGGAAGACCACTCCCCCAAGTGCTCCGCCTGCACCGCGTTAAGGAGAGGCATGTTCAGGTTTGACTGTCCCGAGGGCCAGTCCAGGAGGATCTGATGAAACGATCTTGCACCATACTGTCGGGCGTCCTGATTCTCGGGCTCATCGCTGGGTGCACCTATTTCCAGCCAAAAGACGAACCGCCCCCCCTGCCTCCCATCGAGGAGACTAAGCCGCCTTTGAAGATGCAGGGGAGTCTGTTCAAGTCCTTTCCCTGGGACGAATTGCCCAAGCCACTCAAGGACGGGAGCGATCCCGACACCTTCATGTACACGGTGAAAAAGGGTGAGACCCTCGAGGACGTCGCGGAGAAGAATATGGGAGATCCTGCACTGGCTACAGGCCTGGCGTCGTACAACGGACTCTCCTCCCCCAGGAATGTTCCCGAGGGTGAGAAGATCGTAATTCCGTTTCCGATCATTGGAGTCAGCAGCCAGATTCTCGTCAAACGCAAGGGCAGCAAGGAATTCTCAGGACCGAAACCTTTCGACACCGAATTGAGCAAAGGCGATGAATACAGACTCCGCTTCGAGACGAACGTGAACGGGTATCTCTATGTTTTCCGGCAAGGGCCGAAGCAAACAACCATGCTCTTCCCCACGCCGCCGCCGAAGCCCAGGCGACGGGCCAAGCCCAGGCGCGGGAGAGCAGCGCCGGCTCCGCCTCCTCGAGCTGAAAAGGTGACCGCTCATGAACCGGTCCTCATTCCGTCGGGAAAAAGCGGGTACAAGTACGATCCCAAGAGGGTCGGTGATCGACTCTATGTCTTCCTCTCTCTGAGGAAAATCCCGGAACTGGAAGACCTCAAAGAGAAGAAGAAAATCGCGGTGGAGGACATCCAGGACGTTATGCATCGCATAAAGATCGGCGACATCTATTCCGACGAAGCTCCCTACACGCTGCTCCGCATCGCGGATCCCACTGAGATATTGGGATTCTCGCTGACGCTGAAGGGATAGGGCAAAAGTATTTGACTCTGGCTGAAAGCCGGTCCTATAATAAAGGTCCTCGGGGCTGTAGCTCAGATGGGAGAGCGCTTGAATGGCATTCAAGAGGTCAGGGGTTCGATCCCCCTCAGCTCCACCACGAATTACCTGGAATTACCGCCGACTTGAGTTGATCGCTCTCGGCGGTTTTTCTTTTCCAGAAACACGATTGTGTCAGAACTGTGTCTTTCGTCTCTGCACACCCGATTGGAATACTCGATCAACTTCGCAATCCCGGTGCCGAATAATGGGTGGTCATGCTTCGACCCGACTTGTGTCCCAGCAAGTCCTTTCGGTCCTCTTCGCAGGCGTCGGCCGTACGTAAGCGTCGTGGTCTGTAGGTGTGTTTCAAGCCATGAATGCGCGCCTACGGCCGCCCTGCCTGGAGTCTTGCTCTTTTCCACACAGATCTGCACGTCTTCTTCAGCGGATTTCCCTCGCATGTGAACACGAATTCCGGTTGGCCTCCCCTTACCTCACCTACGATCTCCTGAGCCGGTCGGTTAAACACCACTACCCGGTGTGCGCGGGTCTTCACCATGGGGAGAGGGATCACAAAGACCGATGAATATAAGTCCGGATAGGGCATATCCCATTCCCATCTGAGCGCACAGATTTCGCCTTAGCAGCAGCCGATGTTAACGTCAAAGAGAGCCATTGGCTTCAGTTTCATCTCAGCGGTCGGAGCCGCCTTACGGTTGGGTCCTGAGGCGCCTTAATGTGATGATGCGTACGTAAGGGCATCTGGGGCAATCGCTGTATCTCATTTTCTGCATTCCGCGCGTTCCGGCCCGCAATATCTTGTTCCGCACACACGATCAGGCACTCATCGCCCCCGCTCCGTGATGCCGGCAAGCCGCTTCTCATGTGCTCGGCATCCCATCCGGTTATCGTTGAGCTCCCTCATGATAGGCCTGCATCTTCGCCCTTCATGACTGGTGACCGAGATCGCCTCAGAAATCAGGTTTGGTGTACTCGAACTCTGCATTTCTTAATACAGTACGTTATATAAAATAAATAACTTATTGTCTTATCACAGAAAACATTGTAGAGGATGGGATGAGAGGAAGCTGCACCTCTTGTCGGGGAACGGTCCTCACGGCCGGAAGGGTGCTTACGTATCCGACGGTCCGTACTGCTGCACAACTCACCCTTTATGGTTGAGTCGCGCAGCAAACCGGTGCCTCCTCGCGCTTCCGCTTCCACAGCGGTTCCAGTTTCGTGAACCTGCCACGGCCTTCTAAGGGTTGTGGCGATCAAGAGGGGATCATGTCACTTGCTGATAAATACAACCTTGGATTGACCGGCAGGATTGTCGAAGCGTCACTCACTTCAAAGCTTCCCGTAATCTTCATCATCCTGGCGCTCCTCTGTGGAGTCACAGCACTCCTATTCACCCCGCGGGAAGAGGACCCCCAGATCGTCGTGCCTATGATTGACGTCATTATCGATTTTCCGGGAGCTTCCGCGAAGGAGGTGGAGAATCTCGTCACGATCAATCTCGAGCGCAGACTCTGGGAGATAGACGGCGTGGAATACGTCTATTCCGAGTCACAAGAAGGGAGCGCAGTGGTCACGGCCCGCTTCTACGTGGGACAGGACCGCGTTGCCAGCCTGGAAAAGACGCAAAGCAAGATCATGTCCTATATCGACAAGGTCCCTCCAGGGGTCAAAGGATGGATAGTCAAGCCTCGCGAGATCGATGACGTCCCCATTGTGACACTCACGCTGTACAGCGCTGATTATTCTGACTATCAACTGAAACGGGTAGCTCAGGAGATCGTCCACAGAGTCCAAAGCATAGCGGAAGCGGGAAGGGCGTACATCGTAGGCGGCCGCAATCGACAGATACGAGCTCTTCTGAATCCAGACATGATGGCCGCCCGCCACGTGACCGCCTTGGACATCTCCAGAGCCCTAAAATCCTCAGACGTCAATGTCCGTGCCGGTTCCATGGATGTGAAAAACCACAACATACTCGTCGATGCAGGGCCGTTTATCAAGTCGGTGCAGGAAGTGAAGGACGTCGTCGTCGGCGTGTATAAGGGGAACACCGTCCATTTGTCGGACGTGGCCCAAGTCATCGACGGACCCGAGGTGGTGCAGTCTTACACGAGGCTGACTTTCGGTCCGGCGGCCGCCAAGAAAGGTTCCGACCGCGGTAGCGCTTTGGGGCGGCCTGGAAAGTCCTATCCCCAGGTCACGGTAGCCGTGGCAAAGCGGAGGGGCTCCAACGCGGTCGCTGTAGCCGACGAGATACTCAGACGCCTGGATACGCTAAGAAACGACGTTATTCCCGCGGACATGAATGTGCTGGTGACGAGGAACTATGGAAAAACGGCCAACGACAAGGTGAATGAACTGATTCAACACCTCGGAATAGCCGTGATCAGTATCGTTGCGCTGCTGACCCTCGCTCTCGGTTGGCGAGAAGCCACCATAACGGCACTGGCCGTACCCATCACCCTGGCCGTGACCCTGCTGGCCAACATGCTCGTCGGGTATTCGATCAACCGCGTCACCCTATTCGCGCTGATACTCTCGCTCGGACTTCTGGTGGACGATCCCATCGTGGATGTGGAGAACATTCATCGGCACTTCCGCCTCCGGACTCATCCTCCGTTGGATGCAACCATTCTCGCGGTCCACGAAGTCATGCCGCCCACCATAATGGCCACTTTGGCCGTCATCGTTTCCTTTCTTCCGCTGTTCTTCATAACCGGAATGATGGGACCCTACATGCGTCCCTTGGCGTTCAATGTGCCCGTTGCGGTCACCGTTTCCCTGATCGTGGCGTTCGTCATCACGCCGTGGATCACTTTCCGTGCACTCAGGAGGACACGGGAGAAACCCGGAGAGCCGTACGATCTTCGATCCGGATCGGTCTACAAAACGTACGAACGACTGATAACACCGTTCCTCGAAAGCAGAAAGAAGAGCTATGCATTTCTTGGAGGGATTGTTCTGGCGCTTGTCGGATGCGTCTGCCTCCTGCTGTTCAATGCCATACCCCTGAAGATGCTCCCCTTTGACAACAAGAATGACTTCCTGATCGTATTGCGCACGCCGGAAGGGACCACTCTGGAGACGACATCCGCGTGCGCGGCAGACCTCGCCGAATATCTCACCACCGTGAACGAGGTCACCAATGTAGAGTCGTACGTAGGGATACCTGCGCCCATCGACTTCAATGGACTGGTGAGGCATTACTATCTTCTCAAAGGGGATAATCAAGCTCAGATCAGGGTAAATCTGGTGGACAAGAAAGATCGGGTGTATCAGAGCCACGCGGTGGCGCTTAGACTGAGGCCCGATATCGTCAGAATCGGCCACTCGTACGGTGCCATCGTCAAGATTGTAGAGGTCCCGCCGGGTCCACCGGTACTCTCGACCTTGGTGGCGGAGGTCTATCCTCCTCCCGAAGCGTCTTATGCGGATCTCATCAAGCAGGCACAAAAGGTAAAGAAGATGATGCAGCACACCAATCTCGTGGTCGATGCGGACGATTCCGTGGAGGCGCCCCAGACAAAACTGTTGTTTGCGGTCGATCGAGAGAAAGCCGGACTGGGAGGAGTAACCGAAGCTGATATTGCAGAATCCGCCAAGATCCTTCTCGGCGGAGAATCACCTGCCACTGTCCACATCGACGGCGAGCGGACTCCTCTGGAAATCAATATTCGGCTCCCCAGGTCCATGCGATCCCGTCTGGAGGATATGGGACCGATAAGACTCAAATCTTCCAGCGGTTCCCTGGTCCCTTTCAACGAGCTCGGACAAATAGAACGAGGAGTGATCGATCAGACCATCTACAGAAAGGATTTGGAGCGGGTCGTGTTCGTTACCGCGGACATGGCCGGGCGCAGCCCCGTGAACGCAATATTTGACCTGATGGCTGAACTCAAGAAGAATCCTCTTCCTCACGGGTACAAGGTAAACCTGGCCGGCGAAGGTGAATGGAAGATCACCCTCGACGTCTTTCGAGATCTTGGGCTCGGATTTCTGGCCGCGCTGGTCCTCATTTACATTCTGCTCGTTCAACAGACCCAATCCTTCGGCATTCCTTTGGTGATCATGGCCGCGATACCGCTGACCATGATTGGAATCGGACCCGGTTTCGCACTACTAAACGTGCTGGCCGCCCAAAAGGTGGGGAATTATCCGGATCCGATCTTTTTCACTGCCACCGCGATGATCGGCATGATAGCCTTGGCAGGTATTGTCGTGAGGAATTCCATTCTTCTCATCGACTTCATTCATGTGCGGACCCGAGTCGGGACGCCTCTGAAACAGGCTATCGTAGAGTCCGGGGCCATCAGGCTCCGGCCCATAGTCCTGACCGCAGGAGCAGCGGTATTCGGTGCCTGGGTCATTACCCTGGATCCGGTCTTTTCCGGATTGGCGTGGTCATTCATCTTCGGGATCTTCGCGTCCACCGCGTTTACGCTCCTCGTTGTACCGATGATTTATTATCTCATGTACGTCAGGAAGGAGCAGGTCCGGGAATGAACGCTACACCAGTCAGGACCCGGCGTGTAGTTGCAGAAGTCCTCACTACCGCGCGGTGACAGGTGCTTGACAACGCTTTCGTGCGGTAACAAAAATATAACGATGCAAGGAGCGAAGAACCGTAATGGGTAAGGGATCCGTGCTTTCTCCGGACATTCGGTCCGGCCGGCATTGATACCAGAGGAGCGTGCATGGACAAGAAGAAGCTGGCCATGGCAGTAGGCTTTCTGGCAGGGCTGATCGTGCTGTTCGTGTGGATGCAGGGCGGATTCCGTTCGAAAATTGAAGGCGGCACCATCAGTCGCCCGAAAAGCCGGCTGTCGGGAATAAAAACGGTACCGGCCAAGATGGTACGCGAAATGGGGAACGTAACAGTCTCCGGTACCGTGCAGGCGCGCCGATCTGCGGATGTGTCGTCACGCATCTCCGGTTATGTCATGGCTCTGAAAGTTCACGAGGGCGATCATGTGAACAAAGGAGAAGAACTGCTCCGGATCGATACCAAGGCCCTCAAAGAACAAGTGGACCGTGCACAAGGAGCACTTGAAAAGGCAATGGCAAACCGTGCCAATGCGGAACGTAACTACCACAGGTATGAGGATCTGCTTCGAGAGAAGGCCGTTTCGGTGCAGGCGTTCGACGACATCCAGACGACCTACAACGTGGCAAAGGCTGCTGCTGAACAGAGTCGGGCGTCTCTGGACCAAGCCCGAACTCAACTGCGGTACGGAATCGTTAGATCCCCGTTCGATGGAATTGTCTCCAAAAGGGTGGTGAACCTAGGAGACCTCGCCGAACCGGGCCGGACCCTGTTGACCGTGTACAAGCCGGACACCCTTGAACTGGTAGCCGCAGCGGCAGAGCAGTACGCACCGTATCTTCACGCGAAAACCCGGGTTACCGTGGACATCCCGTCACTCCACCTCAAGCGAAGCTCTTTCATCAGGGAAGTCGTGCCTCAAAGAAACCCAGAGGCCAGAACGGTCACGGTCAAAGCACCACTCCCGCATGCGAAAGGTCTGATGCCAGGGACCTACGGGACGCTCACGTTCGCCACTCGACACACTGAGGCGTTGGTTATCCCCGCCAAAGCGGTCGTGGTCACAGGACAATTGCACAGCATCAGGGTGCTCAAGCAGGGTGTTGTGGAGTCCCGTAACGTCAAGATCGGCCGTGATCTTGGAAACAATGAAGTGGAGGTCCTTTCGGGCCTCAATCCCGGTGAGAAGGTCGTGATCGAGTGAGCCCGCGGCCCACTGCTCCAGCCCTCAGGTATCCTTTGCATTCAAGATTCATACATCGCGAGGTGCCGTTCCTGACACCACCGGAATAGGGAATCGGGCCTGCCTGAACTCCCTTGCAATCTCGCGGTGCTCGGAGCAAGAGTCGAACTCGCACAACCAAAGGGCGGTAGATCTCGAGTCCAAGGATAGACTTTCTTCAACGGCTTGCACCGATACAGGTCTTTGTTAGTCACTTTGAAGGACCGCCTGTATTTCCTCTCACATTTCCAACCGTCCGATTAGCAGCCGCTGACCCGGCGGTCTTTCTTTTCGGGGAACTCCATAGTGTGAGTTTCCCGTCTTTCATCCCGATAAGCTCTGTTGGAGTGCTCGAACAGGCAGGCGATCTCCGGGGCGGAACCGCTGGTTGTCGTGTACCGCGCCAACGAGGGGCACTCTACTCAAAGGAGACGGCTGGATATCCGAAGGTTTCGTTCACCTCCGATTGCAACTCCGAGGTAGCCCCGCAGGAAATTGAGGGGAGGCTCATGACCGTCTCGGTGCGGTTGGGCACAATGACGTGAAGTTTCACCGGCAGGCTTCCTTGGTGACGCTTGAGGATTCGCTTGAGGTCTTTGATCCGAGCGGGGTCCGTTCCCGTAGTCATGATACGGATATGTATCCCGTTGCTGAAACGACCGGGTGCGTCTTCGAGCCGGCAGATCTCCTGGGCCAGTATTTTCGGGTTGTCCTTCTCCCCGTTCCGGGTGCCGGATATCATTATGGGCTCACCGGGTTTGAGCAGATCACGGCTCTCGGCATAGAGGTCCGAAAAAACGGTCACTTCAGCCACTCCCTCCAGATCCTCCAGACCGACGAAGGCCATACGATCGCCCCTCTTGGTGTTGATCTCTTTGACCGACTTGACGAGCCCGGCCAGCCGCACCGCTGATGATTCCGCTATTCCGGCCAGACCCGACGACGACGCATTCGCGTATTTCTTGATGAGATCGGCATACCTGGTGAGCGGATGACCTGTGATGTAAAACCCGAGCATCTCACGCTCGAAGGAGAGCTTGGTCACGTCATCCCATTCCGCGAGATCGGGGACGGGTGCATCCGCGGTGTTTTCCCCACCCGGAAGACATTCGCCGCCAAAGAGGTTGAATTGACCGGAGGCCTTCTCTTTGTGGTAGGCGGACGCGGCCTCCAGGATTCCATCCAGTGATTCGGTCAGCGCGCGCCTCGAGTGCCCAGAGCCATCGAGCGCTCCGCATTTGACGAGACTCTCGAAGACCTTCTTGTTAACTTTTCTCAGGTCGACACGGCGCGCGAGGTCCTGGAGATCGCAGAACGAGCCCCCTTCGTCACGAGCCTCAAGGATTGCCTTGATAGCCCCTTCGCCGACGTTCTTCACTGCGCCAAGTCCGAAAACGATCTTCCCGTCCTTCACGTGAAAATCCTGGTACGAGACGTTGGCGTGAGGAGGGAGAACCTCTAATCCCATCTCGCGACAGGCCGTGATGTACCGCGTCACCTTGTCCGTATTGCCGGATTCGCAGGTCAATTGCGCGGCCATAAATTCGGCGGGATAGTGGGTCTTGAGGTACGCGGTCTGGTACGTCACCATGGCATAGGCCGCGGAATGAGATTTGTTGAAGCCGTATCCCGCGAATTTCTCCACGAGATCGAATATGTGAGCCGCCTTTTCAGGATCGATGTCGTTCTTCTCTGCGCCCTTTTCAAACCGGCTCTTCTGTTCGGCCATCTCTTCGGCCTTCTTCTTACCCATGGCACGGCGCAACAGGTCAGCTTCACCGAGCGTGTAGTCCGCCAGGGTCTTCGCGATGTTCATGACCTGTTCCTGGTACACGATCACACCGTAGGTCTCCTTGAGGATCGGTTCCAGTTCGGGCAGCGGATAGGTTATCTCGGTACGGCCGTGTTTCCTGCTGATGAAATCGTCTACCATGCCCGATTCGAGCGGGCCCGGTCGATAGAGCGCAAGGATGGCGATAAGATCCTCGAAGACCGTCGGCTTGAACTTGGTCAGGATCTCCCGCATGCCTGATGATTCAAGCTGGAATATGCCGAGGGTGTCGCCCCGGCTGAGCATCTCATAGGTCTTCTCATCGTCAAGGGGAATTTTCTTGATGTCGAGCCTCTGCCCGGTGGACGACTCTATGAGCCCCACGGCCTTGTCAATCACGGTCAGCGTCTTGAGCCCGAGAAAATCGAACTTGACCAGACCGATCCTTTCGACCCAGATCATATCGAACTGAGTAAGTGTTTCGCCCCTGTTCCCCCGATAGAGCGGTAGATACTCTACAAGGGGCTTGTCAGCGAGCACGATGCCGGCCGCGTGGGTGGACGCGTGCCGCGTGAGCCCCTCCAGGGCCTTTGCCATGGTGATCAGCTCATCCACAGCCGGATTACGCTCCATCTCCTCGACGAGTCTCGGCTCCTTTTCGAGGGCCTTATCGAGGGTGATCTTCAGCTCGTCCGGGATGAGCTTGGCGATCCTGTCCGCTTCGGGGTACGGGAATCCCATCACTCGGGCGACGTCCCGCACAACCGCCTTTGCCTGCATCCGTCCGAAGGTGATGATTTGGGCGACATTGTCCTTGCCGTACTTGTCGGAAACATACTCGATCACCTGATCACGGCCTTCCATGCAGAAGTCCACGTCGATGTCCGGCATGCTTTTCCGCTCGGGGTTGAGAAACCGTTCGAAGAGCAGCTTGTATCGGATAGGGTCGATGTCAGTAATGCCGAGACTGTACGCGGCCAGCGATCCCGCTGCCGAGCCGCGACCCGGCCCGACCGGTATCCCCGCCTCTTTCGCGTACGCGATGAAATCCGCGACAATGAGGAAGTAGCCGGCAAAGCCCTTTTCTTTTATCAGACTTATTTCCCGGCCAAGCCGCTCCTCGTATTCCGGCAATCGCTCCGGGTCCAGTTCCTCCTTTTCCAGTCGTCGTTGGAAGCCTTTCCTCGCGTCGGCTTCGAATCTCTCTTTCAGGGTTTCCCCGGTCCCAAGGTCAAATCGGGGCATGTGCACCCGCCCGAACTCAAGAAGCAGCGAGCAGCGTTCAGCTATCTCAAGAGTAGCCTTGATGGCTTCCGGGACTTCCCTGAAGTCGCGCGCCATCTCCTCGGGAGACTTGAAATAGAATTCCGCCGTCTCGAAACGAAGCCTGTCCGGATCGTCGAGCGTCTTGCCGGTCTGAATACAGAGGAGCGCCTCGTGTGCTCGGTAATCAGCCCTGTCCAGGTAATGGCAATCGTTGGTGGCCACCACGTTCAGATCGAGTTCCTTCGCCAGCTTGATCAGCTCGCGATTGACCTTTCGCTGATTCTCGAGCCCGTTCTCTTGAAGTTCAAGGTAATAGCGCTCGGGAGTGAAGAGATCGCGAAACCACGCGGCCTTCTTTTTGGCCCCTTTGCGGTCGCCGGCAAGAATGCGTGACGCTATCTCACCGGACATGCACCCGCTCAGGCAAATGAGCCCTTCGTTGAGTTCTTCGAGGAGTTCGGCATCGATCCGAGGCTTGTAGTAGAAGCCCTCAAAGTTGGCCCGGGTCACGAGGCGGCACAAATTGCGATACCCTTTCTCGTTTTCCGAGAGGAGAATGAGATGGTACGCGGTCACCTCCCCTACCCTCGCGGACTGAGTTCTGCGGGAACCGGGCGCGACGTACACCTCGCATCCCACGATCGGCTTGATCCCGTTGGACTGGACTTCACTGTAGAATTCCATTGCCCCGAAGAGATTACCGTGGTCCGTGATCGCGAGCGCGGGCATTTTGTACTGCTTTGCCCTGGCTATGACGTCCGGGATACGGATGGCTCCATCGAGTAGTGAATACTGCGTGTGCAAATGGAGGTGAACGAAATCCGCCTGGGGCATGGCTGATCCTTTATTACTTTGATATTACTATTCTTTTTCTGCTCTTCGGAACAACCATATCATGGTCGACCGGCCCGTGCAACCGAGATCGACCGAGGGGTTTCCCCGAAGCCAAACAGGTGAGTCCTCCCCGAATTTTGTCGGAGGCTCTTTGGTGCAAAGGCTTGCGGTTCATCGCGCAATCGCGTATCTCACCTTTTTGGTTTTCATCCGATCAGCTCGTACCTTCTCTGATGCAGCGCATAGGTCTTGAGGATGAAGAAGGCCTTGTCTCGTAAGCCCTATGCCTGTCTTTGCAGGGTGTTGATCTTGTTGTTGGTTCCCCCCAGAGGTCTCGTGGAGATGGGATAGTCGTAGTAGGCGACTATGCCCTTTCCCTGGGTCTGGAGGGCCTTGGCGAAATCCCTGAGCATTCGGATCCCCGAGGCTTCAGCCATGAAATCAAGTCGGCCAGGTGGGCTTCGGCTGTGGTTTTGTCAGGCAGATCCCACAAGAGCTACAGGTCCTCCTCCATGTAATAGGCCGTAGCGAACGGTTTTCAGGCTCAGCGCCTCTTCGAGTCGTTTCCGTTGTTTGCCCGAGGGGTCAAGATTCTCGGGATTGTTCACGAAGAGCCGGGGAGTTCTTTTGAGCACTTTCTTTCCAAAGAAATCCGTGGCCTTCCGGGAGAGACCTCGTCTGGGCTGGCTGAGTTTTTCGTTGAAGAGCTTGATCAGGTGAAAGTGGTTGAAAACGATTGGAGAGTCGGGGAAATGAGCGTTTACTGCACAGATGTAGGCGGCTGACAGTCCATGGCCACGGCATCGATCTTCCTCCCGGAGCCCTTGCATCTTTGCCGGAACTCGGGGCAGAGCCTGGAACCCGCGAAAAAAAGTCCCTTTCTTTGCGACATCCCAGCCTGCGCACTGAGGACATTCACGAGCCATGAGATCTTGACCGATCCTGAAAAACCCTGGCCGTTTCTCGAAGCGCACCCGCTCGTGACGATATCCCCTCCCCTCAATTCCGAAACAGTGGCAGAGCATCCTCCTGGCCATGACTCTCTCGCCTTTTCAGATTTGTCAATACCCAAAAAGCGCAGGCATGTCCTCCTTTCTCTGTCAACCGAGATTCGCGATTTCGCGAAGAGCCCCCAAAAAGGTTCTCTCCCGTAAACCGCAACACTCTTCCATCAGCTCAATACTCTGCGTCCACGGACTCCTCCTCACGTTTTTCCCGGATGAAGGGAAGGAATCGGCTGACTCTCGCCCTGACGGAAGGATGGAGGCGAACGAACTCGTACACCAGCCATCCGGAGAAGAGAATTCCTACTCCGACAAAGGCACGGAGGTACCATGTCCGAATGGCCGGCAGCGCGAGTGTCAAGAACGCGAAGACCGCTCCTGCCGAGAGCAGGTACCGGGCTCCGGAATTGAGCGTTTCCGATCTGCTCTTCTGGCCCTTCTGCACAAGCCATTCGACCCAAATGTTCGCCGCAATGCTCATGCTCATGACTACGTATGAGACGACAAAGTACGTATCGGCCAACGTGAGATACCCCACATTCGGCAGTCGGCTCGCCCGGGACATATGAAAGACGATAGCGCTCAGCAGTGACGTCATCACGAGGGTCATCCTTACCCCGAAATGCCTGGCCGGCACCCAGAACACCGCGAGACAAATCCCGATGAGAAGAAAGAGCGGTAAGAACATCTTCAACAAATAGGGAAAAGGATTTCGGGCCACGCGGAACTGGGCCTGGTATACGGAGTAGTCATAATCGCTCGGCCGTGAGGCTTCTCGCCGCGGATCGCCCAGCGTGGCATTGAGTGGGAGCGTGCCCGATGCGTGGTCCACAGATCCTATCTTTTTGTATTCATTTGGGAATATCCTGAAATCATCGGGCGCGTTCGTAACCTCGTCATCAACGGCGAGGAGGATGCGATCCGTTCCGTACTCGGGAAGCGACATCCTCAGGCTGAGCAACTGGGTGTCGAACGGGTAGTTCCGCAGGTCGTATGTATCGAGGAAACCTCCCTTTAATCGAAAGCTCTTATACTTGATGTCACGGTCAGCATGGGATCCCATGGGAACGACCTGATCATCCACGCTGTACACGGAATTCCAGAAGAAGATGGTATTCTTGTTGAGAACCAGGTTCTCTGGCTTTTTCCATCTGAACCACAGGAAGAACTCCGCGTCGAAAGTCTGAGACAGGAGATCGACATTATCGATCCGATAGAGATTGATCCCTGTGAACACCACGTACTTGGGTTCCACCGGAACTCCGTTCACCAGAAGAGGCTTCCGGCCAGGTTTTCTTCCACCGGCATTCGCGGTGGACACCGAAGAAGATTCGATCCGCGTGGCCGGGACTCTGGCGAGTTGCAGAAAGGCGGGTCGGAATCCTGACGCCCTGAGCCACCCGAAGAGCACGGGTCTGGGCATACTCCCTTCTTCGTTGAAGAAAAGCCGTCCGGTGATTCCTTCCACCGCCTTTTCGGGGGAGTCGATCCCGTCGAGGTACGTGAATATGGCAGTGCGCATCTCGCGGACCGATCTTCTCCCTTTGACCAGGCCGGTCATTATCCCCCTGGTGATGAGCAGCGCCGCGTCGACAAAAAGCGCGGGATAGGGCGCAGGCTTTATCTCTGATCTCTGGGGATGAACGGGATGGTCTGCCCCGTGTCGGCCGCGGTCAGAAAAACGTTTCTCGTACAACCGCTTGAGCTCGTGGGCCTTCAGCGGCGCCAGTTCATAAAAGAAAGGACTCGCCACGAGCAGATTGGCCTGCGGTTGCTTGAGACGGCGAATAGTTCCCCTGACCGCCTCGGCGAAGGACGTCGAAAGGAGGCTATCAGATCCGACGATGGGAACATCTATCTTGTGCTTCCTCACCTGGCCGAACACTTTGATTGCCGTGTTTCGGCCCGCGAACACCACAATGACGTCCGCGGAAGCCACCTTCGACAGAAGCCCGGTTGTATCCGGTGCCCTGTCCTGAGAGGAAGCCATGGGGATTGCGATCTCCGCAAGAGGCTGGAAGCCCATGGATTGCGCCTGCTTCAGAAAGCTCTCTCTCAGTCCCCGTCCGTACGCGCTCTCTTCGTAGATGACCACCACCCTGCTTCGATTCATCATTCTGTACACGTACGCGGCAATAACAGCTCCCTGCCACTCATCGTTGAAGGTCAGGCTGAACACCTTGTTGGAGACCTTGGCAACATCGCGGTTACTGGCCGTGGGAGTCACCAGAACCAACGAATGTCGGTCGTAGACTCTCCCCGCGGCCAGAGCCGGCCCTGAATAGGTGTGTCCGATCACCGCAACGCAGTCGGATTTCACGAAATCCTGGGCCGTTCGCGTGGCGCAGGGCACGTCCCTCGCAGGACAGGTGATCGTCTTGAAGGTGAGTTCGGGCGGATCGATGCCGAACTCCTCCTTCAGTTCGACCCCGAGATGGCCCTCGAGCTGTTCCGTGAAAAGCTCCAGAGCTCGCTTCACATCTCGCGCGAGCTGAGGGTCACTCGGCTTGCTCGGGGCGGGCAGGGCCAGTCCGATGGAGTAACCGGCCCAGCATTGGGCACTCATGGAGAGTCCTGCCAGGACAAAGAGGATTGTCAGGTTCAGACGGACGCGCATCGGAGTCTTCCTTCTCGGCGAGAAAATCGGTACCGCTCACCGCGTTCATATTACCCGGTGAATATCATCCCTCAGCGCCGCAGCCACGTTCGGGCACGTGGCCGAATCTTACTACGTCAGACTTGTTTCTGCTGCATCACGCTCCTTGGGTTCGTCGAATCGCCATCTTAGCGTAAGCACTCCCTCTTCAACGTGTTTGTGGAGAACATAGGGGACCTTCTCCAAAACTCGTATCATCGGTCGGTTGGACAGGAGCACGTCCGCTTGAAATCCCACTATTCCCTTTTCCTGTGCAATTTCCATCATGTAGTTGAGCAGAAAGGTGGCGATTCCCCGACCGTGATACTCTTCATCGACCATAAAGGCCGTTTCCGGATACTCGCTGCGCGGCTCGATCAGGTATCTCGCTTCCGCGATTATTCGCCGGGTCTCCCACGGTCCGACGGTGACGACGAGTGAGAGGCCGTCCTCTTCTCTGAGATTGACGTACTTCTGGAGATTATCGTGGGGCATGCTTCTTCGCGGGCTGAAGTATCTGAAATATATCGAGCTTTCTGACAGATTGTAGAACAGGTCACGGATCATGGATTCGTCTGTGGGTTCGATTGCTCTGACTTGCGCTTTCAGGTCACCCTTGAATTCCCGCTCGGTTCGTATGCGTGTGCGAGCCTCCGGGCTTGCCGTCACGACATAGACCTGGTCGGGGTAGGCGTAACCCATTTCCCGCGCCTTACGCATCAGATCTTCACGGTGATCGGGATGTGCGATTTCAATGAGCGCCATGGCTCGTTCTCTGATCGTTCTGCCTCCCAGGTACGCGATTCCGTACTCGGTAACGACGAAGTTTACGTCTCCACGGTTGAGGATTACCGCGGATTTGGGACCGAAAGAGGGAACAATGTTGGAGCGCCGCCGTTTCGAGGAAGTGGATCGCAGACAGACAATACTCCGCCCTCCCTCGGACATGCTTGCTCCGCGCATGAAATCGTGATCGCCTCCCGATCCTTCAAAGGCCGTCCAGGTCGGACTTCCCTGCCTGATCTGGCCGCGGAGATCCACCTGCAATGCAAGATTGATGGCCACCATACGATCGTTCTGAGCAATGACAGAGGGACGCATAATCCTGTCAGATGGATAGAACTCTACCAGTGCATTCTCGTGAACGTAATCGTACAGACGACGGGTTCCCATACACGCGGTAGCAAGCGACTTGCCTCGGAACATCGTTTTCGTGCTGTTGTTAATGGCCCCGCATTCGGTGAGATCGACGAGAGCATCGGTGTAGATCTCCGTGTGTATCCCGAGATCCTTGAAATGTTTCAGATGATCCATAAGCCCGTGAGATATCGCGGCAAAGCCGAATTGGAGAATCGAGCCGTCTTCGATGAGTTCTCCGCAATAATGGCTAATCCGTCTCTCGACCTCGCCAAGAGTTTCCGGTTCAAGCTCGAAGAGTGCCTCGTCCGCCTCGACAAGGAAGTCGATCTCCTCGAGGGTGATCAGGGTATCTCCGTGAGTCCTGGGCATGTGCCGGTTCACCTGGGCGATTACCATTCTCGCTGCTTCAACGGCCGACAACGCGATATCCACAGAAACGCCCAGACTGAATCGACCGAATCTGTCCGGTAATGAAACCTGGATGAGGGCTACGTCGATGGGAATGCGGCGATTTCGGAAGAACGCCGGAATCTCGGAATGATAGAGCGGGACATACCGTGCCGCAGACAAATCCGTTTCACCTTTGCCCTGACGGCCCACGAAAAAGGTCTTTGCCGAGAATCGATTCGATCCTTGTTCAGCCAAGCCTGCCGTCTGCGGCCCGCCGATGAATTGAACCAGTTCAACGTCCTCCACAGGAGACTTCCCAATGGCCCTGATAATCGTTCCCGGCTCCGAACACATGCTCCCGAGATAGACGCGGTCGCCGTTCTTTATCTTTGACGCCGCTCCTTCGGGGCTTATGAGCTTTGAAGCGTACTTCGCCTTCCATTGTTCCATGTCTCAGGCTCCCTGTACCTGTGTTGCAGGAAGTCCCCCGCGCGATGGCGATGAACCCTGAATCATGGTGTCAAACTCTACCCTCTCCCATCCGAGGCCGTGGACCACCCGCCGCGGTCAATCAAGCACAGCGGGACGCGTTGAGATCACGGTTTATGGGTTCCTGCAACGACCCCGGAGGGTTCGCGGCAGCGTGTCGTTTTCAGCGCGCATTACTATAGAATCTCCCACGCTTGGGCGCAACGACGGAACAGCTCGGCTGATTCATCTCCTAAGCGCGTCCAACGGAAGGTTGACCGAAGCTGCCGAAGCAGAGTAAGCTATCTAGTTCGCAAACGAGCGGGCCGCGGAAAACCAAGAGCGCAGAAGCATCCGCTGGGCCTGATGATTTGTCTGAAGCACGGCTACCGCCGGGATGCCGACTCAGTGACGAGCAGCCGGCGGAGAAAAACACCCGACCTGAGACCCCTATTGTTGCGTGGTACCACCAGGTCGGATACGGATAGAGACGGAAATGATTAAAAAAGGTAGAATCGCCGCGTTCTTTGATTTCGACAAGACCCTCGTTGAGGTGGAGAGCGCGAGAATGGGCCTTAAGGCCCTTTGGGACAGAGGTATGATGCCTCTTGGCTACGTGATCAAGCTCCTCGCGGCCAATCTGCTGTACAAGCGGCACTGGCTCTCGGAAGAGCGGATGGGGTTGATTGCTCTGAGTTTCTACAAGAATAAGCGGTTGGCGGATTTTCAGCAATACGGAGCCGAGTTTTATCACAAATATCTCAAACCCCATCTTGCCCCGCGCATACTCGAACGCGTCAATTTTCACAAGAGTCAGGGGCACCTGCTGGTGCTCGTTTCCGGATCGTTGAGGTACTATCTCGAGCCTGTGGTCGACGATCTCGGCTTCAATTATCTCCTCTGCACGGACCTCGAAGAAAACGGCAAGGGGCTGCTCACCGGTCGGCCAAAGGGACTGCTGTGCATAGAGGAGAACAAGGAAGGTCTGGCTTTGGATCTTGCCCGTCGAGTCGGGCTGGACCTCCGTCAATCCTACGCGTACGGCAACCACCAGGCGGACATTCCGTTGCTGGAACTGGTGGGCCGGCCGTACGTCGTTGAACCGACCCTCCCTCTCAGAGAAACGGCTGTCCGGAAATCGTGGCCGATACTCTCGTACAGGTGAAGATCTGCAGCGTGAACTGAGCCGGCGATTCTAAGAAGATATCGGTACTACCTGCGTTGCAAGAATCTACCGAAGCCATTGACCTCTCGTCATTTGACAGTTATGTTACCGGAAGTGCTACGTGCTCCTGTCCTTGCACGACCGGTACCAATTGACGCGAGGGGCCGGATCCACGGCCGCGGGCGCACTACTGTATAAGGATTCCTATTTCCACCGATAAGAAGGAGGGACGTCATGAGAATGCCTACCGCGTGTTGGTCTGCTAGAAGTCTTGCAATTGTGCTCGTCCTCCTATTCGCGGCAGGATTCGCGATCCTGGCGGATGCCGCGTCCGAAGCCCCGAAGCCCAACATCATCCTGCTCGTGTCGGACGACACCGGGTACGGCGACCTGGGCATTTATGGGGGCGGCAAGGGACGCGGGATGGCTACTCCCAACCTCGACCGCCTTGGGCGAGAGGGCATTCAATTCTGGTCCTTTTATGGACAGCCTAGTTGCACGCCGGGCCGCGCGGCCATGCAAACCGGAAGAATCCCCAACCGCAGCGGCATGACCACCGTGGCCTTTCAGGGCCAGGGCGGCGGTCTGCCCGCAGCGGAGTGGACTCTGGCCTCGGTCTTGAAGAAGGGGGGATATAACACCTTTTTCGCGGGAAAATGGCATCTGGGCGAGGCTGACTACGCGATGCCCATCGCTCACGGGTACGACGTGATGAGAAACGTCCTTCTCTACCACCTCAACGCGTACACCTATCCTTTTGAAAGCTACAACCCGGACATGAGCCCTGAGCTGCGAGCCTACTTCAAGAAGGTGACAAAGGGCATCCTCGAGGGCGAGGCCGGTAAGCCCGTGCGTGAAGTCTCCAAGGTTACCGAGGAGAATATCTCGCGCCTGGACGTCATGATTACCAAGACAACCCTCGAGTATCTGGAGAAACTGGCCAAAGAGGACAAATCTTTCTTCATGAGCATCAACTTTGTGAAGAACCATCAGCCGAACCTGCCTGCCAAAGAATTCGTCGGCAAGTCGGCAGCCAAGTCCAAGTACGCGGACGCGGTCGTGGAACTCGACACACATATCGGTCAGATCATGCAAAAGATCTTTGATCTGGGCATTCAGAAGAAAACCTTCGTCTTCTATACGGTGGACAACGGCGCGTGGCAGGATGTGTACCCGGATTGCGGTTACACTCCCTTCCGCAGTACCAAGGGTACGGTCCGTGAGGGGGGCAGCCGCGTGCCCGCACTGGCGTGGTGGCCCGGCAAGATCGCTCCCGGTCAGCAGAATCACGATATTGTGGGCGGCCTTGACCTGATGGCGACCTTCGCGAGCCTCGCAGGGGTGAAGCTGCCGACGAGGGATCGTTCTTCACCCCAGCCCCGACCGATTATCTTCGACAGTCACGACATGTCGCCGCTCCTCTTCGGAAAAGGGAAATGGACCCGCGACGAATGGTTCTATTTCACCGAAACGGAACTCTCTCCCGGCGCGATCCGCGTCGGCCGATGGAAGGCGGTCTTCAACCTGCGCGGTGATGACGGCGCGTACACGGGGAGCAAGTCCGTTGACACCAACCTGGGGTGGAAAGGGCCCGAGAAGTACGTGGCCACAGTGCCGCAGATTTTCGATCTGTGGGCTGATCCGCAGGAGCGCTACGACCTGTTTATGACGAACTTCACCGAAAAGACCTGGACCCTCCCCGTCTTCAATTATGCTGACCGCAAGTTGATGGAGACCTATAGGAAGTATCCGCCCCGTAAGATGCAGAGCGAGATTTACACAGGCCCGATGACGATCGACCGGTTCCGAACCGTCGACGAACTCAGGAGGATGTTGAGGAAGAAGGGTATCGAATTACCGTCGGAAAAGTGATGAAACAAGGGCCGGGGAACCAAAAAGTTCCGACGTCGCGGCGGGCCATGGTCTCTCAGGTCTCACTGACACAAGACAAGCATTGAGCATTTCTCGCGGGTTCCCGTCGTAATCGTTCTTGCCGCGAGCATCCTCGTTCATCACACCGACGGATAACAGGGGTATCGGTACGATACGCATACCCACAAGGTGATGCCTCTCGCCAAGGCGAGCGGCTGGACCGTTATCGACGTGAAAACGGACTGGAAGACGATCCTTCCGTGATCAGAGTGAGTGCTCATTCACACGTTATCTTGTATGTCGTACGACCCACCTGCCGTGACGCCACACCCACCTTCTGCCGGCCCTGTAGGTACTCTTGATCACAGGCCTTCGAGGGACGTATCGGACCGCGGCCGCGGGCACACGAACGGTATCTACAGCGAGAACGGTATGGGGTCCGGGAAGCTCCGACTGGGAAATGAGGCCGTCACCGTTGACGTCAAGGATATGGAACCGTTTTGCCGGCCCCGAGTATTCCCGCAGCGTGACGTACCCGTCGCCGTTCCTGTCGTATGTTTCGAGAAACCAATGCGCGGACGCGACCGTACACATGCCAAAGACCAACAAAGCCGCAGCGATGAAACGCATGATCTTACCCCTCCTATTGCATGCCTATGGGACGTTTTCTCTGCCTTCCCTCACATAGACGGCAAAAGAAGGAGAACGTTAAACCGTTCTTCGCGGTCGGTCAGAATGGTCGGCGATTGGGGTAGGCGTCACGTTTGCAGATGTGAGCGCGCTCTTCGAGCGTGAGTGATCGGATCAGGTCGAGTATTTCCTGGAGGCTCCCTTGTACGAATTTCGTGACTTCGAATCCTGCCAGGGGAGCGCCGTCTGTCTCGTCTCTGGCGCTCCACCTGCAGATGGCCTCCAACACGACCGGTTCGGGCATGTACAATTCGCTGATGGGAATGACCAGGGTCCTGATCTCAATAGGCCGTGAAACCAAGCCCTTGACTCCGATACCCTCTTCGGACAGATCTCTTACATCACCTATGGTCTCAGGGTCGTCCGCGTCGTAGCAACGGAGGGGGAAGTCTATGATTTCTCGGGGCGATATGCGAAGAGTTGTATCATTGAGAGGCTCGACAAAGTCGAGATTCTCGGTTTGAGCAGGCGAGTGGGCTTGCCTTTTGCCATCCGACTCACGGGGGGCGATCAGCTTCAGTTCCCCGAGCTTTTGGTACACCGCGTCCAATCCTCTGGACGTAAGCCGATACTTTGCCATCAGACGCAGATCGGTCATACCGGACGCGATGTCTGCGGCAATATCTTTGGCCCTGATGCTCCTCTTGGGCTGCATGACCTGCCGTAGACCCCCTTTCGCAAAACAGGATACCACAGAATCCGACGATCACCGCGTAATTCCCACTCGCCCATCGACCTCACGACAAGAATGCGCGAGGGCCACGGACGGTCACGAAGAAGATCTTCTCGTACTTCCCACTGTGTTGTGGTAAGGTGGCGGTGTCCGATCCCGGCTCCCTGCGTGAGCGGGGGCACGCGACGGCGCCTTGAGGAAGCTGTCCGGCCGAGACTTCCCGTGCGGCCGCGGGAACGGGACCTGAGGAACGTGTTATGACCGTTGAGCGAATCATCACGGGACAGACAACACCTGACGACGGAGACGCGGAGAGGACCCTCCGTCCCCGGACCCTGGACAACTACATCGGTCAGGAGCGGATCAAGGAGAACCTGAAGGTCTTTGTGAAGGCCGCGGCCGGACGGGGCGAGGCACTCGATCATATCCTCTTTCACGGCCCGCCGGGACTGGGAAAGACCACCCTGGCACACATCATATCACGGGAAATGGGAGTCCAGATCAGAACCACATCAGGCCCCGTCGTAGAGAAGCCTGGAGATCTCGCCGCGATACTGACTAACCTTGAAAGCAGGGACGTACTCTTCATCGACGAGATTCACCGACTCTCGTCGGTCGTTGAGGAGATCCTCTACCCGGCCATGGAGGATTTCAAGCTGGACATCATCATCGGCCAGGGGCCTAGCGCCAGAACCATCCGGCTCGATATCGCTCCCTTCACGCTGATCGGAGCGACCACGCGCAGCGGCCTGTTGACCAACCCCCTGAGGGAAAGATTCGGCATCATCTTCCACCTGGATTTCTATTCGGTTGAGGAGCTTGAATCGATCGTGCTCCGGTCCGCGGGCATCCTCAACGTCGAGATCGATCCGCAAGGAGCCCGGGAAATAGCGAGCCGTTCCCGGGCGACGCCCCGGGTGGCCAACCGTCTGACGAGACGGGTGCGAGACTACGCGCAGGTGCGGGGCGACGGTACGATTGACCTTGAAACCGCAAGAAGGGCCCTGGATATGCTCGATGTCGACCACTACGGCCTCGACGGCATGGACCGGAAATTCCTCCTCACGATCATCGAGAAGTTTGACGGAGGCCCCGTGGGAATCGAGACGCTTGCCTCGGCGTTGGGAGAGGAGAAGGACACGCTCGAAGACGTGTACGAACCGTTCCTGGTCAAAGAGGGGTTCGTGGACCGTACGCCCCGGGGACGCGTGGCGACGACTCGGGCGTACGCGCACTTCAAGGTACAGCCTCGCGGTTCCAACCAACAGACGCTCTTTTCCGGTGAGTCATCCGACTAACACCACCACCTGTCAACCGAGATGAGCACTTCGATCAGAGTCCTGGATGAAGCCGTGATCAACAGGATAGCTGCGGGCGAAGTGGTCGAGCGCCCTGTCTCCGTGGTCAAGGAGCTGGCGGAAAACTCCATCGACGCGCACGCAGGGTCCATTCAGGTCGACATCGAAGTCGGCGGCAGGAAACTCGTACGGGTGCGTGACGACGGAGACGGGATGAGCCACGACGATGCGTTCCTCGCGCTGGAGCGCCACGCCACCTCAAAGCTCAGTTCGGAAAAGGACCTCGTAGCCGTTGCTACCATGGGCTTCCGCGGGGAGGCGCTTGCCAGCATCGCCTCCGTATCGAGGATGAAGCTGGTCACTTCGGACGGATCCGACCCGGCCGGCGCAGAGATCGTGATCGAAGGCGGAGTTTTCAGGAACAGCCGACAGGTCGGAGCGCCGCGGGGCACCCTGATCGAAGTCCGCAACCTGTTCTTCAATGTGCCGGTACGTCGGAAATTTCTCAAGAAAGCCCGGTACGAAGGCGATCTCATTCAGGAATTCGTCACCAAGATTGCCTTGGCCTTTCCGGAGATCGCGCTCACGTACCGTGAAGACGGGAGGGTCAAGTTCGACGCTCCGCCAGTGAAGACCACGCTCGAGCGGATCTCCACGCTATTCTCACGGGATGTGCGGGACAATCTCCTCGAGGTGGACCATACAGTTGACGACGGCCGGTTGCACGGGTACGTGGCCCGGCCGCCGTACGGTCGCTCCAACATGAGATCGGTGCAGACTTTCGTCAACGGTCGAGCCGTCAAGGACCGGCTCATCAATTCAGCGGTTACGCGAGCTTTCTCCAATCTCATGGAACGGGGCAAATATCCCCTTGCCATTCTGTTCGTGGAATTGCCTCCCGAAAAAGTAGACGTCAACGTCCATCCGCAAAAGGCTGAGGTCCGATTCACCCAGCCCAAGCAGGTCTTTGATCTGATCCTGGACGGTATTTACGAGGCGCTCGTTGGTGGTCCCTTCAGGCCTCCTCGCGAGCCGAAAGAGCCACTGAGGCCACAGCCTCCCATGACTCCGGTTCACCTCCATGTCCGTGATGAGCGCCCTCCCCTGGAGACTGGCGCGGCCTCTCCGCCCATGCCCGATCGACGCGTGTCGACCGATTCCCAGCGGACCCCCGAAAGCTCCCCACAGCCGATACCTTCCCGTTCGTTATCGCGGGCTACCGTACCTGATTCGCAGCGATCGGCGGCCCCGATACCGATCCGAGATGAGATCGGTACCAGGCGTGCCAGCCTGCCTGACCTGACCGCGCGGCCTTTCTCGTCGCTCGGCGTGCTCGGAGCGCTCCCCAATTCGTTCCTCGTCCTCTACAGCGATGACGAGTTGATCGTCATGGACCACCACGCCGCGCACGAGCGGGTGCTCTTCGAGGACCTGAAACAGTCTGAACGAGAAAGCGGCCAGTTCCAAACCCAGAACCTCCTCATTCCCACGGTGCTCGAATTCCAGCCGTTGGAGGCCCGGACGTTCCAGTCCCATCTCGATGTTCTCGCCAAAGTGGGATTCAGTATCGAGGAATTCGGAGAAAACGACTTTGCGGTGAAAGGCGTTCCCGCTTGGCTCGGTAACACAGATCTCGAAGCATTCTTCCACGAGCTGATCGACGTGATGCTCGATACAGGCGTCAAGGGCGATCCCGAACGCCTCAAGGAAGAGCTGCTCAAACAGATGGCCTGCAAAGCCGCAGTAAAAGAGACTTCAAGCCTGCAACCCCAGGAAATCAAGAACCTCCTTGCCGACCTCGACCGCATCGGATCCATCGAGGTCTGCCCCCACGGAAGACCCATCACCACCAGAGTATCACTCGCGGAACTCCGGCGGAAAATGGGACGGAAGTAGAAGGAGGGAAAGCTTGACCGAGCTCAGGACGCCGTGCTCCTCCGCGCTGATACCCTTTCGCAAGTAACGGTAACTCGGTGCCCTACACAAGAGTAATGGCCACGGCGCATCGGATGAGACGACTCGGTGAGCTCTTGAGCGCAATGCTGGAGAAGGGCATGGCGAGACGCTTTTTGCGTACAGGCTGGATGGCGGAGTGACTGGCCTACCGACGCAAGCGGAGGCGGGCCTCCGTGCCCGCCTTTTTCTTCCTCTCAGAAAACCGATTGCTTGGGATCCTATCGGAAGATGGGATAGGGATAATAGCCGTAGGACACACCGTGGCACGGCAGTTTTCTTGAAGGGCAAGCCGTCTTGTACGCACACGGAACCGATTGGCATTGAATCCCCGGCCACCGACAGGGGACAGCACAGGGACTGGGTATGGGAGGAAACAGGCAGGGCGCAGGATAATAACGGTCCAGCCACGCTGAGTCACGATTCCAGCCCCAGCTAAACTTGCCCCTGGCATGAACCGAAGGCGCAACGAGCAAAACCGAAATGACCGCGAAAACGACGAAGGTTGAAATCAACCGTCTCATGAGAAATCCTCCTGATTACACCAGGCACCGTGCAGTGATTCGGACCCGAGATTGACGGGTCATAGTAGTATATTTCACCTGTATATTAGCATAGATTTGTAAAATATGTCAACCTTAGCCTTCGCAATGTCTCTTGTGAGTACCGCGGTCAACCGGGGGACAGTCCCACACGTGCCCCAGAGAGCCGTCTGCAAGGAAAATGACCATTCACCGAGGCCATTCCTGAGTTCGCTCTCCTTTGTTGCCCAGTGCATTTGTGTTCAAGACACCTTGTTTTCTTCCTTTTTGTGCTGTCTGCATGTCTTAATGGTTAAGATTTCTTTTCTTCCTTGCGGGTCTCGTGCTGATCCTTTTCTCTTGACCGGCGTTTGACCTTTTAGGTATTCGTTGACAAATAGAGTTCCAGAGGAGAAGGAAATCGTCCGGAATCGGGAGATACCATGCAACGCTTTAGCAAGAGACCGCTCGGCAGAAGAGGCGGCGCGCAGAAAAAAAACAAGCAGTTCGAAAAGTTGCAGGCCACGGAACTCTACTGTCCCACGTGTCGGCAGGCCATGCCGGTCTTTGAGCGACTGCTTCTGGTGCTTCCGGAAGGTGACAAATACGAGTATCTCTGTGCGCGATGCGGCACCTCCGTGGGCGAAAAAATCGAGAAGGGAGAGCCCAAGCGGATTCTAATCGTTTGATGCTCTCTTCACGTCCTTCCCCTTGCCCCACCCTCCACTGTCACGGGAGAACGTTTCCTGCCCCCCTCCTTGACGCTGATATTTTCCCACACGTGAGAAAGAAGGTTTGACCTGACTATAGCTTCATAGTCCAGAATTCTTTCATGACGGGGGGACCGATCCCGCGATCTTTCTCAAGGAGCAAGAATCATGGAGCATTTTCAGGCCAGGCGAGTCACGAGGGAGTTTACCGCGCAGATCTCTGCGCCGAGCACCGAGGTCTTTCCACTCCTCTGCCCGGTCCGCGAATATGATTGGCTGGACGGGTGGTCCTGTGACATGATCTATTCCGAATCCGGAGTTGTGGAACGCGACTGCATCTTCACAACCGGCTTCCTCAGTGACGGCGAGCAGATCTGGGTCACGACCCGTTACGACCCGGTGAACCTCGTCAAGGAGTTTCTCGTGATCAACCCTGATTCACGGGTAACGAGGTTTAACGTGTCACTGACCGACCGCGGAGACAACACCACGGAAGGCCGTTGGAAGATCACGATTACCGCGCTGAACGAACGGGGCAACGAATTCGTCGACCGATACAGTGACGAGCTTCACCGGCATTACATGAGCATGCTCGTCCATTCTCTCAACCACTATTGCAGGACGGGCTCAATGCTCAAATTGCGCGGTCACGCAAGCTGACACCGCGGCAGGGCCTCGAACAGGAGCTGCAGCCGTTCGATATCTCCGACCGATACGTTCCGCGGGTCGCCTTGCCGAGGCCTTCCGGGTAAAGGGCGGAGGCGAATGTACACCATCGGGAGATTGGCCCGGAAGTTCAACCTATCGCGGAGTACACTCCTGTATTACGATTCAATCGGTCTGCTCCGGCCCTCCTCACGCTCGGAAGCTGACTACCGACAGTATTCGGAGCGCGACGCGAAGCGCTTGGAGCAGATCTGCCGCTATCGTCAGGCGGGACTTCGGCTCATCGATATCGCGCGGGTTCTCGATTCACCGGAGAATACCCTCACGCAGGCACTGGAGAAGCGACTCGAGGAACTCAACGAGGAAATCTCGCGTCTGAAGGATCAGCAGCATTTTATCCTCGGCATTCTCAGGAGTGAAGAGTACCGCGGCGACATTGAGGTGATGGACAGAGAAAGCTGGGTCTCGCTGCTGCGAAGATCCGGTTTCACGGACAAGGATATGTTAAGGTGGCACGCGGAATTTGAACGGGTGTCCCCGGAAAAACACCAGAAGTTCTTGCAACTCCTGGGTTTCCCGGAGGATCAGATCCAACTGATCCGAAAATGGGCGAAACGGACAAGATCTCTCGGTTGACTCCTGATCCCCACACATAAGGCAGGTTGCTCATGAATATGAACCCCTTTCGAACCGGGATGCGTTGTTCCCGGATCGCCCCACAGGTTGCGTTGTTGGTGCTGGCGGTCCTTTTGGCAAGTTCACCGGTCACCTGGGGAGCGGGAGACCACGACTGGAACCGGCTTGTAGAGCCGTACCGGCATGTCCTCGACATGGACGGATACAAACTGCACTATATTGACATGGGAAATGGCGAGCCCGTGATCATGGTGCACGGCTTCGCAGATTCTTCCTATTGCTGGCATGAGAATGTACAGGCACTGGTCGAAAAAGGATTCCGGGTCATACTGGTTGATCTTCCCGGCCTGGGCCGATCGGGAATTCCTCCCGGGAAATATGTCTTCTCCGTAGAGAACCTGGCTGCGTCCGTCCTCAAGGTGGCAAAGGAGTTGGCACTCCCGAGATTCAGCTTGGTGGGGAGTTCCATGGGGGGTGGGATCGTACTCTACCTCGTGTCGAATTCACCGGAACGGGTTCGCCGCGCCGCAGTGTTCGCGCCGGCCTGTTTCAAGCCTCGGAGCCCTTTCCTGGTGCGCCTGCTCGGTCTGCCGGGCGTCGACTACCTTGCCTCCGGCCGGGCGGGCAGGTGGTTTGTGTGGCTGGGACTCAGGGATGTGTACTACAATGACGAGAAAGTGGACAGTAAACTCGTCGATGAATATGCCCGTGCCCTGGAAAAGCCCGGATACACCAAGGTGCTGGCTCGACTCCGCTCCGAGTTCTTCTCCGATGAGTTCGACCGAATGGCCAAAGGATACAAGCAGTTGAAGCTCCCCCTCCTCATCGTGTGGGGCCAAAACGACAAGTGGCTTCCCGTCAGATTCGGTGAGCGTCTGCACAGGTCCGTCAAGGGATCACGACTCGTAGTTATAGAGAATTGCGGGCATCTCCCCCACCAGGAACTGCCCGAGCTTGTCAATCCCATGTTGACCGACTTCCTGCGTTCGGCCGCGCAACTATCACGCTAGTCGCGCGCCCCGTCCGTGTTGCCATGAGCCCCGAAGTCCGGCGGCTGGGTCATGCTATCCATTTTGTTCGTCAAAGCCTGATTCCAGGGCCGCAGACGAGGTATCCACCGACGCACGTTTCTTCGGTAAACAGCGTAGTCCCTACCGAACCGGCGAGCCAGCCGGGGCTCCTCCACAAGAGGCATATAGATCAGGTTTACGGTGAGAAAGATGAGAAACCAGATAAAGAGCGGAAAAGAGCCGAACAGTATCGCCTCACCCAGGAGGATGAAATAGACCCCGCTGATCATGGGATTGCGAACATGGCGGTACACCCCCCGAACCACGAGCTTCGTCGGGGGATCCCATGGCGCGAGCGTGCCCTTTCCCGTGGTCCAGAACAGGGTGACGGTCTTCACCACAAGTATCAGACCGACGCAGGTTGCTGCTAACCCGCAAACCATCGGAATTGCCCACCACGGAGCAGGGAAACGCCAACCTGGATTCATGGAATCGGTCACCCACAGGATGGCGCCGGGAACAAGAATGGTTCCCGTTCCGGGCAGGAGTACGATCGCGTAAAGAAGCCTGAGGGTTCCCGCGGGCACAGGAAATCCACCTCGATTCAGCGTGCTGGACTCATGATACAGGATGCAAAGCCTGGTTGAAAAGAGTGCACGGAGGTGGGCCTGTGGCCCGTTCTCCTCAGGAAACAGGGGCCCTCGAAGACTGCCGTAGAAGCCTCTGCAAGCTGATTTGCGCAAGCTGCTGTCCTGTTTTCACTTGACTCTCCCTGCGATTTCGCTATCCTATGACGCTAAGGGTCTGTTCGGCAGCCCTTTTGGGCGAGGGCGTCGGAGCCCTAGAGATATTTTCCGTTTCGGGGTATGTGCATGGTTGTTCGTTTCGGGTTGTGGTTGGGAGTAGCCTTCATCTTCCTGTGCCCGCTTCTCGCGGGGACGCAGCACGCCGCTGCTGAGCCCTTTGCCAAGGAAGTCCTCCTGAGTCTCCTTCGTCCATCAGACCATCCGGGAACCGACAAGAGCAAAATCAGCAACATAGAGAAGATACTATCCGTCCCGCTGACCGCGTCCGGCCGAAAGAAGAGCAGCCGCCCGCTGGCCTTTGAAGAGCCCCGCACCACCTCAGATCGCGAGTGGGACGTTACCGCTCTTGACCACTTCCGCGCATTTCCTCCTCCCCATGAACTGGCGCCGGGGATCCCATTTTCTGCGCCCAGTCGCACCTTCGCCCGGATCGCTTCGCTCCAACCTGCGATCCACTCGACGAAGAAGACAGTCACGGATCTGATCGACTCCGGAGCGAGCGTGGCCTCCGCGGGGAGCCTGGTTCACGATCCACGCTGGGTGTACTCGGCGCTTCAGATCGAGGTAGACCGCTCCAAGTTTACGCTCAAACTGATCGGGTTCAGGAAGGATAGGTTCGGAGCGGACCACAGATCGCTCCTCTACGCCTCCAAGGTGGGCCTCGGTTCCGCTGAGTTTCCAACTCCGCGGGGGAAGTTCTATATAACGAGGATCTACGACGATCATCCGCTCTGGATTCCTCCGGATCGCTGGTGGGCCTGGGGTCAGAGGCCGAGTCATTCAGTCTACGGCGGGCACATGATGCCCTTTTTCAAGAAACAGTCAGTAAGCGACCCCCGCCCTGTGGACAACGGCCAGGACAAAGTGGCGCCGCGCGTGAAGTTGTTCGACGCGGGGATGTACCGAATTCACGGGACGGATTCACCGTGGAGTGTGGGATCGAACCAGTCTCATGGCTGCGTCAGGATGAAGAACGAAACCGTTGCGAAGCTCGTGAACAACCTGAAGATGTATGCCGGAACCACGCACAGGGGCCACTCCGCCAATGGCACGTACGTGGACCTCGCCCGGCCCGTCAAGCTCATCCTCTACTGATATAAGGCGCTTAGTTAGCCCTGTCCCCCCCCAGAAGAAGGCTCGTCACCGTTCGCCTCGGTGTCAATCCGCCGGTCGCCGTCTCTGCGGCCAGTGAGGCGAGTGACGTACAAGAGTCCCGGAATTCCCAACACAAAGGCCCAGAAGAACGACACCACGCGAAACAGGAGTGCGCCGGCGAGGGATCGGGCAGGATCCAGACCGAAGGTCTGCGGTATCTCTATGACGACCGTGTCGAAAATACCCAGTGAACCAGGGGTGATGGCTACGAGATTTGCGATGTTGCCCAGACTTGACGTGATGAGCGAGCCCTCGACGGAAAGCGGCTTTCCGAGCGCACCGTAGATGAAATGGAAGGACCCTGCCAGAGCGAATGCTACTACTAGGAATGAAACGCTCAACTTTGCCAGGAGCACGCGGTCACGGGTGAGAAGGTGCCAGCAATGCACCGCATCGAAGATGGCCCCGAGAAAACCTCCTCCCTTCCATCGAGCGGGAGGGGGAAAAAAACTCAGATACAGACAGAGCAGGAACATCGCGGCCGTGAACAGGACGAGCCACCCGAAGAACAGACCGTGGAGAACCCACAGGATAAGCAGACTCAGCAGCGCCACTGCCGTGTTGATCATCGCTATCAGGATGCCCGTGCCGCCGTAGATTACCGCGAACGACCTGAAATCCAGGTGATGCGCTTTCTTCAGGTACAGCGCGGAAACGCCTGTGCCGCCTCTCATGGGAATTAGCAGATTTCCCAGACACATCGCCATGGTCAGGGCCAAGAGCTCCACTTTGCCAAGGGCGAGGTCGAACTCCCGCAGGAACAGCCCGAATTGATATGCGCTCACCAGAAAGGCAAAGAGCACGAAAAAGCCGGCCACTGCCAACTGAGAGAGCGATATCGACGCGGCAAACGCGAAATCATCCTCATGCGCGTACACGTAGTACCCGCAGAGCAGGAGGAATATGCCGACAATGGAATATCCTATCAGTGACTGTGCGAACGGTCTGCCGCCAGCTTGACCAGCGCGGTCGGACCGCACCTCGTCTCCACGTGAATCGGCCATGGCGCATAAGGCTTACAACGCGGGACACTGTTCGTCAATATTGTCTAACGCGCCTCTGCATTGAAGGGCCCCAATCTTGGAAAGACCTTGGCCTCATGACTTTTGCGAAAGATACTATCGAGAATTCTCATGGACAGTTCCATTGGATCTCCCCAGACCGATATGCGATAGGCAGGTCCGGAGGAGAGATGAGTCTTCCCGCCGAATCCAGTGGATGACAGCCTTACCGACGCCCACCGTGCCGTCCAGGCCGACGCCGTAGGGAATTCCAGCACGAACCCACGAGCTGCGACGCGCGGTCAGGGCACATGGATAGCCCAGCCTCCCCCTAGGGCAATCGGTCATTGTTTGGACACGCGCTCCATGTGGGCGCGCGTGGCAGGCTTCGAGCTAATTTCGCATCCAGAGGGGTTCCATCAAGTCCCTCATCTTCCTGGTGTTTTCCTTGAGCCAGTCCTCCTCGGGAAACCTGTTTACGCCAATTGCGCGGCGGATCTGCTCGGTCAGCGGATGATCGGGGAATTCTTGTACAAATCTCTCGTACGTGTATGTAAATTCTTGAAATAGTGACGGCATGAAGGCCTCCTCGGAGCGTTCGAGTGAAACTCCTTTCAATACAATTTACTATCTTGAGACCATCATTCTCGGTTTAGGTTCCGCCCCTTAGATACTATTAATAAATAACTTTATTCCTTGAAGAGGGAGAATTTCCAGCGACGGGCTGGAGTCAAAGCGAGGAGTTGTATCATTTTCGTCCGTCAACGTGATCAGGGGAAGCCATCTGGCTTCAGAGGGCCTCCCCGCGCCGGTTATGCATCTAACTGCCTGAAATTGGCGAAAACTTGCGTTTCCAGAGAGGGACCTCGGCGTCTCTTGCTTTCCCCTTATTCGCGGGGTCTCCCCATGGAAAATCCCTCTCACCCAGAGCTACTTCCGCGAGATACGTACCGAGCATCCAACCTCCCCAGAGAGCGAGCGCGGTTGCCGCGAGACCGCCTGTGATCCTTATCGTGCCGAGTAATTTTCTTAACATCTGATCGGCCTCCTTTCCGTTTTGCTCTGCGACCGACGCGTAGATTCTTTAGAAAACGGTCCGGTCAAAGGTCGAGGACAGGTGCATCCATCGCACGAGCCTTTTTGTCCAGATAGCTCAGGACAAGCCCAGCGACTGCCACATCGTCGAGCCACCCTACCACCGGAATGAAATCCGGTATCGCGTCGAAAGGCGAAATCAGATACAGCAGAGCCGCCACCACGAGGATGATATCCCCGGTGGAAGACTGACCGGACATCAAATAATCCTTGAGACGCCGCGCCTTGGCTACCAAGTCCGAATTCCGCACCCGCTTGATCCACTCGGGAAGCTCTTCCAGGACTTGCGACCGCGTCTTTGGGTCCTGCGCCGCCTTGATCCATTTCGATTTCATGAACTGTTCGTGTCTCATGGCTGCATCCTCTCTTTCTGTCCATTCATGTTTTGCAAGTTACAATCATGGGTCGGTCGGTTCAGCATCTTTTGCTGCCGGCGATCACCTCGAAGGCCCGGCGCGGGTCTTCTTTTCAGCCCGTATGAGTTCGTCAATCCATCATGATTTCGCGCCGGTCTCTTCAAGCTGCTCCAGCTCCGCCTCCTTCCGGGCCAGGGTCGCGCGCAGAGCTCTGATCTCTTGGAGCCGTTTCTGTTTCTCCCTTTGGGCTTTCTCTGCTTGAATTATTCTCTCCAGTTCCTCTTCCCTTCCAGCCAACTTCTTTTTCAGGAGGCGGTAGATCCCCAGCCCACTGGCCACTGCAGCCGCGCCGACCGCTATCCCCCCGATTCCCAGGAGAGTCCACAGGATCGCGGCCGCGGTGCCGGTCGGTTTTGCCTCTCCTTTGATCCACCTTTGGACGGTCGTCTCGGCAACATTGAGCGTCTGGGCCAACGTGTCCGGAGTCATGCGCTCCTGTTCGAGAAACTTCCTGATTAACGCCGGGACGTTGGCGTCATATTCTTTTTCAGGAACTGACATCCTAATCCTCCAGGGGTTCCTGCAATTTCTGACCTGTTTTTACTTTGCAATCGTTAAGACCGCATCCAATTGTTTTTTGTTCCATAAATTTTCAGCAATTGCATATCTTTGTTTCCTGCAATCGCTTTTCCCCGTGAATCAGTCCGAGGTTTGCCCTGTGCTCGACTCTGGCTCTGAACAATGGTTGAGATCAGGGCTGCCGCCACTCCAGGCGCCATGGGAGGCGGCTTGACTTGTGAGCCTTTTGATAAGACAAGAGGAGCGAGCCCCATGCGTGCGAACGCCGGCTCAGATTCTGAAATCAACTCCCGTCGACGGTGGAGGACCCCATGGCTTCGTTGCCGATTCTGGCTGCAATCATAGGTATTCTCATATTGATCAACGGGGTGTTCGCTGCAATGGAGATCGCTCTGGTCTCGGTTCCCCGGGCGAGGCTTGCGCGGTTCGAAAAGGAAGGGAAAAGGGGTGCGTCCACGGCTCTTTCCATTCAGCGGAACATGGACGGATTCTTCGCTGCGGTCCAGATCGGCGTGACGTTCGTTGCAACCCTCTCATCTGCTATCGGGGGAGCGTTCGCGGTGGACGCGCTGTCGCCGTTCACCGAGGCTCTGGGGATCTCCTCTTCCTCGTCGCTGAGCCGGGCGATTCCCATATTGGTCGTGACCGTTACGATCTCCTACATCAGTCTCGTGGTCGGGGAATTGGTCCCCAAGTCGGTAGCCAGGCGATACCCCGCCAGGATTAGTCTCTTGCTGGCTCCTCTTTTCAGCTTGTTTTCCGCGGTGACCCGTCCCGCGGTTCGCGTATTGACCGCGTCGACGATGGGCGTATTGCGACTTCTCGGCGTGCCTCGGTCCACGAAGCGTCCGCCGCTGACCACCGAAGAATTCCGAATGATGGCTTCGGAGCTGGTGGAATCGCAACAGATACCGTTGCACGTGTACGACATGATTGTCCGGGTGACGAGACTGACGAACATCCGAGTGGAAGACGTGATGATCCCTCGCAGCCGTATGGCTTCGATCGTGATCCGGTCCAGCCTGGACGAAGACCTCAGGCGCGAGGCATCCAACGTCATCAGCTCGCAGCCATTCACCGATTATCCCGTCTTCGACGGAGACACCCAGAAGGTCCTGGGAATTCTCAACCTAAAGGATTTCATGCGTCATCAGGACAGCCCTCACGTGACCCTGTGGCTCAGGAAAGCGTACTACACGGTCCGTGGACAGCCCTTAAGCAGGGTGCTGGAAGTGATGCAGAAAAAACGATGTCACCTGTTAATGGTGGTGGACGAGCATGGTGTTGTGGACGGAGTCATCACCCTGGATGACATCCTCGATGAACTCGTGGGCGAGATCGGCGCAGACGCCCTCGGCCGACTTGAGGAGCGCCCGAGGTTGCACCCGGAGTTCGGGATGACGGTGGACGCTCAAATGACCCTGTTTGAATTGCAGGAGTTTTATTCCCTTTCCCTACCTCCCTCGGCCCACTATTCCACCCTGGCCGGGTTCATTTCAGACCGGATGGGGAAAATCCCGGACGAGGGTGACGTGACGGAGTATGAAGGCTGGCGCTTCGAGGTCTCGGTTATGCACGGAAACCGGGTGGAACGGGTTCGTATTTTGCCTCCAAAAAATCGTGGAAGGGACTGAAAAAAGGGTCCGAAATTGCTTGACACCAGGACCAGGGGTTGTTACGTTTTAAATTGTGCGGGCATAGCTCAGTTGGTAGAGTGCAAGCTTCCCAAGCTTGATGTCGCGGGTTCGAGCCCCGTTGCCCGCTCCACAGAGTGGTGAAGACCACCCGGGTTCAAGTCCCGGGTTTTTTATTAACTGGATGACGAGGCGGACCGGTGCTGTGATGCTCCGGAAGATAACACCGCCTGCGCGGAGTTGCATTGGATCGAGAACTGATCACGACGCTCCGGAAAAGGATCGAGCCCGTACTGGACCCGGAGGGAATCGAGCTGATCGATATCGAGTTTCGTATGGAGAGAGGAAGATGGATTCTGAGGCTCTATATCGACACGCCCGGGGGTATAGGACTGAATCACTGCGAACTGGTCAGCCGACAGGTGGGCGCGTTGCTCGACATGGACGACCCTATCGAGCACTCTTATCATCTGGAGGTCTCTTCACCGGGTATCAACAGGATTCTCAGGAGAGAGAAGGATTTCAGAACCTATGCCGGTTCTCCGGTTCGGATCAAAACACGGCAAAAGCTCAACGGAAGACGGAATTTCCACGGAATACTCAAGGGAATGGAACATTCAAAGATTATCCTTGAAGTCGACGGAAAACGGATTGAGATCTCCCTGGAAGACCTGGAGAAGGCTCGGCTGGACCTTCCGGAGACGGAACTGTTCCGCAAGGATCGTCAGAGACGGGGCACAACAGCGGGGGATTGACCATGGGTATTAATCTGAATCGGATGATAGATCAAGTCGCCAAAGAAAAGGGCATACAAAGGGACACGCTTGTGGAGGCCCTGGAGGCCGCTCTGATTTCCGCCGCGAGAAAGAAGTACGGAAGTAGAGTCGAACTTGAGGCTCAATATAGCGAAGAGACGGGCGAAGTAGAGGTCTTTCTCTTCAAGGACGTCGTGGAAAAAGTCGAGGACTCAACCCTCGAGATTGACCTCGAGACCGCGCGGAGGGAACTCGACGCTGAAGCGGAAATCGGCGACCAGTTGGGCGTCAAAATGGAGACGGACAGCTTCGGGCGAATCGCAGCCCAGACAGCCAAGCAGGTGATTATTCAAAAAGTAAAGGACGCGGAACGAGAGAATATCTTTGCCGAATACAAGGACCGCAAAGGTGACGTGGTCACCGGCATGGTTCAGCGTTTCGAGAAGCGTAATATCATCGTAAATCTCGGTCGCGGGGAGGCAATTCTCCCATACAGCGAACAGATCCCTCGGGAGAACTACCGACAGGGTGACAGGATTCGAGCCCTGATCCTCGAAGTCCGTCGCACGCAAAAGGACCCTCAGATTATTCTGTCTCGTTCCAACCCGTTGTTCCTCGTCAAGCTCTTCGAGCAGGAAGTGCCTGAAATCGCCGAGGGCATCGTCCGGATCATGTGCGCCGCAAGAGAACCCGGGCAGAGGGCTAAAATCGGCGTTCGATCCTCGGACGCGGACGTGGACCCCGTTGGCGCGTGCGTGGGTATGAAGGGATCGAGAGTCCAGGCTGTCGTCCAGGAGTTGCGCGGAGAAAAAATAGACATCATCCCTTGGAACGACGACCCGGCCCACTTCGTCTGCAATGCCCTCCAGCCTGCGGAAATATCCAAGGTCATCATTGACCAGGATGTGAGCACCATGGAGGTAATTGTCGCGGACGATCAACTCTCGCTGGCCATTGGCAAACGGGGCCAGAATGTCAGACTTGCTGCAAAACTCACCGGCTGGAAGATCGACGTGAGAAGCGAGTCCAAGGAAGAGAAAATCACTGGCGAGTCTTTCGAACGCCTGATGTCGATCGACAGTATGGATGAAGAGACAGCGACCGTATTGTTCGACCAGGGGTACCGCACCCCGGAAGATATAGCCAAGGCAACGCTCCCTGAGCTGACCAGCTTCATGGGAATCACCGAAGAAAAAGCTGTGCTGCTTGTCCACGGCGCGCTCCGATACCTGGCCAATCCGCCCGAAGAACAGCCCGAGGAAGAGGAAGATCTCGAAGCGGAAGCGGCCGAGGCGGAACCGACACAAGGGGAAGAGCTGGAGGCGGAAACTCAAGATGGAGACGTTGACGTGGAAGGGGCGGAGGAGGAGACTTCGCCTCAAGGACAGGAGGCCGAGGAGGAACAAGCAGAAGAGATTGCTGAAGCCACCGACTCGGTATCCGTAGGAGAAGAACCGGTAAGCGAAGAGGAGGGCGTCGAAGACCAGCTCTCGGCATGAAAAGAGGTCATGTACCGGTAAGACAGTGCATCGCGTGCAGGAAAAGGCGTCCGAAAGAGCTATTGATCAGACTACAAGCATGCGGCGGCACAGTCCTCCTCTCCGAACCTGGAGAGGCCGGCCGAGGCAGAGGTTGTTATCTGTGCCCAGCCGAGCGGTGCATTGAGACGGCTCTTAAGAAGGGACGGGTGTCGAGGGCTCTCAAAGGAAATTTCAAGGTTCTACCGTCCAAGGCGGAAATCATGAGAAGGCTTGAAATAAAGGGGTTAGTGAATGGCGCTGTTGACCGTTGATGACCTGGCCCGGGATCTAAAGGTCAAAAACGAAGATTTGTTGAGAGAACTCGTCACCATGGGCTTCGATGTGGACGGACCGGAGAGCCGCGTCGAGACTGATGACCCGGCTGGGCTGAGAGAGACACTTGTCACGACCCTGCCGCAACGGGAGGTCATCGAGAAGCGGATCAAGCCTACTGTCATACGTCGAAGGATCAAGAAGAAGAGTCCCGAGGCCGAAGCAAAGAAAAAAGAAGAGCCTGCGCCTCCCGTAGATGGACCCACCCCTGAGCTGTCTCCAACCGCTGAGCAGAAACCCGAGGCGGCTGCAGAAGTCGCAACGAAAGCGAAACGGGCCACAAAGAAGCCTCCGAAAAAGGCCAAGAAAACCCCGCCTGCAAAGATTATCGAAAAAGCTCCTGCCCCCGAGCCTGAGCCGGCACCCGAGGCCGAAACGGTTGCCGTGAAGGAGCCGAAAACCGCGCGCAAGGCGGCTGCCAAGAGGACGGCGAAAAAGGCCCCCGAGGTGACCCCGACCGAAGCTGAGATCCCCCCGGCTGAACCGGCCGAGGCCAAACCAGCCGAAGAGATACCCGAGGAAGCCAAGGAGGTTGAGGAAAAGCCAAAGAAGAAGAAGAAAAAGGAAAAGAAGATCCAGCCAGCCCAAATCATTGGTAAAGTCGACCTAAAAAAGGAGCCGTCAGGGGAACCTGCTCCCGTGGAAAGGGGCCCTGCTCCCAGGTCAGCGCCTGAGCGACTCCCACGGGGCCGGCCTTTCGAGCCTGAGCCCGTAGGCGTTCAGTTTCCCCCAGAAGAAGACAAGAGAAAGCGTAAGAAGAAAGATCGGCGTGCCCCGGCAGAATTCCAGGAGCAGCCGACCGGGGACAGAGGTGCGGTCCGCAGACGCAAGGAAGTGCTTTTGCGTCGCGATCTGTACGACGATCGTCCCCGCCACGGGCGGTTGCGTCCCAGAGGTAAGAAAGCTCCGCAGCGCAAGACAGAGATCACCGTCCCCAGGGCAAGCAAGCGGCGCATAAAAATCCCCGACGTGATCACCGTTGCCGACCTGGCGCACAAGATCAGCGTCAAGTCTGCCGAAGTGATTCAGCATCTGTTGGCACTGGGAGTAACGGCAACCATGAACGAAGGCATCGATTTCGAGACAGCCTCTATCGTGGCTTCCGAGTTTGGCTTCGAGTCCGAATCCGCGGAGACGTCCGAACAGACCCTCTTGCCGGACGCGATAACCGATTCCGAAGAAAACCTCGAGCCTCGTCCCCCGGTGATCACGGTCATGGGACACGTGGACCACGGGAAGACCTCACTGCTCGACTTCATCAGATCAAGCCACGTTACCGATACGGAGTCAGGTGGAATCACTCAACATATAGGGGCTTACAAGGTCAAGTTGCCGAAGGGGGACATCGTATTCCTCGATACTCCCGGCCACGAGGCCTTCACCGCCATGCGGGCCAGAGGAGCTCAGGTGACAGATTTCGTGATCCTCGTTGTAGCGGCTGACGACGGCGTCATGGAGCAAACCCGTGAGGCCATCAACCACGCGCGCGCAGCCAAAGTCCCGATCGTCGTGGCAATCAACAAGATAGACAAACCCGAGGCAGACGTCGACAAGGTCACGAGAGAGCTGAGTGAACACGATCTGATACCTGAGGCATGGGGCGGCGAAACGCTGTTCACACAGGTTAGCGCCAAGACCGGTGAGGGCATAGACGAATTCATGGAAATGATCCTGCTCCATGCCGAAATGATGGAGCTCAAGGCTAATCCCAACAAGACCGCGTCGGGAACCGTGATTGAAGCCCGACTCGACAAGGGTAAGGGCCCGGTCGCAACAATCCTCGTCAGTGAGGGTACGCTCAAGTTGGGGGATCCGTTCGTTGCAGGCATTCATAGCGGGCGGGTCCGCGCCATGCTCGACCATGAGGGAAGACCGGTCAAAGAGGCGGGACCGGCCACGCCAGTCGAAGTCCAGGGATTCTCGGGAGTCCCCGAAGCTGGTGAACTGTTCCTCGTCGTTACCGATGAGAAAATCGCCAGACAGATCGGTCAACATCGACAGCAGAAACAGCGGCAGTTGGAAGCCGTTCCCGCCGGTCCGGTTTCCCTCGAGGAGCTGCTGGCAAAGATGCAGAGTGATGAGATCCAAGAACTAAATGTTATCATAAAGGGCGATGTCCACGGCTCTGTTGAGGCTCTCAAAGAGGCTCTACTCGGCATATCTTCCGACGAAGTCGAGGTGAAGGTAATCCACGAGGGAGTCGGCACGGTAACGGAGTCCGACGTCATGCTCGCCAGCGCGTCTGAGGCCTTCATCATAGGCTTCAATGTCAGGCCCAGCCCCAAGACCACGCAGGTGGCGGAAGAACAGAACGTCGAGATACGGCTTTACAACGTGATTTACGAGGCCATTGAAGACACTCGCAAGCGGGCCAGGAGCATGCTGGCCCCCGTGGAAAAAGAAACTGTCGTCGGCCGGGCTGAAGTGCGAAAGACCTTCAGCGTCTCCAGAGTCGGCACAATCGCCGGATGTCACGTAACGTGGGGGAAGATTCAGAGATCCAACAGCGTTCGGCTGCTGAGGGACGACATCCCCGTGTACGAGGGGAAAATCGTCTCCATGAAGAGATTCAAGGATGATATCAAAGAAGCCGTCGAGGGTTATGAGTGCGGTATTGTCCTTGAGAACTACAAGGACATCAAAGTAGGAGACGTTATCGAGGCGTTCGTGATCGAACAAGAGCCCGCCGGCACCGAATGACGGAGCCTGTGCCGCACCGGCTGTACCGAACGGACCGGTCATGTGTTGCTGCTCGCTGCCGACGGGCCGAACGGAAATAAGCGGTGGGATTAACGGCCGCCGCCCCGCGCGCCGAAGACTACAAGGCCGCGCCCTCAGCCTCGATGCGGCTGACTCCGAGGCGTGCTTTCAGCGTCCGGGATTGAGGCGCGGAGACGAGGTCTGATGGTTGTGGGCATAGGAATCATCGATTTGATGGTTCACGAGTCTTCCTCATTGAAGACCAAAAGAAGAGTAGTCAAGAGCATCCTGGGGAGAGTGAGAAGTAAGTTCGATCTCTCCATCGCTGAGGTCGGCGATCAGGACAAGTGGCAGAAAAGCAGGTTGGGATTTGCCGTGGTCAGTAATGAAGGCGGACATGCCCATCGCATGCTGGAAACGGTGATCGGTTTTGTCGAAAAGCTGCACCTGGCCGAGGTAGTAAACGCCGACATTGAAATAGTTCATTACTGATCGGGTGCCGGAGACGACTTCGGGCCGCGGTCACAGACGGTGAAAGCCCGTACACTGGATGAACCGATTCAGAAGAGCCCGCGTTGCGGAACTCGTCCGGGAGGTGATCTCGGACATCATCCGCTGCAAGATCAAGGACCCGCGCATTGAAGGCGTGACGATTTCCGAGGTCGTCATGGCCGCGGACCTCAAATCCGCGAAGGTCTACTTCGCCGGACTCGCCGACGGCAAGATCGAGACTCACAGACAGGGCTTGCAGGCCGCTGTAGGCTTCATACGACGTGAGTTGCGCCTCCAGCTTGATCTCAAGTACATTCCTGCGCTCGAATTCCACTACGATACGGCCTTTGACAACTTCGCCCGCATCGACGGCATCCTTAAGAAGCTCGAAACACCCCGAGACGATGACATCTGAAATTGCACATATCCTCAGAACGGAAGACCGATTCCTTGTGGTAACCCACATCAACCCTGACGGAGACGCGCTCGGGTCGCTCCTGGGAACCGCTCTCGCGCTGACGGAGATGGGCAAGCAATCCTGTCCCCTCAGCGCGGACCGCACGCCCGACATGTACGATTTCTTGCCTGGCAGAGATCGCATCGTTTCGGATCCGCAGCTCGTGCCCTTCCAGCCCGAATGGATACTTGCGCTGGACACGGCGACCGAGGAGCGGATTTCCGGTGACCTAAGCCCCTTCCGACCCGGCGCTCGGCTGATCAATCTAGACCATCACGGGTCCAATCCGCAGTACGGAGACCTCAATCTCGTTCACGCGCATGCCACCTCCACTGCGGAGATCATCCTCGAGATTCTCAAGCAAGCCGGTTACAAGCTCTCCCAAGACGTTGCCAAATGCCTCTACACGGGCCTCATCACGGACACCGGCTGCTTCCGCTTTTCCGGGGTAAACAGCCGTACGCTGGAAGTCGGTGCCGAGCTTCTCGCCACCGGCTTTGATTCCTACGAGGTTGCCCGTCCTCTTTTTGAAGAGAATTCCTTTGGCCGGGTGGAGCTCGAACGGCTCATGCTCCACAGGCTGGAGCTCCTCCTCGAAGGACGGTTCGCGGTCAGCATGTTGTATGCGGAAGACTTCGGCCGGGTCGGCGCGGACAGATCCGAAATGGAGAACCTCGTGGACAAGCTCAGAGAAATCCGCGGGGTCGAGGTAGGAGTCCTGATCACCGAGAGCGCCAACGGACCCAACCGGGTGAGCTTTCGTTCCAAGGGGCGTGTGGACGTCTCAGCCCTGGCGAGCACCATGGGCGGGGGAGGACACCGGAGCGCCGCAGGTCTGCGCATCGAGCTGCCTGTCGATCAGATCAAAGAGAAGGTCACTACAGCCGTGAACAAAGCTCTCGCCGAATCCTCTAATCCCGGACCGCAGACCTGAGAAGCCGCGGTCCCGGAAGGACCTCTGTGGAAAAAGAAGCTCCCCGGCGATCTTTTACCCTTTGAGAATCGATTGGACCAGCTTGCTGGCTGCTCAGGGATAGAGTCTATCCATGAGCCTCGGAAAGGGGATGGTTTCTCTGACGTGGTGGATGCCCGCGATCCAGGCCACGGTGCGCTCGATCCCGAGGCCGAACCCCGCGTGAGGAACGGACCCGTACCGCCTCAGATCGAGGTACCACTCCAGCGGGGCCCGATCCAGGCCCTGTTCGCCGATGCGTCGTTCCAATTCTTGCAGGGAGTCCTCCCGCTGGCCCCCGCCGATCACCTCGCCATAGCCTTCGCTGGCCAGAAGGTCTACCGCCAGCGCCAGTTTTGGGTCGTCAGGGTCTCGTTTCATGTAGAACGGCTTGATCTCGGATGGGTAGTGCGTGATGAAGACAGGCTTTTCAAAGGCCTGGGAGAGAACCGTCTCCTCATCTCCTCCGAAATCGGCCCCCCACCTGAATTCAACACCCTTGTCGGTCAGGATGTCGACGGCCTCGGAGTAGGTTATGCGGGGAAAGGGCGGTCTGATCAGTTCCAGTGCAGCGGTGTCCCGTTCAAGGATCTTCAGATCCGGACCACATTCCTCCAGCACGGTCCCGACGATTCTACAGACAAGGCCCTCCGCGAGGTCCACGGTCTGCGGCAGCTCCCAGAAGGCCATCTCGGGCTCTATCATCCAGAATTCCGTGAGATGCCGGCGAGTCTTGGACTTCTCAGCCCTGAAGGTGGGTCCGAAGACGTAGATCTTCCCGAGGGCCATCGCTCCGGCTTCGCCGTAGAGCTGTCCGGACTGGGTGAGATATGCGGATCGACCAAAGTACCCGACCTCAAAGAGCGTGGTCGTCCCTTCGCAGGAAGTGGGGGTAAGAATCGGCGCGTCGAGCCCGAGGAATCCGAGTTCGTCGAAATAGGACCGAGCCGCCCGGGTAATCACCGAACGGAGCCTGAGCAAGGCTCGCTGACGGGAAGACCTGAGCCACAGGTGACGGTGATCCATGAGAAAACCGACCCCGTGTTCCTTTTTGGAGATCGGATACGGCTCAGCTTCGGACACGAGTTCGAGCGAGTCAACTGCGATCTCGAACCCGATGGGAGAGCGCCGGTCCTCTTTGACCTCTCCACGCACAATAACCGACGATTCGTACGGCAGACGGTCGGAAAGATCAAAGGCTTCCGAAGAGACGCGATCCGGGGTAACAACGCATTGAATCATACCGGACCCGTCCCTGACATGCAGGAACCTGATCTTTCCCGATGAGCGACGATTGGCGACCCATCCTCGTAATTCAACACTCTTGTCCGCGAAACCGGAGATCCTGTCGATGGTGATCCATTCCATGAGTCCCCTCTGACGGTATCCTCTGCTCTCTTTTCCCGGCATTGTGCATCACAGCTCGACCGTGGGTCAAGGCGTAACTCCTCTCGATCTTTCCCAGTTGCATCCGCCTGCCTCCTCTGCTACAAAGCTCGCATGAGAAGTCCCCAGCCAATCGGACGCCGGTCGGCGCTCTTCGTCGTTTCGTATCCAGGAGCCGTTTGCGTCCCGCTGTTTGCGTTTCTCTTCCTCACGGCGCTGTTCCTCTCTCCCGCATCCTACGCGGAGCCGGATCTGAAACCGACAGAGATCCCCAAACGACTTGAGGCGCGGGGGAAGAATCTCACTGCGCTCAAGGCCGTCATGTCGGTTGCTTCTTCGTACGATTTCGGGAAGTCACGCCAGGACGTACGAGGATTTTTCCTGTACCGACGACCGACCGATTTCCGATTCCAGGGTATCGGTCCGGGAGGCAACTCGTTGTTCGAACTCGTGATCAAATCGAACCGGTTCGAGATGTACGTGCCTGCGGACGGAAAACTGGTCAAAGGTGGAAAGCCTTGCTTCTACAAGAAATTTCCGGATGTGGCGGAACTCGAGAGCCTGATACCGCTCGCCTTACTTCAGTGGAAGACCGCTCGTGTCATCGACGCGACGTCAGACAGCTCGAAGGGAACAGTCGTTACGCTCCGTTTCAGGCGCGATCTCTGGAGGGCTACTCTGGAAAGTAACAAGCTGCTGCTTAAGCGACTGGAGAAGATAGTCGGCCAAAGGGTGGAACTGACCGCGGATTTCGGATCCTTCTCCGACGGAAAATATGGATGGCTCCCGAAGAGGTTCGACGTACGATGCCCTTCAGCGGGGTGGAGAACGGTCGTCACGATCAGCAAGATGGAGATCAACCCGTTCCTGATAGAAAAGAATTTCAAGCTTGATCCCACCTTTTCGCCGAAAGTCGAAGTGTGCAAATGACCACACCCTCCGACGCTTCGACCACGCTGGCATGAGTCGTGCCGTTCCATGAGCCGTTTTGCATACAATCTCTTCCTCCACACCCTTGTGGCCCCGTTCCTGCTCGCCTACTATGCGCCGCGGATCATCTTCCACGGCAAGTACCGTCGATCCATCAGGGGAAAGCTCGGTCGGCTTCCGACAGAAATCCCCTTCGAGACCTTACCTCGACCGAGGCTCTGGTTTCATGCGGTCTCTGTCGGTGAAGTCGTAGCCCTCGCGCCTCTGACGGAAGCCATGAAAGAGGCGGTGCCGGGGGCCTCCGTCATTGTCTCCACCGGAACGGAAACCGGACAGGACAAGGCCCGCGAGATGATACATCTGGCCGATGCCTTCCTCTACCTACCCCTGGACTTTCCCTCCTGCCTCAACCCTGTGGTTGAGAGAATTGATCCTGACCTCTTCGTCCTCATGGAAACGGAACTCTGGCCGAACCTCATAGCAAGTCTCAAGCGCCGCGGAACGGTTATCGCCCTGGCCAACGGACGGATCTCGGACAGATCATTTCCCCGGTATCGCACATTTCGCGGATTCTTCGCTCCTATACTCTTCGGGATCGATCTCTTCCTCATGACCTCCGACCTGGACGCCTGGAGGATCGGAGAAATGGGAGCCCCGCAGGAACGAATTTTCGTGACCGGCAACACCAAGTTCGACGCAGCCGTTGGCAAGGTACCGTGGGAGGCTGAGGGAGAAATGCGGGAACTGCTCGAATTGGGGCCTGATGCACAGGTCCTCGTCGCGGGAAGCACCCATCCGGGAGAAAACGAGATCGTCCTGGATGCCTACCAAAGGCTCCGGCAACGGTTTCCCCATCTCCTGCTGGTTCTCGTTCCGCGACACGTGGAAAAGACCCCCCAGATCGTCTCCCTGATGAGGGAACGCAACATGGAGCCTCCCTACCTGCGTAGCGCGGCAGACGCTGGGGAGAAGAGAGAAGGCAAGAAGGTCGTGATCGTCGATCGCACCGGTGAACTGTTCAAACTCTATTCAGTCGCGTCGGTCGTATTCATGGGGGGATCGCTGGTCCCCCGGGGCGGGCAGAACATCCTCGAACCCGCGGCCTGGGGCAAGGTCGTGCTCTTCGGGTCGTCAATGGAGGATTTCCGGGATGCGCGCGACATTCTCATCCGGACAGGATGCGGCAGAGAAGTTCGGAGTACCGAGGAACTCACGAGCCGGATCGCGGAACACCTCGCCGACCCGATCGCGGCACACCGTCTGGGCCGGTTGGGCAGGGAAGAAGTCCTCCGGCATATGGGAAGCTCCCGGAAGAACGCGCAGATGCTCGGTAAGCTGCTTGCCTCGGGAACCGGGTCGGGGCGGGGAGACGTGAAAAGTCACTGAGGTCCTGCGCGTTGAGCTCGCAAGGGCCTAGGAAATTGCTTGACACGGAGTACCAGGTGAGTGATTATTACTCACCGCAGTGGCTTCTATGTTCATCTGCTTCAGTAGATTGATCCGTTATTCTCATTTCACAAATGAGATCTCGTGGGTTAGGCTTCCTAACCTTGCCTGACGGACGCTTCTCTCTGTGGAGGGCACTGAACCATGGCCGAGAAGTTCGTTATCGTGGGGGCAAAACGAACCCCTTTCGGGAAGTACCTCGGATCTCTCTCCGAGATGGAGCCTCTGGATCTGGCGGTCCACGCTAGCCGAGCGGCCCTGAAGGCACAGGGCAAAGATCTGGCCGGCGAAATCGATCAGATTTTTGCAGGAAACTGCATACCCACGGCATTCGAGGCTGGCTCGGTAGCCGGCAGACAGGTCGGGCTCAAGCTCGGGATCGACCGTTTTACCGTAACCGTGGACACCGCGTGCTGCTCGCCTCTCACCGCACTTCGGATGGCTCTGTGGGGGCTGCGCCTAGGAGAAATCTCGTCCGCTCTCGTCATCGGCGTGGAATCGATGAGCAGGGCGCCTCACACGAGCCGCGATCTCAGGGCTGGAGTCCGCATAGGAGCAGTGAACCTCAAGGACCCGATTTATCCGATCGAGTATCCTAGGTACAATCCCGTCTCCGTGGACGCGTCGGACGGGGCTGAGAAGCACGAAGTTCCCAAACGGATGCTCGATACCTGGGCCATGGCCTCTCACAGAAAGTGGGCTGCCGCGCAGGCCGCCGGCAAGTTCGAGGACGAACTGGCGCCGATCGTGGTCACGAGGAAGCGGGAACAGTTGCTCTTCGACGTTGACGAGTTTCCTCGGCCGAAAGGCTCCCTTGCCGCGATCGAGCAACTCCCTCCCATATTCGGGTCGAAGACGACGACTGCAGGTAATGCTCCCGGGCTGAACGACGGAGCCGCGGCGGTCGTCGTGATGACCGAGGAGAAAGCGGCCGGCATCGGACTCGAGGCCCTCGGAACCATCGTCGAGGCTGACGGCGAAACGGATATGCCGTACGGGATCGCCTGGATTCCGGCCTTGACCGTCAAAAACGTGCTGGCAAAGGCAGGGATGGACTTGAGAAACATTGACCTTATCGAGATCAACGAGGCCTTTGCCGCGATGCCGCTGGTGAGTACGAAGATCCTCGCGGACGACGATGAGACCCGATGGTACGGACTCCTGAAAAAGACGAACGTCAACGGGGGCGCCATCGCTATCGGTCACCCTGTGGGCGCGTCGGGTCTGAGGATCATGATGACGATGATGTACGAGCTTCGCCGAAGAGGGGGCGGCACGGGGATCGCTGCAATCTGCGGAGGGCTCACGCAAGGCGAAGCGGTAATAATCACTGCATAGAACCCAAGGGCCGCTGCAGGAGGCCCAGGGAGTTGCTCACCAGGGGAGTCGCGGTGGACCGCACTCGTTTCAGCGACCCCCAACGGCGTGAGACGAGGGCGCAGAGTCTACCTGCCCGAGACCCGGGAGTTATTGGGTAGGAGCCTGAGGAGGATTTTCTTGCAGAGAGGGCCTCCCCGGAAAGTTCTTTCGAAAATTCGTTCATTTCGGGCTCGACAGAGAGGTAGGTCATGTCGGAAGTCAGGTATCATCTCGACCGCACATCAGACATAGCGACACTCGTCATAGACACCGCGGGGCCGGTCAACACGATGGGCAGGCAGTTCATCAGCGACCTGGAAAAAGCTACAGCCCGTGCCAACAGGGACAGTGCGCGCGGCGTCCTCCTTGTGTCGGGAAAGCGTCGGAGTTTTCTTGACGGAGCGAATCTACGGGAAATCATCCAGGACGCGACCCCTCAGATGATTCGATCGGTAATTCAACGTGCGCAGGATGCCCTTGCGGCGCTTGCCCAAAGTCCCTTTCCGGTTGTAGCCTGCCTGGACCGTCAGACCGCGCTCGGTGGAGGATTCGAGCTATTGTTGTGGGCCTGCGATCAGGTCTTTGCCTCGCCGGGGTCAAGGATGGGCCTGCCGGAGGTAAACGTAGGCCTCTTCCCCGCGGGCGGGGGCACCCAGACGCTCAAGCGAGTAGTGGGATTCACGGCTGCAGTTGAGATGATTATGAGTGCTCGAGTCTCTCCAGCAGAGGACTTCGCGGACACCCCACTCGTCACGATCTGTCCATCCGAGGAACTGCGACCACGGGCTATTGCCTGGCTGGAGCACCACCAAGGGTTCATCAATCGCAACTACGACCGGGACTATGAGGAGCCCGCCGGCCTTTCTGCCGAGGAAAAACAGCAAGCGATTAACAAGGCTCGGGTCAGATACACGGTCAGCCCCCACCGGCCGTACCTGCTCGCAGCCATCGAGGCGCTGGAAGCGGGCCTGACGCTCCCCTTCGAGGATGCGCTTCGCAACGATATCGACTTGTTCGTGCCGCTGTTCGAGAGCCCATATACAAAGAACAAGATCGATTTGTTCTTTCTGGTGACGAGTCTCGGTCCCCGGCTGGTCAAAGTCGACTCCCGAAAATCGGTCGGGGCCGAACGGGTCGCGGTCATAGGCGCGGGACTCATGGGCTGCGGTATCGCTCAGGTGGCCGCGGACAGGGCCATGAAGGTCACCCTCATCGACGTGGATGAGGAAACGACCGGGGCAGCAGTCCGCGACATCGACCGAACGCTGGAAGCTCTCGTCTCCCGCGGGCGCTGGCCGAGGAAACGCAAGGACGCGGTCATGGCCAACATCGAGTGGACCACAGACTACGCGGAGTTGGAGCGCGTTCCGCTGGTTATTGAGACCGTGTTCGAAGACGTTCCTCTCAAACAAAAAATCTTGGCCCAGGTACAGGAGGTCAATTCGGAAGCGATCTTCGCGTCGAACACCTCGACAATCCCCATGGCCCGGATCGCCGAGGGTGCTGCCAGACCTGAGCAGGTTGTCGGAATGCATTATTTCTCGCCTGTGCCGCTCATGCCCCTGCTGGAAGTAATCGAGGGACCCCAATCGAGCCAACAGGCAGTAGCCACCGCAGTCTCGTCGGGCAGGACCATGGGGAAAACCGTAATCCTGGTGAACGACGGACCCGGTTTCTACACGAGTCGAACCTTCGGCACCTATGTGCTCAACGGCATCAGGCTGGCTGAATTGGGGATCTCGCCCTGGGACGTGGACATGATGGCTGTGCAGGCTGGGTTCTTCCAGGGACCGCATCACGTGTACGGCACTACGGGTGGAAACGTAGTGTACCACGCCACGAGCTTCCTCGCACAAAATCGTCCTGACCGCGTGCAACTGCCTCTCACAATGGAGAAGCTCTATGAGGCCGGTTACGTCGGAGCCGGCCAACCCTGCTTCTATCTTGACAGCAAGCGGATGATCCAGGACGAGTCCGTGCTCGAGTACGTTGCCAAAGCCCAGGGACTGCCCACTCCCACTAGAGAAGAAGTCCAGGACATTCTCCTCCTCGGCATGTGCAACGAGGCGTTCTGGTGCATGAGCGAGGGCGTGCTCCGGGATTATGTGAGCATGGACCTCGGCGCGGTGCTCGGAATCGGTTTTCCGGACTGTTGGCACGGGCCTGCCCGGTACGTCAGTCTCAGGGGCGTCACCATGGTCAAAACAAGACTCCAGGAACTCGCGGACAAATTCCAGATGCCGGGATTGAGCCCCGCTCCGGAGTTTGACCGCCTGATCGCATGCGGACTGGATTCCAATCTCATCTGATCAACACTTAGCTTGTTCATCATGGGAGGGTGGCAGTCCACACGCTCGCCCTACAGATGCAGATATTTGTCTGTTATTGTGCGGGTGCAACGCGCTAACCCCGTGTCTGATGAACTGCGCGAAGTAATCTTGCGACTAGCGGTTCCTGGCATGCGGAGGAAACACCGGCGACGTATCCGGCCCGTACGGTGTGACGCGGTGGTCATACACGAGACCCGCGCATATTGCGCCCCGATCCGCTCGCAAAGTGTTATGCGAGAGCCTCCCGTGGTCAGCGGAGGTTCTCAGTAAGCGTGTTAGTAGTGCCGTGCAGCTTCTTTAATATGGTGCTCAAGACTTGTATCAATTGGTTTCGTTTCTGAATATAGGTGCGGTCCAGGCGCGCATCATCGCCGGCTCCCGAACTTCTGCTCGGTTGAGACACATCAACCGGTTTGCCGGATTGGGGCTTGCGTTTGATCTTTCCCCGGCCAGGCTGGGGTTGGATTTCTTTGCGCATCTCAGAAGCCAGGCGTCCTATCTGATTTTCGATCGTTCCCAGCGTGCCGGACATCTTGCTCAGAATCTTCAGGGCCTCAGGCCTATCCCCCCTATTCTTGGCCTGCGCCAGGGCCTTGACTGAGCCGGTCAACGCCTTGACCCTTTTTGCCATTTCTCGAGCGCTGCGGCAACGGGGGCAGGCTTGTTCCGCCTTGGCCACCGTCCGTGAGAGAGAACGCAACTGCTTCTCCATCTTGCCCAGGGGAATGGGGAGTTCCCGTTTCGGAGGCTTGACCGTCGGCCTGGCCATTTGCGGTTTTGCCCCCGGTCTGGCCGTTCGGGACTTGACTTCCCGTTTACGGGCTGGACCCGGTTTGACCCCTGGACCCGATTTTGCCAGACTTCTCTGGGCCGCCTTGATCTCCCCATTGAGAGCGGCCATGTCGCTATCGAGAGAAAACACGACGTCACGGGCTGCAAAGGTTGTAGCCGGGATCACCACAAAGACGATCAGCAGCGACCATAACCCCGCCAACATCACACTGCTTCTGAACCTGTCCGGATTTTTCATGATTCACCCCCTCGTGTTGACGTGTCATTTTCTGCCTCTATCTAGGTCTTTCGTAAATAGCCTAGAAATCTGACAAGGAATCTGAAAAGGGCGCCTGCGCGAGGAATGAAGAGCCCCTTTGTTGCTCTTCGCAATATAGTGTTGTTGACCCTGCGGAATCCGTCCCTCAGTCGCCCTGGAGCTTGCCGCTGTGGGGCTTATGGATGACAGGCCGGAAAAGAGGCGGGACATCAAGCCCCGCCCATCCACAGACTCCCGCCACGTTCGGGTCACTGGCCGGACGCTCACCCTGAGGACGGAGGTATGGTTGACAGATATCCTGGCAGGAGGCTAATCATATGACCGGTGCCGCACTTTTCAACCGCCACCCACCGCGATATTCGACGGCCCGTTACAACGCCCTTGTCGGATGAGCTGTAATAGATGGGACTTCATCTGACAGTGGTGAGTTACCTGACAGCTACGCGGGCGTCAGGCCGTAATCTGTCAAGGTCTTTCTCCTCAGCCAAGTGTTTACTGTCGATGAAGGTCTGCAATGGTGTCTTTCCGAAGCAGTACTTTCCCGTGTGGGACCTTTGGCCATTATACCACGCAATCCAGGCATCCGCATCCTTTTGTATTTCCTCGAGGGACCGGTAGACCTTCTTGCGAAAAGCCACCTGATAGAACTCGTTGAGCATCGTCCTGTGAAAACGTTCACATATCCCGTTGGTCTGTGGTGACTTGGCCCGGGTCTTGGAGTGGTCGATGTTTTCCACTGCCAGATAGAGCTGGTACTCATGATGCTCCCTGTTGCCGCAGTATTCCGTACCCCGGTCGGTAAGTGCCCGCTGGATCTTTATCCCCTGCTCTTCATACCAGGGAACCACCCGGTCATTTAAGAGATCTGCAGCGACCAGGGCATTCTTGCGGTCGTAGAGCTTGACGAAGGCGACTTTCGTATAGGTGTCGATGAAGGTCTGCTGATAAATGCGACCGACGCCCTTGAGATTACCCACGTAATAGGTGTCCTGAGACCCCAGGTAGCCGGGATGGAGGGTCTCGATCTCGCCCCGAGCTTCCTTCTCCACTTTGGCTTTCTCCAGGGCCTGAAGCTGCTCTTCGGTGAGAATCAAATTCTCCTGGGCTGCCTTGGCTTCCAGGGCCTTCAGACGTTTCTTGAAGGTTTCCAGGTCATGCCGCTGTCAAACGCAACGAACACCACAGGGAGAAATGAAGACCCCCCGCTTTTTGAGCTCATTGGAAACGCGTAGCTGACCATATGCAGGATGCTCGAAGGCAAAAGCCACCACCGCCTCCTCCACGTGAGGCTCCACCCGGTTCTTAATACACGGCTTTTTGCGGCTGATCTCCTGCAGGGCCATCTCACCGCCCTGCTCATAGAGCTGCTTGAAACGGTAGAAACTGTCCCGGGAATATCCCATCACCTTGCAGGCACGGGACACACTTCCCAGAGTCTCTGCCAACTTCAAAAGCCCCAGCTTGTTCTTGATGATCTTCTGCTCCGTCGTCATCTGACATCCCTCCTTCAAAATTCCGACTGCTTATAGCAGAAATGTCAGATGAAGTCTTAACTAAAACA